>JAWLFE010000002.1:58192-91635 GCA_041685735.1 Nitriliruptoraceae bacterium
GCTCGGATAGCCAGGCGGCGGCGACCGGTAGCTCGCGGCTGACGTAGAGCTCCTCCCAGACCGGCCCGTCCCCGCCGGCCGTGGCGGCACCATCGGCCGTGGCGGCACCATCGGCCGCGTCAGCTTCATCGCCTGCGGCAGCAGCATCGAGGTGGATGAGCGCGTCCGGATGCGTGGGGGAACCACCGAGGTAGGTGACGGTGTTGCCGCGCGTCGCCAACCCACGCACCGAGATGTGCGGCACCGGCAGCGGTGCGACGGTGCCCGCGACCGGATCCAGGATGCTGGGGCGGGACACGGCCTGCTCGGTCGCGATGACCGCGATCCGGCCGTCGTCCAGGAACCCGTACAGCGACGCGCCGAACTGCCAGTGCGGAGCGCCGAGCTCCACCGCCACCTCGGCGAGGTTGTGCAGCCCGTCAGGGTCCACCCGGTGGAGGTTCCACCAGCCGCTGCGGTCGCTGATGACGTGCAGGACCCCGTCCGGTGACCAGGCCGGCGCGAGCAGGCTCTCCCCGGCGCCGGAACCGCCGGTGATCGACACGGGTGCGCCGACCTGCAGCAGGCCGTCGCCGTCCTCGTGGACGTCGCAGACCACCAGCTCGGTGTCGTCCCACGGCATGTTCGGGTGATCCCAGGCGATGAACGCCAACGAGGTCCCATCGGGGGGCAGGCGGGGTGCGGCGTAGAAGTCACGGCCGCGGCACAGCACGCGGACCTCGTCATCGCCCGCACCGTCCGCGGGCAGCACCACGATCTCGTTGAGGACATCCTTGGCCGTCGGGCCGTCGTGCCGTTCCCGGACGCACACGATCCACCGACCGTCCGGGCTCAGCTGCAGTTCGGTGTAGCGCAGGGCGGCCGGCTCCACCGGTTCCGGGGTGATCGGCCGGGCCGGACCGGGGGTGGCATCCCCGGTGGCCGGCTCCAGGCGGTGGATCCGCTGGTCGGTGTGTTCGGTGAACCACACCACCCCACCTGCGGCGAGGTAGCTCCCGCCGCCGTACTCGTGGACCCGGGTCCTGGCGTTGGCATCCGGCGGGGTGAGCTCGGTGATCCGGCCCTGGGCGTCCCGCTGCATGATGGCCTGACGACCGCCCTCGGACGGGCGGGACTCGAGCCAACACACCCGGTCACCGTCGACCTGCAGTTCGCTGAGGCCCTTCGCGCCGGCGACCAGCAGCTCCGGGGTCAGCTCGGACGGCCAGGTGCCGTAGGGGGCGGTGCGTGACATCGGCGGTTCCTGCCTCGGGTCGGTGCCGGCTGACGCTAACGGGTCGGTGGCCCCGGGGGCACCCGGGGTCGGGACTACGCTCCGGCGCACCCACACCTCGGGAGCCACACATGCGGTTGACCTCGTCCCACGTCGCCCTCATCACCGGCGGCGCGTCGGGCCTCGGCGCTGCGACCGCCCGACGCCTGCACGCAGCCGGCGCGAACGTCGCCCTGCTCGACCTGCCGACCGCGGACGGCGGCGCGCTGGTCGACGAGCTGGGGGAGCGGGCCGTGTTCGTCCCCGCCGATGTCACCGACCCGGACGCCGTCACGGAGGCGATCGCGCAGGCCGGTGAGCTGGGCGAGCTACGCGTCGCGGTCAACTGCGCCGGCGTGGGGTGGGCGGCGCGGGTCCTCGGCCGCGAGGGGCCGCACGACCTCGAGCTGTTCCGGACCGTCATCGGCATCAACCTCGTCGGCACCTTCAACGTCCTGCGCCTGGCGGCCGCGGCGATGGCCGACAACGAACCGGTCGACGGCGACCGTGGGGTCATCGTCAACACCGCATCGATCGCCGCCTACGACGGTCAGGTCGGCCAGATCGCCTACAGCGCGTCGAAGGGCGGGGTCGTCGGCATGACGCTGCCGGCAGCCCGTGACCTCGCCCGGCACCAGATCCGGGTGCTCACGATCGCGCCCGGCACCTTCGACACGCCGATGCTCGCGGGCCTGCCCGACGAGGCCCGCGACGCGCTGGCCGAGGACATCCCGCACCCACACCGACTCGGGCAACCGGACGAGTACGGCCTGCTCGTCCACCAACTCGTCGAGAACCCCTACCTCAACGGCGAGGTGGTGCGGCTCGACGGCTCACTGCGCATGAAGCCCCGCTGATCCTGCTGTGACGGATGCCCGCGGACCCACGCGGACCGCGCCCCGCTGAGCCCTCGGGAGCGGCCGCTACGCTCGGTCGCCGGACGGGAGGTGCGGCGCGTGGCCGAACCAGAGGCACAGGACGCGGTCGACCACGATGGTGGTGGCGCTGCCGCGCGACCGGAGAGCGAGGGTGTGCGGCAGCGGCACGGGGACCGGCTGGTAGGGATCGACGCGGCCTTCCTGGAGATGGAATCGCCGACGCTGCACATGCACGTCGGAGGACTGTTCATCTTCGATCCGCCGGCGGACCGCTCGACGTTCACGTTCTCGCGGTTCCTGGAGGTCGTCCGGTCGCGGCTGCACCTGGTGCCGCGATACCGCCAGCGCCTGGCCTACCCGCCGATGAAGGTGGGCAACCCGGTCTGGGTCGACGACCGGCACTTCGACCTGTCCTACCACGTGCGTCACGCGGCCCTGCCCGCACCCGGCTCCACCGAGCAGCTCACCGAGTACTGCATGCGCATCCTGTCGCGGCAACTCGACCGCAACCGGCCGCTGTGGGAGCTGTACGTGATCGAGGGGCTCGAGGACGACCGCATCGCGATCCTCGGCAAGAGCCACCACGCCATGGTCGACGGGATGTCCGGGATCGACATCGCCACGGTGATGCTCGACCTCACACCTGACCAGTCGGACGAGATCCCGCCGCCGCAGCCCTGGGAGCCCGCGGCGACGCCCTCGCCCGCTGAGCTCGCAGCCGACCAGGCGGTCCGGCTGGCGACGAGCCCGACCGAACTCGTCGAGTCCGCACAGCGGGTCGCACGGACGCCCGCCAAGACCGCCAAGAAGGTCGCGATGGTCGGGCGCGGCGTGGCCAAGGTCGTGCGCTCGAACCTCACCAAGCCGGCGCCGCGTTCGCTGCTGAACCAGCCACCGGGCACCCACCGCCGGTTCGCGATCCAGCGCGTCGCCCTGGAGGACGTCAAGACGATCAAGAACGCGTTCGGCACGACCGTCAACGACGTGGTGCTCGCGGTCGTCGCGGATGCGGTCGGGCGGTTCCTACGCGATCGCAGCGCCCGCACCGACGGGCTGTGGCTGCGGGCGATGGTGCCGGTCAGCACCCGGTCGGACTCCGAGTCGCACAAGCTCGGCAACCGGGTCGTGACCTCCTTCGTCGACCTGCCGATGTGGGAGATGGATCCCATCGAGCGCCTGCGCATCTGCCACGACGCGATGAGCGAGGTCAAGTCCAGCCACGCCGCGGTCGGTGCCGGCTTCCTGATCGGCCTGGGCGACTTCGCCCCGCCGACGATCCATGCGATGGCCTCCCGCGTCGCGGTCAACAGCCGACTGTTCAACTTCCTGGTGACCAACGTGCCCGGTCCGCAGATCCCGATCTACTGCCTGGGTGCCCGGTTGCTCGGGGCGTTCCCGTTCACCCCGCTGGCGGCCAACCACTCGTTCGGGGTCGGGGTGATGTCGATCGACGGATGGATGAACTTCGGGTTCACCGCGGACTACGACGCGCTGCCGGACGTGGAGCGCATCACCGGCCACCTGGTGGTGTCGGTCACCGAACTGCTGCGCTGCGCGCAGGCTGCGACCGAGCAGAAGGGCCGCCGCATGCCGCGGACGGGCTCGGATGCCGATGTCATCACCCCGCACCCGGTCGTCACCGAAGGGTCCGAGGATGTCGTCGATGGCTGATCGCTCCGCCGACCTGTCCCTCGAGGTCGTCCGCCTGGATCCGACGGTGCCACTCCCGGCCTACGCCCACGACGGAGACGCCGGGATGGACCTGGCCGCCCAGACCGAGGTCACCCTCGCACCCATGGGCCGGGCGGCGGTGCCCACGGGCCTGGCCGTGGCGATCCCGCCGGGGTGGGTGGGGCTCGTGCACCCACGGTCGGGTCTGGCCCGCAGGCAGGGGATCACGGTGGCCAACGCGCCCGGGACGATCGATGCGGGGTACCGGGGCGAGGTGATGGTCCTGTTGATCAACCTCGGAACGGAGGCGGTGACCCTGGAGCGCGGCGACCGCATCGCGCAGCTGCTGCTCCAACCGGTTGGGCGTGCCACCGTCATCGAGGTCGATCGACTCGATGACACCGCGCGTGGTCACGGCGGGTTCGGCTCGACGGGGATCGCCGGGGCCGGAGGGGACGCGGCGCCCGCGTGACCCGGCCCTTGGGTGTCGAACACAGGTTCGATACCCTGTGGTCATGCAGACCGCACCGTGGCAGGGATCACTGCTGGCCGCCGCCGAGGTGGCCGGCTTCGACCCCGGCTATCCGGGGCTGATGCGCCACGAGCTCGCGTACGACGCGTGGCTCGATCACCTCCCTGGTTGGCTCGAGGGTGCCGACGGCCTGTTCGACGTGGTCGTCGAGGCGATGCCGTGGCACCAGGGCACCGAACTGATCCAGGGCGACGAGGTCCTGCGGCCGCGGCTGACGGCCAGCGTGACGGTCGGTGAGCTGCCCGGATCGCTGGAGGTGCTCCGCGAGGCGGGCACGTGCCTGTCGGCCCGCTACGGGGTCGACTTCGAACGCGTGGGGGTCAACCTCTATCGCGATGGGCGCGACTCGGTCGCGTGGCACGGTGACCGCATCGCCCGTGACCGACCGAGCGCGATTATCGCGATCGTGTCGCTCGGGCAGGCGCGCCCGTTCCGTGCGAGGCCGGCGCAGGGCGGCGCGTCGCTGCGGTTCGACCTCGGCCACGGCGACCTGCTCGTCATGGGTGGCAGCTTCCAGCGCACCTGGAAACACGCGGTGCCGAAGGTCGCACGTGCCGGGCCCCGCATCAGCGTGACCTACCGCCACGCCTACTCGTTCCCCCCCACGCGGCCGCCCCCCGGCCGGGGGGGGGGGCCCGGGGGGCCCTCGCGCGGGGCCCCGACCGGTCGTGCGGGTGCGGTTAGTTCAGGGTGAAGTCCCCGACCGGACCGAACCGGGTGAAGTCGTCGTTGTCGACGCTCACGTCCGGATAGTCGGCCGCGGTGATGACCCCGAGGTCCGCGATGTGCTCGGCCAGCGACTGCTGGTAGGTGACCCCGACCCGTGTGAAGTCGAGATCCCCGAACATCACGTAGCCGTCCTGGCCACCGAGCAGGAAGTCGATGCTGGCCAGGGTGAACATCTCGTCACCGGCGACCAGGTCGCCGTCGACGACCAGGTCGACCTCCATGCCGTTCGCACGGGTGACGACCGCATCGACGATGCGTTCACCCTCCGTGGTCACGATGCCCGCGTCGGTGTCGCGCTCCTGAGCGGGCTGATCGGTGTCGTAGGTGAACCGCACGCCACCCCACTGTCCGTGGGCACCGGAGGCGCCGGGAAGCGAGCTGACGCTGCGTTCGAGCGCGGAGTGCAGGGTGGCACCGTCGATCTCCATCACCGACACGATGTTGGAGAACGCCGCGATGTTGAAGGTGTCCAGTTCGGTGATGTCACCGGCCGGGATGACCGCATCGTTGCGGATGCCGCCGCCGTTCTGTAGCGCGACGTCGGCTTCGGGGACGTCGAACTCCGCCGCACGTGCACCAGCGGAGAACAGGAACGCGTCCGTCATCAGGTTGCCCAGGTTGGTCTCGCGCGACCGGACACCCGGGGTGTCCTCGCCGCGGCGGCCATCCAACGGCACCTCGGTCGTGCCGATCGCCGTCTCAGCCAGATCGGCCACGTAGGCCGCGACCGGCGCTTCGACGTTGTCGGCGACGACCTGATCGCGATCACCGTCGAGTTCCACCGGGATCAACCCGCCGAGCCCGACGTAGACGAGGTTGCCGTCCGCGTCGAGGTTGAGGGTCAGCTGCCCGATGTCGGTGTAGTTGCCCGGCACGGTCACGATCGGCACGGAGTTGCCGTCCGCGTCGTCGACCCGGACCGGGTAGCCGTCGCCGAGGGCCTCCCCGCCGCCACCGCCAACGACCGCGTCGATGTTGGACAGCTCAGGAACCAGGCCGATCTCGGTGTCGAGGTTCTGCAGGTGGCTGGACAGGATGATGATGTCCACCCCGTCCGCGGTCAGAGCATCCGCCTCGGCCTGGACGGCGGCGAGGACGGGTCCGGTGGTCGCGTTGCGTGGGCTGGAGATCGACTCCAGGCCCTCGTAGGTCGCACCGATGATGCCGATGTCGGTGCCGTCCCTGGTCACGACGGTGCTGGCTGCCAGGCGATCATCCGTCTGCAGCTGCGCGAGCCGGGGCTCACCGCTGACGTCCAGGTTGGCCGACAGGAACGGGATGTCCTGCGTGGCTTCGATGAAGTCCGCCAGGACGTCCGGACCGAAGTCGAACTCGTGGTTGCCGATCGTCATCGCGTCGAAGCCACCTTCGGTGTAGACCAGCGCGTCGTAGAAGGCGTCGGCCGCGTCATCGAACGAGGCGTTCAGGCGTGGCCCGGCGAGGAAGTTGTCACCGGACGAGATCGTCACCGACAGGTTGCCCTCGGCCTCGACCTCACCGCGAAGTTCCTTGAGGTCAGCGACGAAGCGGGCGGCCCCCGGGAAGCCGGAATCCTCATCCGGCAGCAGTGCCGACTCACCGTCGTTGATGTGCAGCACGGTCAGGGTCGTGTCGACCTCGTCCAGGGTGTCGATGGCGTTGACCGCGATCGTGGCGGTCTGGTCGCGACGCAGCGGTGCGGTCGGCTCGTAGGTCGTGGCGGTGCGGCCGCGGATGATCTCGACCTCCGCGAGCGCATTGACGTTGCCGGCGTGGACCCCACCGACGTCCTCGAACGGACCGTCGGCGATGGGCTGCAGTTCGAGCCACCGCGCGACCAGGGAGGCGGCCTGGTTGCGCTGCAGGGCAACCCCGGGACGGAAGGTGCCGTCCTCGAAACCGCCGATGACGCCGGCGTCGGCCAACGCCTGGATGTTGCCGGCATGGACGTTGCCGTCGATGTCGGAGAAGTCGTAGGGAGCCTCGGCGGGTGCGATGCCGCCGACACCGGCGAGGTAGGTGGCGAACTGGCCGCGGGTCGTCGCCCGTGCCGGTCCGAAGGTTCCATCCTCGAAACCGCGGAGGACACCATCGGCAGAGAGCCGCAGGACGGCGTCGCGGTGGACGTTGTCCTCAGGCAGGTCAGGGAAGTCGTGGTTGTCTGCGAACGCCGTCGACGATTGGCTCATCGGCAGCAGCGCCGCCAGCAGGGCCGCGACGAGCATGATCACGAACAGGGAACGGCGGGTGCCGGCCCTCTCCCTGTGCTCGGCGGCATCGGTTGCATGATGCATACGTGTGCTCCTCGTGCATGGAAGGTCGTGCAGGGAACGCGCCCGACGACGCAGCCGTCGAGCCGGCCGACCCGGAGGGTCGGATGGACAGATGGGTCGCACCATCTGCAGGCGCATCCTCGCAGTTCTGCTGCGCGAAGGCCAGAGGCGAACGGCGGGGTGCACGGCCCACGGTCCGTCCGACGTCGCTGGCCCGGATCCGCGTCAGGGTTCGGGAACGGCATCCTCGAGGTCGCCGATCTTCCGTCGTGCGAGGTCCTCCGGGGCGGCGCCAAGCGCCTTCTGCCCGGCGCGCAGCAGGACGAACCCGCCGACGAACGCCGCCGCGCCGGCGTAGAACATGCCCTGGTTGCCGACCAGATCCATCGCGGAGCCCAGGATGAACGGACCCAGCATCTGCCCGAACATGGTGAACAGGTAGTACATCCCGACGTAGAACCCGATGCGGTCACGACCGCCGAGGTCAGCGACGAGCGGCATCGCCTGGACGTTGACCAGTCCCCACGCGAACCCGCCGACGATGAACAGGCCACCGATCACGGTGGCCGAGCGAACGGGGGTTGCGGCCAGGAACAGCACGGGCAGGATCGCCAGGCCCGCCAGCATCGTCGGGATCTTGCCGTAGCGCGTGCCGAGCATCCCGGCAACGAGCGCGAACAGCAGGAACGACCCGGCGAAGAACGTCAGGATGAACGCGGCGCGCCCCTCGGTGAGGCCCAGTTCCTCCACCCCGTAGATCGGGAACATCGCGTCGAGTCCGGCGAAGCCGATGAAGTAGGTCAGCATCGCGGCGAGCACGAGGAACTGTCCCCGGTTCGGCCGGCTCAGCAGGACCTTGAACCCGGCGATCGCGTCCCCGATCGGTCGGGCGCCGGTGTCGATCTGGTCGTCGACGTAGGGTGGGTGGCGTTCTGCCGAGAGGTAGACGACGCCGAGCGTCACGACCAGGATCACCGCGCCGATCCCGAATGGCAGGCGGGGATCGATGTCGTAGAGCAGGCTCAGGCCGCCGAAGGCGATCAGGACGCCGGCGCCGCCCATCAGGTTGATGATGCCGTTGCCGGTCGAGCGCCGCTCCGGCGGGACGTGGTCGGGCATCAGCGAGATGACCGGGCCGCGGTAGCTGTGCATCGCGGCGGTGAACACGACCTCCACCACGATCAGCGTCCACAGGACGTTCGCCGCGTACGGGATCCCGGCGAAGCTCAGGGCGGCGATCGGGACCGCGACCAGCATGAACGGCAAGCGGCGGCCGAGCCGTGAGTTGATCCGGTCGGACCAGGCGCCGACGACCGGGATCAACAGCAGGCCGACGAGGTTGTCGGTCCCCATCAACAACCCGATGGCCGCGGTCGAGTCGAAGAACTCCCGGTACAGCAACGGCAGGAACGCGTTGTACAGCGTGAAGGCGACCTGGACACCGAGGAAGCCCGCCCCGATCAGCCAGATGCGTCCGTAGGCGAAACCTTCCGCTGCCGGATCCGGCGCCTGTGTGTCGGTCATGGCCACCCCACCCTCCGGCCGTCCCGGTCCGGGTCGGCGCGACATCTCCGGTGCGCTGCGCGGTGAACGATAACCGGCGCCGGCCGATGGCGGTGGGGTCAGCCCGACAGGGCCGGCTGCCGACGGGTGGTCAGTACCATGATCAGCACGGCCACACCGATGAAGGCGGCCGGGAGCCCGACGGTGTCCGCGGTGACCCCGACCAGGACCGGGCCGATGATGAAGGCGAGGTAGCCGACCGTGGCCACGGCCGCGACGCCGGCACCGGGTGCATCGCTGACCTTGCCAGCGGCCGCGAACGCCAGCGGCACGGTGACACCCATACCGAGGCCGATCAGCACGAACCCGCCCAGGGCGATCGGCAGGGCAGGCGCGACCGCGACGACGATGAACCCGATCCCGCCGGCGAGCCCCCCGCCGACCACCGTGCGTCCCGGGCCGGCCCGCCGGACCACCGCGTCGCCGAGCAGGCGCACCGTGGTCATGGCCGCGGTGTAGGCCACGAACCCCCAACCGACCCGGCCCGCGGCAACCTCGAGGTTGTCGGCCAGATGGATGCCGCTCCAGTCGGTCGCGGTGCTCTCACCGACCGCGGCGGCGAACGCGACGAGCGCCAGGGGGAACAGCGGCCCGCGCGGCAGGGCGAGTCGCGGCCGCGTGCCCGGTTCCAGTCGGTCGGCTACGCGCAGACCCGGCGTCGCGGCGAGCATGCACAGCAGGATGAACAGGGTGACCGCGACCAGATGCGGACCGACACCGACGCCCACGCCCATCGCGATCGAGCCACCGAGGGCGCCGAGCAGCGTCCCCACGCTCCAGGCCCCGTGGAGTCCGAGCATGATGGAGCGTCCGAAACCGCGCTCGACGCCAACGCCCTGTGCGTTCATACCGACGTCCATCATCGACGACCCGGCCCCGAGCAGCGCCAGCACGACGACGAGCGCGATCCGGTTCGGTGCGAAGCCTGCTGCTGGCAGGAGGACGACGATCGATGCGCCACCGCCCAGCGTCAGCGCACGGCTGCCGACGCGTCCGACGATGCGTCCTGCCACGAGCAGGCCACAGACGACGCCGACGGCCAACCCCGACAGCAGCAGCCCGATCGTCGCCTCCCGCAAGCCGAGCTGATCGCGCACGTCGGGGATCCGCACGAGGAAGGAGGCCACGGCGATCCCGTTGGCCAGGAACGCCAGGGTGACCGCGCGTCTGGCGGTGCGGTCCGGGCTGTTCACCGGCGTGTCCATGGGCAGACCTTCGAGCGGGCGTGCAGCGGGGACGACGGTGGTCGCTGGGCTTGCTGGCGGTCGCCCCGACAGCACGGGGGAACGTAGGGCCTGGCTCGACCTGTGACCGACATCACCCGGACCGGATGACCTGCGCGCGGCGGTTTGCCGCTCCCGCGCGGAGCGGTTACCGTGCGCCGCTGCGCGCGGATGTAGCTCAGTTGGCTAGAGCGCCACCTTGCCAAGGTGGAGGTCGCGAGTTCGAATCTCGTCATCCGCTCTGCGTCTGAGCCGGCCCTGGTGGCCGGCTCTTCGCGTTCTCACGGCGTGGGTGGCGCGCTGGCGAGCGCCTGGAAGAACCGCTCGGAGGGTTCGTCTTCCGGGTAGATCAGTTCCACGCGGACCTCATCGAGGGTGATGTCCGCGACGGATTCGAACCTCGCGGCGACCGTGATGGTGCGCACCAGCGAGCCGTCGATCCGGAACCGGGGGCAGATGACCCGGCTGGAGGGGCTCGCGGGTGGTGCGGCTGCGTTTCCCAGGGCGGTCTGCACCTCTCGGTGCAGGTCCTGGAGTTCCTCGTCGTCCGGGTAGCGGAGCAGGTCGGCCCCGACGCGATCGAGCAGCGCGCGGGCGACCTCGGTGAAGTTCTCGATCAGCGGTTGCCACGGGCCGAGCACCAGGCGGATCGTGTTGCGTTGCGGTGTGCCGGCGAGGAACCGCTCGGTGCCCTGGTTCGCGGCGATCAGGTTCCAGTGACGGTCGACGACGAGCCCCGGGTAGGGCTCGTGGGACGTGAGCAGGCGCTCGATCGCGCGCTGGAACGGGGCGAGGTCGGCATCGCTCAGATCGCCCTGCGGGTAGGTGGTCGCCAGGCCTGCCATCTCCAGGAGCCGGTTGCGTTCGCGCAGGGGATCTGCAGTGCGTCGCCGAGCCGGTCGACCATCTGGCGGCTCGGACGGGACCGGCCGGTCTCGAGGAAGGACACATGCCGGGTGGTGGTCGCCGCCGTGCTGGCGAGGTCGAGCTGGCTGACCCCACGCAGGCGACGCCAGTGCCGCAGACCGCGGCCGAACGGTGAGGTCTCGACGTCGGGCATGGCCCCTCCCGGTTCGATGCCAGGTGAACCACAGCATCGCAGGCCACGGGCCACCGGACCATGCCCTGTTCGGGTATCGCCATCGCGCTCGGCGAGATGTTCGCTGAGCTTCCACCCCGCAGGCCCCGAGCAAGGAGCGCGACATGACCGATGCCACCACCGAACCCGCTGCCCCGGATCCTCGCGCGGTCAGCGTCCGGGTGAGCCCGACCCCGAGGGTGTCCGGTGATGGCGGCCGGTGGCTGGCTTCGGCCGTCAGCTACAACGCCATCTTCTCCGGGGTCAACGGTGTCGTGCTGCTCGCAGGCGCGCCGATGCTCAGCCGTCCGATCGGGGCGGCCGGGTGGGTCCTGGCGGCACTCGGTGGCGGATTGCTCGGGTTCGCGGTCCTGCTGGTGTGGTTGCTGGCCGCTCCGCATCGGCTCGCGGTCGGGGCACGCTTCGTCCTGGTGGCCGACCTCGCATGGGTGGTCGGCGCGGTGGTGGTGCTGGCGGGGTTCCCGGAGCTCCTGGCACCGGCGGGACGGGTCGGCCTCGCTGCGGTCAGCGTGGTGGTCGCCGCGATGATCGTCGGTCAGGCTGCCGGGCTGCGACGGCGCGGCCAGGCGCCGATGACCGCGACCTCGCCCGTGCAGCTGCAGGTCGACCGCATCGTGGCTGCGCCGGTGGGGCGGGTGTGGGCGACGATCGCGGATGCGGGTGACTACGGACGGTTCGCCCCCGGCATCGCCCACACCGCCATCGTCGCCGGCGACGGGGAAGGGGAGGGGCAGGGGGAAGGGATGGTGCGGGTGTGCCGCGACGACCGTGGGGCCGAGTGGGCCGAGACCTGCACCCTGTGGGAGGACGGACACCGCTACCGGATGACCGTCGATGTCTCGTCCTACCCCGCCCACTACCGCGTGCTCCTGGAACGGTTCGCCCAGACCTGGACGCTCGAGCCGGTCCCGGGTGGGACGCGCATCCGACTCGCCTTCGACGGGGCGGTCAGACTCGGCGTGCTCGGGCGCGCCGCGGTGCGGCTGCTCGGCCGGCCACGTCGGCTCGAAGCGATCCTCGACAACTACGAGCGTGATCTGACGGTCACGGCCGACGCCACGTAGCTCGACGGACGGCGTGGCCCTGCTGTGTCACAGATCGGCCGGCGATGTCGTCGAAGGGGTGACACCGTGCAGGAGCGATCAGATGTCCGACCGTCGCGTCATCGTCATCGGGGGCGGCCTCGCCGGGCTCGTCGCCGCCGTCGAGCTCGCTCGGCGGCGGATCGCGGTCACGCTCCTCGAAGGCAGCGGTCGGCTTGGTGGTCGCGCCCGGTCCACCGTCCGCGATGGAACGATCCGGAACCTGGGTCCGCACGCGCTGCACACACGCGGACCGGGCACCGCCATCCTCGACGACCTCGGCATCGAGCTGCCGGGCCGGAAACCGGCGTCGCACCAGACCCGGCTCCTGCTCGACGGACGGATCGTCGCCCCACTCGACCGCCACCTCGGCGGGGTCACCTCGGCCGTGGTGTCGTTGGTCCGCATGCACCGGGCGGCACGGTCGGCCGACCCCGACGGGAGCGTGGCGGACTGGCTGTCGTGCCTGGCGCCCGACGCGGCGACTCGACGGCTGCTCGCCCCGATCGTGCGGCTCGCGACCTACGCCGACGCCGACGAGCAGCAGGCGGCCGATGTCCTGACCGAAGCGCTCCCGGCGGCCGTCGGGGCCGACGTTGGTGCTCGGTGTCGACGAGCCGCTGTACCTGTCCGTGCCGTCGGACCGGAGTCGGATCGCACCGCCCGGTGGCGCGGTCGAGCAGGCCGCCAGGTTCCTGCCCCTCGGCGGCCACGCTCCCGACGGCACCCGGGACGACCTCGAGGATCTGCCTCGACCGACTCACCTCGGCGCAGGCCCGCGCTGAGCTCTACGTGGGACCGTGGCTGCCCGAACCGCTGGTCACGGACGAGGATCCGACCGATCCGGTCGAGCTCGCCGAGTCGGTCTCGATGGCCTTCCTGGTGGTCCTCGAGTCACTGAGCCCGGCAGAGCGCATCGCGTTCGTGCTGCACGACGTCTTCGGGTACGACCACGCGGAGGTCGCCGCCGTGCTGGTGCGCTCCGAGCCAGCCTGCCGGCAGTTGGTGTCGCGAGCCCGCAAGCACATCCAGGCACGCCGCCCCCGGTTCGAACCGGATCCAGCCATCCGAGCCGAGGTGGCGGGCAGGTTCCTCGACGCCTGCCGCAGCGGTGATGTGACCGGGTTGCTGCACACCCTGGCCCCCGATGTCGTGCTGACCTCCGACGGCGGCGGCAAGGTCTCCGCGGCCCGGCGTCCCATCCACGGCGCCGAGCGGGTGCTGCGGTTCCTCGAGGGGCTCAACCGCCAGGCGACCGATCAGCTCGGGCTCGCCAGCCGCTGGTTCAACGGCACCCCCGGGCTGCTCGTCACCGGGAGCGACGGCACGATCCTGGTGGTGTTGGTGCTCGACATCGTCGAGGGCTCGATCCACAGTATCGAAGCCATCCGCAACCCCGACAAGCTCGCCCACCTCGCCATCAGGAGTCCGGGTGCACCGTCGTCGTGACGGGCGCATCGGTTCCGCAACAGCCAGGTCAGACGTCCGTCACGTCCACGCAGGCGATCCCTGAGCACGCAATCCCGGCTGCTGAGCACGTAAACCGTGGTGTCCGACACGATGACCCACCTGCTGCTCCCTAGGTTGGAGCGCACCACCTGGGGAGGGGCACGGTCAGCGCGATGGATGTCGAGAACGGTGCTGGACGCCGCGACCGACACGCGGCGTTCGATCGGGCGTGCCGGCAGGAGCTCGCCGAGTTGCTGGCCGATCTGCACGGGGTTCACGACGCCACGGACCTCCGTGAACTCGAGGGCTCGGTGGTGTGGCGGCGCATCATGAGCGGGCACGTCCCGCAGGTCGCCGAGCCGGGATCCCCGCGGATCTGGATGGTGGTGTTCGGAGGGCTGCGCGTGCAGGGGCCGGGCTCACCCGGGCAGCCCCCGACGATCGAGGAGATCGGCCCAGGGGGAATCGTTCACGAGGACCGGGTCGGGTGGCCAGGCGTGGTGGCGGTGCGTGACACGTTGATCGCTGGGTTCCCTCCCACGCAGCTGCATCGGCTCGCGGCGACGGCACCGGAGCTGTTCGTGGCCGGCTCGATGCCGATCGTTCGACCGACCCGCGCGCACGACCGGCGGGCGAGCGTGATCGCGGTGGTGGTCGCCGCTGAGCTGGATCGCCGGTACGTCGTCAGTCGGCTGGCGGCTGGACTCGAGCCACTCGGCCACGTCGAGGTCCTGTGGCCTGCCCGCGTCGATGTGAGGTTGTCGCGTCCAGGGATCGCGCAGAGCGAGCGCGGGGAGGTTGGGGATCTCGCGGTGGCGCGGCTGCTCTGCGACCTCGAACGATCGGCCGAGTCGGTCGTGCTCGAGGTGGGCGCACAGCCGGATGCATGGTCGCGGCGGGCGCTGGCCGCGGCGGATCGCGTCGCGGTCGTGGCACCTGGAGACGGCACCCCCGGATCCGACGAGGCGGTGAGACGCGTCGTCGACTTCGCTCCGCCGAGCATCCCTCGCCACCTGGTCCTGCTGTGGCGGGATGTGGGCGTGCCGACGGGGACGGCGGTGCGGCTGGATGCGACGGGATGTCAGTACGCCCACCATGTGGAGCAGAACGCGTTCCGCGATGTCGTCCGGGTCACGCGCCTGCTGTGCGGGCGGGGACGGGGACTCGTGTTGAGCGGGGGAGGGGCTCGTGGCTTCGCGCACCTGGGTGTCCACCGCGCCCTGCACGAGCTCGGGATCGAGGTTGACGTGTTCGCCGGATCGTCGATCGGTAGCCCGCTGGCGGCGACGATGGCGGACGGGATGACGCCGGATCAGCTCGAACCGCTGATCGAGCGGTTGTTCGCCAGGGTTCTCGACTACACCGTGCCGGTGGTTGCGTTGACCTCGGGGCGACGCATCGCCGCTGCGTCCGCGCAGGTGTTCGGCGAGCGGGACATCGAGGACCTCCGCCGAGGGTTCGTCTGTGTGTCGACCGATCTCACGACGGCGCGGCCGCACGTGCATCATCGCGGCTCGATCGTGCACGCGATCCGGTCCTCATGTGCGATCCCCGGGGTCATGCCGCCAGTGCCTCACGAGGGCCACCTCCTCGTCGACGGGGGCGTCACGAACAACCTGCCGGTCGACCTGATGCGTGAGCTGTCGCCGGGCGGGGAGGTCATCGCCGTCGACGTGGTCCCGCCGTCCGGGCCGCGGGCCCGCGAAGACTATGGACTGTGGGTCAGCGGGATCCGGGCGCTGCATCACCGTGTCCGGCATGGACGCACACTCCCGGCGGTGGCAACGACCATCATGCGTGCGCTGACCGTGGCGTCCGATCAACAACGCAATGTGGGAGCGGGGTCATCGGCCGACTGCCACCTGGAGATGGATCTGCGTGGCGTGTCGATGCTCGATTTCGGGGCCGTCAGGTCGGTCGCACAGCGGGGCTACGACCAGGCCATGCCGGCACTCGAGGGGTGGCTCGCGTCCCGCCGCTCGGGGGGCCGGGGAGAGGAGGACGATCATGGTGCTCTTGACGCTTCGTGACAGTGTCTATCGCGCGAGGCGCTTCCTGGTCGTCATCGTGGCGATGTCGGTCGTGTTCGCCCTGCTCTACCTGATGGATGGGTTGGTGGAGCAGTTCAACCAGGAGCCCTACCTCACCGTCGAGGCGGTCGGCGCCGAGACCTGGCTGCTGCCTGCCGGTAGCTCCGGTCCGTTCACGTCCTCCGCGACGCTGTCCGCGGATCAGGTCGAGGTGGCGTCCTCCGACCCGGCCGTGACGGCGCTGGTCGTGGCGCGAGGGACCTTGACCGATGACGGCCGGTCCCAGGAGGCGCTCGTCATCGGCCACCCGGTCGGTGGCATCGGAGCGCCACCCGTCGTCGAAGGCGCATCCGTCGGTGGCGCAGGGGAACTCGTCGTCGATCGCACCAGCGGCGTGGCGGTGGGTGACGACATCCGTGTCGGCGAGCAGCGATTCACCGTCGTCGGGCTGTCGGCGGACACCACGCTGCTCGCGGGGCTCCCCGTCGCCTTCCTGCGGATCGATGATGCCCGCGATGCTCTGTTCGGCGGATCGCCGGTGGTGAGCGCACTGGTGTCGGGGTCCTCCCGGGAGCATGTGCCCGACGGGTTGGTGCAGTTGCGGGCGGATGAGGTCGCGGCCGATGCGCTCGGACCGCTCGAGAGCGCCG
Source organism: Nitriliruptoraceae bacterium (assembly GCA_041685735.1). GTDB lineage: Bacteria > Actinomycetota > Nitriliruptoria > Nitriliruptorales > Nitriliruptoraceae > CSSed11-175R1. Next base: position 74,603 of record JAWLFE010000002.1, read on the forward strand.
TGGCATCGATCGACCTGATCCGTGGCCTGCTGTGGTTCATGGCCGCAACCATCGTCGGTGGTGTCCTGTACCTCACGGTGCTCGAGCGCCAGCGTGACTTCGCGGTCCTCAAGGCCCTGGGTGGAACCGATCGGCAGCTGCTCCGCAGTCTCGCCCTGCAGGCCGTGGCGATCACGACGGCCGCCGTGGTCGTGGCCACGTTGCTGCAGTTGGTGATCGCCCCGTGGTTCCCCCTGACCGTCCGGGTGCCGCCGAGTGCGTACTGGCAGGTTCCGCTCGTCGCGATCGTGGTGGCGATCGTCGCGACGCGGGCCGGCAGCGCGCGCGTCCGCTCGACCGATCCCGTGACCGCCTTCGGGGGGCCGGCATGACGGCGTCCCGGCTGGCCGTCACCGACCTGGTCGTCGAGTACCACAGTGGCGACCGGATCACCCGGCCGCTCGACGGTCTGACCTTCGCGGTCGACAGCGGTGAGGTCGTGCTGCTGCTCGGGCCGTCCGGGTCGGGCAAGACCACGTTGCTGTCCGTGCTCGGCGGACTCCTCACGCCGACGTCGGGCTCGGTGATGCTGGGTGCGACCGATGTGACGGCGCTGGACCGTCGGGCCCTCGACCGGTACCGCCGGCACGCGATCGGGTTCGTCTTCCAGAGCTTCAACCTCCTGTCGTCCCTGACGGCGCGTGAGAACATCGCCACCCCGCTCCTGCTGGCTGGCTGGAGCCGCGCCGAGGCTCTGGCGCGCGCTGACGAGCTGGCCGCCCGTATGGGTCTCGATGGGCACGCCGCCCGACGTCCTGCGGCACTCTCCGGGGGAGAGCAGCAGCGGGTCGCGATCGCGAGGGGACTCGCGCACGACCCGGTGCTGCTCCTGGCGGACGAACCGACCGCCAACCTCGATCAGGCGCAGACCGACCGGATCATCGACCTGCTGGCCACGCTGCGCAGGGATGGCCGTGTGGTCGTGGTCTCCAGTCATGATCCCCGCCTGTTGCCGATCGCCGACGAGGTCGTGCGGATGCACGGCGCCGGCCCGGAGCACGTCGTCACCGCGCAGCAGGTGCGCTACGAGCAGGGCGAGACGATCTTCGGCCGTGGTGACTGGGGCGAGCACGTCTACGTGATCGAGGACGGTGAGGTCGAGCTCGTCGCAGCGACCCGTGCCGGTGTCGAGACACGGATCACGACCCTGGCCCCGGGCCAACACTTCGGCGAGCTCGGGCCCATCCTCGGTCAGCCCCGATGGGCGACCGCACGTGCGCGAACGCCCGTCACGCTGGCGGCACACAGCGTCGGGGAGTTCAAGCGGCTGCGGTCCTGGTCCTGATCAGGCCTTCACGTCGTCCCGGCCGACCCTGGCTCGGGCGCGCCCAACAGCAGCGTGAGCTCCTCTCGCCCCGACACGCCGAGGCGTCGGTAGATGCGCCGCAGGTGGCTCTCCACGGTCCGATGCGAGATGTACAGGCGATCGGCGACCTCCCGGTTGGAGGCACCGTCCACCACGGCGTCGACCACCTCGCGTTCCCTGGCCGAGAGGATCGGCTCCACCTCGTCGAGGACCAGCGACCGCTGGCCGGGTGCCCGTCGCAGCACCGCCTCGCTGCGATACAGCGACGCCAACGACGCTCCGACCTCACCGGCCTCGGCATGACGTCGAGCGGCGTGCGCGGCCGCGTCCGCCGCGATCCCGATCGCACCGAACACCGCGGCATCCGCGGCCACGTCGTCGAGTGCGGTCGCGTCGCCGGACGCCAGCGCCTCGGCCTCCCGTGCGATGAGGTCGGCCAGCCCACCGCCCATCGGATCGGCGAGCTCACGAAGCCGTCCTGCCACGCGATCCGCCCGGCCGGACTGTGCCATCTGACGGAGGAGCATCACCTCGTGGATCCGCGCTGACCGTTGTCGGGCATGGTCGAGTCCACGGTCGAAGGCGTCCCACGGGTCACCGCCGGCAGCTTCGTCGAGGATGCCCTGCACCAACTGGATGACAGGCTCCGATACCCACCGTGCGTCGGTTGCCGGCGCCGCAGCCCGGTCGAGCCATCCTGGGGCCTCCCGGGGGCCCCGCTCGGTGGCGACGAGCGCTCGGGCCAGCTCGGCGAGGGTGAGCGGGACGTGGCGGCGGTAGCCGGCGTACCGGCGTAGCTCGACCACCTTCATCAGATGCCGGGCTGCCTGGGCATGGCAGGTCAGGTCGTTGAGGGCCATCCCAGCGTGGACGTGGCTCAGCGTTTCCATGAGCGGGTCTGCCGTCGCGGTGGTGGCGGCAGCGAACTCGTGGAGGTTCTGGGACAGTGCGGCCAGGCCGAGCGTCCATGCATCGGCGATCAGTTCCACGCCGCGGAGCCAGGCCCGGTCCATCGGGTCGGCCCAGGCGCCGTCGTCGAGATCGGTGGCGATCTCGCGGATGCGCTGGAACGCCCCTGCGTGCGATGCGCAGGTCGCGATGTCGACGAGCGCGATCTGCCGCGGGTGCGGATCGACGTGGTGTGTCCCCAGCCACTGGTCGTGGTCCGCGATCGACGCGTCCAGGTTGCCCACGAACATCCCGATCCGCAGGAGCAGGACATGCCACGCGTCCGAGCCGTGGTCGCCGATGCGCGCCTGTGCCTCGGCAGCGATCCGTTGGGTCGTCGACAGTTCGTCGCGGTTCCAGAAGTTGACCGCCACCCACCGTTCCAGGACGTCGATGGCCGTCTGCTCGTCACACGCACCGATCACGTGCTCGAACTGCTCCTCCGCTTCCTCCCAGCGACCCTGCATCGCCAGCGACTCGACGAGCCGCATCCGTACCGACGGATCCGCAACCATCTCGCAGGCCACCCGGGCGAACCGCTCGCCGACCTGCGGCAGACGCGAAGCCAGCGCGACGTCGAGGGCTTCGACGAGCAGTTGCGGGTCGATGGCATCGCCGGCATCGAGGCGCAGCTGCACGATCGCGACCGGATCGCGGTCGTGCAGCTGGCGTTCCAGCGCGTCGGCGAGCTGCAGGCGGGCCGAGGTGGACCGCTCGGCCCGCATCGTTGCGAGCAGGGTCTCGGCGATGAGGGGGTGGTCCATCTCGACCTTGACCGCGTCGACGGCGAGCAGGCGGCGCCCCGCGAGCTCGACCAGCACGTCGACGTCGACGATCGCGCTCAGCGCTTCGAACGGCACTGTCCCACCGACCGCGACCAGTTCCATCGCTTCCCGCTCCTCGGGCGACAGGCCCTGCAGGCGCGTCGCGACGAGCGCGTGGAGTCGAGCCGTCCACACCGGCGCGTCAGGCTCGTGCCGCCAGCGTCCGCGGTGCCGTCGAAGTGCCCCGGTCTGCTGCCCCGCCACCAGCAGCTCGCGCAGGTAGAGGGGATGGCCCTGGGTCCGGCTGTGGACCCACTCCAGCGTGTCCTCCTCCGTCGGGCCGATCAACCGCTCCACCAGCCGGTCGCTCGACGGTCGGTCGAGCTCGGAGAGTTCCAGCACCACCGTGTCGCCGTCGCGCCGGATGGCATCGACCGATCCCGGTACGACCACGCCTCGCCGCACCGCGACCGTCACCCCGACCGCCGGAGCTGAGGCCATCTGGCGCACGACCGCGGCGGTCGCGGCATCGAGCAGGTGGGCATCGTCGACCAGCACCACCGTGCGGTGGCGCCGCGACCGGCGGTACAGCTCTGCCATGATCGCCGCTCCGGCGTCCTCCACGCCAGGTGGACAGAGCTTGAGCAACGGTGCGAGCGGGATCACGGCTGTCGCCTCGCTGCCGCCGAGGGAGATCACGTCCGCCCCAGCGGACCCGAGCCGTCGAGTGACCTCTCCGAGCACCAGAGACTTGCCGATGCCGGCCGCCCCCTCGAGGTAGCACGCACCCTGTCGCTGCACGACGTCGAGGATCTGTTGCACCTCGATGTCACGCCCCACCGGTCGGTCGGGGCCCGGGCGTGGGACGTCGACGCGCACAGCCCCTCCCGGCAAGCTCGCTCAGGATGCCAACGAAGACAGGCTAGGAGATGCCCTCAGGTGATGTCGGGGCTTCTCCCTTGGTGTCGGAGCACTCCCGATGCGTCGGCACCCGCCTCACGGAGCGCCTGGCGAAGGGCGATGGACACCGGATGCGCCGCGGTACCGCGGCGAACGACGGTGTGGATGCGGCGCGCTGGGTCGTCGGGGAGCGCGACCACGGCGACCGGTGAACCCTCACGGATCGGAGCGAGGTCGGGCAGGAGCGCTGCTGCATGCCCCGTCTCGACCAGACGCAGGCGCATCGGGAGGTCGTCGAAGGCGAACCGCACGTCGGGCTCGAAGCCGCGTTCCCGGCAGAACACCTCGGCCCACGCCCGCGCGCGGGTGCCGGATGGTTCCAGGGTCCACGGCCGATCGGCGAGTTCCGCGATGTCGGCCACGGGCCCCCACGGTGCGGGTACGACCAGTAGCAAGGGGTCGTCGAGCAGCACCTCGCGATCGAGCCGCTCGTCGGCGACCATGGGTGCGCCTGGGAACTCCTCATCCACGATGAGGTCGAGATCGTGGGTGAGGAGCCCGGCGGTGGCCTCCTCGGGTTCGCGCACCTCGACGTCGAGCCGGAGCCGCGGATGTCGTTGCTTCAGTTGCGCCAGGACGGACGGGATCAACGCGAAGGCGACGCTCTGGAACGCGGCCATGCGGACGGTCCCCACGAGCTCCGCTGACGTGGCCAGATCGGCTTCGGCCTGCTCCAGACGGGTGAGGACCGCCTCGGTATGGGCCACGAGCACCTCCGCCTGCGCGGTCAGACGGACCCCGCGGCCCACGCGCTCGAGCAGCGGGACCCCGGCCTCGGACTCGAGCTTCGCCAGTTGCTGGGACACCGCTGATGGGCTGTAGGCGAGGGCGGCTGCCACCGCCGCCAGCGTGCCGCGGTGCGACAGTTCCCGTAGCAGTCGCAACCGGTGCAGATCCAGCATGCGGCCTCCGGTCCGTCATCGGTCCGTCATCGATCCGTCAGACGGACCGACCCATGACCGTCAGGAACGTCGGAGGAACTGTAGGACATGCGACCTCGTCGGTGCCGTTGCCGCTGGATGTCACGGCCCGGCAGCCGCCGGGATCGGGCGTGATCCGTCAGATGATCGCAAGATCGGCCGGAGCGCGGCGCGTCAGCAACTCGGCGCCGTCGGGGGTGACCAGCACGTCCTCTTCGTGGACCATGGTCCGGCCGGGCGCGATGGTCAGCCCGGGCTCCAGCGTCACGACCATGGCGGGCTGCAGCGCGGTGTGATCCGTCGGCGTGTGTGACGGCCACTCCGTGAGTTGCGATCCAAGGCCGTGCCCGAATCGGCCGACGTTGCCGGCGTCGAAACCGTCCGCCTCGATCACCGCGGCCATGGCGCCGAACAGGTCGCTGCAGCGGGCACCGGGTCGGATCGTGCGCAGCCCGGCATCGATCGCACGGTGCAGGGTGTCGTAGGCGCGGCAGGCGGCATCGTCCGCCTGTCCGATGGCGACGTTGCGGTCGAAGTCGCAGAAGTACCCGTCGTACACAGCGCCGGTGTCGAGCATCAACACGTCGCCCTCGCGGAGCGGATCGTCGGTCGGTGGGGAGATGACATCCGGGTAGCCGCCGGGTCCCGCCGCTCCGACGAGGTAGGGAACGTCGTCCGCCCCGCGGCGCAGCAGATCGATGCGGAACCGGCGGAAGACCGCTGACAGGGCCACTCCTTCGCGTGCGAGGTCGGGCAGCGCGTCGAACGCGTCTCCTGCACGCTGGCAGATGTGACGGATCTTGGCGACCTCTGCGGCGGACTTGATCATCCGGACGGCGGCGACGGTCGGGGTGGCGTCGAGGACGCGGACCTCCGGAAGCAGGTCGCGCAGCCGCGACCAATCGGCGAGCGGCATCCGCAGGTGGGTCTCCGGGCCCATCGGCACCCCGATCGATCCGCGCTGGCCCACGAGTTCGCGGATCGCTTCCCGAAGCAGCGTGATGCCATCGTCGTCGGGCACCGGTGCCGGCCAGGTCCGGATGTCGGTGACCCACGTCGCCGACATGGCCGGGGCACCGATCTCCGGGATCACCGCAACCGGCGGACCGGCCGCTGGCAGCAGGAGGAACCACGGTCGGGTCGGGCTGTGCCAGAACGGCGTGTCGAAGCCACTGAGGTACCGAACGTCCGGCTCGGTCGTGAGCAGCATCAGGTCGATGTCCGCCTTGGACATCCCCGCCTGGAGACGCTCGGCGCGGGCCTCGAACTCCGCTCGTTCGAAACCACGCTGCGGCGGGGGCGCGGTCATGGCGCGAGCCGATCCCGCGCGAGGGCGCACCAGTAGTCGACGCCGAAGGGGATGGCGGCATCGTTGAAGTCGTAGCTCGGGTGGTGCAGTGATCGGCCGTGGGCACCCTCGGTGCCGTTGCCGATGACCACGAAGCAGCCCGGTCGGTGGTGGAGGTACTGGGCGAAGTCCTCCGAGAAGCTCATGCGGTCGCCGGTCGCATCGATCGTCATCCCGTCGACCTGCGCAGCCGCACGGGCAGCCGCATCCGTCTCTGCTGGGGTGTTCACGACCGGGGCGAACTCGCGCTGGTACCGGACCTCCACAGACACGCCGTGCGCCGCTGCGACGCCCTGTGTGATCTGCTGCATCCGGGTCCGGATCGTGGTGCTGACCCGGTCGTCGAAGCCGCGGGTGTCGCCCCGGAGGGTGACCTGGCCGGGGATGACGTTGCGGGCACCGTCGGTGACGAACTCGGTCACCGACACCACGGCGTGATCCGTCGGTGCGACGGCGCGGGAGACGATGGTCTGGAGCGCCAGGACCACCTCGGCGCCGGCGACCAGGGGATCGAGCGTCCGCTCCGGCGCGGAGGCGTGTCCGCCGTTGCCATCGATGACGATGGAGAACACGTCCTCGAACGCGGTGAAGATCCCCGCCCTGGTGGCGAGGTGGCCGACCGGCAGCCCAGGCAGGTTGTGCAGGCCGAACACGGCGTCCATGGGGAAGCGGTCGAACAGGCCATCGTCGATCATCGCCTGGGCGCCGAGGCCGGTCTCCTCGGCTGGTTGGAAGATGAACTGCACCGTCCCGTCCAGATCCTCGGCCCGAGCCAGCGCCTGTGCGGCACCGAGCAGCATCGTGATGTGTCCGTCGTGCCCGCAGCCGTGATGCGTTCCGGCGATCTCCGAGGCGTACGGAGCATCCCCCCGCTCGGTGATGGGAAGCGCATCCAACTCGGCACGCAGCCCGATCGCGCGGTCCGATGTGCCTCGCCGCAACGTGCCGACCACGCCGCTGCCACCCACGCCCGTGTGGACCTGGAGGCCGACCTCCTCGAGCCGTTCGGCGACCAGCGTGGCGGTGTCCGTGACGTCGAACCGGGGCTCGGGCCGCCGGTGGAGCGCACGTCGGACCGTGGTCAGGTCCGCAAGGACATCAGCGTTCACCATGCCCCCTCCGGTCCGTCGGTGACGGCGGCCATGCTGCGGCTGCCGATCCAGGTTGCGCACGTACACCCTCGAGGTGCAGCGGTTCGACCTCCATGATCCTCCTGACGGACCCGGGAACCTTCGCGTACGTCGTCGTCGTCGTCCAGCGACCATCACTGACGGCCATCGGTCAGTTCCGCTCACGCATGCACGGTGGGTGCCGGGGGCTGCGCGCGCTCCGCCGGATAGAGGGCCGGGATCGCCCCATGCCGTTCGCCGACAGGACCCGTAAGGAGGACCGACGGGAACCCTTCAACGATGCCCACTGGACCGTGGTGTTCGCCGTGGGCGACCCTCGGACGTCAGCACGGGATGCGCTGCAGTCGGGTACGAGGGAGTGACGTGTGATGGGTCGGGGCGGGTATCACCTGAGGGTCGTGACGATGATGGTGGTGCTCGCGCTGTCGACCGCGGCCTGCAGCGATGCGGGTGCCGCAGATCCGGCGTCGGATGCCGTGGCGGGGGAGGTCGAGCCGGAACCCGACCCCGAGCCGGAACCCGACCCGGAAGCGGAACCCGACCCGGAGCCGGACCCCGGGCCGAGCGCCGATGAGGAGCCCGAGCCGCCCGAGCCGGAACGGACGACGGCCGATCCGGCGGTCGATCCGTTGTTCGCCTCGTTGGCCGACTGGGCGCCGGAGGTCGGAAGCGCCGAGGACGACCGGGAGCTGGCGCGGGGCGAGTTCGTGTCCGGCGACCACGCCTACCAGTGCAGCGTCACCACCAGCGACCCGACGGAGCGAACCTTCGATGCGTTCCCTGCCGTCGCCTTCGAGGGCAGCGTGCTGCCGGGCCTGTTCGTCGACGGGGATCGCCTCCTGGAGGGCGAGATCCAGCCGCTCCCACTCGGTCGCGCGCCGCTCGAGCTCGCGGTCGACCTCGCCTCCTCGGCACCGGTCGTGAACGTCCAGGCTCCGTCGACCTCCACCCTGCAACAGGCGGTCGCGACCTTGCAGCGCGACGCCGACAGCCGCCTGTCGGGTATCGATGTCGTTCCGGCCGACATCGACTACGTCCGGCAGGAGGCGTACTCGTTCGAACAGACGGCGCTCGACCTCGGGTTCTCGCTGCGCTACGACAGTCCACTTGCCTCAGCTGGGCTCGACGGCGCGTTCGCGAGCGACCGCTCCTTCGAGCAGCACACGATCCTGGTCCGCATGGTCCAGCCGATGTACACGATCTCCTTCGTCGACGATGACGTGATCCGGCCTTCGCAACTGCTCGCCGCGTCGGTCACCCCGGACGAGGTCGACCGAGCCATCGCCGCCGGGCGTCTGCGTGAGGGGAGCCCTGCGGTCTACATCGACGCGGTCACCTACGGGCGAACGATGCTGTTCACGATGTCCTCGACCCGAGTGGAGAGCGCCGAGGAGCTCCAGGTGGCCGTGAACGCGGCCTACCGTTCGATCTCTGGCGAGGTCGAGGTCGGGGAGGAGGAGCGTCGGGTCCTCGCCGAGTCGGAGATCCGGCTCGTCGCCGTCGGGGGTGACACGGCCGCGGCCGAAGCCGCCATCCGCTCCGCCGATCCGGCCGCCTTCTTCAGCGGTGCCGATACAGCCAACGCCGCACCGTTGACCTTCCGCGTGGCGACGCTCGGGGGCCGGACCGCGACCGTCCGGGACGTGGCGACCTACCAGCAGCAGGACTGCACCCGCACCCTGATCGAGACGCCGGAGCCCGAGTCGAGCTTCGAGTTCGTGTTCAGCGATGTCATCGGGCGGGCGACGTTGGAGCTCAACGGCCGGGAGGTGCTCGAGGTTCGCAGCGCGCCCGGTTTCCCGCAGAGCACCCCGGGCGCCGGCCGCGTCACCTTGACCCCCGACGACCTCCCGAGCGGCACCCAGGATGTCCGCATCACATTCGGCCGGCCGCAGTGTGTGGGGTCGGTCGTGCGGCTGCGCATCTTCGTCGACGGCGCGTTCGAGGACGAGCGCAACTTCGATGGCTGCGCCTTCAACGGGATCTGGGAGTACAAGGTGGACGAGGCCTCCGGGGCGTTGGACCGGGTCCGCTGATCGTCGGTTGTCGCTCCGTCGCCTCCGCTGGGAGCCACGGGCTGGGGCTGGAGACCATCAGCCGAGCCCCTGGCCCGTTGAGCGACCCGCGAACCACGAACGCACGCACCGTCGTGCAGCGCGGTGGATGCTTGACAGGGCCACGGCGGGAAGTACCGTGATCCCGAAGTCGCTCGTGCTCCGGTCCTCGGCACGGCCCTCGTCGCCGTGGTTCTGGAGTGCTCATGTTCGATCCCTGGTCGTTGCGGTTCGCCGTCCACTCGGGTCGGCCGATACCCGATGGCTGATGCGGAGCCGCGCCGGATCCTGCGGGTCGTGGAGGCGTTCGAAGCGCAGCCGCCGGGCCCACCGGAGATGCGCCTGTGCACGGCGGCGTCGAAGCTGCTGGACGCCGCGGGGGTCGGGGTGTCGCTGGGCGCCAACGACGACCTGCTCGACAGTGGGTTGCAGATGGTCTGCGCAACAGAAGGCGCACGGGCCGGCGAAGCGAGCCAGTTCGACCTGGGTGAGGGTCCCGCGTACACGGCACACCGGACCGGGTGGCCCGTACAGGTCGCGGATCTCGAGCGTGACGACACCTGGCCCACGTTCGCCAAGGCGGCCGCCGCGTTGGGGTTCCGGGCCGTGTTCGCGTTCCCCCTGCGGTCCGGCTCGATCAGCCTCGGCGCATTGACGCTCTACCAGTCCGTCGCCGGAGAGCTGACCTCCGAGCAGTACGGCGATGCGCTGGTGGTCGCCCGGTTCGCGCTCAACCTGTTGACCTCGTTGCAGGCGGGGCGGCCAGCTGATGAGCTCGACGAGGTCTTCACCAACACGCTGTCGAGCTCCGTGGAGGTCCACCAGGCCTCGGGGGTCGTCGCGGTGCAGCTCGGTGTCCCGGTCGCGGCGGCGCTCGCGGTGTTGCGGGCACACGCGTTCGCGGAAGGTTCAACCCTGCCCGAGGTCGCGACGCAGGTCGTCGAGCATCGCCTCGAGCTCGGGCCCCTGCAGGACTAGCCAGCGCAGGAGCGCGCGGCTCATCACATCTCGTCGACGGCATGGAAGCGTCAAGGAAGAGGATCGCATGAGTGCAACCACGGACATCGCCCTCAGTCGTGAGCGGCGTCTGGTCGAGACGTTCGTTGAGCTCGCTGACACCCTCGTGGAGGACTTCGACGTGGTCGACTTCTTCTCCTCGCTGGCCGAACGTGTCGTGGAGCTCGGACTCGCGTCCGAGGCGGGGATCCTGTTGGTCGACGAGGCCGGGGATCTGCAGTTCGTCGCCGCATCGGATGAGCGGACCCACCTGCTGGAGCTGTTCCAGGCCCAGAACGAGGAGGGGCCCTGTCAGGACTGTTTCCGCACGGCGAGCCCGGTGAGTGCCGATGATCTGCAGGCTGCCAGTGACCGGTGGCCGCTGTTCGCGCCGCGTGCGGTGCAGGCCGGGTTCAGGTCGGTGCAGGCCGTGCCGCTGCGGCTGCGGGGGGCCGTGCTGGGTGCCTTCAACCTGTTCCTGACCGATCCAGGTGGGATCGACACCGACGCCGAGGCGGTCGTGCAGGCGATGGCGGATGTGGCCACGATCGGGTTGCTGCAGCAGCGGGAGCTCGATCGCTCCCACGCCGTCGAAGGACAACTGCAGCGAGCTCTGCAGACCCGCATCGGGATCGAACAGGCCAAGGGCATCGTCGCGGAGCAGGTGGGCATCGAGATGGACGCGGCCTTCGGGCTGTTGCGTGATCACTCACGCAACTACAACCAGAAGCTGCACGATGTCGCTCGAGACATCGTCAGGGGCACGTTGGCGGCGAAGGACCTCGTATGAACCTGACATGGCCCCGGCTTCCGTGCGGGTCGGGGTCGGTCGCCTCACGCCGCGTGGCGAGGTGCCGCGTCGGGGGACCGTGGTCGATGAAGGCAAGCTGTCGTCGGTCCTGAGCGAGTTCGCGCGGACGCTCGCGACCGAGTTCCCGATCCAGCACATCCTCGACCATCTGGTGGAGTGGATCGTGGGGATCCTCCCGGTCACCTCGGCAGGGGTGACCCTGATCGGCGAGGCGCGCGAGCCGCGTTTCGTGGCCGCGTCCGACGCCAGTGCACTGCGTTACGAACGCATCCAGACCAACGTCGGTCAGGGCCCGTGCGTGCTGGCGTACGACTCCGGTGAGCCGGTCGCGGTGACCGACCTGGACACCGACGAGCGCTTCCCGGCGTTCGCTGCTGCGGCGCGGGCGGCTGGCCTTGGGGCCGTGTTCACGTTTCCCCTGCGCCACGGGCAGGAGCGCATGGATGCTCTCGATCTGTCCCGCGAGACCCCGGGGGGCTCGACCGTCACACGATGGAGACCGCCCAGACGCTCGCTGACGTCGCGGCGGCCTACCTGATCAACGCCTAGGCGCGCGAGGATCCTGTTCATCGATCTCGATGACTTCAAGCTCGTCAACGACACGCACGGCCACCAGGTCGGCGACGAGCTACGGGTCGCTGTTGCGCGGCGTCTGGCGGGACTCGCACGACCCGAGGACACGTTGGTCCGTGTGTCGGGTGACGAGTTCGTCTTCCTCTGCGAGAACCTGGGTGACCCCGGCGATGCACACCTGCTGGTGCGCCGTATCGCCGATGCGCTCGAGGAACCCTTCGAGCTGCCGGGCGTCGAACTGAGCGTCACCGCGAGCGTCGGGGTCGCGATCGCCCATCACGACGAGACCATCTCGGACCGATTGTTGGCGGTCGCGGAACGGACCGACCTGATCAACGAGGTCGGCGCCTGGGTCCTGCGGCGTAGCTGTGCCGATCACCATGACTGGCGCGCCAGCCATCGTGGCCTGGCCCTCGATCTGGCGCTGAACGTGTCGGTGCGTCAGCTGCTGGCTCCGGGCTTCGTCGACACGGTCGCCAGCGTGCTCGCGGCGACGGGCACGCCGCCGGCCGTGCTCATCCCGGAGGTCACGGAGAGCGTCCTGATGGATGATGCCCGTCGCACGCAGCTGGTGCTCGACGAGCTGCGTGAGACCGGTATCCGGATCGACCTGGATGATTTCGGCACCGGCTTCTCCTCGTTGAGCTATCTGCGGCAGCTCCCGATCGACATCGTCAAGATCGATCGGAGCTTCGTCGCTGACGTCGATGTGCCGCTGGGTGGAGGTTCCATCCTCGCGGCGGTCACCAACCTGGCGCACGTCCTGGATCTGCCGGTCACCGCAGAAGGTGTCGAGACCCGGCGTCAGCACGACGAGGTCCGTGGTCTCGGGTGTGAACTCGCCCAGGGGTTCTTCTACGCCCACCCGATGTCGGCCACGCGGATCGAGCGGTTGCTGGGCCAGAACGGGGATGGAACCCGACACCTGCCGACGAGCACGGGTGCCTCGTCGGTTCGCGTGGAGGCACCGGCGCCATCGGCGCGCTGATCCTCGCGGTCGTGGATCAGCGTCGCGCCGTGAGGGCCTGCGCATCCAGGGAGCCCTCGACGATCCGGCGTGCGACGTCGCTGAGTTTGGCGTTGTTGTCGCGTGCGTAGGAGCGGATCATCTCGAAGGCGTCCGCCATCGACACCGAGGCCTGCTGGAAGATGATGCCCTTGGATTGTTCGATGGCCACCCGGCTGTGCAGGGCGTACTGCAGCTGGCCCTCGACCTCGTGGGCCCGATCGAGTTCCCGTTGCTGCAAGAGCCCGATGATCGCGACGTCTGCCATGGCCTGGACCACGGCGCGGCCGTCCGGATCGAGCGAGCCCGCGTCGCTATGGAACAGGTTCATCGCCCCGAGCACGGTGCCGCGCAGGCGCAAGGGGAAGGCGTCCACGGAGGCGAATCCGGTCGCGAGTGCCTTCGGGACGAACAGCGGCCAACGCTCCCGCTCGTCCTCGAGCTGGGCGACGGCGACCGGCGTGCCGTTCCGGAAGCAATCCTGGCACGGGCCTTCGCGGCTCTGGACCTGGAACAGCTCGAGCACCTGCGTCCGTTCGTCCGAGGCTGCCACGAACCGCAGCGAGTCGGTCTCGTCGGCCAGCAGGATGCCCGCCTGGCTGGACAGACCGAGATCGACGACGCGTTCGGTGAGCCCGGCCAGGAACTCGACCACATCGAAGTCGGCGATCAGCGTGTCCGCGAGCTCGACGAAGGTTGCGACCAGCCGCTGCTCACGGTGCTCGATGAGACGTGGTCCGGACGCGGTCATGATGGCTCACTTGGTCGGTGGCTGCGGACCGGCCGATGCGGACCCTCTGGACCGAGGATACGGGCTGGCCCGGCGTGTGTCGCAGGGGATCTAGCCATCCATCCGCACCCGCCGCGCGACGATGTCCCTCGCGACATCGCGCAGACTCTCCCCGTTCGCGAAGGCACGCGCGCGCAGGACGGCCATGGCCGTCCCGACGTCGATACGGAGCTGGACGGACACCACGCCGGCCGCCTGGGGTCTTCCATCCTGTGTCCGTGACGGGTGGGACCTTCACCGCGGTGCGATCCGTGCCGCCGCGAGCCGGCCACGGTCGCCGATCCCGGTACCGGTCAGGTCCGATCCCCGGCCGTCGACGGTGGGTGGATGAACCAGAAGGGGAGCGCGACCAGGACCGCCGCGCCGATCATGTTGCCGATACCAGCCGGGATGATGCTCCAGCCGAGGGCGATGAGCCAGCTCAGATCCCCACCGAGCGCGATGTGGAGCGCGAAGAACCCCATGTTCGCCGGACTGTGTTGGAAGCCGGCGGCGACGAACAGCATGACGGCCAACAGCACCGGGATGTACTTGCCGATGATCGTGCGGCCCATGAACGCGAAGAAGGCAGCCATCCCGACCAGCCAGTTGGCCAAAACGCCGGAGAGCACCAGCTGCCCCCAGGAACCCGCCCCGCCGAGTCCGCGGTAGGCCATCTTGCCATCCACGATCTGTTGCAGCCCGGCGAGGGTCTCCGCGGGGTAGAGCTGCGCGATGGCGATGAGGTTGCCGAACAGCCATGCGCCAGCGAGGTTGCCCAACCACGCCAGGACCCAGAGGCGCAGGACCCGTCGCCACCGACCCCGATCGTCCAACAGGGTGGTCGGCAGCACGACGTTGGCTTCGGTGAACAGGATGGCCTCTGAGAGCACCACGAAGAAGAACCCGATGCTGAACGCGAACCCTTGGATCGCCTTGCTGGGGCCGGCGGCTTCGATCCCCTGACTGAGCAGGACCGACAGCAGGGCCCCGGCCGTGATGAAGCCGCCACCGAGCACGGCCAGGACCAGGATGCGCGGCAGGGTCAGGTCATCGACACGGCTGCGACCGAACTGCGCCATGGCGGTGCTCACGCGTGACGCAGCCACGTACTGCGATGCCGGGAGATGCCCGGTCGCCTGGTCGTCCGTGGTCACCTCGCTGCTCCTTGGTGCCGGTCGGTCACGTACCAGCGCGTGGCCAGGCACGGGCAGGGATCACCGCCGAGGACCGAGACACGCCACGGCACGCAACCCGCACCGGACCGGCAGCCTTCCATGACCGGTCCACCGTGTCGGAGACCCTTCGGTCAGCACGGCCGGCTGCCGCGACCGGGACACCCGGGGATCGTGGCCGAGACTGCGCCGTCCGAGCCCGGTCACCCCGCCGTTGCCGCCACCGTTCGCCAGGCGGCCATCTGGGAGACGATCGCGGTGAGCAGGCCCTCGACCTCTGCTGGTCCTGCGCCACCCCGTACCGCGATGTTGAGGCCGAGGACCATGCCGAGCAGGAGGTCGGTGCGCTCATCGATCGCCTCGGTGCCGATCTCGCCATGGTCCGCCGCCCGCTGCAGGGCGGCTCGCAGAGCCGCGCGGACACGGTCGCGGTAGCGGTGGGTCCGCGTGGTGATGTCGTCGTCCAGCCCGCCATCCTCGGCCATGAGGTTGATGACCAGGCAGCCACGTTTCCTGTCGGCGGTGATCCAGGCCAGCAGTGAGCGGAAGAAGCGTTCGATCGCGTCCAGCCCGCCACCGGCGTGCTGGAGTGGTCCGACGAGGTGCTCGTCGAGTCGCGCCTCGTAGTGCTCGATCGCGCGGTCGAGCAGGCGGGACTTCGATCCGAAGGTGTTGTAGAGGCTGGACTGGCTGACGCCCAACTCCCGCTCGAGGGCACGGGTCGAGGTGGCGCGGTAGCCGTCGCGCCAGAACACCTCGAGGGCGGCCGTGAGCACCTGCTCGTCGTCGAAGGCGCGCGGGCGTCCTCGGCGTGGCGTGTCGGCCGTGGGTGCCATCAGGGGAACCTCGAGGTCGCGGTCGAGCAGCTCGTCGGACCCTTGACAGGGTAGTGGAGCAGGCGCTACACAATGTATCTGGAGCGATCGCTTCAGAATTGGGAGAACGCTGGGAGGCGACCATGGCGCGACTGCCCTACATCGAACCGGAGCAGGCCGATCCGGTGACCAGACAGGTCTACGACGATGCGGAGGCCCGGTTCGAGATGGTCCTCAACATCTTCAAGATCACCGGCAACGCCCCGGAGATCGCCCAGAAGATGTGGGAGATCTACTTCGACATCCTCCAGGATGGCCAGGTCACCTGGGTCGACAAGGAACTGCTGATCCTCAAGTCGACCAAGATGGGGGACTGCCTGTACTGCGTCACGCAGCACGAGGTCGTCTCCGGTCGCCTGGGTGTCACACCGGAGAAGCAGGCGGACATCGTCGGTGTCGAGTACCGCGCCTCCGAGCACTACACGCCGGCCGAGGTCGCCATCCTGGACCTGTGCGCACACGTGGTGCTCGATCCCGAACGGATCCCGGCCGAGGTGTGGCGCCGTGTCAAGGAGCACTACGACGACGGGCAGATCGTCGAGCTGGTCGCGACCATCGGTGCCTACCTGCAGGTGTCGAAGTTCGGGGATGCGCTCGGCGTCGAACTCGAGGAGGTCTGGTACGGCCACGAGCCGGTGCTCTTCGCAGCCGAACCACCGGTCTCCGAGGCGTCCCGCCACCACCTCGAGACCTTCCGGTCCAAGACCCCGAGCGCCTGAGGAGCCCGCCATGCCCATCACCGCCACCATCGACCGTCCGACCGCTGCCCTCGAGGAGGTCTACGCCCGCGCGGAGGAGCACTTCGGCCTGGTCCCGAACTTCGTGAAGGTCCTGGCCACCAACCCCACCTTCTGTACCTCGATCACCAACTTCGTGATCCAGGCGACGGGGGAAGGGCGGGTCAGCTGGGCCTTCAAGGAGCTCGTCATCCTGAAGACGCTGCGGGCCACCGGCGCCTACTACGGCTACGGCGCCCACGAACGGCTCGCCTTGGAACTCGGCAACAGCGCGGAACGCATCGGTGACCTGAACAACTCGCTGTGGGAGGACAGTGACCACTTCCAGCCGGCTGAGAAGGCGGTGTTCGCCCTGATCGAACAGATCGCCGAGGATGCCAACGATGTGGGTGACGATCTCTGGGACCCGTTGCACGAGCACTGGGATCACGGGCAGTTGCTGGAACTGGCGGCGGTGATCACGACGTTCCTGAACATCGGACGGCTGTTCGACACCCTCGGGGTCAGCGATCCGGTCCTGTTCGCGCGATCGGTCGGCTGAGTCGGGTCATCACCCGCGATGCCACCAACGGCCGTGGGGCCCTCCCGGGCTGCCGGGGGGGCCCCCGCCCGGGGTCGTGGG
>JAWLFE010000002.1:91645-97390 GCA_041685735.1 Nitriliruptoraceae bacterium
CGGGGGGGGGGCCGGGGGGGGGTGCGGGGGGCCCCCACGGCCGTTGATCGTGCGGGGTGTGGCTACCGCGAGGCGGAGCGTTCCCTGGCGACCTCCAGGATCCGGATCGACTGGAACCGCAGGACGTGGATGATGGTCGCAAGGCCGAGCACGATGCCGAACAGGTGCATCCCGACGCCGAGCCGGCGGACGCCTTCGAGGGCCGAGCCCCACTGCGCGGCGGCCGTGAGGGCTGCCTCAGAGGAGCCGACGACATCGGCGGCGACGTAGAAGTGCAGGACGACCGCCACGACGATGGCCATCATGCCCATCATCATGGACACGACCATCCCCTTGGCCGCCGCCGGCATCTTCAGGGTCTGCACGTGCCCGGAGGCCAGCGTCTGGACGTCGCCACCCTCGCTACGGAACACGCCGAGGATGCGGGCGATCGCGAAGGTGATCGCGGAGAACACGGCGGTGAAGCCGATGAACATCACGCCGGTGGTCACGTGGCCGAGCTGGGCGATCATGGCGGGGTCTGCGGAGGTCGCGATGGCGTTCGACCGGACGAACCCGAGGATCAGGGCGGCGGCGAAGGCCATCACCGCCATGACGAACATCGGCGCCCACAGCCGGTTGCCCATCGTCTGGGGGAGGTTCAGCCCGAGCCCTTGATCGGAGGCGACGACGGTGAACTCGTCGGGGCGCTTCTCGGCCCGGGTCGGGATCTTGCTGGTGGTGGTGCTCGGACGGTTCGGTGTCTGCGTTGACATGGGGGTGTCTCCTTGCCCGGATGGGGCGTCTCAGGCGGCCGTGGTGATGAGTTCGCGGATGCGGGTGAACTGGAACCCGAGCACCCGGCTGATGGTGTAGAGGGCGAGCACGATGCCCGACAGCAGGACACCGAGCGCGACCTCACGGAGCGGTCCGAGCCAGGCGGCGTTGGTCGCGAAGACCGCGGCGTTGCCGGCGTACTGGGTGGCGACGACGGCGTAGCCGATGAACTGGCCGATCGCGGCCATCATCCCGACGGCCATCAGGGCGATGAACGCCTTGGCGGAGGTGGGCATCGTGAGCGTCTTGACCGGTGCGCCGAGGGCTGCCTGGACCTCGCCGCCGCCTTCACGCAGGCCGGCCAGGATGCTGCCGAGCAGGAACGAGATGCCCGACAGCAGCAGGCCCTCGCCGAGGAACAGCGTGCCCTGGGCCCAGGCGCTCAACCCGCGGAAGGCCGCCGAGTCCGCCGCCTGACCACTGGCGGCCAGGCCGACGATCAGGCCGATGACCAGCGCCATCGCGCCCATCGCCAGCATCGGTAGCCACAGGGCGCGGGCCATGCGGTGGATCAACAGCGGGGGCGGTGGGTTGGCGGACACCTTCGCGGGTCCGATGTCGGTCGAGATGGTGGTGGGGCTGGTCGGCTGCCGTGCCGCATCCCCGACGATGGCGGTCAGCGCCTGCGTGACGCTGTCGACCCGGTACCACAGACGGACGATGATGCCGATGAGCACCACGGCGATACCGATCTTCATCACCCCCAGCCCGGTCGTGCCGAGACCGAAGGGCCACGCCAACTGCGAGGCCAGGACCGGCGACGAGTCTGCGATCACGAGGTTGCCGATCGTGGTGATCGCGACGACCATCAGCCCGACGATCGCGGCCACGATCCCGACCTTCGCGTGGGACGTCGCCGTCCGGGGGTTGGCGCCGGCAGCGGGTCGCGCCGCCAGATCGAGTGTGCGTGCCATGATGTGTCCTCTCTGTCGCCCGCGGTTCCGCGGTGTGCGCCCGAGCGGCGCGCTACCAGGAACAACACACGGTCAGAGCCAACGACACCGCGACTGTCGGCTACACGACACGATCGGTCGTCGACACCCCGATCCGCGAGACGACCCGCCGAACCACCTGCTCACGGCAGGGTGGCGGGCAACCGTTCCGGGGCGACGACCTCGATGCAGCGGTAGGCGAGCTTCACCGCGCCGTCCGCCTCGAAGGCCTTCAAAGTCGCGTTGACCCCCTGGCGACTCGCATCGACCAACTCGGCCAGGGTGGTCTGGGTCAGGTCCAGACTGCCCGGCACGCCGCCCGTGTGATCGAGCAGGACCCGCGCCACGCGATGTGCCAGGTCTCCCGCGGTGAGTTCCAGCAGCCGCCGTTGGCTGCGTTCCAACCGGGAGGCCACGGAGAACAGCAGGCGTTGGGTCACGTCAGGCCGGTGCTCGAGGAGTCCCCAGAACCGACCGGTGTCGAGCAGCACGACCTCCGCCTCCTGCAGCGCACGGACCGTGAACGGCAACCTGGTCCGACACAGCAGGGGGATGTCGCCGAAGATGTCCCCGGACCGCAGGACCTGCAGCACGACACGGCGGCCCGGCGACGGCGTGCACACCAGTTCCATCGTGCCGGAGACGACGATGCCCACCTTCGTGACGGGCTCGCCCTCGCGCAGGACGGGTTCCCCCGTAGCCAGGCTCGTCCGTCCGACGGTCCTGATCAACTCCCTGAGTTCGACGGGTCCGAACAGGGCACCGTCGGGGCGGGGCGCGATGGGCCGGGGGCTGGCCATGTCGGGCGGCTCAACGAGCGACATGACGGCCTCCGATGTCTTCGAGACGCACAACAACCGAGGTGAACGTCTCATTCCGACGTCGGCCCAGTCCCCACGGGGCACGCCCGAGGGGAAGAGCGCTACATCGAGACCGGTTGCCCCCTGACCTGACCATGCTGACCCAGTGGCGAGGCCCCCGGTGCTCGATGGATCGACGCGGTCGACGATCGTGGTCTCCTACGTCCCATTCCCGGCACGGAGATGGTGCATGCCCAGCGAGTCGACCAGGGGATGCCGGTGATCGAGTTGCTGCTCCCACGCACCGATCTGGCCGTCCTGCTCCAGTTGGTCTCGCTGCTGGCAGTCATCTCGGCAGGACTGTGGTGGACCCGCCGCTCTCCGGACCTCCGCCTGGTGGTGATCGGTTCGGGTCTGTTGCTTCTCGCCCTGCTGGGTCTTCGTGCGGCCCACTGATGCCCAACCATGAACGCTCAGGCACGCCGGCCTGCGACGGACCGCCCCGCGGTCCGTCGCGGCCCAACGGATGGGCCGACGGTGACAGTCAGTCGAGCGCGGGTGCTTCGGGCAGGTCGATCTCGGTCCCCACGAAGTGGTTGAAGTAGTTGGTCATGATGGTGCGCACGACCTCCGCGTACGCCTCGATGAGTTCCTGCTCGGACCAGCCCGCCTCGGTCGCGGTCTTCCAGGTGGTGTCATCGACGTAGCCCTTGTGTCGGGCGATCTCACGTACGACCTGCAACAGTGAGCTCAGACGTTCGTCGTCGGGCAGCGTGCCGCGGCGGATGTCCTTGGTCTGCTCCACGGAGTAGCCGGCCGCCCTGGCCGCACCCGTGTAGGCCGCCTGGCAGTAGTCGCAGCCGTTGGCGTTGGCGACCGTCAGGTGGATCGCGGGGCGGGTGGCGGGCTCGAGCGATGACTCCTCACTGAGCAGCTGCTCCACGGACGCGTACATCTTGAGCATGGCGGGCGCATGCGCCATCTCGCCGAAGATGTTGATCACCTTGCCGACCTGCTGGCCCAGGACGGCGAGGGTCTCCTTGCTGGCGTCCGGGGCGGAATCGACAGTGTGGACGGGAACGCGGGGCATCGTGATGCTCTCCTTCGGGTCGCTGAACGTTGCGTGCTCAACCAGGACAACAACCAGGCGCCGCGGATCCTTCCACCGGGGAGCGAGGATCGGCGCCTGTGCGGGCCGCTCGCTGACGGCCCAACGGGGCGCTCCTCCCGGCGTGCCCGGCCCTGTCCTACAGATGTGTCCGGACGTGCCGATGTGGGAAGGGCACCCGTCGGAGCCCTCCCTCTGCGGTCGCACTCGACGTGGTGTGAAGGAAGCCTCGACCGGGCAGCGGTGTTGCCCGGCGCGGGGAAGGCAGCGCATCCGGTGCGGACCAGGAGAGCGGCGTGGGATCTCGATCGCGGGCAGAGAGTGCCGGATGAGGCGTCTGTCGTTGCGGCCTGGGCCCCGACGGTGGTCGCTGATGTGGGTGTTCGCGGTGCGGTCAGCCGTCGTCTTCGTGGTGGTCGGGGTCGTCCTGCACTTCCTCGTCGAACGACTGGTGGAGGAGCAGTTCCACGCACACGCCGAGTTCCACGCGGTGTTCGTGACCGAGGCCGTCCTGCATCCGACCCTGTCGGATGTGCCGTTGACGGGCCCCGGTGCCCGGTCCGAGCAGATCGAACTGGCTGAGGAGCTGCAGAAGTACGTCGTCGACCTCGATGAGACCGTCTACCACGTGGTCGTGTGGGGACAGGACGGCACGGTCGTCGCTGCCGCCGACGTCGACCACCTCGATGCTGCTGCTCCGACCTATGCGCCGCTGCTGGAGCAGGCGAGCAGCGCGGGTGCCGTCAGCGTCGATGGCCCGGCGCCCTACCTCACCGCCGATCCGCCGGTGGACTCCACCCTGCGTACCTTCGTGCCGTTCGATCGAGATGGCGGACCGTCCCTGGTCGTCGAGGTCCACCAGGACTGGTCGCCGACCCTGGCGGCATCCCGGTCCTTCAGTCGGACCCTGGACGCCGGGCTGTTCGGCGGCATCGTGCTGCTGTGGGCCCTGTCCCTGCCCATCGCGCGGCGTGCGGGACGACGTCTGCATGAGCGGTCCCGGACCGATGAGCTGACCGACCTGCCCAACCGCACCGCCCTGGAGGAACGGCTGACCCACGCGCTGGCACGTCTCGATCGGAGTGGCGGCTGCGTGGCGCTGCTGTTCGTCGACCTGGACGGGTTCAAGACCGTCAACGACACCATGGGCCACGCGACCGGCGATGCGGTGCTCCGTCAGATCGCGGAACGGCTCCACGCCTGTACCCGCACGGCCGACACGGTCTCACGGTTCGCGGGCGACGAGTTCGTCGTGATCCTCGAGGACACCGACGACGTGCTGGCCGAGCAGGTCGCCCGCCGCATCCTGCATGAGATCGGGCGGCCCCTGGACGGCATGGGGGACCTCGGGCTGACCGCGAGCATCGGCATGGCGGCGACCGGTGATGCGGCGCTGGACGCGGACGTGCTGCTCCGCCAGGCGGATGCGGCGATGTACCACGTCAAGAGCGGTGGTGGGAACGGCTACCGCGTGTTCGACGACGCCCTCCGTGAGCAGGTTGCCCGCCGGAACCAGGTCGAGGCGCAGCTCCGTGGAGCGGTCACCCGTGGCGAGCTGCACCTGAACTTCCAACCGTTCGTCCCGCTCCAGCAGGGCCCCTACGACCTGGTGGCGGTGGAGGCCCTGCTGCGTTGGACCCACCCCGACCTCGGACGCGTCGGGCCGGACGAGTTCATCCCGCTCGCTGAGCGCAATGGCACGATCGAACAGCTCGGCGCGTGGGTCCTGCACGAGGTGTGTGTCCAGTTGGCCGCCTGGCAGCGCGATCTGCCGGCGGACCGACCGTTCACGGTGTTCGTGAACCTGTCGGCTGTGCAGCTCAACGACCGGCTGCTGGCGATGATCGATAGGTGCCTCGAACGGACCGGGGCCGATCCCCACCGGTTGGGTTTCGAGATCACCGAGACCGCGGTCCTGGCCGCGGATGACGCGGCGGTGGTCGCACTGCTCGGCAGGCTGCGGGAACGTGGCTGTCAGATCGCCCTGGATGACTTCGGGACCGGCTACTCGTCACTGTCGCGGCTCCGGGCGACCCCACTCGATCTGCTCAAGCTCGATGGTTCCTTCGTGAACCGGCGCAGTGCGGAT
>JAWLFE010000002.1:97490-135802 GCA_041685735.1 Nitriliruptoraceae bacterium
GACTTCGGGACCGGCTACTCGTCACTGTCGCGGCTCCGGGCGACCCCACTCGATCTGCTCAAGCTCGATGGTTCCTTCGTGAACCGGCGCAGTGCGGATGGCCGGGAACAGGCGATACTGACCGCGGTGTCGCAACTGGCGCGCGAGATGGACATCCAGGTCCTCGCGGAGGGCATCGAGACCCAGGAGCAGCTCGCGGCCGTCACCGCGCTGGGCTTCGATCTGGCGCAGGGCTACCTGCTGGCCCGTCCGTCGCCACCCGGATCGGTGTGCGGGTGGCTTGCGGACGGGCTGTCGATCCCGCTGGCTGAGCTTGCGAGCCACGCCCCTTGAGCTCGCGCCGGTCGGGACGGGGCGCGACGGTCGTGGCCGGCCGGGTTCGGAAGCGAACCGCCGCTACTCGCGCTCGGCCTGGATCCGCTCCGCGCGGAGGAACTCGTCGTAGGCCCGCGGGCCGTTGCGGCGAAGCCGGTCATCGAAGGCGCCCCGGTCCTGATCGCGGTACTCGATCTGCTCGCTGAGGTAGGGCGAGATCCCCTGACCCGGTGGGCGACGTCGACCCGCCTCGTACCGCGTGAGGAACGCCTCCACGTTCGCGGCGGAGGTCCAGTCCGCGCGGTAGATGATGCGTCCGCCGCGCCCGATCACCCAGGTCATGTTGGGCAGCAGTCCGTAGGCGTGGTGCGCCGTTCCCTCCAGGTCATCGACCAGGATCGGCCGCCGGATGCCGACCTCGTCCCGCAGCAGGCGGGCGTTGGCGAGCTTGTCGTCGAACGTGCGGTGGTGCGCGACGTGCTCGCCCGGGTGGGCTTCCCGGGTGTAGAGGAAGTACCAGGCCACCTCGGGGTGCCGGGTGGCCGCATCGTCCAGCAGAGGACCCTCCACTGAGCAGTAGGGTCAGGTGAACGACCCGAACTCGACCACGACCGTCCGGCGCTTCCAGCGGCTCGACAGGGCCAACGGCTCGTCCGTGTCGAGCACCGTGCCGGCGATCTCCGGGGCCGGCTTGCCGGCATGGAGCAGGTCGGGCCAGCGGGCGAACTCGCGCTCTTCGGCGCCGGACGCGACGTACCCGTCGAAGGTGGGGTAGTTGTAGTCGCTCACTGTGGGTCGTCTCCTCGTGCGCGCTCGGGCCCGACGATGTCCTCGACGGAGGCCACGAGCCGGGTGTAGCCGGCCAGGTCGATATCGGGACGCAGTTCCCGCACGGCCTCGATCACGCGGCCGAACATGTCCGCTTCGACGCGGCAGCGCGTACAGCTCTCGAGGTGGGCGGCGACGAGTTCGACGTCGTGTTCGCCGAGCTCCCCGTCGAGGAACGACTGCAGGATACGGTGGACCTGACGGCACCCCAGTCGTTCGCTCATCGTGGATCGGCCAGCAGGTCCTGGTGCCGATCGGTGCGTCCATCGGTGGCGGGTGTCGCGGGGACTCGGCTGGCTGGCGGCATCTCCCATACTCCGGATCGCTCTCGGGTCCCTCGGCCGGGTCTCGGCCAGGATCTCTCCGCAGGAACACGGCACACCCGGCGTTGCTTCCTCCCTCGACCGCACCTGCGATGCGGATCCGCGCGGATCGCCCGGTCTGCCTGGCGGGGGAGTGGACGAGGAACACGTCCGGACGGGTTGCATCGACCGGCAGGGCCGATGCGGTCGTGCCGACGGACCAGGTCTGTCCGGACCGTCTGATGATGAGAAGGGGAACCCAGCTGATGGCGCAGCCAGCAACCGGCTCACGACCCTCGACCGACACGCCCGAACCGCCGGACGCGCCGGCCGGCTGGCATCGGATCCTCGGACCGGATGAACTCCCCGAGGGCCGCGTCACCACCGTGACCGTCGACACGCGGAGTTACGCGGTCAGCCACCTCGACGGCACCTACGGCGTGCTCGACAACCGCTGCCCGCACCAGGGCGGCCCGCTCGGGGAGGGCTCGATCGAGAAGGGCTGGTTGCGCTGCCCCTGGCACGGCTACGACTACTCGCCCTGCAACGGCCAACCCCCACCGCCCTTCGATGACGCGCCCGCCGCCTACCCCACCGAGGTCCGTGACGACGGCGTCTACGCCCTGCTGCCGGACCCGACGCCGCGCGAGCGCACCGTCTCCGACGTGATGGTCGAGACCATGATCGCCTACGGCGTCACCCATGTGTTCGGCATGGTGGGCCACTCGAACCTGGGGCTGGCCGACGCCCTGCGCGAAGCCGAGCAGCGCGGCGAGCTCACCTACATCGGCATCCGCCACGAAGGCGCCGCGTCGTTCGCCGCCTCGGCCTACGGCAAGCTCACCGGTGGGCTCGCGGCGTGCTTCGGCATCGCGGGGCCCGGGTCGACGAACCTGCTCACCGGCCTGTACGACGCCGAGGTGGATCGTGCGCCCGTGCTCGCGCTGTCCGGCGGGGTGGCCTCGAAGGACGCGGGGCGGGGGGCGTTCCAGGACCTGGACCTCGAAGCCGCCTTCGCCGACGTCGCCCGCTACCAGGCCACCCTGCGGCCCGGTTCCGACCACGCGGAGCTGGTCGCGTTGGCGTGCAAGACGGCCCTGATCGAGCGTGGGGTCGGCCACCTCATCTTCCCCGACGACGTGCAGACCCTGCCCGCCGACGACGCCGAGCCCGCCGGCCCGACCGGACGCATCGCCGATCGCGCGATCGCCCCGCCGACCGAGGTGCTGGCCGACGCCGTCGAGCGCATCGCCCCCGCCGAGCGCCCGCTGTTCATCCTGGGCGCCGGCGCGCGCGACGGCATCGACGACATCGTCGCGCTGGCCGAGCAGCTGGGTGCGCCGATGGTCACGACCTTCAAGGCCAAGGGGCTGATCAGCGACGCCCACCCCCTGGCCGGTGGTGTGCTCGGTCGCTCCGGCACCCCGATCGCGTCGTGGTTCATGAACGAGGCCGACATGATCGTCGCGTGGGGCGCGTCCTTCTCGAACCACACCGGCATCGCTGCCTACAAGCCGATCGTGCAGGTCGATCGCGACCCGATGGCTCTCGGTCGCTTCCATCCCGTGGACGTCCCGGTGATGGGCGACGTCGGGGTGACCGCGAGGCAGTTCGCCCACGACCTCGCCGACCGCGCCCAGTGTGTCGATCACCGCCCGGAGATCGCCGAACGCTGGCGGATCTGGCGCGAGGAGAAGGCCAGCCGCCGCCGCGACGACCGCGGACAGGGCGTCAACGCCGCCGTCGTGTTCGACGCGTTGCAGCGGCACGTGCCCGACGACGCCGTGCTGTGCGTCGACGTCGGCAACAACACCTACTCCTTCGGCCGCTACTTCGAGGTGGCGGCGCAGTCGGTGCTGATGTCGGGCTACCTCGGCTCCATCGGGTTCGGTTTGCCCGCCGCGCTCGGGGCGGCTGCGGCCGTCGGCGACACCCGTGAGGTCGTCGTGATCTCCGGTGACGGCGGCTTCGGCCAGTACGCGATGGAACTCACCACCGCCGTCAAGCACGACCTGCCGATCCGTCACATCCTGCTGGACAACGGCGAGCTCGGCAAGATCTCCAAGGAGCAGCGCGCCGGTGAGTGGCAGGTGTGGCAGACCTCCCTGGTCAACCCCGACTTCGCCGCCTTCGCCGAGCTCTGCGGGGCGTTCGGGACCAGGGTCGACACCGCCGAGCAGCTCGACGATGCACTGACGGCCGCCTTCGCCCACGACGGACCCGCGCTCGTGCACGTCCGTTCGGATGCCCTGCTTGTCTGACCCGCAACCGCCCTCGACGAGGAGCACCACCATGCAACCCGCACAGGAAGACGTCTCCATGCTCTCCCCGGTCCCGGACGACGATCGGCTGGCCGCCACCCGGCTCAGCTGGCACGTGCTGGCCGGACACGTCCTGGCCGAGGAGCGATGGCGGCGGGCCGGACGGATCGGGTTGTACCCGCGCGCGGATGGCCTGCGCACGCCGGCGGATGAGCCCGACGGCATCGACCTGGTCGGTGGTCGTCTGCTCCTGCGGCGTGACGGTCGGACCCACGAGGCTCCGGTGACCACGCTGCGCGACGCGCGGCGGGTGATCCTCGGGACCGATGAGGACCGCACCCGCTGGGCGGAGGAACTACCCATCCACGACCCGCCACCGCAGGTCCCCGCCGACAGCAGCCTGGAGGTCGATCCGGAGGTCGCCTTCTGGCTTGGTGCATGGTTCCAGCTGGGGGAGCGGGTCCTGGAGCGCCTGGCGGCGGACGGCGCATCGGTCGACGCCAGCGAGCCGACCCTGTGGCCGGAGCACCTCGATATCGCCATCGAGGTCCTCCCGGAGGACCGCCGCGCCTCCTACGGCCTGTCGCCCGGTGACGACGGCGTGCCCGAGCCCTACGCCTACGTCGCCGTGTGGTACCCGGACCGTGTCGGCGGGTTGGATGACCCGCTGTGGAACGGCGGGTCGTTCCCCGGTGCGCTGCTCACCGCTCGCGAGCTCGCGGAGACCGACGACCCGGGCGCACACCTGCTGCACTGGTTCCGTGAGCGGCGCGACCTGCTCGCGGCATCGGGGACATGAGCATCGCAGGGCTCGACCCCGGAGGGCCGGTGGCCCTCCCGGCGGTCACCGCCGCGCAGATGGCGGAGGTCGACCGGATCATGGTCGAGGACCTCGGCATCGCGCTGGTGCAGATGATGGAGAACGCGGGGCGGCGCAGGTCGGCGAGCTGTTCGTGGCCGACATCTCCGTGCGACCGTCGGTGTACGCCTCGCTCGGGATCGTGATCGACCCGCCCTTCCGTGATGCCGGCATCCGACGGACGACGATCGCAGCCTGACCGGTCGCCGTCCTCGATCTCCCTCTCCACCGATCACCCGCTCCGGGGGACCTCGAGGGTGATGGTCTCGCCGCCCCAGCCGTGCTCCAGGTCGCGTCCTTCGACGATGATGGTGTCCACGTCGTCGGGGATCTGCAGGTCGGTCAGCGCCCGGGTGAAGGGCTGCTCGTTGGCGTGGTCGTGCAGCAGGACCCGGACGCCCAGTTCCTCACCATCGGGGGTCAGGGCGCGGAACGCATCGGCGTAGCGCTCCGGCGTGTCGTAGGGCGAGGACAGCGTGGCGGACAGCCGCCAGGTGTCCCCGGCCGGTTCGAGTTCGGCGTCGATCACGTCCGGGAACCGCTGCCCGGTTGGAGCGTCCTGCGGTGCGGGCGCGTCGTCCTCAGCGAGGTCGTCGCCGGCGACCTGGTCGTCCGGAGTGTCCGCCGGATCGCCGGTCGGGTCGCCATCAGCGCACGCGGTCAGGACGAGCAGGCCCGTCAGGACGGCGACGAGGATCGTGCGTCGTCGGGATCGCACCGGGGCTCCCTGTGCTCGGGGACGGGTGGCGGTTCGGCTCGCCGACGGTACCGAGGGTCGTCCACCAGGGAGGCCGCCACCGGCGGGAGGACCTCGGCGAGCGGCGCGTCGATCCGCAGCGACGCCAGGTGATCGGCGCGGGTCACGCCGCGGGTGACGATGGCGATCGGCAGACCGCGGCGCGCGGCGGCGGTCGCGAACCGGTAGCCGGAGCCGACCATCAGCGAGGAGCCGAGCACGACCAGGGACCGGGACCGATCGAGCCACGCCAACGCCGTGCGGAACCGTTCCCGGGGGACGTGCTCGCCGAAGTAGACGACATCCGGCTTGAGGACCCCGCCACAGGCGCGGCACGCGACCAGACGGAACCCGGTGGTGTCATCCAGCGCGACGTCGCCGTCGGGACGCAGCTGCCCGGTTGCCGCGGCGACCTGGTCGCGGTACCCCGGGTTGACCGCATCCAGGCGCAGGCCGACCTCCAACCGGGGCCGGCGGACCCCGCACGTCAGGCACGCGACCCGGTCCAGTCGGCCGTGGAGGTCGATCACCTCCGGGCTTCCGGCTGCGGAGTGCAACCCGTCGACGTTCTGGGTCACCACCCCGGTCAGGTGCCCCGCGCGGCCCAGGGCAGCGA
Organism: Nitriliruptoraceae bacterium; assembly: GCA_041685735.1. GTDB lineage: Bacteria > Actinomycetota > Nitriliruptoria > Nitriliruptorales > Nitriliruptoraceae > CSSed11-175R1. The sequence goes on from JAWLFE010000002.1 coordinate 103,408, forward strand.
CGGCGAGGTGGCTCGGGTTCGGCCGCGCCGCGGCGAAGCGGGCCCACCCGACGTGGCTGCGCGCCCAGTACCGCTGCCGATCGGCTTCGGAGCCGACGAAACGCTGGTAGGTCATCGGCGCGGCGTTGTGGGCGGTCCCGTCCGGCCCCCGGTAGTCGGGGATCCCGGAGTCGGTCGAGATGCCTGCACCCGTCACGACGAGCACGCGGCCGTCGGCGACGAGGCCGGTCAGCTGCTCGAGGTCGGCGGCGCGGACGGAGGTGGCGGCGGCGCGGACGGAGGTGGCTGCGGTGCGGACGGAGGTGGCTGCGGTGCGGACGATGGGCATGGTCCGTGAGGGTACGGCAGCGTCTACGCTGCGCCGCGGCTCGCACAGACCGGAGGCAGCATCCGCGCACGTCGCTCGATCCTCAGGCCTGCCCGGCACCTGGCGGGCTGCCGATGAGTTCGTCCGCGGTCGACCCGGTCCTGTACGCCCTGGTGGGGTCCGCGCAGGAGACCACCGGCGCGACGGCCGGGCTGCTGCTGGAGCGGCAGCACGACGACCTCATCGTGGTAGCGGCGGTGGGGGACCGGGTCGAGCACCTACGTGGTGCGGTCGTCCCCGGGGACGGAGGCGTTGCGGCCTACGTGCTGGCGTCGGGCCAGCCGCTCGCGCTGACCGTCCGCCCCGGCGACCCGCGGCTGCGCGAAGGGGTCATGGCGCTGCTGGACCAACCGCCGTCGGCGGTGCTCGGTGTCCCCTGCGCGAGCGACGAGGATGCGGTCGGTGCGCTGCTGCTGCTCGACAAGCCGGCGGGCCAGTTCACCTTCGACGACGTCGAACTCGCGACGCTGCTCGCCGGCATCGCCGGGGTGGCGATCGTGCAGGCGGGTCCAGCTTCGCTCCAGGTACCCGACCCTGCCGAGCTGGCCAGCGGCCTCGAACGGCTCGCCCGGGCCGACCCCGCCCGGTACGCGATGGTCGCCACCATCGTCGAGGCGCTGCTCGCCCGTGGGTGACCAGCGTCCGCTGCCGGCCTTCTCCCGGGAGTCGCAGGTGCTGCGGCTCCCCGGCGTCGACAACCTCGAAGACCTCTCGCCGGAGTGGGCCTGGGGCGGATCGACGGGGGCCGGTGTCCGCGTTGCCGTGATCGACAGCGGGATCGAAGCCGACCATCCGGACCTCGAGGGCTGCGTCGATGTCGACGCGGGCGTCCACGTCCGCGTCGGCGCGGACGGCGATCTCGTGGAGACGACCGGCTACCACCACGACAGCTTCGGTCATGGCACCGCCTGTGCCGGGATCATCCACGGGCTGGCTCCCGAGGCGCGTCTCACCAGCGTCAAGGTCCTCGGTGTCGGGCTGGCGGGTCAGGCGGCGGCGTTCCTGCGGGGGCTCGCCTGGGCGGTCGACGAGGGTTTCGACGTCATCAACCTGTCGCTCGGTACCACCCGGAGGGACTGGGCGCTGCCGTTCCACGAGATCTGCGACCGCGCGTACTTCCAGAACGCGTTCATCGTCACCGCTGCGAACAACGTCCAACGGGCCAGCTATCCCTCACTGTTCGCCGCCGTTGCCAGCGTGGCGTGCAACCTGTCGGATGATCCGTACCGCTTCCACTTCAACCCAGAACCGCCGACCGAGTTCCTGGCACCCGGCGTCGACATCGAGGTGGCGTGGAAGGGCGGCGGGCGCCTGGTGGCGACCGGCAACTCCTACGCGGCCCCGCACCTGGCGGGGATCGCGGCGCTGGTGCGCTCGAAGCACTCCCGGCTCCGGCCGTTCCAGGTGAAGACCGCGTTGTGGGCCTGCGCCGCCAACGTGGTGGATGCCCGCCAGCGGGCGGGCCGGTTCGGGCAGAGCACGCAGCGCATGACCTCCAGCCGGGCGACCGCCGCGTTCCGGGCGGCTGACGTGCGGTCACCGACGGAACGGTCCCCACGGCCCGATCGCCGGCCGCCACCTCCGCCGGTCGACCGGCAGCCGTCCGATCAGGTGTCTCGGACCGATCCCGTGCCCCGGGCCGATCCCGTGCCCCGGACCGATCCCGTGCCCCGAGCTGATCCGCGGCCACCGCCACCGCGTCGACCATGGGCCACCTGAGCGCGGCGCCACATCCGGTGACCTGGACGGGTCAGTCGCCGGCGGGGATGTCCAGCATGTAGGCGTCCATCAGCAGGTCGGTGCCCGCATGCCGGTGCGAGCTGATCTTCGCGGCCAGTCGTCGGGCGTCGAGGAGCAGCTCACCGAACGCGCGGCCGCTCGAACCGACATCGGATCCCTCGTCGCGGAGTGCGGTGGCGTGCTCCAGGAGTCGTGTGTGGTCGTCGCGCAGCTTGTCGACCCGCGCGGCGAACCAGGGGGCGTCGGACAGGATCTGGGCCAGCAGCCCGTCCGGTGCATCGGCTTCACGGATGTGCTGCTCGAACGCCTCGTGCAGCGAGCCGAGTGCGGCCACGAAGCGGTCCCGGTCGGGGTCGTCGTCGGATGCCAACTCGTCGAGGGCGTCGTCGAGCTCGACCACCGCGGCGTGCAGTGCCTGGCGCCGCGCCGCGTAGGCCGCCGCTTCGGCTTCGTCGATGGGGAGACGGTCCTGGCCTCGTGCCTCGGTCATCATCAGGATCCCTCGTCTGGTCACGGCTGGGTCGGTGACCAGGTCCCGGGCGACCGACCGGTAGCGCAGGAGATGACGATGCCAGGCGAGCAGGCCGGGAGCAAGCGGCGACGACACGTCGCAACCGGGTTCTCACGGTTGTCCCGTCCCATCGCGCTTCTGTCCGGCCAGCGGACCAAGCTCCGGCCTTCCAAGCGGCCCGGATCCGGGTCGGCCCGGCACGTTGCGAGGACGACACCCATGGCCATCACCGCGAGCACCGCGGTCCTGACCCGACCCGCGGAGCCCGTCGCGATCCGCGGCGTGGCACGCACCTTCACGACCGGTGGCGCATCGCTGCCGGTGCTGCGTGACCTCGACCTCGATGTCCCTGCCGGTGAGGTCGTCGGCTTGCTGGGGGCGTCGGGGAGCGGCAAATCGACCCTGCTCCGGCAGGTCTGTGGGCTCGACACGCCGGATGCCGGGCGCATCACGATCGCCGGCACACCGGTCCGGGGTGTCGACCCCCGGTGTGCGGTGGCCTTCCAGGAATCCCGGCTGCTGCCCTGGCGCACGCTCGCCCACAACGTCTCGCTCGGCCTGCCCCGCGGCACGGAACGCGCCGCCGGGACCCGCCGGGTCGACGAGCTGCTGGAGCTGGTCGGGCTCGCTGAGTTCCGATCGCACCGGCCGGGACAGATCTCCGGCGGGATGGCGCAGCGGGTCGCGCTGGCCCGCGCGTTGGCGCGCAGCCCCGGTGTCCTGCTCCTCGACGAACCGTTCGGGGCCCTGGATGCGCTGACACGACTGAAGATGCAGGACCTGCTGCTGGATGTGCACGCCGCCGAGCCCGCCACGGTGCTGTTCGTCACCCACGACGTCGACGAGGCGCTCTACCTCGCTGATCGGGTCGTGCTGCTCGGCGATGACGGCCGCGGCCCCGGCAGCACCGTCGTGTCGGTCACGCCGGTGCCGGGCGAACGGCCGCGTGATCGCGCCGACCATCGACTGGCCGGACTGCGCGTCGAGCTGCTGGACGGACTGGGCGTGGACACCAGGAAGGACCGATCATGACACTCTCCCGCACGTTCAGACCGCTCGCCGCCGTCGCGATCGCCGCGATGGTGATGGCCGGCTGTGCGTCCGCCGAGGGCAGCGACGATGGCGGGGGATCCGCGACCGAGACCCTGGCCATCGACTGGGCGACCTACAACCCGCTGAGCCTGATCATCCGTGAAGAGGGGTGGCTGGAGGAGGCGCTGGCCGACGACGGCATCGAGGTGGAGTGGTTCCAGTCGGCCGGGTCGAACCGTGCCAACGAGGGCCTGCGTGCGGGGGCGCTGGACGTCGGCTCCACCGCCGGATCCGCCGCGCTGCTGGCCCGTGCCAACGGCTCGCCGATCCGGACCATCAGCCTGTACTCGCAGCCGGAGTGGGCCGCGATCGTCGTGCCGGCCGATTCGGCGATCGAGGAGGTCAGCGACCTGGCCGGCCGCTCGATCGCGGCGACGCTCGGTACCGATCCGTACTTCTTCCTGTTGCAGGCGCTCGACGATGCCGGGGTCGACCTCGCCGACGTCGAGGTCCAGAACCTCCAGCACGCCGACGGGCGCAACGCCCTGGAGCAGGGCAGCGTGGACGCGTGGGCGGGCCTGGACCCGATCATGGCTGCCGGGGAGGCCGAGAGCGACCTGCAGCTGACCTACCGCAACATCGACTTCAACACCTGGGGGTTCCTCAACGCGACCGAGTCGTTCCTCGAGGAGTCGCCCGAGCTCGCCCAGCTGGTCGTCGACGCCTACGAGCGTGCCCGCATCTGGGCGGCGGACAACCCGGACGAGACCGCCGCGTTGTTGGCCGACGTCGCGAGCATCGACCTCGAGGTGGCACGGATCAGCCTCCTGGAGCGCACCAACCTCGACATCGACCCGGCACCTGGCGAGGTGCAGCGCGACGTGCTGGAGGTCGTCGGACCGATCTTCGTGACCTCCGGCGATGTGCGCGAACAGGCCTCGATCGACGACGCGCTGGACAGCCTGTTCGACACGGCCTTCGTCGATCAGGCCGACCCGGACACGGTGGGTGGCTCGTGAGGACACCGACGACCACGGACCCGACCAGCGATCGCTCCACCACGCAGCAGGATCCACCGCTCGACACGGCCCTACCCGCAGCCGCCGTGACGCCGGGCGGGGTGACCGGCGCCGCCACCACGCCGACGGCGCCGTCACGACCCCGCGGTCTGCGCAGCCGCCGTGCCCTGTTGGGCGCGGTTGTGCCGCTCGGTCTGCTCGCACTGTGGCAGGCGGTGACCGGCACCGGGATGTTCCTGCCGGTCCAGCTCCCGCCACCGGTGGCCGTGTGGGGCGCCGGGGTCGAACTCGTCGAACGTGGTGAGCTGGGCGGCCACCTCGCGATCTCCACCCAGCGGGTGCTGATCGGGTTCGGGATCGGCGCCGCCCTTGGCCTCGTGATGGGCGCGGTCGTCGGGCTCTCCCGGTCTACACCACGGTCGCGTCGGGCCTGCGCCACGTCGACCAGCACCTGGTCGAGGTCGGCGACGCCTACGGGCTGCGTGGCACCCGCCTGCTGGCCCGGATCCAGCTGCCGGCCGCCGTGCCGTCGGTCATCTCCGGCATGCGTCTGGCTCTGGCACAGTCGTGGCTGTTCCTGGTCGCCGCCGAACTGATCGCCTCCTCGCAGGGGCTGGGGTTCCTGCTGCTCGACTCGCAGAACAACGGCCGGACCGATCGGCTGTTGCTGGCTATCGTGCTGTTGGCGCTGCTCGGCAAGCTGACCGACGCCGTGATCGGTGTCGTCGAACGCCGCCTGCTGCGCGCCTGGGCCTGACCCCACGCGGTACCCGCCGTGCGCCCACCGTCCGTCCACCCCGCGGCCCCATGCCCCCGCTGTCACCACGGCCCGCTGTCGTCGAAGGACCATCACGTGACCGACCACACCTTCGGGTTCCGCACCCGTGCCCTGCACGCCGGCGGGATCCCCGACGCCGCGACCGGCGCCCGCGCCGTCCCGATCTACCAGACGACCAGTTTCGTCTTCGAGGACACCGCCGACGCCGCGAACCTGTTCGCCCTGCAGAAGTACGGCAACATCTACTCACGCATCGGCAACCCCACGGTCGCGGCGCTTGAGGAGCGGCTGGCCTCGCTGGAGGGTGGGATCGGCGCGGTCGCGACCGCCTCCGGGATGTCCGCGGAGTTCATCACCTTCGCGGCCCTGGCCGGTGCCGGTGATCACATCGTGGCCGCCTCGCAGCTGTACGGCGGCACCGTCACGCAGCTGGACGTGACCCTGCGACGCTTCGGCATCGACACCACCTTCGTGCCCGGCACCGACCCGGCCGACTACGCCGCGGCGGTCCGCCCGGAGACCAAGGCCATCTACGCCGAGGTGGTGGCCAACCCCTCGGGCGAGGTCACCGACATCGCGGCGCTGGCGGAGGTCGCCCACGCCGCCGGCGTGCCCCTGGTGATGGACGCCACCCTGTCGACCCCGTACCTGTGCCGCCCCATCGAGCACGGCGCCGACATCGTCATCCACTCGGTCACGAAGTTCCTCGGCGGCCACGGCACGACCCTCGGCGGTGTGGTCGTGGAAGCCGGCACCTTCGACTGGGGCAACGGTCGCTTCCCGTCGATGACCGAACCGGTCGACTCCTACGGCGGGATCCGCTGGTGGGACAACTTCGGCGAGTACGGGTTCCTCACCAAGCTGCGCACCGAACAGCTCCGTGACGTCGGACCCGCGCTGACCCCGCAGGCCGCCTTCCTGCTGCTCCAGGGGGTCGAGACCCTCCCACAGCGCATGGACGCCCACCTGGCCAACACCCGTGCGGTGGCCAAGTGGCTGGAGGCCGACGAGCGCATCGCCGGGGTGCACTGGGCCGGCCTGCCCTCCCACATCCACCACGACCGCGCCACCCGCTACCTGCCGCAGGGGCCGGGCGCGGTGTTCTCCTTCCGCCTGGCGGCGCAGGGGGAGCGGTCCGCCCGCGAGGTCGGGGCCACCTTCATCGAATCCCTGCAGCTCGCGAGCCACCTCGCCAATGTCGGTGACGCCCGCACGCTCGTGATCCACCCCGCCTCCACGACCCACCAGCAGCTGTCGGTCGAGCAGCTGGCCGCCGGCGGCGTCGGGGAGGACCTGGTGCGCATCAGCGTCGGCCTGGAGGACGTCGAGGACATCATCTGGGACCTCGACCAGGCCCTGGACCGTGCCGGCGCGACCGCGGTCCCGGCAGCGAACGACACGAGCAGCGGCGCGTCGACCGACGGGGCCTCCGACAACGTCGAGGAGGTGGCATCGTGACCGACGCCGCGTCGACCGAGACCCGCACCTGGACCGGCCCCACCGCACAGCAACGGCAGGCGATCCTGCGTCGCACGCGCTCGATCGCGATCGTCGGTGCGTCGACCAACCCGGCGCGGGCCAGCTACTTCGTGTCCACCTACCTGCTGTCGTCCTCGCCCTACGACGTGTACTTCGTCAACCCGCGGGCGGACACGATCCTCGGACGGCCGGCCTACCCGTCGCTCGGGTCGCTGCCGGTCGTGCCGGACATGGTGGACGTCTTCCGTCGGCACGACGATCTTCCGACCGTGTTGGAGGAGACGGTGGCGGTCGGCGCCACGACGCTGTGGCTGCAGCTCGGTTCCTGGCATGAGCCCGTCGCGCAGGCCGCCGAGCAGGAGGGTCTGGAGGTCGTGATGGACCGGTGCGTGAAGATCGAACACGCCCGGTTCCACGGCGGGCTGCACCTGGCGGGCTTCGACACCGGGGTGATCAGCTCGCGGCGCGCGGTCCACTGACCCCACCGCCGGGATGTGGCTGACCCCGCGGGGCTGGCAGCGTTTCGTCCATCGGCTCGGGTTCCCGCAGGGGTGGGTGGTTGTCTACGGTGGCAGCGCGGACGACAGGAGCGACGTGGACGGCACCATCCGACGCCCCGGCGACGGCCCACCGTGGGTGTGGCGACTGGTGGTCCGCGTCGTGCGGTTCTTCCTGCAGGGCATCATGGGCTGGCGGGTCAGGGCCCGTCCGCCCGAGGTCATCCCGCCGCCCGACGAGCCCCTGCTGGTGGTCTTCAACCACACCTCGAACGTCGATGCGTTCCTGGTCGCCGCCACCGTGTGGAAGCGCCTGAAGCACTGGGTGCAACCGTTGGTGAAGGTGGAGTTGTTCACGACGCCTGGCCTCGGGATCCTGGTCCGCAACGCGGGGGCGATCGCGGTGGTCCGTGGGGAGGGCAAGGGCCGCGAAGCCGCCTACGACAACGCCGTCGCGCGCCTGCGGGCCGGCGGCACCGTGCTGCTGGCGCCGGAGGGGACCGTCACGCACGACGGGTCGCTGCTGCCGTTGCGCCACGGTGCGGCGCGCCTGGCACTGGACGCCGGGGTCGACGTGCTGGTCGTGACGCACTTCGGGGCTCAGCGCGGGTTCTCGCCCGTCGTGCGGTTCGCGGAACGCGGCGTCGTGGTGACGATGGCCATGGACGTGTTGCAACCGTGGCCCGACGAGGACGCCGCGTCGCTGACGGGCCGGATCGCCGCCACGATGCTCGATCGCAGCGAGCAGTTGCGGGCCACCTATCCACAGGCCGATCCGGAGGCGCCGTGGTGGCCGCCGTACTCGGCGCCCGCCACTCCGTCCGCCACCGCCCGCGAGAACCTCGAGCGCTACCAGGCCAGTATGGCCGAGACGATCGCGCAGGCCCGCGAACGCATGGCGCGGTTCGCCGAGGAGCACGAGGTCGACCAGCGGCTCGCGCAGGCCCGTGAGCGGGTCGCGCAGTTCGCTGAGGAGTACGCCGTCGAGGAGCGGGTCAGCCAGGCCCGTGAGCGCGCGATCGTCGCGGCGGAGGACCTCGCGGCCCGGTCCCGGGCGACCGCGGAGGAGTTCGCGGAGCAGAGCCGGATCCGCTTCGAGGATCTGACCGACCAGGGACGTCTGCGGGTGGAGGAACTCACCGAACAGGGCCGGCAGTTGGCCGACGAGCTCGCGGCGGTGGCGCGCGAGCGCTCCACCTTCCTCGCCGAGCACCTCCCGCCCGCGGGTCCGTCGACCGATGACGGACCCCCACCCCTGGACCCCGACGCGACCTGACGGGCGACCGGCGGTCCGTGCACGCCCTGCGGTGGCGCTCGGGCGGCGGCGCGCGCGGCGGCGGTCAGTCCGTCGTGCTCGCCTCAGCTGCTGCGGCGATGTCGTGCAGGTCCTGCTCGACCATCTTGCGGGTCGACCCCGCGAACAGCCGCCCAACGGTGGCGGTCAGGATGCGGCCGACGGCGCTGCTGGAGGTTCCCTCGAAGGTCATCGCCAGCTGGCACCGCCCCTCGTCCAGCGGCTCCACCCGGAGGCTCGAGACATAGCGGGTGTTGCCGTGCTGGGCGACCGTCGTGTACGCGCGTTCCGGTTCGACCGTCGTGACCTCCATCTCCTCCGTCGCCTGCTTGCCGAACATCGTCCGGGTCTCGCGCCAGCGGGTTCCGACCCCGAAGGCCGCACCGTCGTCCAGCCGTTCGACCCGCTCGACACCAGACAGGATCTCCGGGGCGTGCTCGATGTCGATGATGAGTTCCCACACCCGGTGCGCGGGGGCCTCGATGTCGCGGCTGACGTGCAACTGCATGGGACCGACTCCGTCGTGTCGATGTCGCGGGTGGTGTGGCGGTCGATCCACGCCAGCATGACAGGTCGGGTGGCGGGTGTCATCGCGCCGTGGCTTCCCGAGCCTGGCTACCGTGCGTGCGCACCCTGTCGACCCGGGAAGGGGGCAGCCCGATTGTCCAGTTGCCATGAGGACCGGTGGCGCCGTGTGCTCGAAGGGTCGCTCGGGATCCCGGCGACGGAGGGCAACCACGTCGAGCTGCTGCGGGACGGCTCGGCGATCTTCCCCGCCATGCTCCAGGCGATCCGTGCTGCGACCGACACCGTGGACCTGTTGACGTTCGTGTACTGGAAGGGCGACATCGCCCGGCGTTTCGCCGATGCCCTCTGCGAGCGGGCGGCAGCGGGGGTCCGCTGCCGTGTGATCCTCGATGCTCTCGGCGCCCGGCACGTCGAGGAGGAACTCCTGGATCAGATGGAGCAGGCCGGGGTGCTGATCCACTGGTTCCGGCCGCTGCTGGATGGCGGGGATGCCAACAACCCGGGGTACCGCACCCACCGCAAGGTCCTGATCTGCGATGAGGCCGTCGGGTTCGCCGGTGGCGTCGGGATCGCCGAGGAGTGGGATGGCCGTTCCGATGACGGCTCGGGGTGGCGTGAGACCCAGATCCGTGTGCGTGGCCCGGTCGTCGACGGGCTGCGGGCCGCCTTCCTCGACGACTGGCTCGACAGCGCCCATCCGTTGTTCGACGAGCGCGACCGCTTCCCCGCCCAGCCGTGCGACGGCTCGACGACGGCCATGGTCGTACGGGGCGAGTCCGAGCACGGTCGCAGTGACATCGCCCTGCTCCGACAGGTGCTCTTCGATCGTGCGCGTACCCGCATCCGCATCACGACGCCCTACGTCGCACCTGACGGGCCGACGCTGCGCTCGCTCCTGGCCGCAGCGGACCGTGGCGTGTCGATCCAACTCCTGGTGCCGGGACCGAACAACGACAAGTACGTCGCCAGGTTGGCCGCGGAGCGTCGGTACGCGGAGCTGCTCGATGCGGGGATCGAGGTGTACCACTTCCTTCCCACGATGCTGCACGCCAAGGTCCTGACCGTCGATGGACAGATCGGGATCGTCGGCAGCGCGAACCTCAACAACCGTTCGCTCCAGCATGATGAGGAGGTGGACGTCGTGTTGTTCGACGCCGACATGGTGGCCGAGTTGGACGGGCACACCGATGCGGATCTGGAGCGCTGCGAGCGCGTCACGCAGGATGGGCTGGACGACATCGCCCACGAAGCGCGCAAGCCGCTGCGGTTGCTCACGGGGCTGATCGACCACTTCGCCTGAACCGGTCGACGACGAACGGCTCAGGTGATCGCGACCCCGCCGTCGACGACGATCGTCTGTCCCGTCATGTAGCCCCCGGCAGGGCTGGCCAGCAGCAGCATCGCAGCGGCGAGTTCCTGCGCGTCGCCGTAGCGGCCGGCCAGGACCCGGGCGGCCGTGGCCTGCACGTACTCCTCGGGGTACTGCTCGGTCATCTCGGACTCGAAGAACCCGGGCGCGAGCGCGTTGACCCGGATGCCCTTCCGGCCGGTCCACTGTTGGGCCAGGTCCCGGGTCAGTCCGATCAGCCCCGCCTTGGACGAGGCGTAGGCGGCCTGGGGGAGCCCGGCGGTGGTGATGCCGAGCACGCTCGAGATGTTGACGATGCTGCCGCCGTCCTGCATCGCCCGCGCGCACGCCTGCGCCATCCAGTAGCACCCGTTGAGGTTGACGTCGATGACCTGCCGGAACTGCTCCGGCGTCTCCCGCGTGGCGGGGACCGCGGTGCCGATGCCGGCGTTGTTGATCAGGATGTCGACCCGCCCGAACTCATCGACCGTGCGCTGCACCAGGTCCTCGCACGCCTGCGGGTCGGCGACATCGGTGGGCACGGCGATCGCCCGGCGACCCCGTCCCTCGACCATGGACCGGGTGTCCTCGAGCTTCTCGGCGCGGCGCGCTCCGAGCGCCACGTCCGCGCCGGCCTCGGCGAGCGCCCGGGCGAACGCCACGCCGAGCCCCGACGAGGCTCCGGTCACGATCGCCACCTTGCCATCCAGCCGGAACAGATCGAGCACGCTCATGACGGTCCTTGTTCGGTCGCAGGGACGTCGGTCCGAGGACGACGCACCGTAGTCGACGGGTGGTCCGGACCCGGACGGGCGGATGTGCGCGACCTGGCCACGCAGATCCGCACGGCGAACCTGGCGCAACAGCGGCAGCGGTAGCGTCAGCGGTCGGCGTACCAGGCGGCCAGGCGGTCGAAGCCCTCGTCGACGGCCACGGTCGGCCGCCAGGCGAGCGCAGCACGGGTCTCGCGCTGGTCGAACCAGTGCGCCGTGGCCAACTGTTCGGCCAGGAACGTGGTCATCGGCGGATCGTCGTCGCGTCCGAGTCGGTCCCAGACCCGCTCGGCGACGGCGCCGCCGGCGCGTGCGACCGGGAATGGCACCCGCAGCGTCGGTGGGGCCACGCCCGCGGCGGCGCAGATGCGCGTGAACAACTCACGCACGGTGCGAGGCTGGCCGTTGGACACCACGAACGCCCGACCGTTCAGGTCCGCTGCCCGGTCCCGTGCCGCGACGATCGCATCCACGGCGTTGTCGAGGTAGGTGGTGTCGATCAGCGCCGCGCCCTGCCCGATCAGCGCGAGGCGCCCCTGCTCGGCGCGCTCGACGATCCGGCCGATCAGCTGGGTGTCGCCGGGTCCCCACACCAGGTGGGGACGCAGGGACACGACGGCCATGCCCTGCCCCGCGTCGGTCAGCGCCAGCTGTTCGGCCATCGCCTTGCTGCGGGCGTAGTGGCCACGGGCCCGGTCCGGGTCGGCGGGGCCGGCGCCCTCGCCGGCGAGCGAGCTCCCGTGGTGGGCGACCGACGGCGACGAGATGTGCACGAACCGGGTCACCCCCGCCTGGCGGGCGGCGGTCAGCACGTTGGCGGTGCCCTGCACGTTGACGGCCTCGAACGTTGGCCACGCACCGACGACGGACACCAGCGCGGCGAGGTGGATGACGGCGTCCATCCCCTCGGTGGCCCGGGTCACGGCGTCGACGTCGGTGACGTCGCCGAGCGCCTCAGGCGTGCCGAGCCCCGCGGGCCGTCGCTGGAACGTGGTGACCTCGTCACCGCGCGCGAGCAGTGACCGGACCACGGCGGATCCGATGAGGCTCGTCGCGCCCGTGACCAGCACCCTCACAGCCGCGTCACCCGCCCGCCGCCGAGAACCTCAGCTGCCCAGTCCGCGATCGCGGCCCGGTCGATCTTCGAGTTGTGGCGCATGTCGACCGGTAACGCCGGTGTCTGCAGGACCGCCGCCACCTCGACGTCGACGACGTGGCGCACGGTGTCGGTCAGGTCCTGTGACGCGAGTCCCCGGTGGCGGCTCCCGTCGCTCGGCGCGATGACCACGACGACCTGTTGGGTGCCGGCCGGTCCGACGCCCACCGCAGCGGCCATCGCCACCCCGGCCAGGGTCTCCACGCGTCGCTCGATCGCGACCGGGGTCACGACCCCATCGGCGGTGGTGATGCTATGGATCAGTCGGCCTTCGATCCACAGGCGTCCATCCGCATCGAGGTGGCCGACATCGCCGCTGCGGTGCCAGCCGGGGTTGCGGGAACTGGCCGCCTCGGTGGCCCACAGCCGGTCGTAGCGGTCCTTGACGTGGGCCGCCCGGACACAGACCTCGCCGGTGACCTCGGCGCGACGGGTGAGCGCACCGCTGGCTTCGCCCGCGTCATCCAGGGGGCTGATCGCCACCTCGACGCCCCTGACGGGCTGGCCGACGCAGACGCCGTTGCCGGTCCCGGCCGCGTCGATCTGCGCGAGCGAGATGTCGGCGACCGGCAGTGCTTCGGTCATGCCGTAGGGGGTGTGGGGTTCGGCGTTGGGGAAGAGGGAGCCGAACGCGCGCAGCAGTTCGGCGGGGACGGGCGCGCCGGCGGACAGCAGCAGCCGGACGCGACGGAGCGGGTCGCGCTGCGCCGTGGAGAGCTGATCGGCGCCGCGCAACACGCTGACCAGCGCCGCCGGTGAGGCGAACACCAGCGTGGCGTCGATCGCGACGGCGGCCTGCGCCAGGGCGCTGGCCTCCAACGTCCCAGGTGAGGTGACGTCCATGTCGGGCACGACCGAGGTGATGCCCAGCAGCGGTCCGAACAGCGCGAACGGCGCGAACGCCGCGACCAGCCGGTCGTCGGGCGTGATGTCGTAGGTGCGGCGCAGGGCATCGCGCTGCGCCTCGATCTGCCGGTGGCGGTAGACGACGCCCTTGGACGGGCCGGTCGCCCCGGAGGTGAACACGACCGCCGCTTCGGCGTTCGGGCCGGGTTCGGCGGGGGCCGGCAGGGATGCGCCTCCGTCGATCAGTTGCGCGAGGGTCGTGTCCGCCCCGGCCGCCGCCAACGCGGCGGGGGACAGGTCACCGACCGCGATCGGCCGGCCCGGCCAGCGCAGGGCGCGTGCGGCCGCGAGCGCCTTCGGGATCGCGATGAGGTGCTCGGGCGCGGCGCTCTTGAGCGCATGGGTGATGCCGCGCGCCCCGAGCCCCGCGTCGGCCACGACCACCACGGCCCCCAGCCGCCAGCACGCGTACAGGCAGGTCGCCAGATCGGCGCCGGGTTCCACCAGCAGCGCGACGCGGTCACCGGGCACCACCCCACGCTCGGCGAGCGCGGCCGCCAGCGCCGTCACGTTCGCCGCCAGCTGATCGAACGTGACGATGGTCGGTGCGGCATCGGCGCGGTCCGCCACCTCGACGATGGCGGGGCGCCCCTGCAGGGCCGGGTCCTCGAGCGCAGCCCACAACGGGGTGCGCTCGGCAGCTGCGTCGCCCTCCGCAGCGACATCGTCCTCCGCAGCTCCATCGAAGTGGAACGCCGCCGGCACGGTCCCGTCCACGGGCGAGGGTGTGCCGTCGGCCTCCAGTGCGTCGATCCAGCGGCTCACGATGGGGGTCAGGTCGACATCTTCCGGAACCAGGTGGCTGGCCTGCGCGACCCGCTGGACCTGGGCGTGGGGCAGCCGGTCCTGCAGGTCGTGGAGGTAGAGGTCGGAGAACACCGGATCCTTCGCGCCCCAGACCAACAGGAAGGGGACGTCGCTCAGCGCCTCCAGCCCGGCCGCGATCGCATCCAGGGCCGGAGCGCTGCGGTGGTCGTGCTCCAGGGGGATGTCGCGCACGAACGCGCCGATGGCATGCCGGCGGTCGGGGGTGAGGTAGGGCGCGTGGTAGGCCGCGCGGACCTCGTCGGACGGCGATGCCTGCGCGAGCCCGAGCGTGCCCCGGATGAAGGTCGGGGTCCGCACGCACGCGTTGTCGAGCACACCCGGCGTCCGGGCGGCCCGGATCAGCGAGGGCGCCCTGGCTCCTTCGGGCTGGTGGACCGCGGTGTTGGTGAGCACCAGGCCGGCGAGCCGGCTGTGGTTGCGAAGGCTCCAGCCGAGCGCGATCGGCCCGCCCCAGTCATGGGCGACGGGCACGATCGGTCCGTCGAGTTGCAGGGCCGTGACCACCACCTCGAGGTCCTCGACGCGCCGGGCCAGGCTGCGCAGGGTCCGGGTGCGCTCGGAGAAGCCCATATCGAGGTGGTCGATCGCGACGACCCGCCAGCCAGGGGGTGCAGCGGCCAGCAGGTCACGCCACAGGTAGGACCAGGTCGGGTTGCCGTGCACGCACAGCAGGGTGCCGCCGACGCCGTCAGCATCCGCGTCTCCCGTGCTGCCAGCATCCACGCGGTCCGTGCTGCCAGCATCCGCGTGGCCCGTGTCCAACACGTGCCAGGTGCGCTCCCGGCCGTCCGCATCGACCGCGGTGACCAGGCGCGACCACGCCGGGTCCAGCCCCGGCAGGCCGGGTGGTGGGAGGCTCGCCGGCGCCGCGCCGCCGCGTGGGGCGCCGCGGCTCACCAGAGCAGTTCGGTCGCGGTGGTGTTGATCCCCGAACCGATGCCGCACAGCACCAGTCGGTCACCTGGCTTGAAGTCGTCCTGGTACATCGCCATGGTCAGCGGCACCGCCGCCGGACCGACGTTGCCGCGCTTGGGGAACGACAGCGGTGCCCGGTCAGGCTCGATCCCGAGCCGCTTGCACATCAGGGTCGTGTGGATCGCCGAGACCTGGTGCATGATGTAGTGGTCCATCGCCGCCCAGTCCCAGCCGTTGCGCTGCGCGGCGGTCCAGGTCGCCTCGGCGACGTCCAACCCGGCTTCGAGTAGCGCCTTGGTGTCGGTCCGCATCTGCTCCATCGTGCCGACGCACAGGGTGTGGTGCTCGGAACCCGCGCGGGACTCGCTGCCGATGATGCGGTGGCCCTCGGGGTGGTGGTCGGCGCGGCCGATCACCATCGCGGCGCCGCACGAGCCGAGCGTGAGCGACGCGAACTCCTGGAAGACGTCTTCGACCGTGGTGGATGCCTGGGCGAGCCGGTCCAGTGTCTTCTCCTGGAGCGCCCGTGAGCCCTCGCCGTCGACGATCAGGGCGTAGTCGATCTGGCCCGCGTCGATCATGGTCGACGCCAGGCTCATCGCGTTGACGAAGCCGAGGCAGGCGTTGGCGAGGTCGAAGTTCAGGCACGACGTCGCGAGGCCGAGCTTGGCGTGCACGGCGACGGCCGCAGATGGCTCGAGGTGGTCGCGGCTCACCGAGGTGTCGACGAGCAGGCCGATCCTGCTGCGGTCGATGCCGGCCGCTTCGATCGCCTTCTCGCCGGCCTTGGCCGCCGCGTCGGAGAACAGGGTGTCGGCTGGCCACCAGCGGCGTTCGACGATCCCGGCGACCTCCTCCAGCAGCCCGGCGCGCATGCCCAGCCGCTCGTAGGTGCCGGCCAGGCGCTCATCGAACGCGGATGACGGGACGACCTCGGGGCCGTCGACGGCCTGGACGGACAGGACCGCGGCGTTGTCGTGGTGGAGGCTGGTGTTACCGAGCATGACGGACCTTGGTGGCGGCGTTCTCGGGCTTCCCCGGCGTACGGAGCCGGGACCGACACGAGATGGACGGTCGGGACGGACAGGTCAGCCGCGCGGGGCACCGACCTACGGTGGCGTAACCGTACCCGGCAGACGCAGCGGCGGGGCCGGGGCGCACTGGCCGGACGTGGGCCGGCCGGGGAGCCGGTTACCTTCGTGCGGGCCGTCGGTGGCGTCGGACGCGAGGGAGTGTCGGTGGGACGGTTGCAAGGGGTGGCGGGCGCCGCGCGACGCTGGCTGCGTGGTGAGCGGTTCCGGCAGTGGCGGGTCAATGGCGATCCGGCCTCCTCCTACCGACGGATCGTCGAGCATCCGGTGGTCACCACCGTGGTGGTCGCGGTCGTGGTCGGGGCGATCCTGGCCGCGACGTTCGGGGTGCCGCCCGTGTCGCCGCTGTTCCTGATCGTCGTGCTGGTCTCCCCGCTGCCGTTCTGGCTCCGCCTGGAGCAGGGCATCCTCGACGAGTGGGACGGCACCCCACCCGACGAGGCGCATCCAGACTCGCCCGACGAGGAGGGGTCGGACCCCGACCGCTGACCGGCCCCCGGAAGCGTGGCCGGATCGGCGGATCGGGCCCCGAGACCCGGTCCGTGCAACGGAACGGCCTGGAACGAGCCGATCTGCTACACGGACAGCGCCGCGCGCTTGCGCCAGGCGCTGAACGACGCGGCCGATCCGCCGTGCGGGCGCACGAGCCACGGCCAGGGGTGCGTTGCGACGACGTCCAGGGCGCCCGCACGTCGGCGCCAGCCCGGCACGGGTGCGAAGGTCGTCGCCAGCCGCCGGCCCGCGAGCACCGCCACCGGATCACCGACCGCAACCTCGAGGTCGGTGCGCTCGGCCAGATCTGCGAGGCACTCCACGAGGAAGACCAGACGTTTCCCGGACAGTCGCAGCCGGGCGAGCAGCGGCGCATCGAACACGAACACCGCGGGAAGCTCGGGGTGGGCCGTCAGCGCCGGGTCGGCGTCGCCGAGGGACTCGGCGGTGAGCCACACCGCTTCTGCGGGCCCGTCGATCAGCGCCCGTTCGGGGCCGCCGGTGACCGCGGGGTCCGCGTCACGCCGCAACCTCAGCGGCTCCTGCGCGCGGGGCAGCGGCGGGTCGTCGGGCCAGGCGTCGATGGGGCAGGCATCCGCCAGGGCGCAGGTGTCGCACAGTCCGGGCGCGCGCTTCTCGACCTGCCAGCGCGAGAACCCGTACGGCCTGCCGTTCCCGGTGCCGATGGTCCACTGCCAGCCGGACCGGTTCGCGGCGCGGGAGCCGTCGAGCAGGTGCCGGAAGAACGCGTCCTCGCCGGCCCGCCAGTCGACGCCCTGTCGGACCGCCCAGTGGGATGCGAGCCACATGCGGGTCTGGTTGACGAGGTAGCCGTCGGTCCGCAGCTCGTCGGTCGTGACCTCCAGGCAGGCCATGGCAGGGTCCCAGACCTCCGCGATGTCGTCGCCGTGCCAGGGGGCACCGGTGAGATCGTGGCGCAACCCGTCCGCGAGGCCCGGGCCCACACGGGCGTAGAGGTGGCGGGCATGCTCCTGCCACAGCAGTTCGTCGCGGAACCTCTTCTGGTCGCGTGCGGGTGCGTCGGCGACCGCGGTCCACGCCTCCGGCAGGGTGATCAACCCGTGGCGGATGTAGGGCGAGAGCGCGGTCGCGCCGCGCCGCTCCGCCGGCCACACCTCGTTGCGGTCACTGGCATAGCCGGTGATGTCCAGCGCGGCGAGCGCCGCGTCGGCAGCCAGCTGGCCGCCGCGGAAGCGCGGACTCGCCGCGACCTCGTCGCTGGTGAGCCCGGCGAGTTCGTCGTGGACCCACGCCTGGGCGCCGGCGACGTCGCGTGCGGCGGGCAGCGGACGGATGACCATGCACGGACTTCGGTTCCGAACACACGTAGGGTTGCTGTCACCACCGAGCGCCCCGACGAGCAGGGAAGGTTGCGCGCATGACATCCCGTGGATGGCTACCTGCCGGTGTGGCGACGGTCGGTGTCCTGAGTGCCGGGCTGGTCGCGATGATCGCGGCGGCTCGCACCGCTGGTGCCACGACGGACGAACCCGGACGGCAACTGCCGGGTGACGAGCTGCTCCCGGACGCCTCGATCGTCACGACCCGCGCGACGACCATCGCCGCACCGCCCGCCGCGGTGTGGCCGTGGCTGGTGCAGATGGGCTACCACCGTGGTGGGTGGTACGCGGTCGATGCGCTCGAGCGGTTGATCGGTGCCGGTGACTTCCTCACCGGCGACTCCGCCGACCGCATCGTGCCCGAGCTGCAGGACCTCGCCGTGGGGGAGCGGGTGCCGCTCAACGACCGCATGCACCTGGTGGTCGCGCGGTTCGACCCGGACAGCGCGTTGGTGCTCGCGCTGCCCGACCAGCCGCTCGAGTGGATCTGGAGCTTCGTGCTCGAGCCGATCGACGACGGATCCACCCGGCTGCTGATCCGCACGCGGATCGCGGCGCGCGACCGATGGGTCGCCCCGCTGTTGCCGCTGCTCGACGCTGGGCACATGACCATGGAGCTCGTGCAGCTGCGCAACCTGCGCGACCGCGTGGAAGCCGGCCAGGCGGCTACGACCTCCGAGTAGGCGCCGGGCCGTCGGGCTCGGGTCGCGACGCGCACCTACGTTCCCTACGGTGAGGGAAAGAGACGGTGTGTCTTGGTGGGAGCGCGGGTCACCTGCGTGACTGCTGGGGGCAGGTCCGATCCATCGCGACGCGGCGATCTCCCAGCATCGGAGGTGTCATGGTGCGCGATGATCTGGTCGGGGTGATCCGGGAGTTCACCGGCAGTATCGTCAACCCGTTCGACCTGGACGAGTTGTTGCATCGGCTCATGGGTCACGCCACCAAGGTGGTCGGGGCAGCCGGCGCCGGTGTCATGCTGGCTGGTGAGCGGGGCGACCTGGAGTTCGTGGCCGCCTCGGAGCAACGGGTGGTCGAGGCCGAGCACCACCAGGCCAGTCTGCAGGCCGGGGCCTGCTTCGAGGCGTTCACGACCAACCGCGTCGTGGCGGTCACCGACCTCGGCGCGGAGCACCGCTGGCCGGACTATGCCGAACGCGTGGCGTCGTTGGGACTGTGTTCGGTACTCGGTGTGCCGATGAACGCCTTCGGGCAGACCATCGGGGTGATCAACTTCTATCGCGAGGACCCGTCGCACTGGTCGCACGAAGATGTCGACGCCGCCGAGATCATCACGTCGATGGGGGCCGGCTACGTGCTGAGTGCGAACCGCCTCCGGGCTCAGCACACGTTGAGTGAGCAGTTGCATGCGGCGATCCGTTCCCGCGACATCATCGGGCAGGCCAAGGGTGTGCTCATGGCCCGCGAGGACGTGAACGCGGACGCGGCCTTCGAGATGCTGCGCCAGCGCTCACAGGATCGGAACCGCCGGTTGCGTGAACTCGCCGGGGAGATCGTCGCGGAGCACGAGATGCGCACCGGCGAAGACGCACCGGACGACGCCGACTGAACGTCGGTGGCTGCACATCGGGTGGCGGGCGATCCGATGGTGGCGGGCGATCCGACCGTGGCGTACGGTCGGACGAGATCGTCAAGAAGCGGCGGCGAACCAGCGGAACTCACCCGAGCTGGAGGGCCTCATGCCGCGCGCCGACGCACCGATGCAGATCGATCAGCCACGCGCGACCCCGTTTCGGCACCGTGACGGTTCGCACCCCGGTTACCGGCCGTTCGGGTCCGACCCGGGCTGGCTGGCCGCGTACACGGTTGCGTTGACGCGAAGCGCGGTGCCCGACGAGCAACGCGTGGCCGCGCTGGTGGAGGCCACCGACGGCCAGCTCGACCTGCTCGAGGCGGCCGTGGCCCGGTTGCGGCGCTCGCCGGTCCGTGCCGGCTGTCCGTCCCAGGGGGCTCTGGCTCTCCTCGAGCAGGCGCTGGCTCGGGTGCGAGCCGACGCCACCCAGGTCCCTGGTCCGTCCCAGGAGTTGGCTGAGACGTCCGCCCGGTAGCCGTGTTCCGCGGTGTACGAGTCCTCGTCGGCGCCCACGCCCCCGTCACGACCTCGACATCGCGAACGTTGCAGCGTGTCGCGGTCCTGCGATGGCGGACGTGGACGCTCGGGAGGTGTCACGCTATCGTGTTAGTGAACGTTCACAAGATTCCGAGATCGCTGGGACGCCTGGGAGGGCAGCCGTGGGCAACGACGCCACCACCGCCGAACGCGAGCAGGTCGATGCGCAGATCGAGGCGCTGTTCGCCTCGCACCCACCGGCGGACACGCCCGAGCAGGAGTTCTGGGGCGCCCAGTTCGACCACGGCCTGGCCTGGGTCCAGCACCCGGAGGGCTTCGGGGGACTCGGTGTCAGCCCGCGGTGGCAGGCCGAGGTCGACCGTCGCATCAACGACGCGGGGGGCTCGACGCGCAACCGCTACATGAACGTGCTCGGCATCGGGATGGGTGCGGGCACGATCATGGCGCACGGGTCCGAGGAGCACCAGCAGCGCTTCCTGCGGCCCATGTTCACGATGGAGGAGATCTGGTGTCAGCTCTTCAGTGAGCCGGGTGCGGGCTCCGACCTCGCGGCGCTCGCGACCACGGCCAAGCAGGAGGGCGACACCTGGATCGTCAACGGGCAGAAGGTGTGGACCACGCTCGGCCACCTCGCGAAGTGGGGGTTGCTGGTCACCCGCACCGACCCGGACGTTCCCAAGCACGCCGGGCTGACCTACTTCATCGTCGACATGGAGGAACGCGGTGTCGACGTCCGCCCGCTCTACCAGATCACCGGTGAGGCCGAGTTCAACGAGGTCTACTTCACCGACACGCCGATTCCCGACGACATGCGACTCGGCGAGGTCGGTGGCGGCTGGGCCGTCGCGATGACCACGCTGATGAACGAGCGCGTCGCGATCGGCGGGAACGCCGCGCCGCGCGGCACGGGCGCGATCGCCGGCGCGGTCGAAGCCTGGCAGAAGATGCACGGTCGGGACGGAGATGCCGGCCTGCGCGACCAGTTGCTGTCCCACTGGGTGGAGGCCGAAGCCATGCGCCTGACAGCCGTGCGCGCCAAGGAAGCCGCGCAGAAGGGCACGCCGGGGCCGGAGGGATCGACCGCGAAGCTGCAGTGGGCGGACCTGAACAAGGCCATCACCTCGTTCACGATCGACCTGCTCGGCCCGGAGGGCATGACCTATCCCGGCGGCTACGAGTTCACCCGCCCGGAACAGACCGCCAACCGGGATGCGGGACCGCACAAGGCCTACCTGCGCGCCCGCGCCAACTCGATCGAAGGCGGCACCTCCGAGGTGATGAAGAACATCCTCGGTGAGCGCGTCCTCGGCCTGCCCGGTGAGCCGCGGGTCGACAAGAACGTCCCCTGGCGCGAGGTCCCGCGCAGCTGACCCGGCGCCCGCGCCGTCCCGCCGCCCCCGTCACCCCGCCACTCGCGCCACCCCGATCGCGCGCACGATCACCCCGCGCCGCACCACCTTCTCCGGGAGAACACCACATGTCGGCACTCATCGCCCCCGCCCCCGTCCAGCCCTTCGCCCTGACCGACGAGCAGAAGGCGCTGACCGAGATGGTCCGCGACCTGCTCGGCGATGCCGCCTCCTCCGAACGTGTCCGCGAGGTCATGCTCGAGCACGACGGGTTCGACCAGGCCCTCTACGACCAGCTCGTGCAGTACGGGCTCGCCGGGCTGACCATCGACGAGCAGCACGGCGGCGCCGGAGCCTCGTTCACCGAACTCTCGATCGTCTTCGAGGAGCTCGGCCGCCGGCTCGCGCCGGTGCCGATGCTCTCCTCCTCGGTGCTCGGTACCACCGCGATCCAGGTCGGTGCCACCGCGGAACAGCAGGCTGCGTGGCTGCCCGGCGTGGCGGACGGCAGCTCCCGGCTCGCGCTGGCACACCTCGACCCGGCCGGACGCCTCGACGCGGACCCCGGGGTACGGGCCGTGGCCTCCGGTGACGGCTTCACGCTGGACGGCACCGCCGGCTACGTCATCGACGGCGCCTCGGCGACCCACCTGCTCGTCGCCGCGACGACCGACGATGGCATCGCGCTGTTCTACCTCGACGCCGAGGCAGCAGGGATCGAACGTCGCGCGATCGACGTGCTCGACCTGACCCGACCGATGGCGACGCTCGCCCTGTCAGGTGTCGAGGTGGCGGCCGACGCGAAGCTCGGCGGCAACGCCTCCGCCGCCCTGCACGCCGCCCTGACCGCCGGGGTCGTCATGCTGGCCTGCGAGCAGGTCGGGGGGATCCAGGAGGTGCTGGCACGTACCACCGCCTACGCCCGTGAGCGGGTGCAGTTCGGTCGTGCCATCGGCTCGTTCCAGGCGGTCAAGCACAAGCTCGCGGAGACCCTGGTCGCCTCCGAGTCGGCACGCTCCGCCGCGTACCACGCGGCCCGGATGCTCGCCGCGCATGAGCTCGAGGAGCTGCGCATCGCCGCGCCGCTCGCGAAGTCGTACTGCTCGGACGTCTACGAGCGGGCCAGCGCCGATTCGATCCAGCTGCACGGCGGGATCGGGTTCACCTGGGAGCACGACGCGCACCTGTACTTCAAGCGCGCGAAGGCCTCCAAGCTGCTGTTCGGCTCTCCCAAGCACCACCGGGCCCTGCTCGCGGACGTCCTCGAGCTGTGAGCCCCGGCCGGACAGCGGCGCAGGCCGGTGCATCGGTGGCGCCGGCACCGCCGTCGATGGCGTCTGCCCCGGCGCCCAGCACCGACCGTGGTCGCCGGCGCCGTGAAGCCGTGCTCGATGCGGCCGAGCAGCTGTTCGTCGAGCGGGGCTTCCACGGGGTGTCGGTCGATGACATCGGTGCGGCCGCCGGGATCTCCGGGCCCGGCCTGTACCGCCACTTCGCGTCGAAGGACGCGCTGCTGATGGCGGTGCTCGACCGCATCTGGGATCGGCTGCGGCCAGCGGTCGAGCAGCCGGACACGACCGACGGCGCGGTCGTGCTGGAGACCCTGCTCCAGGCGCAACTCGATCTGGCGTTCGAGCAGCCGGCGGCGCTGGTGCTGCTGGTGCGGGAACTCAAGCACCTGCCCGACGACTACCGGGCGCTGGCTCGTCGGAACCACCGCCGGTACGTCGCCGCCTGGGCGGCGGCGATCACCGCGGTCCGTCCCGACGTGTCGTCCGTGCAGGCGCACGCACTGGCTCTGGCCGTGCACGGCCTGATCGACTCGGCCACGCTGCGCCGCCAGGCGATGCCAGCCGAGATGGGCGGCGCCGCCCATCGCGCGCTGCTCGAAGGCCTCTCGCGCGAGCTGCTCGCCGCCCCCGTCTGATCAGCGACGGGTGGTGGCCGGCGCCGCCATGTCGGGGAGCGGGAGTACGCCCAACTCCGGGAGCGGGAGTGCCCCACCGCGCGTGACCCCGCGGTCTCGCTGGACATCTAGGCTGGTGGGCACGGCCCGTTCCCACGACCACGAGTGAGCCCATGCGCCCTGCCGACCTCCGCGCTGCCGCGCACCAGTGGCTCGACGGCGATCCCGATCCCGCGACCCGACAGCAGTTGCAGGCGCTCCTCGACGCCGGTGATGAGGAAGCGCTCGCTGACCATGTCGGCACGGGCTTGACCTTCGGGACCGCCGGTCTGCGTGGTGCGGTCGGTGCCGGGCCCAACCGGATGAACCGGGCGGTGGTGATCCGCACCACCCGCGGGTTCGCGGATCATCTGCTGGCCACGAACCCGGATGCCGCCGAGCGCGGCGTGGTCGTCGGCTTCGATGCGCGCCACGACTCGGAACGGTTCGCGCGCGACGTCGTCGAGGTGTTCGCCGGGGCCGGGCTGAAGGTGTCCTGGTTCCCGACCCCGCAGCCGACCCCGCTCGTCGCCTATGCACAGAAGGCGCTCGACGCCGTCGGCGCGGTGGTCATCACCGCCTCGCACAACCCCCCGCAGGACAACGGCTACAAGGTCTACGGCGCCGGCGCCGCACAGATCGCCCCGCCGGTCGATGAAGCCATCGCCGCGGCGATCGGGCAGGTCGGTCCGGCCACCGACGTTGCACGCGTCGACCTCCTCGACTCGGATCTGGTCGCACCGGTCGGCGACGACGTCCTCGACCGCTACTTCGCGGAGTTGGTCGAGGCCCGACCACCGGTCGACGGCCCGCCGTTGACCGTGGCCTACACCCCGCTGCACGGGGTCGCCGGCCCGCACGTGCGCCGTGCACTGGCTGATGCTGGCTACGCCGATCTGCACGTCGTCGCCAGCCAGGAACAGCCCGATGGCGACTTCCCGACGGTGCCGTTCCCGAACCCGGAGGAACCCGGCGCCATGGATGCGCTCCTGGAACTTGGTCGTGAGGTCGAGGCCGACCTGGCGATCGCCAACGACCCCGACGGGGACCGGTTGGCCGTCGCGTTGCCGGGCCCGGACGGCATCTTCCAGCCGCTGACCGGCAACCAGATCGGGGTCCTGCTCGCCGACCATCTGCTGCACGGCGCGGACGTCGACCGTCCGTTGGTGGTCTCCTCGATCGTGTCCACCCCCATGGTCCACGCCGTCGCGGCGGCCCACGGTGCCCGCTCGGAGGTCACGCTCACCGGTTTCAAGTGGATCTGGGCCGCCGCCCGCGACCTCGAGCAGACCGACCGACGCACCGTGGTGTTCGGCTTCGAGGAAGCGCTCGGGAGCTCGGTTGGCAACGTGGTGCGGGACAAGGACGGCATCGGCGCCGCGGTCGCGTTCGCGGACCTGGTGCGGCAGTGCAAGGCCGAGGGCCAGACCGTTGCCGACCGGTGGGAAGAGCTGTGTCGAACGCACGGCCTGTGGGTCAGCCGCCAGCTGGCGGTGACCCGGCCCGGTGCCAGCGGTGCTGCGGAGATCGCCGCCGCGATGGCGTCGTTGGACGAGCAGGTGCCGGCCGAACTGGCCGGCCACGAGGTCACGGCGAGCACCGACTTCCGCGTCGGTGCCGACCAGCGACCACCGTGGTTGACCACCCATGACCTGGTCGCCTTCGACCTCGCGGACGGTCGAGCGATGATCCGACCCTCGGGCACGGAACCCAAGTGCAAGATCTACGTCGACCTTCGGGGCGAGGTCGGCCCGGACGACGACCTGCATGCGCGCACCGTCGATCTGGAACGGGAGGCGGCCGCTGTGGCCGCGGCGCTGGCCGCCTATGTTGGGCTCCGTTGACCAGCTCGATGCCAGCTCGATCCAGCCCGATGCCAGCCCGAGACCGACACGACCGACGTCTGACCGCACCCCGCAAGGAGCACACCGATGTCCATCGCGACGCCCGAGCAGTACAACGACATGCTCGACCGGGCCAAGGCCGGTCGGTTCGCCTATCCGGCGATCAACGTGACCTCCTCGCAGACGTTGCTCGCGGCGCTCCGCGGGTTCGCCGAGGCCGAGAGTGACGGCATCATCCAGGTGTCGACCGGCGGGGCGGCTGCCTGGTCCGGGTTCAGCATCAAGGACATGGTCACCGGGGCCACCGGGTTCGCGGAGTACGCCAGGGTCGTCGCGGAGAGGTTCCCCGTCACGGTTGCGCTGCACACGGACCACTGCCCGAAGGACAAGCTCGACGGTTTCATGCGGCCGCTCGCCGAGATCTCCAAGGAGCGGGTCGCCCGCGGTGAGGCGCCGCTGTTCAACTCGCACATGTGGGACGGTTCGGCGGTCGAGCTCGAGGAGAACCTGCAGATCGCCGAGGAGATGCTCGAGCTGTGCGCCGCAGGCAACATCGTGCTCGAGATGGAGATCGGCGTGGTCGGCGGGGAAGAGGACGGCGTCGTCGGCGAGATGAACGAGAAGCTGTACTCCACGCCCGAGGACGCGTTGGCGACCGCGGAGAAGCTCGGGGTCGGTGAGCGTGGGCGCTACATGCTGGCCGCCACCTTCGGCAACGTGCACGGTGTCTACAAGCCCGGGCACGTCAAGCTGCGGCCATCGGTGCTCAAGGAACTGCAGGAGGCCGTCGGCCAGAAGGTCGGCAAGAAGGAGCCGTTCGACCTGGTGTTCCACGGCGGATCGGGATCATCGATGGAGGAGATCCACGAGTCCCTGGAGTACGGCGTGGTCAAGATGAACGTCGACACCGACACCCAGTACGCGTTCACCCGCCCCATCGTCGACCACATGTTCCGCAACTACGACGGGGTGCTCAAGGTCGACGGCGAGGTCGGCAACAAGAAGGTCTACGACCCGCGTTCCTACAGCCAGGTCGGCGAGGAAGGTATGGCCGCCCGGGTCGTGCAGGCCTGCCAGGAGCTGCGTTCGGCCGGGACGACGCAGGGCTGAGCGCACGGCCCGGTCGTTCGGCCGGGCCACGGCCCCGGTTGGCTCCGTACCTTGGGATGAGAGCGGGTGTCCCCCGCGTTGAGATGGGGGACGCCACATCACCCATCCCAACGACTGGAGCAACCATGAGCGCGACCCGTTCCCCTGCCACCCCGAACCTCACGGTCCGTTCAACCCTCGACACCGGCGCCCAGCAGGCCGTCACCGCGCGTCTGCAGCCGCTGCTGGTCGATCTGATCGAGCTGTCGTTGACCGGCAAGCAACTGCACTGGAACATCCTCGGGTCGGACTTCAAGGCGATCCATGAGCACCTCGACGAGTTGGTCGCCGAGTACCGCACCTGGTCGGATGACGTCGCGGAGCGGCTGACCTCGATCGGGGTCGCGCCCGATGGGCGTGTGCAGCGCGTCGCCGGTGATTCGCCCGAGGACCCGGCGCCCGAAGCGTGGGCTCACCAGGACGAGGTCATCGCCGTCATCACCGATCGTGTCGAGGCCGTCGCCCGCCGGACCCGCGAACGACTGGAAGGTCTCGGCGAGGTCGACGTCGCCAGCGAGGACCTGCTGATCGAGATCCTCGACGGTCTCGAGATGCAGCTGTGGATGCTGTCCGCCCAGCAGGCCTGACCGACGTCCGCATCACTGCTCGGCCGCCGTGCCCCCGGCGGCCGAGTCGTCGCAGCTCACGCCTCCGTCAGCTGCTCTCGGCTGCCGTCGATGACGACGTCGCGCGCGGATCGTGCTCCCGTACGTCGTACACGACCTCGAGGTCGCCGAGCTCATCGGCGATCTGTCGCGTGAGGCGGCCGATCGATGCGGCCCGCTCGTAGAGCTCGCTGCGGTCGGCCGTGGTCAGATCCACCGAGACATCGAGGTTGCGCACCATCACCTCGGCGGTGCGGAGGTGACGGAGCGCCTGGGCGAGGTGTGCCTCCACGTTCAGTCGATCGGTGTAGCTCACGGCACCGCTCCCAGGGTGACCCGCACCCGTCCGATCGGGGCACGTGCCCGGAAGGCTAGAGGACCGACCCCGCGGGATCGCGCAACCTCGACCGGGTCGTCGCGGCACACCGCTGGTGTGCCACGTTCGTCCACCCTGACCCCGTGGACGCGATCAGCCAGGCTCCTCGATCGGGGGTCGGGGTTCGGATGGCCCGTCGTCTCCCGGGTTGGTGACGCGGTCGACCAGGTCGGCCAGGTCCGGGAGTTCGATGACCCGGATCGCAGGGTCATCATGGGCCGGCGCCTGGGATGGCTCGGTGTCGCGGCGCGGCAGGGCCCGTCGCCTCCTTGGATGGCGATCGTCGAGGTCCTCGGTCACCTGCCGAAGCATCGCCTGGACCTCCAGGGCGGTGTCCATCAACCGGGTGCGATCGTGCGCCTCCAACGGCTCGCGGCGGTCGAGGTGGCGGATGACGACGCCGGCCGTGGCCAGATGTTGGAGTGCTTCAACCAGATGGGACTCGACCGTCCGTGGATCGATCCGTCCCATGGTGCGATCCCCTCGGTCCCTGGCTACCGCGCCCGTGTCTCGCGACGAGCCTACCGATGCTGGTCGCGCGACCGGCGGGACATCCGTCACTGGTACGACACGAACACCGGCAACGGATCGAGGTCGAGGACCTGGGCCGGGTTCGCAACCGGCTCGTCCTCGTCGTAGAAGTTCTTCCAACCCCACAGCCACCGGCCCTCGGCGCCGCCGGTGATCGCGGTGTAGGTCTCGTTCTTCGCGTCGAGGGAGCCCTGCCCGTCCATGTGGATGACGACGGCCAACTCCGGGGGCACCTCGATCGTGTCGCGGTCCGGCAGCATCCCGAACTGGAACTGGTGCAGGATCAGCAGTTTCTCGGGCAGCAGGTTGTCCCGGGTCAGGGCCGCGAGCCAGTCGACGACCTCCTGGACCTCGGTGGCCTCGACGGATCCGATCTGATCGAGGTGCACCTCGTCATCCGCGAGCCGCCACTCCGGATCGAGCGCCAACCCGACGTGCGGTTCGAGCAGCAGCTCCTCGTACTCCTTCGCCTGCGTGAGGAAGTCGGTGCGCCCCGGCTGCAGGTCGAGGATCACGTACAGGTCCTCCTCGGCGGCCCGTTCAACCCACGGCCGGATCACGTCGACGTCGGTCCGTCGGCTGAAGTCCTGCGTCTCCTCCGCAGCCGCCGAGGCGACGGTCACGATCATCTCGAACGCCGGCAGCACGGCGCGTCCGTCGGCTCCGTACGGTTCCGCGACCTCGCGCAGCCGCGGGACCGTCTCGTCGAGCGTCTGTTCGCCCATCGCGCCCAGCGCCGAGGTCTCCGGCGAGCCGTACAACGCCACCATCCGGCGGTCCTCGAACAACAGGAACCCGCCGCCGGGCAACTCGGCCCCACCGAGCAGCAGCGGGATCTGCCACGCCGCATCGTCGGTGATCTCACCGACCGTCACGACCCGCTGGGGTCGGGCATCTCGGACCCGTTGCGGGTTCGCGTCGCCGCGCCGCAGGTCCTGGCCGTCGATCGGCAGGATCGCCTCGCCTCGACCGGCCGCGGCGACCGCGGCGACCGCCGTGGCCGCCGGTTGGCCAGGATCGAACAGCCAGGTCGTCGTGGCGCCGCTCAGGAACACCGGTCGGGTCGCCACCACGGCGTCGATCCCGACGCCGAGCAGCTTCGCGGACAGATCCCCAGCAGCTTCGAGGTCCGTGGCCACGACCTGCAGGCGGGCCGTCGGCAGGAGCGACGCCGCCAGGCCCGACAGCGCCGCCGGATCCTCCACGATCGGGAGCAGCACGGTTGCGTCGTCCAGTCGCGACAGCGCGCCGGCACGCGCCAACGTGTCGGTCGCGGGCACGGCCAGGAACCGGGTCACCTCGAGGTAGCCGGCCACCTCCAGCGCCAGCGCCGTCGGATCGTCGAACCGTGGCCCGAGCTCCGTGACCGTGCCGGGGAGTCCCGTTCCGGGCACGCCGATGGTGACGACCTGGTCGGCGTCGAGCGCGTCGATGCGCGCCGCGACCGGGTCGGGCCCTGCCGGTCCGATCAGCAGGAGCGGCGCGTCCAGAACGGCGGCCGCCGGCGCGGCGATCGAGCTCGCCCAGGGATCGTCGGCCGCGGCGACCACCACGACCTCCGCACACCGGTGGGTCCGGTCCGCGACCTCCAGGCTCAGCTCCATGACCCCGGGGGTGCGCAGGGTGACGAGGTCGTCGTCTTCCAGGCGATCGTGGCGGCAGGGTTCAGGATCCGGTGGAGGTGCGGCGACGGGATCGTCGTCGGGCGCAGGGTCGGGCGCCTGCTCCGGGACCGCGGCGGGGATCTCGTCCGCGATCTCCGACTCGCGGTCGGGTGTGTCGGAACATGCGGCGGCCATCGCGGCGACAGTGATGGCCGCGAGGATCAGGAGCCAGGGACGGCGCACGAGGGGTCCGGTGGAAGGCACAGGCGACCACGCTACTTGGCGGGCGGCGCAGAGGTCGGCGATCCGCCGGAGCGCGGTCAGCTGCCGCCGAGGATGCGGACGAAGCGGTACTCGGTCGTGTTCGACGGGTCGTGCAGATCGCGCTGCTCGCCCGTGGCTGCGTAGCCGAGCGAGGTGTACAGCGCGTGGGCGCTGTGGAAGCGGGTGTCGGACCACAGCTCGACCGAGGTGGCACCGATCTGGGCGGCATGCTGTTCGACCAGGGCGACCAGCCCCCGCGCGAGGCCGCGCCGCCGGTGGCTCGCGGCGACGTACAGGCGCTTGAGCTCCACCGACCCGTCGGCAGCCAGCCGCCCCGCACCGATGGTCGCCGCGATCTGGCCACCGTCCTTCAGCACCCACCAGCCCGCACCGGTGGCCATGGCGGTCGCCGCGGGTCGCAGCAGGTCGGCGTCCAGACCCGGCAGGTCCAGCACGCACCCCGGGTACTCGGCGAACACACCCCCGATGAGCTCGATCAGCCCGTCAGCGTCGTCGTCGTGCACGCGACGGAGTTCGCTGCCCGGGAGGGCGGCCAGTGGACCGGTCAGTGACGCCGGCAGCGGCGTCGGCAGTGAGGGCAGGGACGCCGGGGACGTCTCCGGTGCCGGGGGTGGATCGGCCGTCGGGTCCGGGTGGTCGGCGCCCGTCACGCGGCGCCGTCCGCGGTGTCCGGCGCCGTCTGTTCGGCGACGACGGGGCCCGGGACCGGGTGGCCGAGGTCTCCGCCGCGGCCGGCGCGCCTGGCCTCGACCAGGTCGACCGGGCGGACCACCACGGCCTCCTCGCCGCCGGTGTGCAGCTCCGCGGCGGCGCCGCACCAGGCCAGGGTGTCGACACCCGTCACCAATCCCTTCCCGCCGCGCCCCTTCGCGGGATACTCGCCCGCCGGGACGCGCTTGGCGGTCCCATCGGCCCCGAGCGTCACCACCTCGACGTCGTCGCGGCCGCCCGACACGACGGATGCGGCGACGATCGCCGCACCCGTCGGCACGTTCATCCCGGCGACCCCGGCAGCCGAGCGGCCCATCGCTCGGACCTCGGAGGCGGGGAACCGTGTCACGAGTCCCTGGTCGTGGGCCAGCAGCACATCGTCATCGTCGCGGCACAGCAGCACGGCGACCAGGCGATCCTTCGGCTTGACCCCGGCGGCCTGCAGGCTGCGTTGGCGGGCCTCGGTGAACTCGGACACCTCCGTGCGCTTGACCTGCCCGCCGGCACTGACGGTCAGCAGGGTCAGCCCGGCCGGGTCCCGGGGCAGCGCGATCGCGCCAGCCAGCTTGCCGTCCGGGCCACCGCCGAGCAGCCCACCGACGTGCGTGCCGCGCTGGTTGGCGCGCACCACCGGCAGGTCAGCGACCCCGACGCGGTAGCCGGTCCCGTCCTGCCCGACGAGCAGCAGGGTGTCGTCGGTCGTCGTGCGGATCACCGCGACCAGCGGGTCGTGCGCGTGCTTGTGGGACGGGGTGGTCCGTCGGCGGGCGAGCGGTTTGATGTAGCCCCCGGCCGTGACCATGACGGTGACGTCCTGCGCTTCGAAGCCGGCGGCCGAGCCGCCAGCGAGCACGTCGTCGGTGTCGATGCCGTCGGCGACGATGCGCGACCGCCGGGGGGTCGCGTGGACGCGCTTGATCTCGGTCAGTTCCTCGGTGAGCACGCGGTCGAGGACCTCGCGGTCGCCCAGGATCTCCTCGAGTCCGGCGATGCGCTCCTGCAGCTGCTGGTACTCGTCCTCCAACGCGGCCCGCTCCAGCGCAGCCAGGCGCCGCAGCTGCATGTCGAGCACCGCCTGGGCCTGCAGTTCCGACAGCTCGAAGCGCTCCATCAGGCCCTGTTTGGCCACGTTGGCCGACTCCGAACCGCGGATCAGCGCGATGACCTCGTCGAGGTGGTCGAGCGCGGTCAAGAGCCCTTCGACGATGTGGGCGCGGGCGCGGGCCTTGGCCAGCCGGTGCTCGGTCCGGCGGGTCAGCACGATGCGCTGATGGGTCAGGTAGTGGGTCAGCGCGTCGCGCAGGCCGAGGGTCTGCGGCGCCCCGTCGACGAGCGCGACGAGGTTGACGTTGAAGTTGGTGCGCAGGTCGGTCTGCTTGTACAGCGCGCTCAGGACCGCGGCCGGGTCCTCGCCACGCTTCAGCTCGATGACGATGCGCATCCCGTCACGCGACGATTCGTCACGGAGGTCGCGGATCGCCTCGATCTTGCGGTTGGCGACCAGCCCCGCGATGCGTTCGAGCAGTGAGGCCTTGTTGACCTGGTAGGGGATCTCGGTGATGACGATCCGAGGCAGGTTGCCCGTGCGCATCTCGGTGGTCGCGACGGCTTCGACGGTGATGGCGCCGCGCCCGGCGGCGTAGGCCTGCAGGATCCCGTCGCCGTCGATGATGCGGGCGCCGGTGGGGAAGTCCGGCGCGCGGACGTGCTTCATCAGCTGATCGAGGCCGGTATCGGGCTTGCGGATCAGCAGCAGGCAGGCGTCGATGACCTCGCCGAGGTTGTGGGG
>JAWLFE010000142.1:0-5319 GCA_041685735.1 Nitriliruptoraceae bacterium
CGCAGGATCGAGCGCAGGGCGGAGGCGAAGGTCAGGCCCACCTTCGTGTTGACCTGGACCTGGCTGATGCCGGGCAGCTGGTACTCGACCGGGTCCTCGGTGGTGACGATGTTCACCCCGGGCTGATTCAGCACGTTGATGGTCGCGTACAGGGTCGTGGACTTCCCCGACCCGGTCGGCCCGGTCACCAGGATCATGCCGTAGGGCTTGGTGTAGGACTGCTGGAAGCGTTGGTTGTTGTGGTCCAGGAACCCCAGGTCGTCGAGCGTGAGCATGATGGACGTCTTGTCCAGGATGCGCATCACGACCTTCTCGCCGTAGACCGTCGGCAAGGTGGAGAACCGCAGGTCGATCGCCTTGCCCCCGACCATCCGGCTGATACGCCCGTCCTGCGGGATGCGACGTTCGGAGATGTCGACCTCGGCCATGATCTTCAGGCGCGAGATGACCCCGTTCTGGATCGTACGTGGTGAACGCATGACCTCGTGCAGCACCCCGTCGATGCGGTAGCGGACCCGCAGTTCCTTCTCGCCGGGTTCGATGTGGATGTCGGAGGCGCCGTCGGCAACGGCCTGGGAGATCAGCAGGTTGACGAACTTGACGATCGGTGCTTCCTCGGTGACCGCCTTGAGGTCATCGAGGTTGCCGAGGTCCTCGTCGTCGTGGCCGGCGATGTCGCCAGCCATCGATTCGATGTCGCCGGCCATCCCCGCGTACTTCGCGATCGCGTCGAGCACGTCGGCCTTGGTGGCCACGACCGCGTCGACGTCCATCCCCGTGACGGTCCGGATGTCATCGAGCGCCACGACGTTGGACGGGTCGCTGGTCGCCACGACCAGGCGTCCCTCGACGATCTTGATGGGGATGACCACGTGGCGGCGCATCAGGTTCTCGCTGACCAGCGTGGCCGCGCGGCCATCGATCTCCGCGTCCTTGAGGTCGACGAACTCCATCCCGATCTGCGAGGTCAGGGCCGCGACCAGGTCCTTCTCGGTGACGTGGCCCTCGTCGATCAGGACCCGGCCGAGCGCGCGGCCGGTCTGTTCGTGCACGTCCTCGGCAGCCTGCAGCTGCTGCAGGCTGATCAGACCGCGGTCGACCAGGATGTGTCCGAGCGGCTTCATGCGGTCCCCAGGGAGGCGTCGGCGGGTGCGTGGGTGTCCGTGCGCGCCGCCATCCATCCCTGCACGGTCTGGAGGAAGGCCAACAGCGCCTGCTTGACCTCCTCGCGGTCGCGTGCGTCGGCGGTGACCACCACGGCGTCGTCGGGCAGGTCCAGCTGGTGACGGACCTCCGCGATCACCTCGTCAGCATCCCGATCAGCGATCTTGTTGACCACGATGATCGACGGCACGTCGGCCAGTTCCACGAAGTGGTCCCGGATGCGGCGGGCTTCGGTGATCGACGCCGGGCGGTCCGCGTCGACCAGCAGGATGAACCCGAGCATCCCCTCCGCGAGGATGTCCCACATGAACTCGAAGCGTTCCTGGCCGGGGGTGCCGAACAGGTACAGCGCGATGTTGGAGCCGACGGTGATGCGCCCGAAGTCCATCGCGACCGTGGTGCGGCTGGTGGTGGCGGGGTCGGCATCGCTGACCGCGCGTTCGGTCGACAGGACCGTGATCTCCGAGATGGTCCGGATGAAGGTGGTCTTGCCCGCGTCGTAGGGCCCGGTGACCACGATCTTGGTGGTCCGGGAGCGGCGGCGGCCGCGCGGGGTAAGCGGGAACGACACCTACAGCTCCTTCACACCGTCGATCAGCTTGGACACCAGTTCCTCGTCGATGTTGGGGTCGGTCTGCAGGCGCTCGGGACGGACCGTCGCGACGAGAGGTCGCGGCTGGGTGCCGGCGCCAGCATCCCCGGCATCATCCCCGCCGGACGCCTCGCCGTCGAGCGCGGAGAGCTCCCGGGACGCATCCTGTGCGCTGTCCGGGTCAGCCGGGGCGTCGGCCACGCCGGTCATGGGCTCCCCCGTCCCGTCCTGGTCTGGGACCTCGAGGTGGCTCGCCTCGCCCACGTTGGTCGCGTCGGCCGCGGGTGGCGGCGGGGGCGGGAGGTCCGGGCCGGCCGCAGCCTCGGCCGGGTTCTTGCCGAACGCGGCGGCGGCCTCGACGGCGGCGCCCGGGTGGTGCTCGGCTTCGATGGCTGCGATCCGGGCGAGGGCTTCGGAGCGGTCATCGTCGGCGAGGTCACCGGGTTCGACCAGCGCCACGATGCCGAGGTCGATGAGCTCCATCAGCGTCTGGCGGGTGTCGAAGGGACCGCGACCGGCCAGTTCGACGAGGTCCTCGACCGTCCGCCGACCGTCCACGAACGGCAGCAGGGTCCAGCCGTCGGCGGGGACCGTGACGTCGCGTGGCGGGGTCGGCGACGCCAGGGTGACGACCTGGTCGGCGGCGCCGATGCGCTCGGTGAGCTCGTCCCAGGCGCTGAGGCGTTCGGTGGCGGTGGCCAGCAGCTCCTCGGTCGACAGGTCGAGGTCCAGGTCGATGCCGTCGGCGGCATCGGGATCGGCGTCGAAGCGGAACGAGCCTTGCGTCCACCGCAGCAGTTCGGTGAGCTGGTCGAGGGTCTGGGCGCGTCCCACGTCCGTGGCGATATCGGCGTCCAGCACGTCACTGGCGACCAGTTGGCTCAGCAGGCGACGGTCGCAGGGAAGTTCCTCGACGTCGCTGAGGGCCTGTTCGATCGGCCCGACGTCCAGGTGGCCGCGGCCGAGCAGGCGACGGACCACGCCGACGCGCGCGACGTCCGCGGAGACGTCCATGAGTTCCCCGTCGGCCAGGATCATGCAGCCCGCGGTCCACGGACCATGCAGCCGCAACCGGCCGGACTTCTTGGTGAAGCCGAGCAGTTGCAGGATCTCCGGGAGCGTGAAATCGCCAAGATCGCCTTCGAGCACGGTGGTTCCCCTTGTCAGCCGGCTGCGCCGGTGCCGTCACGGACGAGGTCGAGTCCCGGACGGGCGCCGCCGTCGGTGTCCGGGGCGCCCTCAGCCGCAGGCGGCTGCGCCGGTGTCTGTGGTGGCGGCGGTGGCGCGACGCCGGCGTCCTGCGCGGCCTCGGGTGAGGCGGCCGGAGCCAGCGCGTGGCCGATGTGGTCCGCGGCGCGGCGCATCTCGAAGAGCATGAACCCGATCTTGGCACTGCGGCCGGCGATCGCGGCCAGCACGGCCTGATCGCGGCAGGACATCAGGAACACGAAGCCGTGCTCACCCTCCACGAAGACCTGGTTGAGCTGGCCACGTCCGAGCCCGATCGCGGCCTGTTCACCCAGGGACAGCAGCGCGGCGCTCATCGCGCCGACACGGTCCTCCTCCAGGCTGGCGGGCAGGGCGCTGGCCATCGGCAGGCCATCGAAGGAGACCACCGCGGCGGCTTCGACGTCCGGGGAGCTGTGGATGAACTCGTCGAGGGCGGCGGCCAGCCGGCCGGCGCGGGTCTCGGACTCCTGGGTCATCGCGGTTCCTTGCCTCCGTGGGCGGCGGGTCGAGGGTGCCCCGAGATGGCCGGGCCTGCACGACAGAAGCTCGTGCACACCGCGATCCCGGGAGTTCTTTCCCCTTCGGAGTCGGCCGACCGGGTGCATGACTTGAGCCCCAAGCGTCACACGAGCCCCACCATGCGGACTCGTGGGGCGTGAGCGGCGCGACGTGGCGGTCTGACGGCGCCGGTGCGCGGCCAGCGACCGCCCTGTGGGGTGGCTCAGGCGTGGAGGGGCGGCCGATAGGCCGGCTCGGGGACCGGCCGGCCCTGGGCATGCGCCGCGTCGATCCAGGCCGCCTTGGCCTGCAGGACCTCGGCGAGTGCCTCCTGTGGCGTCGTGCCGAAAGCGGAGCAGGCACGCAGGTCAGGGATATCCGCGATGTAGCCGCCGTCCTCATCGCTGTAGAAGACGTTGATGTGATGGTCGCGCGTCATCGTCCCTCCTCAGTGCCCAGATCGTATCGGTCGAGTATGTCGAGAAACTGACGGATCTGGTAGGGCTTCGCTACACCGCGAACATCTTGCAGGTTGAGGATGGCGGGAGAGGACGTGTGCGCATAGATGTGATGGCTACCGTTGGTCCGAGCGAGCCGGAAGCCGCACGCCAAGACCAAACGCTGCAGGTCACGGAAGCGGACGTTCTGGTGCTCGCCGCTGCGCAGCCGAACGAGAAGTTTGCGTGGGGACATCGACCGACCGTAGATGCCAGGCGCGGCGATCTCCGCAGCGGTCCGTGACGACCTGTGGATGACGACGAGATGGGCCATGGCTGGCCGAACGGCCTGGTCAGGTGGGGGCCGGGCGGCCGGCGGCGGTGGTGGGGAGCGCGGCGCCGTCTGCGGCATCGACGGCGCCGGCCTGCTCGAGCACGTACCCTCGGCTCAACGGTGAGTGGAGTTGGCCATGTCCCGGACTGTGCCGGTCGAGAATGACGACATGCGACTGCGCGAATTGCTCGATCAGCTCACCGCCGGCGATGTTGTCCAACTCACCCAGGCTGGACGACTCGCCGCGGTCGTGGTGGATCGCGAAAGCTACGACCAGTTGCTGCTCGCCGCCGGCCGG
Organism: Nitriliruptoraceae bacterium; assembly: GCA_041685735.1. GTDB lineage: Bacteria > Actinomycetota > Nitriliruptoria > Nitriliruptorales > Nitriliruptoraceae > CSSed11-175R1. The sequence goes on from JAWLFE010000142.1 coordinate 4,554, forward strand.
GACGCACGTCGCGAGATGGCAACGATGGCGGCAGAGACGCGGAAGCGGATCGCCCGGGCCGGGTTCGAGCGCGAGCAGGTCGATGAAGCGATCCAGGCTGCGCGCTCGCAGCGTCAGTGACGCTGCGGGTCGTCCTGGACACCAACGTCGTCGTATCCGGGTTCGGCTGGGGCGGGCACCCGGGTCAGGTACTCGATGCCGCCGTGTTGACCGAACTCCTGAACCGCGTGAGCCTTGTCACCGACCCGCCGCCCACCGCAACGATCCTCGACGATGATGACGACAACCGGCTCGTCGACGCCGCGAAGGCCGGCAATGCTGACGTCATCATCACCGGTGATCAACTGGTTCTCGACGCCGACCCGATCGACAACATCCGGGTTGTCACACCGGCCGAGTTCCTGGCCCTACTCGAGCAGCTGGATCGCAGGTAGGGCAGCGGATCGACGTCGGCTTCCGCCCCTGGTTGAGCAGCGATCAGGTCGTGGGGGCGTTCTTGCCGCTGACGGTCGACATCGCCCACAAGCCCATAGTCCCATCTTCCCAACGTGGGATCGGACGGGTATCGTCGATGCGACCGAGCTACCTGCGGAGGGATCCAGGATGCCGCCCGAACAGATCGTGCAGACCGATGCTCGCAGCCGGGCGGTGCTGCCCGGCCATCCCAACCAGAGGTTCCTCCTGCGGGAGAATGCCGATGGCAGCATCCTGCTCGAACCGGCGCGGATCGTGTCAGAGGCGCAGGCGGATTACGACGCGACACCCG
>JAWLFE010000143.1:0-5292 GCA_041685735.1 Nitriliruptoraceae bacterium
TCAGGAGGAGCGGAGCCGATCGCGCAGACCGCCGGCCCTGGCGACATGGGTCCAGGCGGCGATGTCACGCGACAGGTCCGGACCGACCCCGGACCGGATGTCGAAGTCCTCGGACTCGACCTGCTCGGCTCCGAGCTGCTTCGAGGTGCGTTCGACCGTCGCCACCAACCCGGCCGGGCCACACACCGCCACGTACGCCCCGGTCAGGTCGCCGCCGATGAGTTCGCTCAGGAGCGCGGGATCGAGTCGCCGTCCCTCCGCCGAGGCGACCACCTCGAGATCGATCCGGTCCTCGGCCGCAGCCCGCTGCAGCACCTCGATGGCCATCGCGTCCTCCGCACGGTGGACGCAGTAGAGGAGCAGCGGGCGCTGCCGCCTGTGGGCACCGGCCGGCAGCGTCGACACCACGCTGAGGAACGGCGTGATGCCCACACCTCCGGCGACCCAAACGATGGTTCTGTCCGAGGGCCTGTCCGAGCCTTGCGTCGGGAGCGGTTCGAAGCGTCCGTAGGGGCCCTCCACCCGCACCAAGGCGCCGACGAGGTCACGCTGCTGCAGTCGTGCGGTCCAGTCGCCGAGGTCCCGGATGAAGAAGCGCAGGTGGTCCTCGTCCGGCGCTGAGGCAACCGTGAACGGGTGCGGCTCGCGGAGACCTGGCAGCTGCAGCTTGACGAAGGCGAACTGGCCGGCGCGGCGACGCAGCGGGCGCCCGAGGGCCGACAGCTCCAACTCGATCGTGCGTCCGTGTACCTCGGTGCTGACGACGCGGTACGGCAGTCCCGGGCGGAGCGCATCACGACCGATGACGCGCCACAGCCACGCGACGACGCCGATGACGCAGATGGACACCAGCGCCACGCTCCACGCGCTGTCGGGCGGGAACGGCTTGTCGACCGTGATCGTGTGGAACGCCGCGAACACGAACGGAACACCCAGCAGCTTGTGGCTGAGCCGCCACCAGCGGTACGGCACCCAACGCACGAGGCTGATCGCGACCAGGACGTAGAACGCCAGCTCCGCCCCTTCGGCCGCTTCGGTGGCCGCGTCCTCGAACGTCGCGAGCACGCCCCGGAACCCGCCCTCGACCTCGGGCTCGAGACGCACGTGGAGCAGCATCGCTCCCATCGACAGGACCCCGGTCCACCGGTGCACCGCGTACATCCGGTCCAGACCGCCGAAGAACGGCTCGAACCAGCGCGGACGGACCGCGAGCACGAAGCTCCACGTCATCAACACGATGGCGACCGTGCCGGCGAACAGTCCGACAGCGACCGTCGGACCTTCACCGGTGTACGCGAACCACCAGACGACGCAGCTCGCCACGACGAGCAACGGGCCGAGACTGCCAAGGGACGCGCCGTCACGCCACGGGCGCGGCAACGTGACCGCCCAGTCACGCCGGTCCCCAGCCAACACGCCCAGCAGAGACCGACCGTGGCGGGCCAGCGAACGGGGACGTGGAGTCTGAGGCATCGGCCCACCCTGCCAGGACGGTGCCGCCCCGGGCAACCTGGTCGGGCGAGTCCTCGACGAGGGATCAGGTGTGCGCACGTCCCGGGTGTCCTCACGCGGATCTGAGCGACGAGCCGCTCCTGCTCGCCCTCCGACGCGCCCAGACGCTTCCAGCAGCACCTTGGGAGCGGTGTGATCGACCAAGACCCGTACCTTGGCGCGCGAGGTCCAGGACCTGCATCGGACGAAGCAGTGGCGTCGATCACACCCATGGAGCCCTCCGGCCTGTCGACCAGGCGGGAGCCGCGCGTCGCATGGCGTCGATCCGCGGGTCGGGCCGTGGGCGTACTCGTCCTCGTCGCATTGCTGCTGACGGCGGTGTTGTGGACGATCGGGGCGGCGACCCGGTCGGTCACCACCCAGCAGCAGGCCTTCCCCGCGGCCGGCATCGACACGTTGCGGATCGACGGAGGTGCGGGCCCGGTCACCATCGTGGTCGTCGATCGCGCTGACCTGGTCGTGACATCACGGCTCACGGATTCGGCGCTCGGCCGCATCGCAAGCCGGCGGGCGGTCTCCCAGGGCACCCTGACCATCACCACCGACTGCGGGTCGCGTTGCCGCGCTTCGAAGGCGAGCGCGGACCATCAGATCGCCCTCCCCCGCGCGACGATCGAGTCACTGGTCCTGACCCTTGCGAGCGGCGATGTGCGGGTCGATGGGTTCGAGGGCGACATCGAGGTGGCGACGTCCGATGGCGACATCTTCCTGTCCGACTTCAGCGGTGAGGTCACACGGCTCCGAACGGCACGAGGCATCATCCGGGTGGAGATCGGCGATGCCGACGCCCGGCAGGTCCCCGGCTGGGTCTACGCCGCACCCCGCTCCCGATGAGGTGGTCACGAACCGGGGTACCCGCGGATCGGCCCGGGGCAGGCCGCAGCGTGTCAGCCGTACACAGCTCGGGTGTGGTGGCCAGGGCGCCATCGGCCGCTGGAGCCTTCCGGCGGCGGCCCGGTCCGATGCCAGGCCATGAGCCGATGTCTGAACCGCCGCGGTTGACTGGTCGACTGGATGCGTACCTGCAGACTGCGAAGAGGATGGCGTGACCGACGAGACCGGCAAGCTCGGCGAGTCGCACCGACGAACAACGAGGAGCGTGAGTGTCATGAGCCAGGAACCCCCTTCGACCTCGCATCGTGACCGGACCGAGCGGCCCGACTACGGACTGCTGATCGCCCTCGGCCTCGGTGGCGGTGGGGCACTCGGCGCAGCATTCGATGCCTTCGCCTGGGGTATCGCCTTGGGGCTGCTCGCGGCCACGTTCCTGCATGCGTACTTCGAGTGGCGCGAGGGAGCCAAAGGCGGCCGATCAGCCTTGGCGATCAGCGCAGTAGGAGCGATCGTCGTACTGAGCATCCTGCTGTGGAGTTGATCCACTGACCGAACGTCTGGTTGTGCTCACGGCACTCGCCACGGCCGATCTGCGCTGCCGTCGTGCCCTTGCATGCCATCGGGAGGTGCAACCGCCCCAGCTCGCGCAGCTTGCGTACCCCTGAGAGGTAGGTGGTTGACCGCCCACCACGGCCCTGGAGACCGCAGCGCGACGGGCTGTGTGCCCCGACCACCCGCAGGCGCGTCACGCGGCAAACGGGGCCCCGCGACCATGCCCGACAGCTCGTCCTGCACCCCCAGCAGACGCACAGCCCAACCCGTCGCTGACCAGCGCATGACCGAGCGGCTCACCGCGGCACGGGGGTGAACGGCAGCGGAGCGGTCATCTTGAGCCTGCGTCGATCATGAGGTCGCGGATGCCGCCCCGCCAGGCCGGGAACCAGTACACCTCGGACCCGAACATGAGTAGGACCGCGCCCCGGAACATCAGCATCGCGAACAAGGACGCGGCTTACCCATCACACGTGGTTCCCATGGGGGCGCTCGACCACCGGTGCAGGTGACCGGTGGGGCGGGGTGGCTACAGGCCGGCTTGGTCGACGCCGTAGGTGGCCTGCTCGATGGTGAACCCCTCGAACACCAGCTGGTCGATGAGACCGGAGCGGGAGAACGCGGTCATGTCGAGGTAGTCCTGGGCGGACCGGGCGGCCTGGTCGTTCCAGTCGACGGTGACGCTGTCTACGGCGGTGGTGGCCTGGTCGGCGGTGAACCCCTCGAACTCGAGCTGCTCGATCAGCCCGGTGCGCGAGAAGTTGGTGAATCCGAGGTAGTCCTCGGCGGAGCCGATGGCCTGGGCGGTCCAGTCGACGGTGAGTCTGTCAACGGCGAAGGTGGCGTCGGCAGTGCTGTAGCCCTCGAACTCGAGCTGTTCGATGAGACCGTCGCGGGAGAAGTTGGTGAACCCGAGGTAGTCCTGGGCGGAGCGGATCGCGTTGGCCTGCCCGGCCGTCACGTCAGGCTCCGGCTCCGGCTCCGGCTCGGGTTCCGGCTCCGGCTCGGGTTCCGGCTCCGGCTCCGGCTCGGGTTGCGGCTCCGGCTCGGGTTCCGGCTCCGGCTCCGGCTCGGGTTCCGGCTCCGGCTCGGGTTCAGGCTCCGGCTCGGGTTCAGGCTCCGGCTCGGGTTCAGGCTCCGGCTCGGGCTCATCGGTGGTGTCGTCGGCGGGCTCTTCCGCGGCGAGGTCCTCACCGTCGGGGTCCTCCCCCGCGTCGTCACTACCGCCAGCGATGGCGGACAGCAGTACCAGGGCGAACAGGACGATGAGCGTGATGACCCACCAGCGCCGGTACCACGGCTTGCTCGCAGGGCTCTCCGGGGCGGCGCCCGGAGGTGGAGGCGGGATGGGGGCCGTGCCGGCCATGGCATGCTCCTTCGGTCGATGTCCTCGGACCATCCTGCACCGCAGGTGCGACACGCCGCCCCCGGCGGTGCGGGCAGGGACAACATGGCTCTGCAGGGGTGGCGCCCACGGGCGACGTCACTCTCTCGCCCCGGCAGGTTGGCAGGCCGGTTTCAGGCGACAGGTCGGTTGAGGACGGCGGTGACACTCTGCGCGAGGACGGGATGGGCGTGTTCACGCACGGTTCTGGACCCCTGGAGATGATCCTGAGAGGTACGAGGAACGTGAGGTACCGGCGGGCCCACACGCGTTGGTTCGCGGCGGGTTGACTGCGGTCCTTCGGGCCAAGGTCCGCAACGCCTGCGGTCGTGCGGTGGGGCCTGGGAACGTGTCCCGCCACCTCCATCGCCGATGACCCAGGCGGCCTCATGGTCCCGTCGACGGCCCGTGAGCAATAGTGTGATGCACTTAGGTGATGGAGCTCAGGGACAGCGCCCACCGCCACAGGATCGCCGCCCCAGACATCCACCACGCGTTCGACAACGCAGTCGCCACCGGTCCAGTCGAAACGACCGTCAACCATATCCCTGGCGTGCTCTACATCGGCCCTGATCGCATGGGCCGGATGCTGGAGATCATCACCGTCGATGACATCGAGAACGGCGAAGTCACCATCCATGCGATGAGGCTTCGCAAGACCTACGAGCGCTACCTCCCGAGGGAGGACACACCATGTACGAGCCCAACAAGCAACCCAGCACCGTCAAGGTGACCGACGAGCTTGCAGAGCGACTCGCCGATGACGCCCAAGCGGGGTATCCGCCCGACCAGATCCACGCGCGCCCCACTGGACGAGGCCGCCCGAGCCTCGCGGAAGGTGAGGGACCATCTCCCACCGTCAACGCCCGGCTCGACGACGATCTCGCCGACCTGCTCGAGCAGCGTGCCGCTCGTGAAGGCGTCCCCAAGTCCGACATCGTCCGCGAAGCGCTACGCGCCTACCTCGTCTGAACAGGCGCCGTCTTACCAACGTTCGAATCGTTACGACT
>JAWLFE010000144.1:0-5260 GCA_041685735.1 Nitriliruptoraceae bacterium
CCCAGCAGCAGCGCGACACCGACGGTCACGCCGACCCCCCGCAGGAGCCGGCCCGTGTCGGGACCGAGGAAGGTGCGTGTCTGGGCGTACAGCTGCGACTGTTCGACGTAACCCCACGAGCCCGCCGGCTGCAGCTGGGTCGCCACCACGACGATCGCCGCTCCGACGAGTGACAGGACGATCGCCGTCGGTGTCACGAGGCGCCCGACACGACGCAGGGGCACCCGTCCCGCCAGTGCCGCCGTCGCGGGGACCCGCGCGACCGTGCGGGCGGGGAGCCAGGCGGCGAACAGGGTCGCGAGCAGCGCGAACGTGAACGGGATCACCAGGTCGCTGACGCCGATGTCGACCCCATCCAGCGGCCGGTCGATGTACCACTCCAACAGCGGCAGCCCGAGGGTGACGGCCACGACACCGAGCGCCACGCCCGCGGCCCCACCGAGCAGGCCCAACACGATCGCCTGGCGACGGACCAGCCCCTGGATCTGCCGTGGCGTCGCACCGGCCGAGGCCGAGAGCACCCCGAGCTCACGGACCCGACGTCGCGTCCCGGTCGCGAACGCGGCTGCCGCGACGAAACCGACCTGGACGAGCAGCACGAGCGCGAGCAGGGTGGCGAACGCATTGAACCGCGAGACCTGCTGCGAGGTGACGAAGAGCATCCCGGCATCGCCCGTGTTCTCTTGGATGGAGAGGTTCGCACCGGGCGTGAGGTGGCCGGGGCTGGGCGCCGTGGCCGCGTCCGGCTCGACCCGCCGTTCCACCGCCTCGAGGATGTCCTGGCTCATCCGTGAGGCGTCGGGGTGCCCACCGCCGAGCCCCACGTACCAGGTGGGCAGGGCGCTGCGGCCGGCGAAGTTCCGGCCCGTCCTGGGTCCCACAGCCAGTGGCCGCGACCGCTGGAGCGGTGCAGCGACCTCACCGACGATGGAGACCGTGCCGAACGCCTCATGGTGCACGACGTCGCCCACCTCGGCATCCAGCAGGTCCAGCAGCCCGCGTGAGGCCAGGATGTCCCCCGCCCCGAGTGCGACGTCCAGATCACCAACGAGGAGCCCGTCCAGCAGGGGGTGCGACGGGTCACCGACCAATAGCTGGACGCCGTGGTCCCCGATGGTCAGGGATCGCTCGTCGAAGCGGACCACCTCGGCGTCCGGAAGGACCTCATCGAACACGGCCTGGACATCGTCGGCGGACGCCGTGGGGATCGCACCGCCGAGTCGCTCGTCGACCTCGGCCTGCTGGTCCGGCGCCAGACGGTCGTAGGTCACCCCGTCCTCGAACAGCTGGAGCTTGAGGCTTGCCGCACCGAACTCCGCGGCGAGGGCCTCGCCCGGGTCCACCTGCCCGGTCCGGGCCCCGACCCCGACGACCACCGACACGGCGACGGCGAGCGTGACCAGGCCCACGATCAGGGCATGACGACGACGCTCGGCCAACGCCTCCCGCCAGGCCATCCGCCAGAGTGCGCGTCCCCCGGAGCGGCTCGTCATGGCCGGTCCCCCCGACCCGCGACCGTTGCGGAACTCTCGACGGTCGCGGTGTTCTCCACGACGGACCCGATGACGCCGTCACGGAGTCGGACGACCCGGTCCGCCCAGGCAGCCTGCGCCGGATCGTGGGTCACCAGCAGCGCGGCGGCACCCCGGTCGCACGCGGCCCGCAGCAGCGCGAGCATCCGCTCCCCGGTCACCTCGTCCAGGGCGCCGGTCGGTTCGTCTGCCAGGAGCAGGCCCCGGTCGCCGATCAGCCCACGAGCGATCGCCACCCGCTGCTGCTCCCCACCGGACAGCTCGTCCGGGAACCGCTCGGCGAAGGCGGCTCCGCCGACCGACTCCAGCGCCTCGACCGCCGCTTGCTTCGCCTGCTTCGGCGACACCCCGTCGAGTTCCAGCGGCAGCGCGATGTTCTCGATCGCGCTCAGCGTCGGCAGCAGGTTGCCGTGTTGGAAGACCACGCCGATGCGGCGACGTCGGACTTCGGCCAGCTGGGTGGTGGAGTGCCTGGCGAGATCCACCCCATCGACCGCGACACTGCCGCTCGTCGGGCGGTCGAGCCCGCCGGCGATGTTCAGCAGGGTGGACTTGCCTGAGCCGCTGCGACCGGTCACCGCGACCAGCTCCCCTGGACGGACCTCCAGGCTGACCTCGGCCAGAGCCGTGACGGCCGTGTGCCCGTCGCCGTGCACCCGGCCGACCTGCTGCATCGTCAGGATCGGTTCGTTCATCGGTCTGCCCCCAAGGGTCGTCCGCCGTCGGATCGTGCGGCGGTCGTTGGCTCTGCGTCAGGTCGCTGGTCGTCGGCCGTGGCCGTGGTCACGGCGCGTCCCGTTGTTGGGCGGCTATTGGGTGGTGAAGTCGCGGGCTCGCGATCGTCGAGCCGCTGCTCCACGAGATCGATCCAGTCCAACTCGGCGCGACAGTGCAGGATGCGGCGGTCGAGGTGGACCAGGTGTTCCAGGGCGCCGTCCGCGCCGGTGGTCGCCTTCTCACGGGTCAGCCCCTGGAGGGCCGCCATCGTGGCGTCCCGCTGCGCGCCGAGGACCGCCCGGACATCCGCAGCGGAGGTCGCCCGAGCGAGCAGCACCTTCATCGACAGCTCGTCACGCTCGGTCGACGCATGCCCGACGGGATCACGCAGCAGCCAGTGCTCCAGCCGCTCGCGCCCGTCCGCCGTCAGCTCGTAGCGCTTGCGACCGTCCTCCTCGCCGTCGAGCGCCACCAGTCCATCGCGCTCCAGGCGTTGGAGCGCGCTGTAGACCTGACCGACGTTGAGCTCCCAGGCACCGCCGGTGGCCTCCTCGAAGGCCAGCTTGAGGCCGTAGCCGTGCCGCGGGCCGGCATCGAGCAGCGCGAGGACCCCCTCGGTGACCCCCATCCGTGCGCCTCCCGTCCGCCGTGATCACCGGGCCCTCGGGTGGGCCTCGGTGGTAATGCATACACACTATGCATACGCGGTATGCACAACCAAGCAGCCGGGTCGGTCCGTGCGAGCAGCGCACCCCGTCATCCCCCGAACCCGCGTCCACGCGCGTTCCGGCCGAACGGGAGGCAGCGTGGGCGGCCGTGCCGGTCTCAGACGGCAGCGGCCATGCGGCGCACGGCCTCGCGGATCAGCTCCGGCGACGTGGCGAGGTTGAACCGGGCATGGCCGGTCCCGCCCGGTCCGAAGTCCACCCCGCCGGTGAGCGCGACCCGGCCACGTTCGAGGAAGGTCGCCGCGGGATCGTCCCCCAGACCCAGGTCGCGACAGTCGAGCCACGCCAGGTAGGTCCCCTCCCCCGGCTCGTACCGGATCTCCGGGAGCGCCTCGGCCAGTGCCTCCTGCAGCACCGACACGTTGCGGGCGATGCCCTCGCGCACCGCGTCCAGCCACGCACCGCCGTCGCGCAGCGCCGCGATGTGGGTCTGGACCCCGACGTGACTGGCACCGTGTGTCACGACCTCAGGGACCCGGTCGAGGTCCGCCGCTGCTTCCGCCCCGGCGATCGCGACGGCCGCTTTCAGACCCGCCAGGTTCCAGCCCTTGGATGCCGAGTGCAGCACGAACGACCGCTCGCAATCCGGCACGGACAGGAACGGTACGAACCGCACGCCGGGCTGGACCAGCGGCGCGTGGATCTCGTCGACCACAACCCGGACGCCGTGCGACGCAGCCAGGGCCGCCACCGCCGTCAGTTCGCCACGCGTGTGAACCGTGCCGGTGGGGTTGTGGGGGCTGCAGAGCAGGTAGGCGGCGGGTCGGCCACCGGCCGTGGCCGTCTCGAAGGCTGCGGCCAGGACGTCGAGGTCGATGCGCCCGTCCCCACCCAGCGGCGCCGTGACCACCCGACGGCGGGCGTGTTCGATGAAGCCGTAGAACGGCGGGTAGACCGGCGGGTTGACGACGACGGCATCGCCGGCATCGGTGACCAGCCGCAGCATCTCCACGCAGCCGCGCATCACGTCCGGCATCAGCGCGGTGGCCTCGACGGGCAGGTCCCAGTCCCACCGCTCGGCCGCGAACGCCGCCAACGCCTGCGCGTACCCGGGCCCGTAGGCGTAACCGGTGTCCCCGCGCGCACCGATATCGCGCAGCGCGTCCACGACCGCCGGCGCCAGCGGCGCATCCATCTCGGCGACCCAGACCGGCAGGACATCGGGGTCGTACAACCGCCACTTGACGCTGGTCCGGGTCCGCAGCTGATCCAGAGACAGGTCCCTGAGCGGGTCGGTCACGACGGTCCTCTCGGGCGGCAGTGTGCTCGGCCGGCGCCGCCGGACGCTAGCAGCGCGCGGTCGTCCACAGCCGGTGTGCTGCGGACCCGTCGGCCGTTGCCCCTCCAGTAGCCTCCACGCGGCCGGGTGACCGCTGGCGCCTGGCGCGTGACCGACCCACCTCGTGAGGTGCCCGTGAGCGACCGTCCGTCCGACACCGACACCGACAGCGCCCCCGTCCAGCCGATCCGCTACGCCGTGGATCTGACCGACCGGCTCCACCACCTCGTCCGTGTCACGCTGACCGTGCCGCGCGACCTCGCACCCGCCGCCCGGGTCGTGCTACCGGTCTGGACCCCCGGCAGCTACGTCGTGCGCGACTACGTGCACCACGTCCAGTGGATCCGCGCCACCGACGTCGATGGCGCCGAGGTGGCCATGACCCCGGACGGCACCACCGCCTGGCGACTGCCGGACGCCGTCGCCGGCCCGGCGACCATCACCCTGGAGCTCTACGCCAACGACCTGTCGGTGCGGACCAATCACGTCGATGACCACCACGCGCTGCTGATCCCCGCCGCGACCTTCCCCTACGTCGACGGCGGCACCGACCGCCCCCATCTGGTCCACCTGCCGCCGCAGACCGACGGGCACCGCACCTGGTCGCTGCTCCCGCCGGCCGATGGCGAACCCGACACCTACGTGGCCCGCGGCCGTGACCACCTCATCGACAGTGCCTTCGAGGTCGGCGACCTGCCGCAGGTCGACTACGACGTCGCCGGGGTCCCACACACCTTCGTGTGGGCGGGTCACGGAGGGCGACCGGACCTCACGCAGATCGCCAAGGACGCGGCCGCGGTCGGTGGCGCCTGCGTCGCCCTGTTCAGCGGGGAGTTGCCGTCCGACGTCGATGCCTACACGTTCCTGTGCGTCGGGTGGGACACCGGTGGCGGTGGGCTGGAGCACCGCGACGGGGCCGTGCTCCAGATGCCGATCCGGACCTTCCAGGACGACGACCTGACCGCGAGGTTCCAGTCGCTGGTCGCCCACGAGTACCTGCACCT
>JAWLFE010000145.1:0-5232 GCA_041685735.1 Nitriliruptoraceae bacterium
CGCGTACTACGCCACCCACACGCGACTGTGGGAGATGGGTGTCGGAGCGCTGCTCGCGTTCGGCGTGCCGCACCTGCACCGACTGCCGCGGTGGGCCGCGGGTGCGAAGACGGTCCACATGCCCCCCGTCATGCGGGCGTTATCTGCTGGAGCAGGGCACGCAGTCCCTCGTTCACCTGTGACTGCGCAAGCCCCGCTGTTTCATCAGGCTGGGGTTGGGGGCTGGATGTTGGCGTCGGGGTCGGGTGGTGGGCTCATGGGGGTCGGAGGTGTCGGTTGCCACTGGTGGCGCCTGTTTCCGTGCAGGGGTGATCGCGACGTCGTCGACGTCGTGGCGGTCGGGCTGATGGTGTCAAGGGGCGCGGTGGCGGGGGCGGGTTAGCCGGCGGGGGCGGGTACTGCCTGGAGCCGTCGGAACGGGCGGTGAGGACATCGGCCCAGCGCCACTCGGCTTGTGGCGCTGTGCCTCGCTGGGTGATCGCGTCGACCCACCGGCTGTCGTCGAACAGCGAGGCCCAGGATCGCGGTGCGAACGGCCGGTTTGACCGGCATCCCGACCGAGAAGCGGGCATGCACCTGTCCACGGATGTGGTCCACCAGGTCGTGCACGGCCCCGGCCGTATCGGCCCTCGCCAGCAACTGCACCTCGTCCGGCAGCTCTGGGAGCTGGGCGATCACCCGTTCAAGCACACCGACCTGGTCGGCGGCGGTGTTCGCACCGGCGTTGCCTCGGCGTAGCTCGATCGGCAGTGCTTCCCCGGTCCCGTCGCCGCGGTCCAACCGGTAGATCATCGCATGGAACCCCCAGCTGCGCTTGTAGGTCTCGGCTGCCCCGTCCTTGTCATCGGAGAGCGTGATGACCAGCGTGGCATCCAGATCGATGCACAACGGCTGTGTTGCATCACCGGCAGCGGCGGCCGCGACTCAGGCTGTACGCCCTGCCGACAGTCGAGCGAGCGGGACGAACGCGTAACCGTGCAACGCGCTGAACGCCACAGCAGTACCACGCACCCATCCGGACCCGACCGGTTGCCAGTCAGCCCGCAGGAGCCACTGGCACCTCTCTTCCTCGCCCGGCTGCTCTGCGTTGGCGGGGTAGCTTCCCCGCAGGGCCGAGAGAAAGCCCGTCAGAACCTTCTCGTCAGTCGCGATGGCGCAGATGTGTCCGGCTTGATCGCGCGCGTACATGACCTGCATGGCAGACGTCGAGTGGACCGTCCAGCGGTGGCTGTCGTGCACCCCCAGTGCCGCCGGAGCTCGAGCGGCACTCAAGGTCATCAGTGCTCGTGATGGATCCTCGATCCCGAAGCGCGACCACTCACTCCACACATCCGCTAGAGCGTCACCGCCTCCGCTCCCTCGACAGATGGCAACCGCGCAGGAGGGTGCGCGGAGCCGTTGCTGTGTGGCGAGGGGAACGACGACCGCGACGCCCTGGACGGGGAACCAGTACTGCACCCCATCCGCCATGTGGTTGGACCACTCAGGTACCTCTGGAACCCCGAGATCCCCGGCCACGGCGACGAACGCCAAGGGATGCGGGGCGAGCTCGAGCCCCTCAGCACGATGGTGCGGTCGCGGAACCTGTGCCGTGGTGGCAGCACCCGGATGCGAAGACGTACCGACATCAGGCTGCGCGCCGGGGAGGAATCGCACGCGGTCATCGCTGCTGTCGTCGCGGTCGTGCTGCAGCACGATCGTGTGCCCTCGCGACCGGCGTGCCGCTCGGGCGGCTGCTGGCACCTGCAGGCCAGGCTGTCCTTCGGTCAGCGTGACGAACGCCGAGAGGCCGTCGCCCTCAGCGTCCGCAGCCCACGGCTCCAGTGATCTACCGTCGATCTCGACCGTCCGAGGGTGAGCGACCAGGTCTCCGGCCGGGCCCAGGGCGGCGATACGCAGCGGGATCCCGTGCTCGGTACACGTGCGTACGACCGATGAGAGGCGGGGGGCAGAGACTACATGATCCGTGAACCCGACCACCAACACGACCTCGAGGTCATCGGCCGATGCCCCCAACGAGCCGACCTCCTGCAGAGCGCCGTGGTCCTGCGTCCCGAAAGCTGTCGCAGCCTGACGGTCTGCAGCAACGACCAGACCGATGTGCCCCTGCACCCCTACGTTGCTCGCCACCCACAATGCGGCCGACTGCCAGCGCAGCAGCGAAGCAGGGAGTGCCGAGACCGGCAGCGAGTCCTCCACGACGAGACTCACCCGACCGGTGCGCCATCGAACCTGGCGCTGGCCGTGGAACTCCACCAGGTCGGCGGGCCAGAACACGACGTGCTCAGCACTGACCTCCCGTGACCACTCTGCGAGAGCGAACTCGCCCTCGTAGAGTGCCTCCAGGATGGTCGGATGCAGGCTGCGCCGCACCTCCTCGAGCGTTTCGAAACGCTCTAGATGCGCAAGCCCGACCCGCCGATCCTGGCCGGCGAGCTGCCGGGCGGTGGCTAGCAGGCGTTCCTGTTCGGGATGCAGATAGCGCAGGTCTGCGACGAAGAGGTCGTCGACCTCGAGCGGCGCGCCGTCCCGCGAGACGAAGCTCGCAGGTGCGGGGAACGGCCGCTCGCGTCTGTCGATCGCCAAGAAGGGCTCCGCACCACGTCTTATGTTGCGATGCCAGTGGGTGTAGAGCTCGCGATACCACACGCGGGATTCATGCTGCCATCCGGGGAGGAAGTCGCTGCGCGAGAGCGACCCCGTCACTAACCGCACGAGCGCAAGGCACTGCGGCAACTCCCGGACCGCCCGCCCACCGAACACGGCCCGCATCCGGAAGATGAACTCGCTGTCAGCACCCTTACGGACGCGGTCGTAGTATCCCATCCGGTGCATCACCTCGGTCCTCCGGAACATCAACGAGGAGGAGTTCATCCGCATGGGTGATGAGCCGGAAGCCCGCAGCGAACTCGCCCTAAGGTCGTCGGTGACCCGCAGGCACCGGCTGAGGGTCGCCACCAGTGACCGATCGTCCAGTAGCGGGCGGACCTGTCGCTCCAAGCGCTCCGGGTGGGACCAGTCATCAGCGTCCTGGCCCGTGATGAAGTCCCCTCGAGCCGCGGCCAGGGCCGTGTTTCGTGCCGCGTAGGTCCCCCCGTTGCGGGGCTTGCTGATGATCCGGACCCGCTCGTCGAGGTCCGCAACCTCTGCGAACAGGTGGCGCGTCGCTCTCGGCGAGGCATCATCGACGATCAGTAACTCGAGGTGTCGCCAGGTCTGGTCGAGGATCGAACGCACCGCCGTCAGGAGCCCAGCGTCCGGTGCGAACACCGGCATGACGACGCTGATCAACGGCCCGTCGACCGACTCACCAGCGACCTGGCTGCGTAGCTCATCGAACCGGAACACGTCGCCGTGGACCGGCAACTCGAACCCCAACGAGCCGATCTGCACGAGCTCCTGGATGACGCCGTACCAGGCAGCCAGTGGGCTCCGACCAGCGATCACCGCTTCCCGCTCCAGATCGGTCATCAGCATCCGCCGGATCACGGGCCGTAACGCCAGTCGAGGCAGGGCGGCGCGCAGCTCCTCGTGCTCCGTGGACTGCAACAGCAACTGTCCGTAGACCTGCGCGTCTCGGGCATCGAATGACGCCGGCCCGAACCGGGCCGCGAGCTCGCGGTAGATGGCCAGGGCGATCGCCTCCGCCGAGGAATCCAGTGCCGCCCGGGCCAGGATCTGCGCCAGGGTCGCCGCCCATCGCGGATCGAGATCACCCACGATCTTCCGCCCGGCACTCGCTTCGACGGCGATTCGCTCCGACCAGGCGCGGTAGTCACTCTGCCGACCAGAGGTAGCCAATGTCACCGCGACGTCGAGCGCCTCGGCCGATCGCAGCCTCAGCACCGAGGCCTCCAGAGCCAGCCGGCCGGACTCCGTCGCTCGATCGACCGCCCGCCGGTGGCGACCCCACCGAGCAGGTTCGTCCCCGGAGACACCAGCCACCATCAGAGCGCGGCCGTCCGATGGAGCACCGCCTGCCGTGTGGTCGACGAGCCGAGGGTCTCCCAGCGACCGGCATCGAGCCAACGGTCCAGAACCGCCCGCTCTTCGCTCCGGTTGGCGTCATCGAGGAGGATGATCCCCTCCGGCGACATCCGGGGCTCGAAGACCGGCAGAGCTGGGTAGCGAGCCTGCTCTCCTGATGACTGCGGCGGCCCGTCGACGAGCAGTAGATCGACGGCTTCGAGATCACGTACCGCCTCGAGTGCGTACCACTTCCCGCTCCAGCCGCCGAACGTCGCCGGTTCCAGGGGCGCGAGCCGCACCTCGGCGACGTCGTCCAGCTCGAGGTCGCGCAGTCGCTCCCGAATAGCACTGGCGAAGCCTGGTTCGTGCTCGAGGGAGATGAGCTTGGCTCCCGGTTGCTGTCTCAGCAGCCAGGCCAGGTAGATCGTTGATACGCCCGAACCACACTCCACGAGCGTCCGTGCGGATCTGGTGGACACGAGGTCCAGCAGCTGGAGCAGCCCCGCCGGGGACAGAGCCCAGCCGCCGAGGAGCGGTAGTGGCCCGTCGATAGGGAAACGGCGGTGGAGCTGATGCAGCGCGTCGAACTCGGTGATGAGCACCTGCTCGTGCGCTCGGAGCTGCTGCCGCACGTCGCGGCTGAACCCTCGGGGCGGCTCTCGTCCCGCGTCCAACCGAGGGGTGGCCGGTGCGCCTGCCTCCTGGACCGCAACGGATCCCCCACCTGACCGGGTGATGTCGTCACGCAGCACCCGCACCGAGGCCAGCACGGTCTGCTCGAGCACATCTGTCCGCAGGTCGCTCCGGTCGCCGAGCAGACGGAGCGCACGCTGGACCGAGTCGTCGATGCGGTTGGGTAACTGCCCCCGCTCGAAACGCCGCCGACGCTCCTCCACGCGCCGAGCCCGTGCTGCTTCCCGCTGTTGGAGCCGGAGCAGCTGTCCCAGCCGGACGAAGATGCCGACGCCGATCGCCGCGACGGCGATCACGCTGGCCGACAGCAGGACGGCCGCCCATCGCCACTGCTCGAACAACGCCATGAGAGCGGCACCCACACCTAGCAGCGCCACAGCACCAGCACCCAGCAGGACCAGTCGCTGCTTCACGATTCGGATCAACGTCACGTCCTCGGACTCATCGCAACGCCGTGGACTGGTGGCCACCGCTCACAGGGCAACAACGTTGGCGGCTGTCAGCCCCTTGCGCCGGTAGACACCGCGGGTGTCGAAGACGACGTCGACCTCAGCCGCGAGCGCGTCGTAG
>JAWLFE010000146.1:0-5166 GCA_041685735.1 Nitriliruptoraceae bacterium
GGAGGCAGACGCGCCCGCGCGCCAGGGATCCGCGCGAGGTGAACGAATGTCGGCAAGCGTTCACGCCCGGTTCACCTACGACCGAGCTCGTGGCTACCGAGGCTCCGTAGGTTCCCTCTCGTCATGAACGACTCCCTGCTCCACCACGGAGCTCTCTCCCACAGGAGCTGCACCACGATGCGTATCCCCACCCGACGGGCTGCGGCGCTCACCGCCGCTATCGCCCTCGTCGCTGTCGCCTGTGGCGGCGGCGACATCGAAGACACCCCCACCGACGACGACGCGGCGGAGGAGACCGAAGACGACGCCGACGACGCCGCCGACGACGCCGGCTCCGAAGAGGAAGCCGCCGACGACGCCGCGGGCGACGGCCTCTCGGCTGACCTGCTCGGTGCAGGCGCCTCCTTCCCGGACCCCGTCTACCAGACCTGGATCGGCGAGTACACCGAGAACGTGCAGCCGGGCGTCTCGATCCAGTACGAGGCGATCGGCTCCGGTGGTGGCCGCGAGCAGTTCATCGGCCAGCAGACCGACTTCGCCGGCTCCGATGCGTTCATGAGCGATGAGGAGATCGCCGACGCGGTCGACGCCCGCGGGTGCGGCGAAGTCCTGCACATCCCCACGGTGTTCGGCGGGGTGGTTGTCGCCTACAACATCGAGGAGCTCGCGGACGAGGAGCTGGTCCTCGACTCCGCGGCCATCGCCGACATCTTCAGCGGCGAGATCACCAACATCAGCGACCCGGCGATCGCCGAGCTGAACCCCGACCTCGATCTGCCCGATGTCGACCTCGTGCCGACCGTCAGGGCGGATGGCTCCGGGACCACGTCCATCTTCACCACCTACCTGGCGGATGAGGACGAAGACTGGGCCAACGATTACGGCGCTGGCGACGAGGTCCCGTGGTTCGACGGCGTCGTAGCGGGTGAGCAGAACGACGGTGTCCAGGCTGCGGTCGCGCAGCAGCCCGGTGGTATCGGCTACCTCTCGCTCGAGTTCGCGGTCGCGGCTGGCCTACCCTTCGCCAGCGTCGTGAACG
Source organism: Nitriliruptoraceae bacterium (assembly GCA_041685735.1). Classification (GTDB taxonomy): domain Bacteria; phylum Actinomycetota; class Nitriliruptoria; order Nitriliruptorales; family Nitriliruptoraceae; genus CSSed11-175R1. The sequence goes on from JAWLFE010000146.1 coordinate 1,040, forward strand.
CCGATGGCAACGGGATCGTGCCTAGCACCGAATCGGTGGGTGCGGCGTCCGACGGCATCGAACTCCCCGATGACCTTCGCTTCAACATCCTCGGGGTCGGTGGCGAGGGCTACCCGATCGCCGGTGCGACCTGGGTCCTGGCCTACACCTGCGGTATGGAGGAGAACAAGGCCGAAGCCCTGCAGGACTACCTGACCTGGGCGCTGACCGAAGGCGATGACCTCGCCGCGGAGCTCGGGTATGCACCCCTCGGCGCTGGCGGCGAGTCGGCCTCGCTCGAGAAGGTCGAGCGGATCAACGAGGAAGGCTGAGGCCTCATCAAGCACCTAGCCTCCGAACCGTTCACGGTGGTCCGGCATCCGCCGGGCCACCGTGAACGGCGTTCGCTGACCGGATGGAACGATCGTACGAGTGATGGCGACGGCACCCGCCGTCGGAAGGAACCACGGTGACGGCACCAACGTCCGAAGCGCCACCGGAGACCCGACCCGGTCCAGGTCGGGGGCTGAGAGCCTCGCGTCGGGCGCGGCTCTCGGACCCGACCTTCCGCGCCTTCGTCGCCGGCTGCGGGCTGCTGGTCCTGGTCATCCTCGCCTGGATGATCATCGCGACGACACGAGACGCTCTCCCCGTGTTCGAGAAGGAGGGGATCCTCGGCTTCTTCTTCGGCACCGATTGGGAACCCGGCAACGCACGTGACGGCACGATCACGGGGGAGTACGGCGCCCTGGAGTTCCTCGCCGGTACGGTCTACGTCTCCTTGATGGCGATGCTCATCGCGGTCCCCGCGGCGATAGGCATCGCGCTCTACCTGACTGAGCTCGCGCCACGTCGGATCCGACAGCCCCTGACCTACATGGTCGATCTGCTCGCCGCGGTGCCCTCGGTGGTCTACGGCCTGGTGGGTGCGAAGATCCTCGCCGGCATCATGCTCCCGTTCTGGAACGCCATCAACGACAACCTGGCGTTCCTGCCGTTCCTCGGCGGCAACGTGCGGGTGAACAACCTCTCGCTCGGTGCGCTGGTGCTCGCGATCATGATCCTGCCGATCATCAGCGCCGTGACCCGTGAGGTGTTCTCCCAGGTGCCGATCGATGAGCGCTACGCCGCGTTCGGCTTGGGGGCGACACGCTGGGAGGTCATGCGCCATGTCGTGATCCACCGCAGCAGGGCCGGGATCATCGGTGGTTCGATGCTCGGCTTGGGGCGCGCGCTCGGCGAGACGATCGCCGTGCTGCTGGTCCTCGGAGCCAACGCCCGGCTGCTGTTCGAGCCGTTCAACACCTCGCAGACGGTCGCTGCCCAGATCGCCGCCGCCTTCAAGGAGGCGTCGCCCGAGTACATCCGGGCACTGGTCGCACTCGGTGTTGCACTGTTCGTCGTGACACTGATCGTGAACGTGATCTCCCGGCTGATCGTGAGCCGGTTCGGGAACGTCACCGGAGATGCCTCGATATGACCTCGACCACGCACGAACCCTCCACGGACCAGCCGCGCAGCCTGCGCGACCGCAACGCCAACTCGATCCAGCGCGAGCGTAGAGACCGCCTGGTCAAGATGGCGCTCCTCGCGACCGTAGGCTTCGCGCTGATCCCCTTGGTCTTCATCCTGTCGGTCACTGCCTACCAGGGCAGCGGTGCGTTCGGATGGGAGTTCCTGACCCAGCCACCACCTGCCAACCCCAACGCCGAAGGCGGCGGCTATGGACCGATGGTCTTCGGCACCATCTACATGGTGAGCCTCGCGGTCCTGATGTCGGTCCCGCTCGGTATCGCCGCAGCGGTCTTCCTGGTCGAGTATCGCGAGTCCCGGCTGGTCGGTCCCATCCGCTTCTTCACCGATGTCATGACCGGTGTGCCTTCTATCTTCGTGGGGCTCTTCGTTTACTCCGCGCTCGTCGTCGACGCGGGGCTCTTCTTCGGCACCCTCCCGGGCGCCGTCGCGCTGGCGGTGCTGATGCTCCCCATCGTGGTGCGATCCAGCGAGGAGGTCCTGCGTCTGGTCCCCGATGACCTTCGAAACGCCGCTTACGGGCTGGGGTCGCGCCGCAAGCAGGTGGTCACCCGTGTGGTCCTCCCCGCTGCCGGGCCCGGCTTGGTCACCAGTTCGATGCTGGCCGTTGCCCGTGGCGCCGGGGAGACGGCCCCGCTGCTCCTGACCGCGCTCGGCGGGCGGCAGCTCGTGCTCGAGCTGACCGGCCGCCCACAGACGGCGTTGCCGCTGCAGATCCTCGATGATGCGCGGGGGGCGTTCCAGCCGGCGGTCGAACGGGCGTGGGCCGGGGCGCTCACGCTGATGCTGCTGGTGCTGCTGTTCACCGTGATCGCGCGCGTGATCGGTCGGCGCAGCCAGCTCGACGGGCGGTGACCGCGGCGGCAGCCGGCAGGGAGCGAACGCGGGCCCGAGCAGTTGCTCGGGCCCGCGTCTTCGCTGCCATCCAGGCTCAGCCGAAGCGACCGGTGATGTAGGCCTCGGTCCGCTCGTCGCTCGATGCCGTGAAGATGCTCTCGGTCTCGTCGTACTCCACGAGGCGCCCGGTGCGCATCCCGATCTCATCGTCGACGTCGACGGTGAAGAAGGCGGTCCGGTCGGAGACCCGTGCGGCCTGCTGCATGTTGTGGGTCACGATTACGATGGAGTAGTTCGCCCGGAGTTCGCGCATCAGGTCCTCGATCTTCAGGGTCGCGATCGGGTCGAGCGCCGAGCAGGGCTCGTCCATCAGGATCACATCCGGCTTCGTCGCCAGCGCACGGGCGATACACAGGCGCTGCTGCTGGCCCCCAGAGAGCGCCAGGCCGCTGGCGCTCAGCTTGTCCTTGACCTCATCCCACAGTGCCGCGTCCCGAAGCGCCTCCTCGACGATGTCATCGAGTCCCCTTCGGACGCCGTTGAGGCGCGGGCCGAAGGCGACGTTGTCGTAGATCGACTTCGGGAACGGGTTCGGCTTCTGGAACACCATGCCGATGCGGCGACGGACCTCGACGGCATCGATGTCGTTGTCGTAGATGTTCTCACCGTGGTAGATGACCTGGCCCTCGATGCGGGCGGTCGGGACGAGGTCGTTCATCCGGTTCAGTGACCGCAGCAGGGTCGACTTCCCGCAACCACTCGGCCCGATGAGCGCCGTGATCTGATGCTTGGGGATGTCCATGGATACGTCGCTGAGCGCCAGGAAGTCGCCGTAGTAGACCGCGACATCGTGGAGTGTGAAGACGTGCTCGTCCGGGTCGCGTGCGGCGGACGTCGACGTTGTCGCCGACGGCGTCTCCCCAGGTCTGTGGCTGGGGGACGGGCTGGGCGCGTGGCGGGTCGGCCCTTCCAGTGCTTCGACCGTGCTCTGTGCAGAACCATCGTGTTGATGCACCACCGCTGCTCCGATGCGTTGGCTGAGGGTTGTCGCTTCGTCAGAGATAGGTATACCCAGGCAAGTTGAACGGTCGGTGAACTGCGGTGGACGCTCCGGAGTCTCCGTCCTAGCGCCTGCTCCCTGGCCATGCCTCATCGGCGAGACGCACCTCGACCGCCACAAGCTCCGCGGGCAGCCCTGTCGCTGTCGTCGCGACCAGCGTCCTGTCGAAACGGTCGACATCCATGCAGCGAGCGAGGTCGGACGGGGGTGCCCACTCCGGACCGCCCGGGGCGAACAACCTTCCGGCGTCGGAGGCCGGGACACGCGACAGGTACGCGTCGGTCTCGGGCTCCTCGCCGAGCGTTCGCGCGGCGATGAGTTGCGCGGCAGCCAGGTCCTCGTCCCCGTCCCTGCCCAGCGAAGCACCCGTGATAACGAACGAGATGCGGGAGGGAGCCAGCGCCCGCAGTAACCGGGCCGTCGCTTCGGCCGTCACGAACGAGGCCGCAAGGACGGTCCCGCTCCCGATCGTGCGCATGAGCCCCTGGGTTCCGGCCGAGGTGCGATGCACGACCGTTGCTCCCGCCAGTGACGGGTGTTCGGCGACCTCCGTGGGGGAGTTGCCGAGGTCGAAACCCGGCAGGGGACGTCCGCCGTGCTCGCCCGCCAGCAGCGCCCCGGGCAGGTGCTCGTCGCGGAGCCGGAAGGCCTTCTCGCGCTCCTCGACAGCCAGGAGCCGGCTGATGCCGCGTGCGTAAAGCCACGGCTCGACCGTGAA
>JAWLFE010000046.1:0-18592 GCA_041685735.1 Nitriliruptoraceae bacterium
GTCAGCGGCGGAGCAGGCGACGGGCCCAGAGCAGCGCGCGGCTCGCCGGCTGGAGCCGCTTGAGCCCGACCCGCAGTTCCTGTAGCGACGCGTCCGCGAGATCGGCGTTCCAGGTCGGGTAGGCGTGGGTCGTCCGGGTGATGCGATCGACCTTGGCACCGTTGGCCATCCACGCGGCGACCTCACCGATGCCCTCGCCGGCGCGTGGGCCCACGATGGTGGCGCCGACGATCCGGCCCTTGTCGTCGCCCACGAGCTGCGCGAAGCCTTCGGTCCGGCCGCTGGTCACGGCGCGGTCCAGCCCACCGTGTGCGGAGGTCCGAACGGAGATGTCGTCCCCGAAGCGCTCGCGGGCCTCCGCGACGGACAGGCCGACGCGTGCCACCTCGGGGTCGGTGAAGGTGACCCACGGGATCTTCTCGTGATCGACGGAGGCACGGAGTCCGAACAGCGCGTTCTGGACCACCGTGGAACCATGCGTCGAGGCGACGTGTGTGAACGGCAGCAGCATCGTGGCGTCGCCACCGGCGAAGATGCGCGGATTCGAGGTCCGCAGCCGGTCATCGACGGCGACCGCACCGCGGTCGGTCAGTTCGACGCCGGCCGCATCCAGCCCGAGGTCTCCGGTGGATGGCTTCCGGCCGACCGCAACCAGGATCTGATCGAAGGGGATGGTGCGCTCGTCCACGCCGTCGTCGGCGTCGGACGGTGTCACCACCAGGAGTGTGGCCCCGTCCCCATCGGTCTCGACCCGACGTGCGGTGGTGCCGGCCAGGACCTCGACGCCCTCGGCGCGCAGCTGCGCGGTCAGCACAGCGGAGGCTTCGGGTTCCTCCCTCGGGATGATGGTCGGGGCCATCTCGACGATCGTGACCTCAGAGCCCAACCGCGCGAACGCCTGCCCGAGCTCGGAGCCGATCGGACCGCCACCGAGGACGACCAGCCGCTCGGGGCGTTCCGTGAGGTCCCACAGCGTGTCGGAGGTGAGCGGCTCCGCCTCTGCGAGTCCGGGCAGGGGCGGAACGACCGGCGTGGCACCGGTGGCGATCATCGCGTGCCGGAACGGGATGCGCTGACCGTCCACCTCGACCGTCCGAGGACCGGTGAAGCGGGCGGTGCCGTGGCGAACCTCGATGCCTTCGCGACGCAGTCGGTCGGGGGAGTCGTGGGGCTCGATGGTGGCGATCGAGGCCTTGACATGCGCCATCGCTGCGGCGAAATCCACGGACACCTCGCCGGCATGGACGCCCAGCTCCCCGGACGATCGCGCGATGTGGGCGTGTTCGGCAACGGTCAGCAGCGCCTTGGAGGGTACGCACCCCCTCCAGAGGCAGTCCCCGCCGGTCCGGTGGCGCTCGACGAGCAGTGTCCGCGCTCCCTGGCCAGCAGCACCGACCGCCGCGACGAGCCCGGCGGTCCCGCCACCGATCACCAAGAGGTCATAGGCCTTCATCACAGGGTTCCTTCGTCTGATCCGGCGGAGCCGGGACGTACGTCGAGGTTCGGTGCAGGAACCCGGCGGGGTGATCGGTACTTCCGTGGCGGCCACCGGCCGTGCGGTGGGAACGCGGGTATCGGTGTGCTGGATGCTGCCTTACGGTAGGTCATGGCGACCCCGGAGCGATCGCGCCACCGGTTCGCCGCCAGGGAGGGATGCATCATCTCGACGCGCACGGCACCAACCTCGGTCCCGGTGAACGCCACGACCACGAGGCCCGGTCCGGTGGAGCGGGTGCTCGACCGCATCCCGTTCCTCGAGAAGGAACTGTTCCTGCTGCGCCTGTTGGTCCGTCCGGGCGATGTCTGCGTGGATATCGGCGCCGCGGGTGGCGCGCACCTGCTGGCGATGGCGCGGGGGGTTGGCCGTGACGGGTTGGTGCTCGGCATCGAGCCGCGTCCCGGCTCCGCACGCTTGCTCCGAGCGGGTGTGCGAGCCGCCGGCCTTCGCCGGCGGGTCCGCATCCGGCAGGTGGCGACCTCCGACGGCGTGGGGGAGGTCACCCTGCGCATCCCGATCGTGCCGACGCGCGCGCACGTCCCCGGCAGCTCGACGGACCCGGCGACGGCGGCCTTCGCCCGGCTCCCGCATCGCCGGATCGTGGTCCCGACCGCACCGCTGGACGGTCTGCTCGAGGCCGAGGGGATCGAGCGCGTCGATGTCGTCAAGTGCGACGTCGAGGGTGCAGAACTCCTGGCCCTGGCGGGTGCGCACCACGTCCTGCAGGACCTGCGCCCGATCTGGATCATCGAGGCGGACGACCTCCACCAACGCCGGTTCGACGCCACCGCGCAGGATGTGCTCGATGCGGTGACCCGCCACGGGTACGGCGTCCACCGGTTCCGACGTGGTGCCCTCGAACCGGTCAGTCATGCGACCGACGACGAGGACGACTACGTGTTCATCCCGGATGAGCGCGAGGTCGCCGTGCCGCGACGGCTCGATCTCACCGCCGCGGACGACGGCCCGGCCTCCGGCTGAGGCCCAGAGGACCAGGGGTCGACGTGGTCATGCGTCGTCCCCCGCGGGTGTGTCGGTGACGCTGGCGATCCCGCGTTCGACGGCGTCGATCAGGTAGGGGCGGAGTCCCTGCGCGCTGACGATGTGGTCGATCGAGCCGACCTTCTGTGCGCGCTGCACCGAGTGCACCGCGTCGAACTCGGCCGCGACCTGCCCGAGCTTCTCCGACCTGACGCTCGAGCGCAGGTCATCGAGCTGTGCCCGCAGCGGTGCCACCTCGCCGTTGTCAGCGTCGGTGATGCGGTGTTCGAGCTCCTGGACCCGCGGATCGGCGTCCGTGCGCCGGTTCACCTCACCCGCGAACACGACCGCGGCCGCCGGTGGCCCCCCGATGACCGAGGCGTGCGATCCCTCGACCGCGGCGACCTCCATCGCTTCGTTGAGGGCCTGCGAGAACACGACGAAGGCACCACCGTGGTAGCGCGACACGACGCAGAAGACGATCGGTCCGTCGAAGTTGACGACGGCCCGCCCGATCTCCGCGCCGTACTCGAGCTGCAGCTGCCGCAGCGATTCCGGTGAACCGTCGAAGCCCGACAGGTTGGCGAGCACGACCACGGGACGGTTGCCGCTCGCGGCGTTGATCGCTCGGGCGACCTTCTTGGAGGCGCGGGGGAACAGGGTCCCGGCGCTCCACTGGTCGGGGCCGTCGGCGGGGATGAGCCCGCGTCGCTGGATCGGGCGGGACTCGATCCCCAGCAGGGTGATCGGGTGGCCGCCCAGGTGGGTGTCGTAGACCACGGCCATCTGCGCATCCGCCATGTCCACCCACCGCTCCAGGGGCCGGTGATCGGCGTCCATCACCGCGCGGAGCAGCGCCCGGATGTCGAAGGGCTTCTTACGGCCGGGGTTGGTGTCCTCGGAGAAGATGTCCCCGACCGTGGTGAAGTCGATCCCGTCGACGACGTGGGGTGCCGAGCGCACGTCCCGGTCGTGGGGATCGGTGGTCGGTGCCGGGCGCGGGAAGCGTTCACCCGGCGCGACGTAGCTGTGGGCGTAGTGGGCGAACAGGATGTCACGCGCCCCGGCGAGGTCCGACGCCCAGTACTGCGCCTGGCCGTTGGGGCCCATGACGCGGTCGTAGCCACCGATCCCGAAGTTGTCCTCGGCCGAGACCCCGCCGGAGTAGTCCAGGGCCTGCTTGCCGGTCAGCACCATCGCGCTGTCGGGCGTCATCACGAGGATGCCCTTGGTGTGCATCAGCATGGTGGCTTCGGCGTTCCAGTACGGCTGTGCACCGACGTTGATGCCGGTGACCACGACGTTGATCTCACCACCCGCCTGCGTGAAGTCGATGATGCGCCGCAGGACCGCGGCCACCCAGTCCATGTTCTCGGTCCCGCTGTCCATCGCGATGCGTGCACCGGAGGACACGGCGAACCATTCGACGGGCAGCCCCGCACGTTCGGCGAGGTCCAGGGCCGCGATGATCCGACGACACTCGGCCTCGGCGATCGATCCCAGGCCCTTGGTCGGGTCTCCCAGCAGCGCGACCCGTGCCATGCCCTCCGGGTACCGGCTCGTCGGCACGGTGGCCACACCGACCACGATGCTGGCGGTGTTCTGCCCGGCTCCCCGCTCGACCGGGACCAACTGCCCAGCGTCGTCGAGGTCGTGCTCCACGAACGTTCCGGTCGCTCCCGTCAGTTCCGGGCCCTCCGGTGAGCGGGTGATCAGCGGCACGATCTCCGAGGGGTGCACGGTCCCGCGGCGGCGGGCACGCAGGACCTTCTGGGTGAGCTCGTCGAACGGCTCCATCGGCTTGGTCGGCGGCTCGGTGACCCGCAGCGTCAGCCCCTGCCCCGGCGGGCGGTACATCCGGACCATCATCCGCTGGTAGGACCCGCCGGTCGAGGGCAGACGCGCCTGGACCATCACCTGCTCCAGGCCGAGGTTCTCGGTCATGGGTGCGAGCGCGCGCACCACCCCGTCGAGTTCCGCGATCGGGACGTCGACGGGCGGCCACACGTTGAGGATGACCCGGTTCCAGTCGGGGCCGTTGTCGTACCCGGCCCGCGCGTGGCGCAGATCGTCGATGCAGGCGGCGAAGATGCGCTCGAGTTCCGGCAGGGCGGTGACCGTGCCGGAGCCGTCGCGGACCGGCGTGAGGTCACGGACCTCCGCCATGGCGAACAGGCGGACATCCGCGGGCGTCTCGCGGGCGACCGCCTCGAACAGGTAGACGTCCTCCTCCGACGGCAGGCGGCGCAGCCGGAAGTGTTCGAAGCGCCAGAGGTCCAACCGACCGGCGATCAGCGGGTGGATGCCGCGCAGGTGCTTGCGTTCGACGAAGTCGCCGTCGTCGTTGCGGCGGAAGGTCAGGTGCTCGACGCTCGACCGGCTCGCGTCGGCGCGGGTCGGTGAGACCACGCTCAACGTCACCCGCCGCAGCAGTGGGGGCAGGCTCGAGCTCCGCAACCGGTCGGTCAGGCTGCCCAGCAACGCATCGAGGTCCTCCACCGCGTCGTAGCGGGTGAGGTAGACGTCGGCGACCACACCGGCCCCCGCATCCTCGGGGACGTCGGCCACGGCCGTCGCCGCGTTGCGCAGCGCATCGTCGAGGTCGTCGGCATCGGCGGCGACCGCGACCACCCGGCCGCGGCCACGCAGGTCGGAGAAGTCCGCGACCACCGTGGGCAGATCCGTGGTCGTGAGGACCTCGACGTCCTCCACGTCGCGTGTGCGGTAGTAGCGCCGCGTCAGGACCTCCAGCAGGATGGGCCAGCCGGTCGCGGTCACCAGGGGGTCGGCGAGCAGCCCGAGCAGCGGCTGTTGCGCGGCGATCAGCGCGGCCATCCGCTCGTCGTGCTCCGGGGTGTCCGGCTGCGCCGACAGGATGTCGAGGTGGGTGCGTACCTCGGCCAGGACGGCATCCCGTTCGGCGTCGAGCCGCGGTTGGTCACAGCACCGGTACCGGACCCGGCGGGCGAGGTCACCGATCACCGGGTGGCGGACCTGGGTGGCACGGATCAGCTGATCGAGCACGTCGCGCAGGATGGAGGTGTCGTCCAACCGGTCCGACGTGCCGGCACCGGCGCCACCGGAGGCAGCGTCGGACGGGACATCCGACGAGGCGCCGCGGTCCCGTAGCCGCTGGAGCAACGCGAGGATCACCGGGACCTGGGCCCCGGCCCGCTGCTGGGCCAGGTGGACCCGGTAGAGCGCCTCCTCGAGGTCCGGACTGCGATCGAGGGAGGTGATGCCGTGGTGTGCCAGTGCGCGACCCAGTCGCTCCTGGAACGTCTCGGGCAGGCCCTCCACCTCGGCGTCCAGGGATCGCAGGTAGGCGTGGAGGTACTCGCGGGCGTTGTGGGGCTCGTCGCTGTCGCCACCGTCGTTGGCCCGACGGTTGCGGGTCAGCGAGCTCAGGTCCGCGAAGATCGTCAGGATGTCGAGCTCGGCCGCGACCACCGTGGGGTGGTCCTCCCGATGGTCGTCGAGGTGCTCGACCATCCGCGGGATGGCGTCCATCGGGACGTCGAATCCGAGGGCGAGGCGCCGGATCGCGTCCAGGACCTCGAGCGTCGACACGTCGGATCCGTTGCTGAGCAGGTCGCCCGTTGCCAGCCGATCGAACGCGACGGGTGCTTCGGTCGGGGTGGCGTCCTCCTCCTCGATGGCCTCCAGGCGCACGACCGGCGCGCCCGCGTCCAGTTGCACGTTGCCGGTCGCGAAGACCTCCGTGACCCGGCCGGTGAAGGGGGCGGTCAGCACGGTCTCCATCTTCATGCTCTCGAGCACGGCGACGGCGCCACCGGCCGACACCACGTCGCCGACGGAGGCGGAGACGCCCACCACCACCGAGGGGCCCGGCGCCCGGATCAGGCCGGCGTCGTCCTGCGAGATGCGATGCGGGACCCCGTCGACCTCGACGAGGGTGTCGGCACCCTGGCTGATCGCCGCGACGCGGTAGCGCTCCGAGCGGATCGTCAGTCGACGCTCGAACGGCCGCAACGGCTCGACCTCGGCCAGGATGCGGTGGCCATCCACCTCGATGAGGTAGCGCGACGGTCCCGTGCGCGCGACCTCGAGGCGGTAGGCGGTGCCGGCGTAGCGCAGGTCGATGCTCGCGCCCGACTCCGTCGTGCTTTGGGGACGTCCGCGGGCGGCGGAGGCGTAGAAGCGATCCCGGGTGACGGCCGCTGCGGCGTCGGCGGCCTCGATGGCTGCGGCGACGAGTGCGACCTCGCCCACGGTGTCGAACCGGTAGCCGCCGTCAGCGGTCAGCCGGTCCAGCCAGCCGGTGTCACAGTCACCCGCGATCACCGTCGGCTGGTTGAGCAGGTCGAGCAGGAACGCCCGGTTCGTCGTGCCGCCCCGGACCAGCACGGTGGTCTGCGACAGCGCGCGCCGCAGCCGTGCCAGGGCGGCCTGCCGGTCGGGGCCGTAGGCGATGATCTTGGCGATCATCGAGTCGTACTCGGGCGAGATCGTGTCGCCCTCGGTCACCCCGGTGTCGACCCGCAGGCCGGGGCCCGTGGGCAGGCTCAGGCGTTCGATGGTCCCCGGTGAGGGGCTGAAGCCACGCTCGGCGTCCTCGGCGTTGAGGCGGACCTCGATCGCATGGCCGACGGTCGGGGGTGCATCGCCGTCGAGGCTCCCGCCGGCCGCCACGTGGAGCTGGAGCTTGACGAGGTCGAGGTCGGTGGTCATCTCGGTCACCGGGTGTTCGACCTGCAGTCGGGTGTTGACCTCCAGGAAGGCGAAGCTGCGCTCCTCCGGCTGGTAGAGGAACTCGACGGTGCCGGCGTTGTGGTAGCCGGCGGCACGGGAGAGCTCGGCGGCCGCCGCCTTGATGTCGTCGACCTGCTGCGCATCCAGCGCTGTCGACGCCGATTCCTCGAGGACCTTCTGGTTGCGTCGCTGGACGGAGCAGTCCCGCACGCCGGCCGCCCAGACCCCGCCGTGGTGGTCGGCGATGACCTGCACCTCGATGTGCCTGGCGCCGGTGACCAGCTTCTCCATGAACAGGGTCGGATCGCCGAACGACTTGGCCGCTTCGTCCCGGGCGCGCTCGAACGCGAGGGTCAGGTCGGCCGGGTCGTGCACCAGGCGGATGCCACGGCCGCCGCCGCCCGCCGCCGCCTTGACCACCAGGGGGTAGCCGATGGCCTGCGCGTGGGTGACCGCCTCGTCGGCATCGGCGACGGGACCGCTGCTCCAGGGAGCCACGGGGACCCCGGACTCCTCGGCGAGCCGCTTGGCGCCGATCTTGTCGCCGAGTTCGCGCATCACCGCACCGGTCGGACCGATGAAGATGATCCCGAGCCGGTCGCACAGGTCCGCGAAGTCGGCGTGTTCCGCGACGAAGCCCCACCCGACCCAGACCGAATCGGCGCGGGCCTCGGTCAGCGCGCGTTCCAGTTCGCCATAGTCGAGGTAGGGGTTGGTGGCCGACGGCGGGTCGCCGGGCCCGGGTCCGATGCGCACGGCCTCGTCGGCTTCGCGCACGAACATCGCACGGCGCTCGGCGTCGGTGTGCAGGGCCACGGTGGACAGCTCGACGCCGTGTTCGGCGACCGTCTCCCGCACGGCGTGGATGCACCGCATCGCCGGTTCCCCCCGGTTGACGATGGCGATGCGTCCGAGCTTCGCCAGGTCCGCCTGCATGCCGCCCTCACTGTCGGGCCCCGGACGGATCTGGTCCGGGGCGGCGTGAACTCGTGGGGGCGTGAACCTAGTCCGTCCGTCGCTCGCCGGTCGGGTGCTGCCGCATCGGCTGGCGCTGCCCGTAGGTCAACGATCGCCACAGCCACTCAGCCGGGCCGAACCGGAACAGCCGCAACCAGAGGGGACAGGCGAGGAGCAGCACGGCCCAGATCCCGAGGACCACCAGCATGCTTGCCGCGCTGCCGAGCTGGTCGTACTGGTTGAAGCCGGCGAAGACCACCAGCGCCAGCAGGCTCTGGGTCAGATACGCGCTCAGGGCCATGCGTCCGACCGCGGCCAGCGGTCCGATCGCACCGATCCGCAGGCTCAGCAGGGCGAGGCCGGCGAGGTAGCCGACCGCCAGGAGCGGTGCGCCCGCCTGCTGGACGAACGAGACGGCCACGAGCAGCCCACTGTTCATCGAGTCCCCGGTTCCTCCGGAGATCAGGGTCAGCGGATCCACGAGGCCGAGGACCGCGTTGAGCGGGAGTCCGAGCCCCAGCCCGACGGCCGCCGCCCGGCGGAGCGTGGTGCGGTGCCCTGCGAGGTCGAGCGGGATGCCGGCGCGGGTCACCGCGAACCCGAACAGGAACAGCCCCAGGATCCAGGGGATCACGAACAGCTGGCCCCCCTGGATGAAGAGTGACTGCCAGGCGTTGACGACGATGATGTCGAGGTAGGACCCCTCGGAGAACGCGGTGACGGCCTGCTCCTGGCGCCGGATGAAGAAGTCCTCGAACGCCGTCATGAACGGATCGTCGGTGGGCGCCTCGCCGGCCATGCCCTCGAAGACCGCGGCCAGCGCTGCGAAGGCCGTGGTCACGAGCGTGACCGCGGCCAGCAGGCCCGCCGACCACCACATGGCGACCTTGGGTCGCACGTTGACGAAGGCCAACAGGACCATCCCCGTCAGGCCGTAGGCGAACAGGATGTCGCCGGGGAACAGCAGCAGCATGTGGGCCAGGCCGAGCACCAGCAGCCACGCGTAGCGGCGGGCCAGCAGCCCGCGTGGGCGGCGTCCGGCAGCCAGTGACCGGTTGACGATCAAGCCGGCGCCGAGCCCGAACAGGATCGAGAAGCTGGAGACGAACTTCCCGGCCGCGAACCAGGACACCGCCCCGTCGACGAGTCGGTCGAGACCGGTCGACGGTTCGGGGAACTCACCGATGAACGCGGTGTACAGCTCGGAGCCACGCATCAGGCTGATGTTGACGAGCAGGATGCCCAGCAGCGCAAAGCCCCGAAGGACGTCGAGGATCGGTTCGCGCTCGCGACCCGAGGTCGGGGTGAGCGCAGCGCCGGTCTGGGTCGGGTCTCCGCCGGCTGGCGGCGTGGGCGGGAAGGAAGCGCCGGCTGGTGGGGCTCCCTGTGGCGTGGGCCCGGGTGGCGGTGGTGCCGGTAGCGTCGGGTCGCCCGATCGCGGACCGTCGTGGTGCGTCGGGTCCGGTGGCTCTGGGCCGGTCATCGATGTCCCCCGTGTCGTCGATCGCCGGGCAGCGTAGGTGCGCTGCTCCCGCCGGTGGTCGTTGCGGCCGGTCGGACGGCACCGTACGGTCACGTGGACAACCGCATACTGGCCGCGCATCCCGATCGGGAGAGCGTCGGCGCCCCACCGCCGGACGGTACGACCTCATCGGCATGACGTTCATCACGTGATGTCATCGTGCCGACGACACGACGTGATCGTGCCCCGTGCGTCAGGTCGCAGACCGCCGAAGGAGCAACCACCTCCCGGGAATCTCTCAGGCACCGGTACCGATCAGGACAGGCCACTCTGGAGAGCAGCCGATCATGCGATCGGCTCACCGTTGGTGCAAGCCGTCACCCCACAGCGCTGCGACGCGGTGGGCGACGGCGAACCTCTCAGGTCCCGTACAGAGTGGGGAGGCGACCCACGCCGCTGCATCGTTGCAGCCATGCGAAGGAGCCCCACCGTGACCGTTCCCGCCACGTACTCGCCACACGCGCCGTCAGCGGACGACCAGCCCGCCGGTGCCGCCGCACCGTTCGTCGAGCGCCACCTCGGTCCCGATGACGACGCCGTCGCACGGATGCTCGCGACCATCGGTCAGCCCACGCTCGATGCGCTCGTCGACGCCGCCGTGCCGGAGGGCATCCGGCTGCAGGAGGCGTTGCAGCTGCCCGAGCCCTTGGATGAACCGTCGGTGACCGCCGCCCTGCGGGAACTGGCCGACCGCAACCGGGTGACGACCTCGATGATCGGGCTCGGCTACCACGGCACGGTCACCCCGCCGGTGATCCGTCGCAACGTCCTGGAATCGCCGTCCTGGTACACCGCTTACACGCCCTACCAGCCGGAGATCAGCCAGGGCCGGTTGGAGGCCCTGCTGAACTTCCAGACCGCGGTTGCGGATCTGACCGGCCTGCCCATCGCCAACGCGTCGCTGTTGGACGAGGCCACGGCGGTGGCGGAAGCGGTCGCGTTGATGCACCGCGCCGTGCGTGGGAAGAGCGATCGGGTGGTGGTCGATCCCGACATCCTGCCGCAGACCCTCGCGGTGCTCCGGACCCGCTGTGCGCCGCTCGGTCTGCAGATCGTGGTGCCCGACTCATTGGATGACGGCCTGCCCGACGGCGATCTGTTCGGGCTGGTCCTGCAACTACCGGGCGCCTCCGGAGCCGTCCGTGACCACGCGGCGCTGATCGCGGCGGCGCACGACCGTGGTGCGCAGGTCACCGTGGCCGCCGACCTGTTGAGCCTGACCCTGCTGACCCCGCCGGGGGAGTTGGGGGCCGATGTCGCGGTCGGTTCCACGCAACGCTTCGGGGTCCCGCTGTGGTACGGCGGGCCGCACGCTGCCTACATCGCCGTCCGTGATGGGCTCGAACGGTCCGTGCCGGGCCGGCTCGTCGGCGTCTCCGTCGATGCGGACGGGCGACCCGCCTACCGCCTGGCCCTGCAGACCCGTGAACAGCACATCCGCCGCGAGCGTGCCACCTCCAACATCTGCACCGCGCAGGTGCTGCTGGCGGTGGCCGCCGGCATGTACGCCGTCTGGCACGGGCCCGACGGCCTGCGGGCCATCGCCGAGCGGGTCCACAGCCACGCGGTCGGTCTGGCCAGGACCTTGCGCGCCATCGGGGTGACGGTCGTGCACGACGCGTTCTTCGACACGGTCCTGGTCCGCGCGCCGGGCCGCGCCGCGGAGGTCGTCGCGGCAGCCGCCGAGGCGGGTATCGACCTCGGCCAGGTCGATGCGGACCACGTCCGCATCGCGTGCGACGAGACGACCGAGGTCCACCACCTCGAGGTCGTGGTCCGCGCCGTGGCCGGCGCATCGGATGGTGCAGCCGGCGACGACAATGTCGAGGTGGCACGTGTCGATCACGCCGAGACGGTCATCCCCGAAGCGTCGCGTCGACGCAGCGGCTTCCTCACCCACCCGGTCTTCCACGAACACCGCTCCGAGACCCAGATGCTGCGTTACCTCCGGCGGCTGTCCGATGCGGACTTCGCGTTGGACCGGGGGATGATCCCGCTGGGCTCGTGCACCATGAAGCTCAACGCCACCACCCAGATGGAGCCGATCGGCTGGGACGGCTTCGCCGGGATCCACCCGTACGCACCGGCAGCGCGGGTCGACGGCTACCTCGACCTCATCGGTCAGTTGGAATCGTGGTTGGCCGAGGTCACGGGGTACGCCGCCGTGAGCGTGCAGCCGAACGCCGGGTCGCAGGGGGAGTTCGCCGGCCTGCTGGCGATCGCCGCCTACCACCGGTCACGCGGCGAGGACCAGCGCAACGTCTGTCTGATCCCGTCCAGCGCGCACGGCACCAACGCCGCCAGCGCCGCGATGGCCGGCATGCGGGTGGTGGTCGTCACCGCCGACGACAACGGTGCCGTGGACCTCGATGACCTGCGCGCCAAGCTCGACGACCACGGCGATGCGATCGCGGCGATCATGGTCACCTACCCCTCCACCCACGGGGTGTACGAGGCACGCATCACCGAGGTCTGTCGGCTGGTGCACGATGCCGGTGGTCAGGTCTACGTCGATGGCGCGAACCTGAACGCGCTGTTGGGACTCGCATCGCCGGGCGCGTTCGGGGGTGACGTGTCACACCTGAACCTGCACAAGACGTTCTGCATCCCCCACGGTGGCGGCGGTCCCGGCGTCGGGCCGATCGGGGTGGCCGAGCACCTGGTGCCGTTCCTGCCGACCCATCCGATGCATCCCGATCCGGCGCGTCGTGACGGTCCCGTCGGTGCCCTGTCCGCCGCCCCGTTCGGCTCCAGCGGGATCCTGCCGATCCCGTGGGCCTACATCCGGCTGATGGGTGCTGCCGGCCTGACCCGCGCGACCGAGGTCGCCGTGCTCGCCGCCAACTACGTCGCGACGCGACTGGACGACCACTTCCCGGTGCTCTACCGCGGCCGGACGAGTGGCCTGGTGGCTCACGAGTGCATCATCGACATCCGTCCGCTGCAGCACCGCACGGGCATCGACGCGGAGGACGTCGCCAAGCGGCTCATCGACTACGGGTTCCACGCGCCGACGCTGTCCTTCCCGGTGGCTGGCACGCTGATGATCGAGCCCACGGAGAGCGAGGACCTGGCCGAACTCGACCGGTTCTGTGACGCGATGATCGCGATCAGAGCGGAGATCGAGCAGGTCGTCGACGGGGTCTGGCCCGCGGACGACAACCCCCTGGTGAACGCGCCCCACACCGCCCGGATGTTGACGCGCGACTGGCCGCACCCCTACGACCGGGAGGTCGCGACCTACCCGGCCGGTGACCAGGGGGCGAAGTACTGGCCGCCGGTGCGCCGCATCGACGGCGCGCACGGCGACCGCAACCTGGTGTGCTCCTGCCCGCCGATCGAGTCGTTCATGGACGATGCCGACGACCTCGACGACGGTGGGTCCGATACCGGGACGCCACAGGCCATCGGAGCATCGTCGTGAGCCGCCGGAGCCCGTTGCACGACGTCCACGAACGGCTGGGCGCGACCATGACCGATTTCGCGGGCTGGTCGATGCCGGTCCGCTACGACAGCGACCTCGCGGAGCACCATGCGGTGCGCCAGCGCGCCGGACTGTTCGACCTCAGCCACATGGGCGAGGTGGTGGTCACGGGCCCCCAGGCCGCCGACGCGCTCGACCACGCCTTCGTCGGTGACCTCACCAAGGTCGCGATGGGTCGGGCGAAGTACACGATGCTGTGCGCGCAGCACGGCGGGGTGCTCGATGACGTCGTCGTCTACCACCGTGATGTCGACCGCTACCTCGTGGTCGCCAACGCCGCGAACGTCGCGGTCGTGCGCACCGAGCTGGAGCGGCGCTGCGCCCCGTTCGACGCCGAGGTGGCCGATCACAGTGACGCCACCGCCCTGATCGCGCTGCAGGGACCGGCGTCGGCGCAGATCCTGACCGGGATGGGGGTGCCCGGCCTGGCGGACCTGCGCTACTACGCCGGCATGGAGGCCCGCGTCGCGGATGTACCGGTGTGGTTGGCCCGCACCGGCTACACCGGCGAGGATGGCTTCGAGCTCTACGCCGACGCGCAGCGCGCGGAGCCGCTGTGGGACGCGCTCCATGACGCCGGCCGGATCGCCGAGGTGGTGCCGGCCGGCCTCGCCTGCCGGGACACCCTCCGGCTGGAGGCCGGCATGCCGCTGTACGGACAGGAGCTGAGCGTCGATCGGACCCCGTTCGACGCGGGACTCGGACGCATCGTCAACCTGTCGTCCCGCGGGTTCGTGGGACGCGACGCCCTGGTCGCGGCCAAGGCAGCGGGGTCGGCCCAGCGACTCGTCGGCCTCACCACCGAGGGGCGCCGGGCTCCGCGCACGGGCTACCCGGTACTCGCTCCCGACGGGGCTGCCGTGGGCGAGGTGACCAGCGGGGCGCTGTCGCCGACGCTGGGCATCCCGATCGCCATGGCGTACGTCGACGTCGACCACACCGAGGTCGGTACCCCGCTGCAGGTCGACGTGCGAGGGACAGCCATGCCCGCAACGGTCGTGGAGACACCGTTCTACCGCCGTCCCCGCTGACTGGTCACGCGCTGGCCGAGGCGGCGCACGTCGAGCGGGCGCGTTCACCCCGATGCGACGGCCAGGTCGTCGACGAACTCGGCGCCGATCGCGGTGAAGGCGGCCGGGGTGACGAGCAGCTTGATCGAGCGGCTCCCACCCCCGACGATGACGTGATCGAGGTCGCGGATCCGGGCATCGATCCAGATCGGCAGACCGTCGGGGAGGCCGAACGGGGTGACCCCACCGATCTGCATCCCGGTGGTCTGCTGGGTGAGGTCGGCCGGGGCGAAGGAACACTTGCGCACGCCCAGCAGCTTGCGCACCCGCTTGTTGACGTCGAGCTTGGTGGTCGCGAGTGCCAGGCAGGCGGCCATCGTCGGCGGGTCGTCGCGGGAGGCCACGAGGATGCAGTTGCCCGACGTCTCGGGCGGGTAGCCGTAGTGCTCGCAGAACGCGGCGGTGTCCGCCAGATCCGGATCGACCTCGATCACCTGGGCATCCGCGCCGCTGGCGATGACCGCTTCCAGAACCGCCCGTTCGATCTCCACGGGGTTGCTGCGCAACCGCTCTGCGGGGGACATCAGTAGCCGAGGTCGACGTGGACGGGGCCGAGCAGGTCGCGGCCCGCGGCGAACCGTTGGACGTTGTCACGGATGCGCGCGGCGAGCAGCTTGATGCCCATCTCCGGGGTGTTGCCGACATGGGGGGTGATCAGCACGTTGGGCAGGGTCCACAGCGGGTGGCCGTCGGGCAGCGGTTCGGGCTCGGTGACATCCAGCGCAGCCCCGCCGATCGACCCACGTTGCAGGGCGTCGACGAGCGCGTCCGTGTCGACGTGGCGACCACGTGCGACGTTGACGAGCCAGCTGTGCGACGGCATCGCCTCCAGCGCGGCCGCATCGATGATCCCTTCGGTGTCCGGTGTCAGGGCGAGCGCGACGACGACGAGGTCGGCCGTGGCGAGCGGCTCGTGCAGCCGGGATGCGGGCAGGACATCGGCGACGCCGGGGATCGGTTCCGGACGGTTGCGGATGACCGTCAGGTGCACCCCGAACGGGCGCAGCAGACGCACCAGCGACCGCGTGATCTCGCCACCACCGAGGATCGTGACGTGCGCGCCGAGCAGGTTGTGCCCGTAGGGGTCGGACCAGGTGGTCTCCCGGGCGTAGCGCAGCCCGCCCCGCATGCCGGCGAGGGCCAGCATCAGGGCGTGTTCGGCGACCGGTTCGGCGTAGACGCCCTTGCCGCAGGTCCAGACCCGGTCGGTGTCGAGGTAGGGAACGAACGGTTCGATCCCCGCGAACGGCAGCTGGACCCAGCGGATGCCAGGGTGGGCATCCAACGTCTGACGCAGCGTCGAGGCCTCCTGCGGGTCCGTCCAGATGACCGCATCAGCCTCTTCGACGGGCACCACGGTGCCACCGGCCTCCCGGACCGCCTCCTCGAGTTGCGGTCGCGAACCTGCGGGCAGGACCGCGCAGCGGGGACCCGACACGTCGACCTCCAGGTTCCGGGCGGACCGTCGACGATAGTGAAGCCATCGGCCGGTCAGCCAGTCGGGACGACGCGGGTGCGCCTGCCGGCCGCAGTACCGTGGCGGGTGTCCAACCACGGCACCGCTACGGGAACCGTCCGGCTCCCAGCGACGAACCGCCGCTGCACAGGAGACACGGAGACGTGCGAGACGGGCCCATCGGGGTGTTCGACAGCGGTCTGGGCGGGCTGACCGTGCTGCAGGCACTCACCGACCTGCTGCCCGGCGAGGACCTGATCTACGTCGGCGATACCGCGCGCTACCCCTACGGTGAGCGCACGGCCGAGGAGCTGATCCGCTGTTCGGTCGCCATCGCCGACGACCTGCAGGCCGCCGGTGCCAAGCTCATCGTTATCGCCTGCAACAGCGCGACCGCGGCCGCGCTGGACGTGGTCCGCGAGCGCATCTCGCTGCCCGTCATCGGCGTGGTCGCCCCGGGACTGCGCGCGGCGGCGGCCACCAGCCGGACCGGCCGGGCCATGGTGATCGGCACCCGGATGACCATCGAGAGCGGCATCTACGAGCGCACCGTCACCGGGCTCCACCTCGACCTCGAGGTGACCTCCCTGGCCTGCCCTGGCTTCGTCGAGATGGTCGAGGCCGGGCGGACCGACGGGCCGTCGGTCGCCCGAACCGTCCGTGAGCGGTTGGCGCCGATGTTGAGCTCGCGCGTCGACACCCTGGTGCTCGGCTGCACGCACTTCCCGTTGCTGGCCCGCCCGATCTCCGAGGTGGTCGGCCGTGGCGTCACGCTGGTCTCCAGCGCGGACGAGACCGCCTTCGAGGTGCGCGACCTGCTGGAACGGACCGGGTGGCTGCGCGGCCGGTCCGACGGCGGGACCATCCGGGTCCTCACGTCCGGGTCACCGGCGCGCTTCCGCGAGCTGGGGGAGCGCTTCCTCGGCGTCCCCCTCGCGGATGTGCGGGCGCACGCCTACCCGGAACTCGACGACCTGGCATCCGCCGACCGGTAGGGGGCCTGCTGCAGGCGGGCGAGCAGCCCGGGTGACTCCGTGATGCCGGCCACGGTCCGGGCCATGCCGAGGGCCCCGTCGCGCACCGCCCGGTCGGCGGATGCGTTGATGCAGGCGGCGGTGAACCCGGGTTGGTGGTTGACGGCCCCGTCGCTCTCGATGCGCAGCATCGGGTGGATCGCGGGCATCGCCAGGGAGATGTTGGCCATATCGGTGGACCCGGCCAGCTCCTCGGGGAGCCCGTCCACGGGGAGGTCACGACCGACACCCCGGGCCTCGTGCTCGTAGAGCGCGACGAGGTCCGGGTCGTGGAGGAACTCGGAGTAGGCCGGTCCGGTCGGGGCGAAGCGCAGGTCCGCACCCGTGGCGATCGCCCCGGCCTCGAAACAGCGCTCGACCTTGGGTCGGAGTTCGTCGAGCTCCGCGAGGTTCTTGGCCCGGACGTACCAGGTGCCGCCGGCGCGTTCCGGGATGATGTTGGGTGCGTCGCCGCCATCGGTGACGATGCCGTGGATCCGGTCGGTCGGTCGGATGTGCTGGCGCAGCACCCCGACGGCGACCTGCGCGACGGTCAGCGCGTCCGCGGCGTTGATCCCCATCTGCGGGTAGGCGGAGGCATGGGCCGACCTGCCGGTGTACCGGACGTCCAGGTGGCTGACCGCCAGACACGGCATCGTGGAGGATTCCATCGGTGCCGGGTGGACCATCATCGCGGCGTGCAGGCCGTCGAAGGCCCCGCGCTCCAGCATCAGGACCTTGCCGCCCCCGCCCTCCTCGGCGGGGGTGCCCAGGACCGTGACGGTGAGGCCGAGTTCGTCGGCGACGTCGGCCAGCGCCACCCCGGCACCCACCGCCGCCGCGGCGATGATGTTGTGCCCACAGGCATGTCCGATGCCCGGCAGCGCGTCGTACTCGGCGCAGATCCCGATGTGCAGGGGCCCGGACCCGGCGGTGGCGACGAAGGCGGTGTCCAGGTCGCAGACGCCGTGCTCGACGGTGAACCCGGCGTCGGCCAGTGCGGCGGCGACCCGGGCCGACGAGGTGTGTTCCTCGAAGCCGACCTCCGCGTCGGTGTGGACCGCACGTGACAGGCCGACGAGCGTGTCCTGGTGCCCGTCGACCACCCGTGCCAGCTGTTCCCGGACGTCCATCCGCTGCTCCGATCGACCGGCGACGTGGCGGACGCCGCTACCGTCCCGCACGCTACCCACCACAGCCGACGGGCGAGGCGACGACGTGTCCAGCCGGTGCGCACCGTGATCCGCGCGATCGCGTTCGACGTGATGGACACGTTGTTGCGTGACCCGTTCCGTGAGGCGTTGCGGGCCGCCACGGGTCGCTCGCTCGAGGAACTGGCCGCCAGCCGGGATCCGAGCGCCTACCCCGCCTTCGAGCGGGGTGAGCTGGACGAAGCCGACTACTGGGCCGCGTACGGTCGCGCTGGGATCGACGTCGATCCGGCGGCGTTCCATCGCGTCCGACGAGCCGGGACCCACTGGCTGCCCGGCATGCGTGAGCTCGTCGCCGACCTGGAGGGGGTCGTGGTCAGGGCGACCGCGTCCAACTACCCGCACTGGATCGACGAGCTCGCCCAGACCCACCTCGACAGGGGTTTCGAACACATCCTCGCGTCGTGCCACCTCGGGGTGAGGAAGCCGGATCACGGCTTCTTCGAGCGACTGGTTGCGCGGATCGGTCACACGCCGGACGAGGTGCTGTTCCTGGACGACCGTGCCAGCAACGTCGAGGCAGCCGCATCGTTCGGGCTGCGCGCCCACCGGTTCACCGATGCGCTTTCCGCGCGGGCGTGGATCGCGTCGCAGGGGGTCGCGGTGTCGACCGGCGAGGGTGATCCGGGCGCAGCCCACCGCGCGGGCTGACCGCTGGGCCTGGCTGCTGGGCCCGGCTGCTGGGCC
>JAWLFE010000046.1:18692-21107 GCA_041685735.1 Nitriliruptoraceae bacterium
CCTGGCCGCGACTCCTGGCCGAGGCCCGATCGTCGGGACGGCTCTGCAGGTCTCCGCAGCTACCGGCCGATGGCGCCCCGGACCGCATCGGGCCACGGATCAGCGGCTGCGGCCATGGTCGCCGGGTCCCACCGCAGTTCACCGGTCGCCACCCACCACAGCACCACCGCATCCGCCCAACGGTCCGGGAGTGCATCGGCCCACCGGCGTGCCGCGATCCCGTCGTCGCGATGGCCGTCGCACCATGCGTCGTCACCCAGCGCGGCCGCGCAGTTCCGGCAGAGCGCCTCCGGGGCGCCCGGGCCACAGGTCGGCAGCAGCCGGGGACGCTGGCCGCAGCGGTCACAGGTGCCGGCATCGACCGCTCGTGGTCCGACGTCGGTGGCGTCGAGCCAGGGGGCGGCGTCGAGCAGGGCAGCCCGGAGCGCGCGACGATCCAGTTCCATGGCTCCTCGTTCGGCACGGCAGTGGGGCCCGGGCACCGGTGGGTTGGACCGGCCTCGGTCACCGTCCACCGGATGGGGGTTGACGGTTCCTGCGTCGGTGACCTGCTGCTATCGGTTCTGGGTTCGCCTGACTACGCTTGCCAGCACAGGGGCACCCGCACCAAGCCGGGGCAACGTTATCGAGCACTCGTGGAGGATTCCGTGAGCGACGCACCGAACAACCCGCCAGGGGGACAGGCACCACCACCACCGGGCGGTCAGGCGCCACCACCGGGACAACAGCCACAGCCGCCACAGGGCGGTGGGGCGCCACCACCGGGACAGCAACCGCAACCACCGCAGGGCGGTCAGGCGCCGCCACCTCAGGGGCAGGCGCCGGCGCCCGCCGGTGGGCAGCCGGCGGCGAACACGGCCGGGCAGCCCGGTGACCTCGGGACCCGCATCCTGGCCAAGGTGATCGACTCGATCATCGTCGGGATCGTCGTCGGTCCGTTGTGGGCCGCGATCAGCATCGGGTTGGCGGTGGCTGGTCTCCCCGGCTTCTTCACCCGGCTGCTCACCTACACGATGGCTGCGGCGCTGTACGTCGGCTACTTCGCCTTCATGGAGTCGAACAAGGGCCAGACCGTCGGCAAGATGCTGATGAAGTTGGAGGTCCGCGGTCCGAACGGTGGGAACCCGACCATGGAGGAGGCCGTCAAGCGCAACGCCTACTTCGGGGTCCTGCTGATCGGGATCATCCCGTTCGTCGGCTGGTTCCTCTACCCGCTGGCCTACCTCGGAGCTGTGATCTACCTCATCGTGACGATCAACAACAACGAGCAGACCAGGCAGGGCTGGCACGACGACCTCGCGGGCGGCACCTGGGTGCTCAAGACCGCGTAGGTCGCTCCCGCCACGAACGACGCAGCCGGGCCCCGACCATCACGGTCGGGGCCCGGGCTGTGTCCGGGCGGGTCCGGTGGCCGGTACTGGTCCGCCGGCGGGCCGCTGAGCTAGGGTTCCGCGTGGCGGTCGGATCACCGGTCGGGACGACGCTGCGGGGACCCCGAGCTTCGCTGGGCCCACGGGGACCGACCGAACATCCGACCGGACAGCCGATCGACAGGGCGAGGGGTGCGACGATGAGCAGTGGGGAGACGACGGGCGGAACCGGCGGTAGCGAGCCGGGGTGGCACCCCGATCCGTGGGGGCAGCACTCGCTGCGCTGGTGGGACGGTGCCCAGTGGACCGAGCAGGTGCACGACGACGCGGGTGCCCGTGGTGGTCAGGATGCGGTGTCGAACTTCATCGAATCCGACACGGGCATGGCCCAGGCGGCGCACCTGCTCGCCATCGTCACGGGGTTCCTCGGACCGCTGATCATCTGGGTGACCAAGGGCAAGGAGGATGCTTTCGTCGAGCAGCACGCGAAGGAGGCCCTCAACTTCCAGATCTCGATGGCGATCTACCTGACGGTCGGCTTCGTCCTGATGTTCGTGCTCATCGGGTTCGTCCTGGTGCCGATCCTGATCATCCTCGACATCGTGTTCATCGTGATGGAGACGATGAAGGCGGGGCGCAAGGAGCCATCGCGTTACCCGATGTGCATCCGCCTCATCAGCTGAGGCGCGTCGCCACCCGACTCCTGGCCGCGGTCGGGTTCGGCGGAGCCCGAGGACTAGGCTGCGCCGCCGGGACACACCGACGTGGGGTCCGCACAGGAGTGACACATGGCGCAGCATCGCATCGCCCTGCTCGGCGGCGACGGGATCGGTCCCGAGGTCGTCGCCGAGGGGTTGAAGGTCCTGGATCGGTTGGAGGAGCTCGAAGGCTTCACCACGGATCGGGTCGACTACGACCTCGGCGGTCGGCGCTACCTCGCCACGGGTGAGGTGCTCTCCGACGCCACCCTCGAGGAGTTGCGCGGGTTCGATGCGATCTACCTCGGGGCGGTCGGGACACCCGACATCCCGCCGGGGCTGATCGA
>JAWLFE010000047.1:0-21095 GCA_041685735.1 Nitriliruptoraceae bacterium
CTGTGCCGCACCGGTGCGACATCGCATCTGGATCCATCCATCACACCTGACTGCCGAACAAGCCGGATCCTGAGCGGCAGCGACTGACACGGAAGGATGAGAGGATCCGGGCGCGAACCCGCTCGACCGCCCTACGATGCACCTGGACAGCCGTCGGGGGTCGCGGCGCCATCCAGGGACCAGCAGGTGCGCGAGTGTTCCAACGGACCGGCAGGAAGCGGCAGGACGAACCGACCGCCGTGGTCGGGGCTGACGACCAGCATGCACGCCGGTCGCTTCAGACGCAGGTGCTCGGGGCGGTGGAACCGGTCCGGCTCGACAAGCGCACCTCCAACCTCTTCCGTTCCCGCGAGTCCCGCGAGCACCGCGGCGGCCGGTTGGACGTGCATGCCTTCTCCGGCGTGCTCCACGTGGACGCCGATGCCGGCACGGCGGACGTGCTCGGCATGACCACCTACGAAGAGCTCGTGGAGGAGACGCTCAAGCACGGGGTGATGCCACTGGTCGTCCCGCAGCTGAAGACGATCACGATCGGTGGCGCGGTCGCGGGCCTTGGCATCGAGTCGACCTCGTTCCGCAACGGGCTGCCCCATGAGTCCGTGCTCGAACTGGAGATCCTCACCGGCGCGGGGGACATCGTCGTTGCCCGGCCGGACAACGAGCACGCTGCACTCTTCCGGGCCTTCCCGAACTCCTACGGGACGCTCGGCTACGCGCTCCGGCTGCGCATCGAGGTGGAGCCGGTGCGCCCCTACGTCGCACTGCGCCATCTGGCCTACGGGTCGGTCGCGGCCTGCGTCGCCGACCTCGAGCGGATCTGCGACGATCGCGAGGTCGGTGGCCACCGGGTCGACTTCCTCGACGGGACCGCCTTCGCCACCGATGAGCTGTACCTGACCGTGGGCACGTTCACCGACACGGCGCCCTCCACGAGCGACTACACCGGGAACAACATCTACTACCGGTCCATCCGCGAGCGGGACCGGGACCACCTCACGGTCGGGGACTACCTGTGGCGATGGGACACCGACTGGTTCTGGTGTTCACGTGCCTTCGGCGCCCAGAACCGCCTGATCCGGCGGCTGTGGCCGAAGCGCTGGCTGCGCAGCGACGTCTACCACCGGCTCGTTGCGCTCGCGGGACGCATCGGGCTCACGCGCCGGATCGACCGACTGTCGCGTCGTGCACCCCGCGAGATGATCGTGCAGGACATCGAGGTGCCGATCGGCCAGACCGAGGCGTTCCTCGACTACCTCGCGGCTGATGTCGGCCTGTGGCCGGTGTGGCTGTGCCCGCTCCGCCAGCGGACCGCAGCGTCCTGGGACCTCTATCCGCTCGATCCGGATGCGCTGTACGTCAACATCGGCTTCTGGGGTGCGGTCCCGATCGCGCCAGGCGACGTGGAAGGGGATCGCGACCGGCGGATCGAGCGGGCCGTCGCCGCCCACGGCGGGCACAAGTCGCTCTACTCCACGGTCCAGTACGGGCCGCAGGAGTTCTGGGAAACGTACGGCGGGGAGCGCTACTGGGAGGTCAAGCGCCGCTACGACCCGGATGGGCGCCTCCGCGACCTGTACGAGAAGTGTGTGCTGCGCAAGTGAGGAAAGGGAGCAAGGTGAAGCTCGCCGATGTCTTCCACGACCTGTTCGCGGGGAACGGACAGATCCGCTTCAGCGCCTATGACGGGAGCAGTGCCGGGCCGGCCGACGCACCCGCGCATCTGACGGTGGTCTCGCCCCGGGCGTGGGCACACGTCGTGCGTGCGCCCGGTCAGCTCGGCTTCGCGCGCGCCTACGTCGATGGCGAGATCGACCTCGACGGCGATGTCCACGTGGCCCTGCGGGCCCTCTGGGAGCCGCAGGTGAGCAACCTCTCCGCGAACGGGATGGCCCGGCTGGCGGCGGAGATGGCCCGCAACGCGACCCAGCGGGTGCGCCGACCGCCGGAGGAGACCCGGCTGCGGGGGTCGCGACACTCCAGACAGCGTGATGAGGAGGCGATCGCGCACCACTACGACGTGTCCAACCGCTTCTACCGGCTGGTGCTCGGCCCATCGATGACCTACACGTGCGCCGCGTACCCGAACGAGGAGGCGACCCTCGAACAGGCTCAGACCTTCAAGTACGACCTCGTGGCGCGGAAGCTCGATCTCCAACCCGGTCTGCGGCTGCTCGATGTCGGTTGTGGCTGGGGTGGCATGGTCGTGCACGCCGCGCAGCACTACGGGGTACGGGCGCTCGGTGTGACGTTGTCGCGGGCCCAGGCGACCTGGGCCCAGGAGCGCATCGCCGAAGCGGGGTTGCAGGACCTCGCCGAGGTCCGACACCTCGACTACCGCGACGTGCCCGAGTCGGGGTTCGACGCGATCAGCTCGATCGGGCTCACCGAACACATCGGCAAGGCGAACCTGCCCGCCTACGCGTCGTTCCTCTACGGCAAGCTCCGTCCCGGGGGGCGGCTGCTGAACCACTGCATCATGTGGCCGGGCAACACCACGCCCACCCTCAAGAAGCGTGGGTTCATCAACCGGTACGTGTTCCCCGACGGCGAGCTCGAGGGCCTTGGCCACATCATCAGCGTCCTGCAGGACCGGGGCGGTTTCGAGGTCCGTCACGAGGAGAACCTGCGCGAGCACTACGCGAGGACGCTGGCCGATTGGAGCGCCAACCTGGAGGCGAACTGGGATGCGTGTGTCGCCGAGGCCGGTGAGCGCCGTGCGCGGGTCTGGCGGCTGTACATGCCGGGCTCACGGCTCGCGTTCGAGCACAACGAGATCCAACTCCACCAGGTGCTCGCCGTGCGGACGCATGCTTCGGGTGGTTCCGGCATGCCGCTGCGACCCACCTGGGAGGCGACGGCAACGGCGGGGCCGTCCGGCGCGGTGCCCCAGGCCGCCGGCGAGTGAGGGCGAGCCGGGTCGGACCACGGCCAGCTCCCGGACGTCCCGTCCGTCATCCGACGGCCTTCGCCGGGGATGTCGCGGCCCGCAGCTAGGCTCGCCCGCCCGGCGATCCACCACCTCGAGGTAGCTGTGACCGACCCCGCCCGTACCGGGCTCACGCCTGCGGAACGGGACGTGCTGTCACGATTCGTGACCGACCCGGACGGCGACGTGTTCGCGCTGACGGACCTGCCGGAGGTCGTCAAGGGCGCGCTGTTCGCCCGATACTCACGGTTCGGCGGGTCGCTCAAGCGACTGTTCCTCGACGAGTTCGCCGACGACCTCGCGACCGACGATCCAGCGGCCCGCGCCGCCAAGCTCTACGACCGCATCTTCAGCGAGTACGGCGACGACTCGGTCGCCCAGCTGGGTGGTGCCCACGTCGCCCTCGAGGACGTCTCGAACCTGCTGACCAAGCGCATCGAGTGGGGCCGGCTGGCGGCCTACCTGGAACAGTCCACCCGCTACATCCCCTACGACACCAAGCCCGGCGGACGCTACCGCTACCACCGCGACGCGGACATCATGGCCGGCCCGCACGCCGCCGCCTACGAGCGCGAACTCGACGCGATCTTCGACCTCTACGCCTCCATGGTCCCCGAGGTACTGGCCTGGGTCCGGACGCGCTGGCCCAAGGACGTGGACACCTCGTCGTTCGTCTACAACAACGCGACCAAGGCCAAGGCGCTCGACCTGCTGCGGGGTCTGTTGCCGGCGGCAACGACCTCCAACGTGGGGATGTTCGCCTCAGGTCAGTCGTACGAGGGCCTGTTGCTGCGCCTGCAGGCCGACGAGCTGGCTGAATCGAGGCAGCTGGCCGCCACGCTCCTGGCCGAGCTCCGCCACGTGATCCCCTCGTTCCTGACGCGTGTCGACCGTCCGGACCGGGGCGGCGCGTGGTCGCGGTACCTCGCCGACACCCGTGACCAGACCCGCGCACTCGCGCACGAGCTGGTGACCGCCGATCCGGTCCAGCCGGCTGACCTCGTGACGCTGACCGACTGGTCGCCACATGACCCCGTCGACGCCGAGGTGGCACTGGTCACCGCGGCGCTCTACCCCCACGTGACCGTTCCCGAGGGTCAGCTCGAACGACAGGTCCGGACCTGGGCGCCGGAGCGCCGCGCCCAGGTCCTGCGTGCCTACGTCGGGGAGCGGACCAACCGTCGGCACAAGCCGGGTCGGGGGTTCGAGCGCGTGTGGTACCGGTTCGA
The DNA here is from genome assembly GCA_041685735.1 of Nitriliruptoraceae bacterium. Lineage (GTDB taxonomy): Bacteria > Actinomycetota > Nitriliruptoria > Nitriliruptorales > Nitriliruptoraceae > CSSed11-175R1. The sequence goes on from JAWLFE010000047.1 coordinate 4,156, forward strand.
CGTCCTCGGTGACTACGGCGGGTTCCGGGACCTGCAACGCCACCGCATGCTCACCATCGAGTGGCAGGACCTCACCGCCGCGCATGGCTACGAGACCCCACCCGAACTGGTGGACGCCGGGGTGGTCGATCGCTGGCACGAGGCCCTCGAACGTTCGGCAGCGCTCTACGACCTGCTGTCCACGGACCACCCGGTCCAGGCTCAGTACGCGGTGTGCTTCGCCTACCGCCTGCGCTACTCGATGCAGCTCAACGCCCGAGCGGCGATGCAGATGCTGGAGCTGCGCTCCACCCCCCAGGGGCATCCGCAGTACCGGCGGGTCGTCCAGGAGATGCACCGCCTGATCGGCGAGCAGGCCCGGCACACCGCGGTGGCGGACGCCATGGTCCACGTCGATCACGGCGACAACGAGCTCGAACGCCTGGAGTCGGAGCGTGCCGCCGAGCAGCGCCGCCGGACCCGATCGGCATCGGCGTGAACGGCCGCATCCGCTCAGCCCTGCTGGGGCTCGGACTGGGGGTCGTGCCGCTGTTGCTGCTGGACCTCGCCGGCACGCTCCGCGACGCGGTCGAGCGTGACCCCGGGGGGACCAGCTACTGGTGGGTGGTCGCGTGCTACCTCGGCGCCGGGGCGTTGAGCGGCGCCGGCCTCATGGCCGGCGCGCGCGACCGGCTGCTGGCCGGGGTCGCGCTGGGGGTGCTGCTGGTCGGCGTGTTGCCGTGGTTGCCCCTCACCGGGCTGACGTGGCTGGCCCGGGTGCCGTTGGTGCCGTTCGGCAGCGGCGGGCTGGACGCCATCGGTGTGGGGTTCGCACTCGCTGGTGCCTACGCCTACGTGCTGGTCCGCGGCAAGGGCGCGTGACCCCACGCCCAGGGCTGGGTCAGGCCTTCTTCCGCGTGAAGAAGAAGGCTGCGCCACCGGCGACCGCCGCCAGGATGACCGCGATGAGGCCCTTCTTGCCGCCGGTGTCCGCTTCGGCGAGGTCCTCGACCTGGTCGGACGCCTTGCTCTTGAGTTCCTTGCCCGACCGCTCGGTCTTCTTGCGCAGCGACTCGGTCGTCTTGGACAGCTCCTTGGAGAGGTCATCGAGCTGATCGGAGGCCGATGAGGACAGCTTCTTGCCCTTCTTCTCCGCCTGCTTGCGCAGCTTCGACGCCTTCTTCTCGAGCTTGGAGATCTTCTTGGACAGCTTCTTGGCCATGGTGGTGCCTCGGTGGTGGATGACGGCTTGGGTCCCGAGCCTAACGGCCTGGCGCCGCTCCGCCGACGTGGCCCATCGACCTGTAGGCATGACACCACGTGCCGTTCGATCACTTGCCGGTCAGGGTCGGTCCTGGTATCCCGGTTGTCGACCGTCACCGCTGCCGACCCGCTGGGAGATCCATCGCAACCCGCAGACCTCCCGTTCGACCCCGACGTGTGCGCATCCTGCTCGTCTGGGCCCTCGGGACGATGCTGGGCGGGTCGGTCATCGCAACGACACCCGCTCCGTTGGAGGTCCCCGCACCGGCTCCCGCTACGTCGGCTGACGCCGAAGGTGCGACCAAGGTCATCGACCCCGACCCTCACCAGAAGCCAGCCATCACAACCGTCGCCCGGGAGCGCGAGAGGGGCCCCTCGATCGACGAACTCACCGAGGACTGGGAGGTCGACGTCGTCGATTGGAAGCAGTTGGCGGACTGCGAGTCGGGCGACTGGGACGCCAACGGCGAACCGGAGCCGGGGAGCGCCCGGTGGAGCTACGGGCTGGCGTTCGACCACGGCGACATCTTCGAGGGTGGCCTGAACTTCCACCCGGACACGTGGGAGTCGTTCCGCGACCCGGACATGCCCGCGCATGCCGGGCGTGCGGACCGGTGGCAGGAGATCGAGGTCGCCGAACGGGTCCTCGACGAGCAGGGATGGAACGCCTGGCCGGTGTGCAGCGAGAAGCTCGACCTGGACGAGTAGCGGCGACGAGTCGTGGCACTCCGAGCCCTCGGCGCCACCGGACGTCACGCGTCCGTCACTCGGCCGTCACGGTGATCCGGTCGATGACCAGGGGCGCGAAGGGTGTGCCGTCGCCACGTACGAACTCGACGGCCAGTTGCGACTCCCCGGTGGGCAACTCCACCTCGATGTCGACCTCTGAGCAGGGAGCACTGACGGTGCAGGTGCCGTCCCAGTCGACATCCTGCGGGTCGCCATCGACGAACACCTGGAGTGATCCGGCCTCCTCGGGATCCAGGGGCAGGTCCTCAGCAGGTGTGAGGACAGGACCGATGCTGCCGCCGGTGATCGTGACCTTCACGGGTGCCGGGCCAGCCTCGAGCGTTGCTCCGTCGCTCGGTTCCGCGATGGTGACCTCAGCGTCGTCCGCCAGAGGCAGCAGGTCCGCTGGGGGGTGCAGAGCGACCGTCAGGGGCGTGAACAGCAGGTACATCGAGACCGCTGCCAGCGCCAGGGACCCCAGGGCGAGCGGGGAGGAGGGTGTCAGCTGCAGGGGCGTGAGGGCGGCCAGCAGCAACGCCAGCAGGGAGACGACCGCCAGTGGCAGGCCGAGTCCGACCACGTCCGACAGCAACGTGTGCCCGAGTGCTCCGAGCGAGGCCGCGATCGCTGAAGCCGCCAGCGGTACCAACAGGTCCTGCGGGGAGGACATCGGGAGACGCCCGGCCACCGCGAGCAGCACACAGATCGCCAGGGCGAGGCCTGCGACGACAACGGCGGCCTGCCACGTCGACCCCGGACCGGCATGTGCGATCAGCGGCAGCATCACGCGGAGGTGGCCGGCGGCAGCGGTGCCTCGACATCGAGCCGGGCGACCGGGATCCCGAGCGCGCGGATGTCCTGGACGACGGGCAGGTGGTCGGGGTGGGTGCGGTAGGTCTCGAGGTCGTCATAGCTGGTGAACACCGACAGCAGCCCGGTCGTGTCCGGTGCGTCCACGTCCCGCGCGACCTCCAGCCACACGACCACGTCCAGGTCGACGAGTGCCGCGAGTCGAGCTTCGAGCTCCGTTCGCGTCGCGTCGTCCACGGCGGCCATGTCGAAGGTCACGATGTGCCAGATCATGCAGGTGCTCCTGCTCGGCGGATGCTTCAGGGGTCGTCCATGCGTACCCGAGGGCCGTCGGACCGGCCACGGCGGTTAGGATACGGCCAGGTTCCGCACGTTCCCCATCGCAGGCGGCACGACGATGACCAACGCAACCGCATGGACGGCGCCGCCCCCGGGGGTCGGCCGCGTCGTGACGGCGATGGCCACCCCGTTCACCGAGGATGGCTACCTCGACACGGCCGGTGCGGTCGAGCTCGCAGAGCACCTGATCGCATCCGGCACCGACACGGTCCTGGTGCACGGCACCACGGGGGAGTCGCCCACCCTGCACGGCGAGGAACCCTGGGAGCTGTTGCGGGCGGTCCGGGACGCCGTCGGGGATCGCGCCAACGTCATGATGGGCACCGGGTCCAACGACACCCGGACCGCCATCATCTCCACGGAGCGCGCCACGGACGAGGGCGCCGACTCGGTCCTGGTGGTCACCCCGTACTACAACCGACCCGGCCAGAACGGCCTCCTCGAGCACTTCCGGACCGTCGCGGGGGTCACCCACCTCCCCATGGTGCTCTACGACATCCCGTCCCGCACGGGCCGTGCCATCGACGTCGCCACGCTGGCCGCCCTCGCCGAGGTCCCCAACATCGTCGGCGTCAAGGACGCCACGGGCGACCTCGGCAAGGCCGCGGACGTGCTCGCGTTGACGCGGGGAGCACCCGGGGGGTTCGAGAACTGGTCGGGTGCCGACGAGGTCAACCTGGCGCTGCTGGCGATCGGCGGGGTCGGCGTCATCTCGGTCGCGGCTCACCTGGTCGGTCCGGAGATCGCGGAGATGATCGAGGTCTTCGCGACCGATCCCGCGCGCGCCCGTGATCTGCACCTGGCCTGCATGCCGGTGTACCGCGCCCTGTTCGCCGAGAGTTCCCCGGCACCCTTGAAGGGTGCCCTCCAGGCCAAGGGTCTGCCCGCCGGGCCGGTCCGCGCACCACTTGCCAACGCCACCCCAGAGGCGGTGGCGGCCCTGATGGCCGCTCTCGCTCCGATCGAGGCCGCCAGATGACCGCCCGTTCCCGCTCACGCCGCCCGGACACCAGCCCGCCCGTCCAACTCACCTTCCTCGGTGGCCTGGGTGAGATCGGCCGCAACATGGCCACCATCGAGGTCGATGGCCGACTCGCGGTGGTCGACGTCGGGGTGCTGTTCCCCGATGCCGAGCACCTGGGCGTGGACCTGATCCTGCCGGACTGGGGCTGGTTGGAAGCTCGTACCGACGATGTGGAGTGCATCTTCCTGACCCATGGTCACCTTGACCACATCGGTGCGCTGCCCTACCTGATCCGCACCCTCGACCGGTCGCTCCCGGTCTACGGCACCCAGCTGACCATCGCGTTCTGCAAGGCGGTGCTGGAGGAGTGGCCACAGCTGCCGACCCCCGACTACCGGCAGATCGAACCCGGCGATGTCGTCGACCAGGGTCCGTTCAACGCCGAGGCGATCCAGGTCAGCCACTCGATCCCGGATGGTGTCGCCTATGCGTTCCGCACCCCCCACGGCATGATCGTGCACACCGGGGACTTCAAGCTCGATCAGAGCCCCATCGACGGTCGGCCGACCGACCTCGCGCACTTCGCGCGGCTCGGCGACGAGGGGATCGACCTGCTCTTGGCCGACTCGACGGGGGCGGACGTCCCCGGCCACGTGCCGCCCGAACGCACCGTCGGTGATCAGATCCGCAAGCACGTGATGGACGCCGAGGGCCTGATCGTGGTCGCGTCGTTCGCCTCCCACGTGCACCGCATCCAGCAGGTGCTCGATGCCGCGGTCGCCGTCGGGCGTCGCCCCGTGTTCGTCGGCCGGTCGATGGTCCGCAACATGGCGATCGCCGAGGAACTGGGCTACCTCGACTTCGATGCGAGCATCGCGGTCGAACCCAAGGACGTCGAGCGCTACGACCGACGGGAACTGATCGTCGTGTCGACGGGATCGCAGGGTGAGCCGTTCAGCGCCCTGTCGCTGATGGGCGCGGGCGAGCACCGCATGCTGGACGTGGGGGAGGGCGACCTGGTGATCCTGGCCTCGAGCCTGATCCCCGGCAACGAGCAGGCCGTGTTCCGTTCGATCAACAACCTGTCACGTCGCGGGTGCAAGGTGATCCACAAGGGCGTGTCACCGGTCCACGTGTCGGGCCACGCCAGCCGCGATGACCTCATCCTGTTCCACAACATCCTGGAACCCGAGTACGTCATCCCGGTCCACGGTGAACACCGCCACATGCGTGCGCACGCCGACATCGCCCTGATGACGGGCTGCCTCGAGGAACACGTCCTCATCTGCGAGGACGGCAACTCCGTCTACCTCGAGGATGGGCACGTCACCCGTGGCCCGAACCTGCCCACCAGCCACGTCTACATCGACGGGCTGCTCGACGACGTCGGTCCGGCACTGCTCCGCGACCGCCGTCGGATCGGGGAGGACGGGATCTGCGTGTGCATCGTGACCGTGGACACCCACGCCCGCGAACGGGCCGGCGACACGATCGTGACCCAGAAGGGCGTCGTGTTCGAGGACGACGCGGACGACATCCTCGAGGCAGCACGCAAGGCCGTCGACAAGGAACTCGACGGTCTGGCCGCAGCCAAGTACGAGGATCTGCAGGCTGTGCAACGCCACGTCGTGCAGGCCCTCGGCCGCTACTGGAAGTCACAGACCGGCCGTCGGCCGTTCATCCTGCCGGTCGTGCAGGACGTCTGACTCGTTCACGTCGTTCGACGGCTCGGAGATCGAGCCTTGACCCTGACGGGCCTTGACCCTGACGTAGGGTCAGGGCGTAGCGTCCGGTTCGATGTGGTCGACCACGGCCACGTGGAGGCTGCGGGATGTGCGGCTACTCGGTTGGCGAGGTGGCTCGACTGGCAGGCGTGACGGTGCGAACCCTGCATCACTACGACCGCATCGGGTTGCTGGTCCCGAGCCGGCGCACGGCGTCGGGCTACCGGCGCTACGACGACGCGGACCTGGATCGGCTGTGGCGGATCCGGGTCTACGGAGAGCTCGACGTCCCCCTCGATGAGATCGTCGGACTGCTCGCCGGCGACGTCGATCCCGACGACCACCTCCGCCGGCAGCACGAGCTGCTGCGCGCCAGACGGCAACGTCTCGACCGCATCCTCGGGGTGCTCGAGCGGACGATGGAGGCACGGAAGATGGGCATCAACCTGACCACCGACGAGTTGTTCGAGGTCTTCGGCGACGTCGACCCCGGCGAGTACGCCGACGAAGCGAAGGAACGCTGGGGTGACACCGACGCGTGGAAGCAGTCGCAGCGCCGGACCTCCCGGTACACCAAGGACGACTGGCTCGCCATCCAGCGGGAAGCAGCCGCGGTCGACGCCGACTTCGTCGGAGCGTTGACCGACGGCGTCCCGGCCGACAGCGACGTGGCCATGGACATCGCCGAGTCCCACCGGGCGCACATCTCCCGGTGGTTCTACGACTGCCCTGCGACGATGCATCGCCACCTCGGTGAGATGTACGCACAGGACGCTCGCTTCACCGCGCACTACGAGGAACAGGCCGAGGGGCTGGCGAGGTTCGTCCGTGATGCGATCGTCGCCAACGCGGACCGCGCTGCCGACGCTTGAGTGACCCGTGCCGCGAGGTTGAAGATCCGCGTGGCGGTCATGCGTCGACCCGGTCGGCGTAGACGATGATGTTGTCGCGGTAGCTGCGGATGCCCCGGTCGAAGGTGCCGCCGCAGGTCACCAGGCGAAGTTCCGGGCCGGGGGTCGCCGCGTAGACGCGCTCCGTCGGGAACGCATCCTTGGGGTGCTGCTCCAGTTCGCGGACCTCGAAGACGACGAGGTCGCCGCCGGTGCCGTGCACGTCGATCCGGTCACCGGGGGTCAGTTCCGCCAGGCGGAAGAACACCGCCGGGCCATCACGGTCGTCGACGTGGCCGGCGATCAGCGCCGGTCCGACCCGTCCGGGTCGCGGTCCATGTCGGAACCAGCCCGTCTGGGCGAAGTCGGTGGGGACCTCCATGGTCCCATCGTCCCGGAGGCCGAGGTCGATCACATCCGCATCGACATCGATCGCCGGGATGACGATGCGTTCGGGCTCGACCCCGTTCGGGAGTGCGCCCTGCTCGTCGGTGTCGGGCGAGAGGGTGGTCGGGTCCGTGGCCAGCATGGTGGCCAGGATGTCTTCGGTGGATCCGGAGGTCAGCTCCGAGGGAACCTCGACGCCCGTTGCCTCGTCGTCGGCCCCATCGCGATCGTCGGCATCGTCGGCGTCGTGCCCGTCTGGATCATGGGCTGGAGCATCGGGAGGTGTCGGCAGATCGTCAGCTGAGGTGGTGGGTGGAGCCACCGGGGCCGGATCGGCCCCGGTGGCGTCCTGGCCGGAGGCGCCTGCACACCCGACCGCTACCAGGGCGATCGCGATGACCCACGCACCGACCGGAGAGCGGTGGCATGACATGGTGACTCCTTCCAGGTTGGTGCACGATCGAGCGGGAGGCTCAGGCGGATCCGTCGGCGTTGCGACGACGTGCCGCGAACGCTCCGAAGCCACCGAGCAGCAGGCCGCCGGCGAGCAGGCCGGCCAGACCGTTGGTCGACGCGGTGCCACCTGCGCCCGTGTCGATCCCGCCGGCTGCGGCCGCGGTCAGCTGCCCGCAGGCGGCCGGTGCGGTCGCCTCGATCGGCAGGTCGGGGTCCAGTGAACTCGGGATCTCGACGGTCCCGATCTCTGCGCTGTCATCCAGGTCCAGGCCGTGGACGACGACGTGCAGCGAGCTGAGGTTGGCGGCGACATCATCCGGAAGCTCGATCGTGCGTGAGTAGTCGAGCGTGCCCGAGGTCGGGAAGCGGTCGACGGCCAGCGCGCTGTCCGGGGTGGTGTCGCCCTCGGTCGTCAGCGAGACCGCCACGCCGCCGTAGAACGGCGCACCTTCGATCACGCTCATGATGCCGTCGCCATCCTCGTCGACCGCATCGAAGTCGGGATCGCCGGGGTTCATCGCCGGCGGACAGACGTTGTCGCCACCCGGTTCGCCGTGCAGATGGATCGCGTGCGGGAACCCGTCGAAGAAGCCCTGGCCGGTGAGGTCGATCTGCGCCATGTTCCCGTCGAGGGTGATCTCCGCCGTTGCGGTGGCGCCACTCTCGTTGGCCGGCGCGAGGTCGGCCGTGAAGGACGTCGGAGCCTGTGCCGATGCCGCGATCGGTAGCGCGAGTGCCACCAGTCCGACCGCCGTGATCGTTGCGATGCGTCGCATGAGGTGTTGGCCTTTCGTCGTGGGTCGTTGGGTCGCTTGCGGTGGTGGTTCGCCGAGCCCTCCGTCGGGGTTGTCCATCCGACCCGACGGCAGCAGGAGCGCATCGCTGGTGCGCACACCGTGGAGGCGGCAAGCCGGAGGGCGACGGACGCCGAACGCGCGTGCACCCGGGATGTAGTTCCACCACTGTCACCCCGCGTTACGCTGTGCGTTCGTCCATCCCCATCACGGACCTCACGAGTCGGAGCCGACGCAGGTGGCAGCCAAGAGATCCCCGGCCGCGACCCGGGGCGGCACGGGCAGCGGGTCCCGTCCGTCGCCGGGCGGCGGGTCGTCGCGTGCGTCCGGGGAGAAGCAGCCAGCGAAGAAGGCCGCGAGCAAGCCGGCGAAGAAGGCCGCCAAGAAGACCACCAGGGCGGCGTCGAACGCCGGCGGCAAGGGTGCGGATGGGTCCCGGGGCCCGGCGAAGAAGACGATCGGGTCCGGCGGCGCGGGCGGTTCCGGGCGAGGTGGTCGCCGTGGTCCGTTCGGGCGTATCGGGTCGGCCTTCGCGACCCATCTGAGGGCGCAGCGAGAGGATGTCGGCGGGATCTCGCTGATCCTGCTGGGTGTCCTGGTCGGGCTCGGCATCTACGCGGATGCAGCCGGTCCCGTGGGAGGTTTCCTCGAGGCCGTCAGTCTCGGGCTGCTGGGCCTGGTCGGCTACGCGGTCCCGGCCCTGTTGGCGTGGTTCGGGTTGCTCATCGTCATCGGTCGTCCGAGCCCCGAGGTGGGCCGGATCGCGGTCGGGTCCGTGCTGTTGCTCGTCGGGATCCTCGGTGCGCTGCACCTGTTGGCGGGAGCGCCGGAGCTCGGTGACGGGGTCCGCGAACTGTGGCTGGCCGGTGGTCTGATCGGTCTGGCCGTCGCGACGCCACTCGAGTTCGCCCTGTCGGTGTGGGGGGCGAGCGCCGTGCTCGTCGCCGTGGTCGCGCTCGGGTTGCTGGTCGTGACCCGAACACCGTTCTCTGCGGTCGTGGCGGCGGTTCGCCGCATGTTCCAGCCGTCGGCCGACGATGGCGACCTCGACGAGGAGTTCATCGAGGCGAGCCGTGCGCGCGGCACCGCGCCGTCACAGCAGGACGAACGCACCGACACCGTCGAGGCCGCGCGTATCCGTGCCACCCTGGCGGGCAAGACGGCCAGTCAGCCGGAACTCGATGGCATCGATCCCGACGATGAGGAACCGGTCGAGGCGTCCACGGCGACCGCTGCGTCCGTCGATGGGCAGCCGGCCGACACAACGGTCGCTGAGATCCCGTCCCCACCGACGGCACGCGCTGCGGTCCCGGCCGGGAAGACCCGGAAGGCGAAGAAGGTGTCCCCGGTCGAATCGTGGGACGACTACCAGCTGCCGCCCCTCGACCTGCTGGCCGCCGGCCGGTTGCAGGGAAAACAGGGGACCCGCACGATCGAGGCGCAGACGGCGGCCCTCCAGGAGACCTTCAACCAGTTCAACATCGATGCCACCGTGGCCCGGTGGTCGCGGGGGCCCACCGTCACCCGCTTCGAGATCGAGCTGGGACCGGGCGTGCAGGTCAAGAAGGTCGCGAACATGGGCGATGACATCGCCTACGCGTTGGCCGCGCCCGACGTGCGCATCGTGGCGCCGATCCCCGGGAAGTCCGCCATCGGTGTCGAGGTACCGAACCGACAGCGCGACCTGATCACCCTCGGGGACATCCTGCGTTCGGATGAGGCCCTGGCCGATCCGCACCCGATGAACGTTGCGGTCGGCGTCGACATCGCGGGCACACCGGCCATGGTCAACCTCACGACCATGCCCCACCTGCTGGTCTCCGGTGCGACCGGATCCGGGAAATCCGTCACGCTCAACGGCATGATCTCCTCGATCATCATGCGGGCACGACCCGACCAGGTCCGCATGATCCTGATCGACCCCAAGCGGGTCGAGCTGAACGCCTACGGCGGTGCCCCGCACCTGCTCTCCCCGGTGGTCACCGATCCGCGCCGTGCCACCGACGCCGTGCAGTGGTGTGTCAAGGAGATGGAGCAGCGCTACGAACTGCTCGCGCACCTCGGCTACCGCAACATCGACGGCTACAACGACGCCGTCGCCGCCGGTGAGGTGCCGCCGCGTCCCGGCCCGCCCGGTGTGGACGAGGACGGGGATCCGACCGAGACCCAGGTCGAGTCCGAGCCGCTTCCCTACATCCTGCTGGTCATCGACGAGCTCGCCGACCTCATGCTCGTCGCCCCCCGCGACGTCGAGGATGCGATCTGTCGGATCGCCCAGATGGCCCGCGCCGTCGGCATCCACATGATCATCGCGACCCAGCGCCCGTCGGTTGACGTGATCACGGGGTTGATCAAGGCGAACATCCCGTCACGGCTGGCTCTTGCCGTGGCATCGCAGACCGACTCCCGCACGATCCTCGACGCCAACGGTGCGGAGAAGCTCGTGGGCAAGGGCGACATGCTGTTCCAGCCGGCCAGTCAGGGCAAGCCGTCGCGCCTGCAGGGCTGCTGGGTCACCGAACGCGAGATCACCAGCGCCGTCGAGTTCTGCAAGTCCCAGCGGGAGGCCGAGTTCGAGCCGGTCGTCAAGGCGGGGGACGCGGCCCAGGCGACCGATGAGGGGCGCGCCGACGACGGCTCGGACGAGGCGCTGTTGCGCCGGGCCGCCGAGCAGGTCGTGACCAGCGGACTCGGATCCACCTCGATGCTGCAGCGCAAGCTACGGATCGGGTTCGCCCGCGCCGGCCGGCTGATGGATGAGCTCGAGGAGCTCGGCGTCGTCGGCCCGAACGAGGGTTCGAAGGCCCGTGACGTGCTCTGGAGCCCGGAGGAACTCGACGACGCCCGTCAGCGCAACGTCCTGTAGGGACACGGGCGGGAACGGCGGCCCGAGCGGCCGACCGGACGGTCTGCTCCCTCCGTCAGCGCCAGCGAAACTCGCCGGAGGCCTGGTCGCGCTCGCCCTTCAACTGCTTGCGTCCGTTGACGAACGCGATGCCTCCCGCCGTGAGCAACGCGCCGAGCAGGATGAGCCCGAGTCGGTCGCGCGGGGTGTCGGCCATCGAGATGCGCCCGTCGTCATCACCCGCGGGCGCAGGGTCGCTGTCCTGCGCGATGGCGGGACCGGCCAGCAGACCGACCGACGCGACGGCGGCGCTGAGGGTGAGTGCGAGCTTCCGGGATACGTTCATGCGGCGCAGCTTAGCTCCGGTGCCGCCCGCGTACCGCATCCGCGCGCCGCGCGTCGTGGATGCGGGAGCGCGCGGACGGTCCTACGCTGGTCGCTCGGTCCGTCTCCGCGGTCCGTGGCGCCCGGTGCACCCACCGACGCACCCAACGACACGGCTGCCGGTCGATCGACGGTGCGCCATGGCAGCACGCACATCTTCGTCACCCTCTCACCCCAAAGGCCGTTGTGAGCACGGGAATCGGTGAAGCCCTCCGTGAAGCCCGGGAGGCGCAGGGTCGCTCCCTCGAGGACGCGGCCCAGGCGGTGCGTGCCCGGACCAGCCAACTGCAGGACCTCGAGGACGAACGTTTCGACGCCTTCGGCGGTGAGGTCTACGCCAAGGGGTTCCTGCGCAGCTACGCCGTCGAGCTGGGGTTGGATCCGGAGCCGCTGGTCGAGACCTACCGTCGGGAGGTCGGCCAGCAGGTCATGAGCCCGTCGTCCAACATGGTCGTGCCCGTCAAGACCGGTGGGGCTCCCCGGTCGACGACGCCGCCGGCGTGGGCCGCCTGGGCGTTGGTGGCGGTCGTGGTCGTGGCCGGCATCGTCTTCCTCGGCATCATCGGCTCGAACACGCCAGACACCGCGGACGACGACCCGCCGGTCGGGACGCCACCGGCCAGCGCGCCGTCGGTCGACGACGAGCAGGATGGGGATGACGGGTCCGAGACCGACGGCGGGGACACCACCGGGGACACCGAGGGGTCGGATCCCGATCCGGAGCCGGAGCCGGAGCCAGAGCCGGAACCTGAACCTGAACCCGAGTTCGAGGGGGTCGAGGTGGTCCTGGCCCTGGAGGACGCGTCGTGGCTGCGGGTCACCCAGGACGGTGCGGTGATCCTCGAGGAGGTCGTCGATGCCGGGGAGACCCTGCAGTACGTGGCCGACTCCGAGGTGATCGTGCGCTTCGGCAACGCCGGCGGTGTCCGCGTGCAGTACAACGGTGAGGACATCGGACCGGCCGGCGGGAGCGGCGAGGTCGTGGAGTTGCGCTTCACCCCCGACGGCTTCGACCCCACCTGATCGTCCGCCTGCCGCTGCCGCACCCACCTCGAGGTCCGTGTGTCTGACATCTCCACCCCGCTGGCGTCCCGCGCCGTGGACGGCCGCCGTGTGGCCATCATCACGCTCGGCTGTGGTCGCAACGAGGTCGACAGCGATCAACTCGCGGGGCTGTTCCACCGCGACGGTTCGACGGTGGTCGATGACCCCCAGACGGCCGACGTCGTGCTGGTCAACACCTGCACGTTCATCGCGCCGGCCAAGCAGGAGTCGGTCGACACGGTGCTCGAAGCCTGCCAGCTCAAGGAGGACGGTGACGCCCGCGCGGTCATCGTGGTCGGCTGCATGGCACAGCGCTATCCCCAGGATCTTGCCGACTCCATCCCGGAGGCCGACGCCATCGTCGGGTTCGACGGCTACGGACGTTTGCCGGACATCATCGAGGACGTGCTGGCCGGGCGGGTGACCGACCGGGTCATCGGGGTCGGTGCGGCCCACCCCGGCAGCCGTCCGACCGGGCGGGACCTGCCGTTGATGATCGCGCCGACGGTCGATCCGGCACCGACGGTGGTTCCCGAGCCGACCGTGCTCGGCCTCACCGTGCAGGAGCACCCGGAAGCCGGACACGCAGGTACCGCCGCGGGGCCGGTTGCCGGCGCCCCGGGGGGCTCGCCATCCGGTGTGCTCGCCGGGCAGGACGACCTCGATCGCATGCCGGCGTCCGGCCCCCGATTCCCGGTCCGTGCTCATGATGGCCGGCCCTGGGCCTACCTGAAGATCGCCTCCGGCTGTGACCGGGTCTGCACGTTCTGTGCGATCCCGTCGTTCCGCGGCCGGTTCCGGTCCCGGCCCCTGGACGAGATCGTCGCCGAGGCCGCCTGGTTGGCGGACCAGGGCGCGCGGGAACTGGTGCTGGTCAGTGAGAACACCACGTCGTGGGGCAAGGACCTCGACGGCGGCCGCTCCCTGCAACCCGAACTCCTGCGTGCACTCTCCGCGGTCGACGGCATCGAACGGCTGCGGCTGATGTACCTGCAGCCTGCGGAGCTGACGACGCCGCTGCTCGAGGCGATGGCCGCCGAGCCGAAGGTCGCCTCGTACTTCGATCTGTCCCTGCAGCACGTCAGTGGACCGGTGGTCGCGCGGATGGCCCGGTCCGGGGACCACGAGCGGTTCGGCGAGCTCATCACGCGCATCCGTGCGCTGGACCCCGATGCGGTGTTCCGGTCGAACTTCATCCTCGGTTTCCCCGGCGAGACCGAGCACGATGTCGAGGTCCTGGAGCGGTTCCTCACCGAACACCGCCTGGACTGGGTCGGGCTGTTCGCGTTCAGTCGGGAGGACGGCACGCCGTCGGACCACCTCCCCGACCAGGTGCCGTCCGAGCTCGCGGCCGACCGGGTCCGCCGGGTCAGTGAGCTCCAGGAACAGGTGGCCGACGAGGCAGCACGTCGGTTCATCGGGCGGCAGCTGGAGGTCACGGTCCAGGAACACCTGACCGAGGGTTCGGCGACCACCACCATCGCACGGTCCTACCGCGAGGCTCCGGACACCGACGGCGAGGTGCAGCTGATCGTCCCGGGCCGGTCCGCTGGCACCGCTGTGCCGAAGCAGGGGACCGGCGACCTAGGCTCCGTGGCGGCGGATCTCCCGGTCGGGCGGACCGTGACCGCCACCGTGACCGATGCGGTCGGGGTCGACCTGATCGCCACCGTCGACGTCGCCTCCGCCTGAACCGCACGTCAGTACGCACCCGGACCGTCCCGGCCCGGGACTGTCCACCGAGGCCGACCGACGTCGGGAGAGGGCGGGTGATCGGTGGAGGAACGACGACACACCGACGACGCCCGGGCTCACGGCGGCCGGGCCGACGGCCCACACGCGGATCGCACCGAACCGGCGACCGTGCCACTCGGCGAGCTGCGGGCTGGGGAACCGCACTGGTTCAACGTCCCGAACCTGCTGACCTTCCTGCGGGCCGCGCTGGTCCCGGTGATCCTCGTGCTGCTGGTCCAGGACGGCTCGGATGCCCGGTGGTGGGCGTTCGGCATCTTCCTGTTCGCAGCGGCCACCGACTCGGTCGATGGGTGGGTCGCGCGCCGCTGGCACGGCGTCACCACCTGGGGGCAGCTGGCAGATCCCATCGCCGACAAGCTGTTGATCATCGGATCGCTGGCCAGCCTGGCGTTCGTGGGGGATCTCCCGGCCTGGGCGGTCATCGTGATCGTCGCCCGTGAGGTCGCGGTGACGCTGCTGCGGGTCAGCATGGTGCGTCGGCTCGATCTGGTGATGCCCGCGTCGGTCTGGGGCAAGATCAAGACCACGTCGCAGGTGGTGGCGGTGGCGGCCTTCCTGTTGCCGGGGGCTCCGGAGACCCTCGCGTTGTGGCTGCTGTACCTCGCCGTGCTGTTGACCATCTGGTCGGGCCTGGAGTACGCGTTCCGCGCCGGTCGTCTGACCCGCATCGCCCGCAACGGAGGCGACTCATGACCCCGGGAACCCTGGACGGCGTGTCGTTCCGGACCGCTGAGCAGCCACTGCGTGCCGCGGTGCTGTCGGTCGGTAGCGAGCTGCTGCTCGGGGACCTCACCGACTCCAACGCGACCTGGCTGAGCCTTCGCCTGCGTGAGTTCGGGGTCGAGGTGCTCCACCACCTCGCCGTCCGCGACGACCTCGACGAGTTCGTCGCCAGCCTGCGGTGGCTGACCGAACGGGTCGAACTGGTGATCGTCGGCGGCGGTCTGGGGCCGACCGTCGACGATCTGACCCGCGAGGCCGTCGCGCTCGCCGCCGGCGTCGACAACGAGCACCACGACGACCTCGAGGAGGAGATCGCCGCCCGCTTCGCCTCGATGGGCCGGACGATGGCGCCCCAGAACCTCAAGCAGGCGCGGATCCCGGCGGGTGCGACCCCCTACCCGCCGGTCGGGACGGCGCCGGCGTTCGGGATCACCCTGCTGGATCCGTCTCCGACCCGGGTGATCGCCCTGCCCGGCGTGCCGTGGGAGATGCAGGAGCTGTTCGCCCGGCACGTCAACGACGAGGTCCGGCAGCTCGCCGGCGCGCGTGCGACGGTCACGCGGGTCGTGCACGTCGTCGGCCGTGGAGAATCGGACGTCGCCGAGATCATCGAGCCGCTCCTCGACGCCCACGACAACGTCACCCTGTCGTTCCTCGCCAGGTCGTCGGAGATCCAGGTCCGGCTCACCGTGTCCGCCGATGACCCCGACGGTGCCCGGGTCGCGTCGCAGCCCGTGGTCGACGAGGTCGTTGCGGCGCTTGGGACCGCGGTGGTCGGGGTCGATGACGACACGCTCGAACAGGTCGTGCTCCGGCTTCTGATCGCCGCGGGACAGACGCTCGCCACGGCCGAGTCCGCAACCGCGGGGGACATCGCCGCGCGACTCGGCCGCATCCCCGGTGCCTCGGCGGTCTTCATCGGCGGCGTGGTCGTCTACGCGACCGGGGCCAAACAGGACCTCCTCGACGTTCCTGCGGCCCTCCTCGACGAACACGGGCCGGTCAGCGCGGAGGTCACCGAGGCGCTGGTGCAGTCCGTGCAGGCGCGGTCGGGCGCCGACTGGGCCGTCGCGGTCACCGGGGTGGCCGGACCCGATCCGGTGGATGAGCTTCCCGTCGGATCGTGCTTCTGGGCGCTGGCGCATCCCGACGGGCACGTCGAGGTACACGGACGACGTGTCCCGGGTGACCGCGTCCAGGTGATCGCCCGACTGGGGAGCGCTGCGCTCGATCTGGTGCGTCGCCGGCTCCTGGACATCGCGCCGGAGGGCTGAGCGGTGGACCACGAGGAGCTGGCGGACCACCTGGCCGAGCGGAAGCGCGAGCTGTCCGCCGAGCTCGAACGACTGACCGAGGTGCCCGACGAGACCACCGCGGTCGCGTTCGGCAAGCGGATCGGCGACGGGACCACCGAAGCCGTCGAGCGGCTGAGCACCACCGCCGCGGCGATGTCGATCTCCTCGTCGCTGCGGGGGATCGAGCGGGTGTTGGCCAAGCTCGAGGACGGCACCTACGGCCGGTGCGACGACTGTGGTGAGGCGATCCCGCCGGAGCGACTGGAGGCCCGCCCGATCACGGCGATGTGCGTCCGGTGCCAGGAACGCCAGGACCAGCGGGGCTCGCGGCGATGAGTGAGCCCGATCGCCGGGTGCCCGCGCCCGAGCTGCGCGAGACCGCCGACATCTGGTTCGACACCGGTCGGGACCCCGTCGTCATCTGGGACCGTGCCGGCAGGCACTTCGAGCTGGTGGACCCCGAGGATGCGACGCAGCGGTTGACCCTGTTCGCCGCACCCTCGCCGGTGACGGCTCCCGAGCGTGTCGCGCAGGCGCTGGCGGACGGGTTGGCGGCGTG
>JAWLFE010000048.1:0-20997 GCA_041685735.1 Nitriliruptoraceae bacterium
GTGGGCAGGAAGGGCTGGTCGGCAGCCTCGTCGAGGTACCCCGCCAGGACCGCTGCGCTGGTCCAACCGAGCCACCAGTCGAGCCAGTCGGTGAGCGTGGCGTGGTTGGGTTGGCCGACCGTGGTGAGGCCCCGTTCGAGCTGATCGTCGAGGGTGGCCGCGGTCGCGTACTGCAGCGATCGCAGCAGGCCCGCGACGTCGCGGAGCGCGACCCGCTTCAGGCGCCGTTCGCCGAGCGGTTTCGCCGGCTCTCCCTCGAGGTCGATGATGACGAGGTCACGGCCGGTGAACAGCACCTGGCCGAGGTGGTAGTCGCCGTGGGTGCGGATCCGGGACAGCTCCATGCGGACCTCGGACAGGCCCTTCAGCCGCTCGAGGATCTCCTCCTCGCGATCGACCACGGCGGTCAGGGACGCCTGCAGGTCCGCATCGAGGTGGCGGGCTCCCCGTCGCGCGGCGCGCAGCCCGATCCGCACACCGTTGCGCAGCGACTGGTACAGCGATCGCTGGCTCAGGCTCGTCAGGGGCTCGGGTGCGAGCGCAGGGTCGTCCACGTCGGCGGCCAGCGCGATGTGCATCTGGGCGGTGCGTTCACCGAGCAGTCGCGCCAGCTCCAGGAACGGGCCGACCTGTTCGTGGACGTCCTCGGGGATGCCGCGCAGCGCATGCTCCAGGGGGCTACGGGTCAGACGCGGCGTGGGTCGCTCGTCGAGGTGCTCCGCGACGACACGTTCGGCGAACCGGCCGAGTTCGTCGAGCGTGTGGACCCAGGCGTCACCCTCGTTGGCGACGAAGGGTTGCACCACCGCGACCGTGCGTGGCTCAGCGTCGGCGTCGGTCACCAGGTCGAGCGTGCCGAGCACATCGGGCACGTGTGGGAACGCGGCCAGGGCCCGGCCGAGCTCGACATCCGGACTGATGCCGGGCTCGAGCCGTCGCAGCACCTTCATGAGCAGGCGGTCACCGAACAGCACCGACGAGTTCGATTGCTCACCACGGAACGGACGCGGCTCCAGGGCAGCGAGTTCCTTCGCCGTGCCGAGGCCGGGGAGTCGGGTGCCGGCCAGCTCCGCCGCCCGGCCGCCGAACCGCCGTTGCCGGACCACGGCCTGGAGCAGAACGGCGGACGACTCCGGGTCGGTCAGGGCGTCGATAAGGACACCCGACTGCCCACGTGCTCCCTGTCCCTTGACCGCCACGAGCACCGCTTCCGGTTGGACGGCCATGAGGCGCCCGGCCTCCTCGCCCTCGGCGAAGCGCACGGGGAGGAGGTAGTCCTCGGGTTCGCCGTCGATGTACTCCACGTGCGCGCTCAACAGGACCAGGGTGGGGTCGTTCTTCGGACCGATCGGGATGACCTCATCGATGGCCACACCGCGGACCTGACGGGCCTTGCCACCGAACCACCGCTGCCGCTGCAGGACGTCGGGGAGCGCCGACGCGAGGCGGTCACGGCCCGGACCGCGCAGCAGCGCGGTCCACTGACCTGACACGGTCACCGACGGCAGCTCGGGGACGCCGTCCGTCTCCGCGTCGTCGACCAGACCCGACGGGGGGAGCTTGGAGATCCGGGACATCGTGCCGCGCCCTGCATCGCGTTCCAGGGCGAACCAATGGTACTGGTAGGGGCCGAGCGTCAGGACGTAGGGCTGGTCGCTGATCCGCGGGAACGTCGTCCGGCCGAGCATCTCGACCACCTGCTGACCGGCGTGGCTGGACAGGTCCAGCTCGCATGCCTGCGCGTGGCGGGACAGGTTCGCCACGACCAGGACCTCATCGGGATCGCCGCCGTCGGGATCCTCGAGGGATCGGATGTAGGCCAGCACCTTGGCGTTGTCGGGCGTCAGGAACTCGATCGAGCCCCGGCCGAACACCGGATGCCGCTTGCGCAACGCGATCATCCGTTTCATCCACCACAGCAGACTGCGGGGGTTGTTCTGCTGTGCCTCGACGTTGATGGATTCGAAGTGGTACTCGGGGTCGATCACCGTCGGCAGGTAGAGCCGCTGAGGGTTGGCACGCGAGAAGCCGGCGTTGCGGTCACTGGACCACTGCATGGGGGTCCGGACCCCGTTGCGGTCGCCGAGGTAGACGTTGTCGCCCATGCCGACCTCGTCGCCGTAGTAGAGCACCGGCGTGCCCGGCAGGCTGAACAGCAACGAGTTCATCAGTTCGATCAGGCGACGGTCGTTGCCGAGCAGGGGCGCGAGCC
Organism: Nitriliruptoraceae bacterium; assembly: GCA_041685735.1. GTDB lineage: Bacteria > Actinomycetota > Nitriliruptoria > Nitriliruptorales > Nitriliruptoraceae > CSSed11-175R1. The sequence continues at coordinate 2,213 of JAWLFE010000048.1, forward strand.
GGCGGCGGATGCCGAGGTTGACGCGCATCGACTGTTCGCGGGCGTAGGCCCGGTACATGTAGTCACGCTCTTCGTCGGTGACCATCTCGAGGGTGAGTTCGTCGTGGTTGCGTAGGAAGATGCCCCACTGGGCACCTTCCGGGACCTCCGGGGTCTGCTGCAGGATGTCGAGGATCGGGAAGCGGTCCTCCTGGGCCACGGCCATGAACAGCCGGGGCATCAGCGGGAAGTGGAAGTTCATGTGGCACTCGTCGCCGTCGCCGAAGTACTCGGCGGCGTCCTCGGGCCACTGGTTGGCCTCGGCCAGGAACATCCGATCGGGGTGCCGGTCGAGGTGGGCGCGCAGATCCTTGAGGTAGGCGTGGGTCTCGGGCAGGTTCTCGCCGTTGGTGCCCTCACGGACGAACAGGTAGGGGATCGCGTCCAGTCGCATCCCGTCGACACCGAGGTCCGCCCAGAAGTCCAGGACGTCCTTGACGGCCTGCTGCACGTCCGGGGAATCGAAGTTCAGGTCCGGCTGGTGGTGGAAGAACCGGTGCCAGTAGTACTGCTGCGCGTCGCCGTGCCACTGCCAGTTGGAGGTCTCGAAATCCTCGAAGATGATGCGGACCTCGTTCCACTGGTCCGGGTCATCGCTCCAGACGTAGAAGTCGCGCTCCGGGCTGCCCTTCGGCGCTCTGACGGCGCGCTTGAACCAGGGGTGCTGGTCCGAGGTGTGGTTGATCACCAGTTCGGTGATGACCTTCAGGTCGCGGTCGTGGGCTTCCTTGACGAACCGCTTGAACTGCCGCAGGTCGCCGTAGTCGGGATGGATCGCGGTGTAGTCGGCGATGTCGTAGCCGTCGTCGCGCAGCGGTGACGGGTAGAACGGCAGCAACCACAGGGCGGTGACGCCGAGGTCCTTGAGGTAGTCGAGCTTCGCCGTCAACCCGGAGAAGTCGCCGATGCCGTCGGCGTTGGAATCGTGGAACGCCCGCACGTGCAACTCGTAGATGACCGCGTCGCGGTACCAGTGGGGATCGTTGCCGGTGGTGTCGGTGCTCATCGGTTCCGCTCGTGATCGTGTTCGGTCGAATGGGTCCGCACCTCGAAGACGTGGGCCGGGCTGATGTGCGGATCGAGTTCGAGGTAGTTGTCGCCTCCCCGCCACCGGTAGGTCCCACCGGCGAACAGGTCGTGGACCTCGAACTCCTCGTCGTCGCCAACGCCCAGTGCTTCGAGGTCCAGCCAGGTCACCCCGGCCTGCACGTGGTGCGGGTCGAGGTTCACCGCGACGAGGATCACATCGCCGCTGGCCGCGTCGCTCTTGGAGTACAGCAGGAGCTGCTCGTTGTCCACATGGTGGAACCTGAGGGAGCGGTCCTGCTGCAACGCCGGGTGCGCGTGCCGGATCCGGTTGATCAGCGCGATGACCTCGCGCAGGGAGTGGGGCTGGTCGACGTCCCAGCGCTTGATCTCGTACTTCTCGTTGTCGAGGTACTCCTCGGCACCGGGGCGTGCCTCGGACCACATCAGTTCGAAGGCCGGGCCGTACATCCCGTAGTTGGCGGTCAACGTGGCAGCCAGGACCAGACGTTGGACGTACATCGGGCGACCGCCGTGCTGCAGCTGGTCGGTCAGGATGTCGGGGGTGTTCGGCCACGAGTTGGGGCGGAAGAAGTCGACCACGTCGGTCTGGGTCAGTTCCGTGTAGTACGCCTCGAGCTCCCACTTGTGTCGCCGCCAGGTGAAGTAGGTGTAGGAGTGGTTGAACCCCCGCATCGCCAGCTCGTACATCACCTTCGGACGCGTGAACGCCTCGGCCAGGAAGATGGTGTCGGGGTAGCGCCGCCCGAGGTCGTCCAGGCACCACCGCCAGAACGCGAGTGACTTGGTGTGGGGGTTGTCGACCCGGAAGACCCGCACCCCCTCGGCCAGCCAGAACTCGAAGATCGACCGCAGTTCCTGCCACAACCCATCCGGATCGGAGGTCTCGAAGTTCAGCGGGTAGATGTCCTGGTACTTCTTCGGTGGGTTCTCCGCGTACTGGATCGACCCGTCCGGTCGTTGCTTGAACCATTCCGGATGCTCGCTGACGTACGGGTGGTCGGGCGCGCACTGGAAGGCGATGTCCATCGCCAGCTCGACGCCCCGATCATCACAGGCGGCCTTCAACGCCCGGAAGTCCTCCATCGTGCCGAGCTCCGGGTGGATCGACGTGTGCCCCCCATGCCGCGATCCGATCGCCCACGGTGACCCCGGATCGTCCGGGCCGGCCGTCACCGCGTTGTTGCGACCCTTGCGGTGCTGCTCACCGATCGGGTGGATCGGAGGGAGGTAGAGCACGTCGAACCCCATGGAGGTGACGTGGTCCAACCGTGCGATGACATCGCGCAGGGTGCCGTGGGTGTCGGGCTCGGTGGAGGCCGACCGGGGGAACAGCTCGTACCAGGTCGAGAACCCCGCCAGCTCGCGTTCCGCCTTCAGTTCGACGATGCGGTCGTAGCGCACCGACTCGTGACGGGGATCGAGCGGCGTGGCCAGGTCGATCAGTTCATCCGACAGCCCGGCATCGACCCGCGTGGGCACCTGCAGGCCCGGGTCGGTCAGCGCGGCCACCAGTTGCTCCAGTCGCCTCGCGACCGCAGCGGATGCCCGGGACACGAGCGCCTCGACGAGCGCGGCCCCGGTCTGCAGGTCGAGCTCCTCGACGACCCCTGCATCAGCCTTCTTGCGCAGGTCGCGGCGCCACGTGGCGAGGTGGTCGACCCAGGCGTCGATGGTCAGGTGGTAGTGCCCGAGCTCCGGCGGGGTGAAGCGGCCCGACCACACGTCGTTGACCTCCGGAGACAGGGGTGTCTCGAACCACTGCCTGGCTCCCTCCGGTTTCCAGCGGGCGACCGCAGCCAGCACATCATGCGAGTCGCAGAGGATGTCGGCACGGACCTCGACGGGGCGACCCGCGATCACCTTGGCCGGGAAACGCCCACCGGCCACCTCGGGGCGGAGGGATCGAACCACGACCCGTTGACGGGTGGCCTTCACGGTGTACTCCTTCGCGACCATGGGGGACCGATGGACGTGTGGACGGTGGTGCGCCGGACCGGCGAACCGCACGGGTTCGATGGCCACTGGCGTTCACCATCGACCCTATAGCGATGACCTGACCGGTGTCTGGCCGATCGTGGGGTACAAACAACCCACCCACCTCCCCGGAGCCGTTGATGGCCAGCTACCGCGAGCAGGGCATCGTGCTGCGGACCTACAAGCTCGCCGAAACGGACCGGATCGTGCACCTGTTGAGTCCGTCGCGGGGCAAGATCCGGGCTGTCGCCAAGGGGGTGCGCCGGCCGGGGAGCCGGTTCGGTGGGCGACTGGAGGCGTTCAGCCACGTCGACCTGCAGCTCTACGAGGGCCGCAACCTCGACATGATCACCCAGGTCGAGCTCCTGGCCTCACATGCGTCGGTCCGCGAGGACTACGCACGGTCGGCTGCCGCGTCGGTCATGGTCGAGACCGTCGATGCCGTCGCGCAGGAGGGGGAGGGCGACAACGCCTTGTTCCTGCTGCTCCGTGCCGGGCTGCAGACCCTCGCCGCCGGGCCCGAGGAGCCGGCGGTGTTCGTCGACGCCTTCCTGCTGCGACTCGCATCGGTCATCGGGTTCCATGCCTTCACCGATGCGTGCGCCGTCTGCCGGCGACCCGGGCCGCACGCGTTCCTGTCGGTCAAGGCCGGCGGGACCCTGTGTGGCGACTGTGCACCCCCCGGTACCCGGGCGGTCGACCCCCGCGTCGTCGAGGTCGTTGCGACCCTCGCCGCCCCGGGTGAGTGGGCGGTCCTCCCGGGTCTGGCCAGCGGATCACCGGATGCGCACCGGACCGCCGCGTCCTACACCCGCGCCTTCGTCGAGCACCACCTCGATCGCCGCCTCCGGAGCTATGACGCGGTGCCGCGTCCCTGAGCCGGGCTCACTCGTAGCTGGTGCGTGACAACGACGAGCGAGGCGGTTGCAGGGGAGCGAGACCGCCCGGTGTCACGTGGACCAGGCCGGTGGCCCCGGCCAGCAGGAGCGGGTCGGTGGACACGATCCGACCGGACGCACGGAACGCCTCCCGGCCCGACGCACGGTCGGTCCCCACGATCCCGTGATCGTCGCGCCAGAGGACCAGTTCGCCGGCGACACCGGCGAGGGTCGAGCCGTCACGTTCGAGCCAGCCGATGATCGTCCCGTCGGCGCGGTCCAACAGCACCGAGGTGCCGCTGGAGGATCCGACGGCGATCTCACCACCGGCTGCGAACACGCTCTCGGCGAGACAGCACGCGACCGGCAGGTCGTCCTGCTGCCAGGCCACGTCCCCGGTGGGACCGATGGCCGTGAGCTCCAGGTCCGGCCCGTTGCCCGGCCAGCGCAGGACGAGGGTCAGCTCCCCGAGCATGCGGACCGCGGACGGACCGCCGTGGGGGATCGGGACCGTGCGGCCGTCCGCGACATCGACCAGCTCGCGGGTCGCCAGCAGACGGACCGGTGACGCGGCCCGGACCCCGCTCGGCAACCGCAGGGTCGCCAGGCTCGCGCCGCTACGGCTCCAGCGGGGCACGGTCTGCTGCGGATGCCACAGGCCGAGCGTTCCCCGCTGGGTGACCAGCAGGCCATGGGGGGTGATCACCGCCTCCGTGCTCATGCCGGTCGACGACCATCGCAGTGCTCCGGTGTCGCCGTCCAGCGCCGTGAGCGTGCCGGCGGCATCCAAGGTGAGCACATCGTCATCCACCACCCAGGCGCGCGGGGCGACCCGCGGACCCGTCGCGCCGACATCGCTGCGCCACAGGACATCGCCGGTCCGCGCGTCGAGGCGGGCCACCTCGCGGTTGTGGGTGGCGAGTACATCCGCGCCGCTGGCGTGGATGCGGACGTCCCCGGCGGGATCGAACACGGTCGTGCGCCAGGCCACGTCGCCCGCGGGCAGATCGACACGACGGAGTTCACCATCGACGATCAGCAGCACCGCGGAGGAGTGCAGTGGTGTGGCGGTGGCGCGGGCGCTGCTCTGGGTGAGCGTGGGGCCACAGGGGTCGCCGCCTCGGCTGCTGCGCCGGCAGGTCGGTTGGACCGGCGCACCCGTCGCCGGGGGAGCCTGCAGGGCGCCGATCTCCACCCCGGCGGCGGGAACCGACGGTGACACACCCACGGCCCCTGCGACCGTGGCCGGTGCCAGCAGGGTCGGTGTCAGGGAAGCCGCCAGACCGACCACGGCCAGGACGGCGATCACCGCGGGGGCGAGGAGCCATCGGGCAGCGGGGTGCTGGTCGGCCATCGGTGTCCCCGCCGGTTGACGGGCGGTGGGGCGAGATCTGGGCGGGCCACCGCGGGGACCACGGAGGTGTCGGCCACAGTGGCCGCAGTAGCGGGCCGACGGCGGCCAGGACCGCTCGCAGGCGGGGCAGACCGGCTGCCGCCTGCCGATGCGGCGCCGTGCTGCGCTGGTGACCGTGACCGTGACACGCGCACGCGACCGGCTCATCGGTCGGCCCCGGAGGGAGCCGTGATCCAGACGACCGATCGCTCACCCACCAGGATCAGCGGGTGGGTCGAGATGGGGGTCGCGCTCGCCGACGCACGCCAGTGGATCCGGCCGGTGAGTTGGTCCGCGCCGACCTGCCCGGTCGGTGATCGCCACATCGCCAGGGTCGCGGTCAGGGTGGTGGGGGTCCGCTGCCCGACGATCTCATCGGGCCGGACCAACTCGAGCCGCACGCTCCGATCCACGTCGACCAGGACCGCGTCGTACCCGATCTGAGGAGACGCGATGCCCACGAAGCGATCAGGACCGGGCAGGATGTCCACGTCGCAACACGGCAGCGCGACCTCGCTGGCACGGGTGGTCACCCCACGACGTGTGCCGACCACGCGGGCCAGCGCGCGGTCACGCTCCGGCCACGTGACGCTGACCAGCAGGTCACCCAGACGGCGGATGTCGTGGTGCTGCCCTGCGGGCAGCTCGAGCAGGAGGCGACCATCGGAGGCGTCCAGGACCACGAGGTCAGCGTCCGGCGATGTCTCGATGGGCAGCGCCGCACCGGAGATGGCCGGGTCGGTCCGCGATGGTCGGTCTCCGAACCGAACCTCTGCCGTGTCGGCGAACGTCTCCTCCCACCGCGGTGCCGGGTCATCCGTGCCCCATCGTCGGACCCGGTCGCCCTCCGCGACCGCGAACCCGTCCGGCAGGAGCCGCACCTGGCCGTCTGCGTGCATCACCTGGAGGTTGGTGGTGCCGGTGTCGGCATCCAACACCGTCACGGTCTGACGACCGAGCAGCACGACCGCGTCGTCGATGAGGTGGACCGAACCGAACGCGGGGACCGCGCCGGTACCGGCCGCGTCGGCGTCCGAGGCCTCCCACAGCACCTCGCCGCTCTCCAGATCGCGGACCTGCACCCGTGGGGGTGACCAGACGATGAAGCGGTCGTGACCCTCCGCCACCGTCAGGTGGAGCTCCGGGGCCTCGATCCCCGACGGTCGCTCCCACCGTGGTTGTCCGGTCGCCACGGAGAGGGCGACGATCCGCCCCCCGTGATCCAGGGCGAGCAGGTGGTCGCCGACGATGCGCACGTCGGATGTCGTGGTGACATCGAGGTCGTACGCGGGACCGCAGGGGTCGCCGCCCACGGTCCGGCAGGTCGCGAGGGAGTCCCGTCGGGCCCGGTCCTGCTCGGCATCGGGGGTCCCGATCCCCGTTGTCGACCCGGTGTCCGGATCCAGGTCGGACGTGGTGTCGTCCGGTGATCCGTCCTGACGTCGATCGCTGTCCACGACGTCGTCACCGGTTCCGTCGGTCCCGGGGATGGCAGAAGGCGGCTCCGCCGGGCGATCGGCCAGGGAGACCGCGAGGATGACCAGTCCGGCGGCGAGGAGGCCGGCCACGAACCACCCGACCCGCTCGGACACGGCGGTCCGCTGCCCGGCTGCGGCTCGGGTCGGGGCCGTCGGAGGTGATGGGTCGTGGTCGGGGGCCGGGTCGTGGTCGGGGGCCCGACCCGATGCCTGCTCGGGGCGGTGGGTGCCGCAGCGTCCGCACCAGCGAGCGTGGGCGGGCAGGCGTGCTCCGCACGATGGGCAGTCACCATCGGCGATCGTCTCCATGCCAACCTCCCCGGCCGTCGAGCGTACGGCAGAGCAGGACGGGCACCCGCTGTAGGGTGCTGCGCTCGCGGCGGACACCCACCGGTCGTCCGTGCCGCTGCGGGAGGAAGGTGCTCTGTGGTCGTCGATCCTGCTCGGATACCGGGTCACGTGGCCATCATCATGGATGGCAACGGTCGGTGGGCGAACCAGCGTGGTCTGAAGCGCAACGCCGGACACGAGGCCGGCGAACAGGCGCTGTTCAGCACCGTCGAAGGGGCCGACGCGTTCGGCGTCCGGGACCTGACCGTCTACGCGTTCTCGACCGAGAACTGGAAGCGTCCGGTCGAGGAGGTGCGGTTCCTGCTCGGGTTCAACGAATCGCTCCTGCGACGACGGGCCGACGAACTGCATGACCGCAACGTCCGGGTCCGGTTCATCGGCCGACGTGATCGCCGTGTGCCCGCGCGCCTGGTCCGGCTGATCGAGCAGACCGAGGGTCTGACGCGGGACAACGATGGGCTCACCCTGCGCATCGCGTTCAACTACGGCGCCCAGGCGGAACTGGTCGATGCCGCGCAACGGCTGGTGGACGATGCCCGGGCCGGACGGCTCGGCCAGGTCGACGAGGCTGCGGTGACGGCCCGGCTCTACGACCCGGAGATGCCGCCCGTCGACCTCCTGGTGCGCACCTCCGGGGAGCAGCGCATCTCCAACTACCTGCTGTGGCAGGCGGCCTACGCAGAGCTGCTGTTCGTCGACACACTCTGGCCCGATTTCGACCGGCACGAACTCGCCCGTTGCATCGAGCTCTACCAGCAGCGCGATCGGCGGTTCGGGACAGCGACCGACACGCCGGAGCTCCGTCGCGAACCGCCCGAGCACGGGGATGCCACCATTTGAACGGGCCGTCAGCCTGTCTGCGACACGTCGATCGCGTCGAGGAACGAGCTGAGGATGCGGTGGGTGAGACCCCAGATGATCCGACCGTCGTGATCGACGGCCGGGAGGGGGATCCCCGTCCACCGCACCTTGACGGTCGCCGCTGGATCGACCAGGTGGCTGAGGGGGATCCAGAGCGCTTCGGCGACCTCCCGTGGATCTGGGTGGAGCGCGGGTCGGTGATCCAACACGTGGACGAAGGCGGCGACGAGTCCGCGACTGGTCCGGCCGGTCTGGTCGGGAAGCCGCGCCACGTGCTCATCCAGCTCGACCCCCACCTCCTCCAGGGTCTCGCGGCGGGCCGTCGCGGCCAGGTCGGCGTCCGCCCGGTCGTGTCGCCCACCTGGCAGCGCCATGTGACCGGACCATGGATCGCCGTCGCGTTCGCTGCGCCGGATGAAGGCGAGGTCGGCACCGCCGTCGTCACCCGGTACGACGATCACCGCCGTTGCCGCCTGCCACGGGCGCTGCACCGTTGGGTGGTCTGCGCCGTCGATGGCGGTCAGGCGCCGTCTGATCTCTGCCACCTCGAGGTCGAGGTCGGACCGGCTCCGCCACCGGGAGGCATCGCTGAACATGCGGCGAGGGTAGGTGCAGGAGCCTGCAGCTGGGGTCGCAGCCCCGGCACGTGCCCTCGCTGGTGCCGTCGTCGGCGGTAGTCTGCGACCCATGAGCGAACGCAACGTCCTCGGCGGCGACCTCGACGGGTGCAGTGTCGACCCGTTGACCGGCTGGTTCCGGGACGGGTCGTGCCGGACCGGCCCTGATGATCGCGGCAGTCACACCATCTGTGCCGTGGTCACCGACGCGTTCCTGGCCCACCAGCGCGCCATCGGCAACGACCTCGGCACGCCACGCCCGGAGTTCAACTTCCCGGGGCTCTCGCCCGGCGACCGCTGGTGCGTGACCGCGCCGAACTGGCTGCGGGCGCACCGTGACGGTGCCGCGGCGCCGGTCGTGCTGGCCGCCACGAACGTCACCGTGCTCGACATCGTCCCACTCGAGGTGCTGCGCGCGTACGCGGTCGACGTGCCCGACGACCCCGGCGAACTTGGACCCTGACGCGATCCCGCCCCGGCTCGTCGCCCGGTGCCGGCGACCCGCGATCGGCTCCACCCCCCGGTGATGCGCTGACAGCAGATCGTCGAGGAGACCAGCGGTCGCTGACGCGACAGAGGGAGCGATCATGACCGCCGGTCGCTCGTTGGTCGGTGTGCTCCTGTCGGTCGTCGTCGCGGTGAGCGTCGTCCGGTTGGTGGGCCTGGACCGCGGCTTTCCGCTCGTGGCGCTGATGACCGTCTATCCCTACCTCGTCGCCGCCTCTGCGCTGATGCTGGTCGCGGCCGAGGTGACCGATGTGGCCGTCGACGCCCTGGCGACCGCGGGGCTCCACACGTTGCTGCAGAACGGCGAGGTGTTGCCGAGCCGATACACGTCGGGCGGCGGGATCTGGAGCCGGCACGAGCTCCGGGCGCGCGAGCCATCTCGCCGACGCGGGTTCGGAGCCAGCCCGCAGGTCACCATCGAGGTGCCGGCGCACGGGCCGCTCCTGGTCGATGCGGTCCACCCGCTACCGCCGATCTCCGCCGCCGCGATGGATCGTGGCGCCCGCCGGATCCTGGTCGGCGACTTCAACGCGACGCTCGATCATCGAGCCCTCCGCGAGGTGCTCGACCGCGGCTGGGTCGATGCGGCCGCCGCCCGCGGCGCTGGGCTGCACCCGACCTTCCATGGCCTGCCGATGGGGGAGCCCGTCCCACCCGTCACGCTCGACCACGTGCTCGTCGACCAGCAGGTCCTCGTCGAGGACGTCCGTACTCGGCAGGTGCCGGGCACCGATCATCGGCTGGTGCTCGTACGACTTCGTCTGCCTGCGGGGTGAACCGACCCGCCACCGGTGGGTCAGCCGCGGCGGGTACCCAGGCGCTGATCGAGGACCTCGGCCAGGTCGTCGGCCAGGTCCCCCGCCCGGTCGACCGGGAGCGCGGACACGGTGACGCGGATGCCGGGGGGCGCGTCCAGCCGGAAGGGTTCACCCGCCTGCACGGCCCAGCCGCGCGCCGCCATGCCCTGCACCACCGGGACCTCCTCGGCCACCGAGACCCACAGGTTGAACCCACTGGCGCCCGTGGCAGCGATGTCGCGGTCGCGCAACGCATCGAGGACCGCGATCCGCCGTGTCGCGTAGGTGGCCGTCGCGTGTTTCAGGGTGCCATCAGCGACCGCCTGCGCCCAGACGGTCGCCGCCAGGCGCTGGAGCAGGTGGCTGACCCAGCCCGTCCCGAGCCGCTGCCGACCGATGACCCGTGCGGTGGTGTCGTCGTCACCGCTGAGCACGGCCACACGCAGGTCCGGCCCGAGCGATCTGGCGACCGATCGGACGACCGCCCACCGCGGCCGGTCCTCGATGAGCCGATGGTGCGGAGCGCCGCTGATGAAGCTGGCGTGGTCGTCCTCGACGACCAGGACCTCCGGGTGATCGGCGAGCAGCGGCCGCAGTGCGTCCGCCCGTGATGCGGACAGCGCCGCGCCGGTGGGGTTCTGCGCCCGGGGAACCAGCAGCGCCGCCACCACGTCCGCATCCAGGACCTGCGCCAGCGCGTCGACGTCCGGGCCCTCCTCGTCGACGGCGACCGGGACGGGAACGAGCCCGAGCGTGCGGACCAGGTCGAGGGTGCCGATGTAGGACGGATCCTCGACGGCGATCCGGTCGCCCGGGCGGCAGTGCGCCTCCAGGACCCGCTCGATGCCGTCGAGACCACCGCCCACGACCGCCAGGTGATCGGTCGGGATGCCGTCGGCGACAAGATCGTGCCGCGCGAGCTCCAGGAGACGTTCGACGGCGGGATCCTCACCGTAGAGACGGTGGACGGGACCGACGCTGGACAGGGCGGGACCGAGGTCGGGGAGCAGCGCCGGATCGGGGTTGCCACCCGCCAGGTCGACCGCACCGGCGGGGATCTCCGGGGCGAGCCGCGTGGTGAGATCCCGCCGATGCGCGATCACCGTGCGGGAGCGGTCGTGGGCGACCAGGATCCCGCGCTGGCGCAGATCGCGGTAGGCCGCGGCCACGGTCGTGGGAGACAGCGACAGTTCGCCGGCCAGGGCCCGCACCGATGGCACTACCTCACCCGGCTGGAGGTGGCCGAGCCGGACCCCACGCTCGACCGAACGTGCCACGGTTGACGCAGTGTGACCCGAGATTTGATACTGTACCGGTCCAGAAGACATATCTGTACCGTAACACTTTTGTCCGCCGGGTTCCAGCCGACCGGTTCCGGGACGCTCCGACGGACCGCTTCGACCGCACGACATCCACCTGCTCCGCTCCTGCGTGCCTGCGTTCCGCAAGCTCACCCACCCATGTCCACGCACAACCCGATGGAGGTGCGGCGATGACGCGTGCCCCCTCACGCCCACTCAGTTCCGTTGCCCGCCGGGTCATCCGGCGGCGGTCGCATGCGTCGACATCGCAGCCCCTGGCGCAGGGGTCGGCGCTGGTGGAGTCCCTGGTTCCGCCGCTCGACGTGGCTGCCACCACGGCCGGGGCCGAGCCCTGGCTGCAGCGGCGCAGCGTGCGGATCTTCCTCGCGATGGCGATCGTCTACGTCGTGTGGGGGTCCACCTTCATCGCGATCGACGTCGCGATCGACACGATGCCTCCCATGACCATGATGGGGGTCCGCTTCGCGCTCGCCGGCGGTGCGCTGTACCTGTGGGCGTCGCGTCGTGGCGACCGTGTCGGCGACCGTCCGACCCTCCGGCAGTGGGCGGGGTCGACGGTGACCGGCGGGGCGATGCTCTTCGGCGGCACCGGCCTGGTCGCGTTCGCGATGGTCTGGATCGGGTCGGGCACCGCAGCGTTGTTGACCGCGACGGTGCCGGTCTGGCTCGCGCTGTTCGCCCGGGCGGTCTTCGGCGACCGGTTGAGCGTGCGCGCCTGGATCGGCCTGGGTATCGGGCTGGTCGGCGTCGGCATCCTCGTTGACCCTGCGGGTGGTCAACTCGGCGGGATGCTCCTCGCGATGCTCGGCGCGATGGGCTGGGCGGCCGGGTCGTTGCGCAGTCGGGTCGCGTCGGCGCCGTCACGGCCGATGGTCGCCGCGTCCATGGAGATGCTGGGCGCGTCGGTGATCTTCCTGCTCGTCGGGGTCGTCCTGGGTGAGCCGGCCCGTCTGGACCTCGCCGGCATCACCCCGATCGCCTGGGCCTCCCTTGCCTACCTGATCATCGCCGGATCCATCATCGCTTTCGGCGCGTACCGGTGGCTGCTGGGCAACGCGTCGACCTCGCTCATCGGCACCCATGCCTACGTCAACCCCATGGTCGCGGTCGTCCTGGCCTGGGCGCTGCTCGGCGAGCGACTGACCGGGCGGACGCTGGTCGCGGGTGCCGTGGTTCTGGTGTCGATCGTCCTCGTGATCACGGGCCGGCCGGGTGAACCCGTTCCTGCGCAGGCCACCTCCGGTGCGGACGTCTTCGCCGGGGAGGGCCGCTGGCGACGTGCGGGTCGGCGTCTCGGTCGCATGCCGGCCGTCGGCCGCCTCTACGTGTCTCCCGGCGCGCCCCAGTACCGTCGCGTTGGCTATGACGAGGATCTCATCCACCCGGAGGAACGTGCATGAAGCCCGGCCGGTCCGCAGCCGCCACGTTGGTCGCCGTCTGTGCCGGTGCCGGCCAGGACGCCGCCTGGGCGGGGCGGCTCGGCCGGACGGCGATCGACAAGCGGGCGGTCGCCGACCTGGTCGAGGTGACCCTGGGGGGACTGGCTGGCGACGAACAGGCGGACCAGGAGCACCACGGCGGGCCCGACCAGGCGCTCTACGCCTACGCGCAAGAGGACGCGGACCACTGGACGCAGGCGCTGCATCGCGACCTGCCCCCGGGATCGTTCGGGGAGAACCTGCGGGTCGATGGGCTGGACGTCACCGGATCGCGGATCGGCGAGCGGTGGCGGATCGGTACCGACGTCGAGGTCCAGGTCACCGCGCCACGGATCCCCTGCAAGGTCTTCTCGAACTTCCTCGACGTCCCTGATCTGGTGACGAGGTTCCTGTCCGCCGGACGTCCCGGGGCCTACCTGCGTGTGCTCACGACGGGCCGCATCGCTGCGGGTGACCGCGTGACGGTCCTCGAGCGGCCGGATCACGATGTCACCGTCGCCGACGTGCTGCGTATCCACACCCGTGACCGGCACGAAGCCGACCGTCTGCTCGCCCTGGACGATCTCGCAGAACGCCCTCGTGCCTGGGCCCGGGACTACACGGCCGCCAGGTAGACGCGTCGGCGCTACCGCAGCCCGGTCGGGCCATCACCCGGTGGTCGCAGGGAGACCGGTGGGCCGAGGACCTCACGCAGCAGGATGGCCTGTCGTAGGGCCTTCTCCGAGTGCAGGGCTCGACGGAGTCGGTGCGCCTGCGAGGGCATCGTCCGCTCTTCGGGAGCGGGCTTGGGCGTCCGCGTCCGCGGTTGCTGGCGCTCCTGGCTGCGGCGTTCCGCCGCTTGCCTGGCACCTTCCCTGCGGGGAGCGGCGGGTCGTTGGGGTGTCCCGGCGCCGCCCCGACCCTCGCCCGCCGTGCCCCGACCCTCGGGCGCGCGCCGGGTCGCCTCCGGAGGTGGGGGCGGCGGTGTGCCGGGGGGCGGTGGGGAAGACCCGGGGGGCGGTGGGGAAGACCCGGGGGGCGGTCCGGCCGCCTCGTTCACCGCATCGGACACCGCGCCCATCAACCGGCTCAGGGTGGAGCCGCTGGACCGGGAGGAGCCACGCGGACCCGATGCCCGGTTCCCGCTGCGGGGGAGGTGATCGCTCATCGATCAGTCCTCGTCCTCGTGGGCGATCGAGCCGCGCATGCGGGTGTCGGCCTGGATGTTGTCCATCCGGTAGTTGTCCATGACCCCGAGGTTGCCGTTGCGCAGCGCTTCCGCGAGCGCCTTGGGCACCTCGGCCTCCGCTTCGACGACCCGGGCGCGCATCTCCTGCTCCTCGGCGACGGCCATGGCACGTCGCTCCTCGGCCTTGGCCTGGGCGATGTTCTTGTCGGCTTCGGCCTGGTCGGTCTGCAGTTCCGCGCCGATGTTGCGGCCGATGTCGACGTCGGCGATGTCGATCGAGAGGATCTCGAACGCGGTGCCGGCGTCCAGCCCACGCTCGAGCACGCGCCGGGAGATGTCGTCGGGGTTCTCGAGCACGTCCTTGTGGCTGTCGGCGGACCCGATCGACGACACGGAGCCCTCACCGACCCGGGCGATGATGGTCTCCTCGCCGGCGCCACCGACCAGCCGCTCGATGTTGGCGCGGACGGTGACGCGGGCCACGGCGATCACCTGGATCCCGTCCTTGGCGACCGCGGCGATGCGCGGCGTCTCGATCACCTTCGGGTTCACGCTCACCTGCACGGCCTCGAGCACGTCACGACCGGCCAGGTCGATGGCGGTCGCGCGCTTCCAGGGCAGATCGATGTTGGCGCGGTCCGCGGAGATCAGGGCGGTGACCACCGACTCGACCCGTCCACCGGCGAGGAAGTGGGCTTCCATCTGTCCGATGTCCAGGTCGATCCCGGCCTTGGTCGCGCTGATCAGGGGTCGGATGATCTCGGCCGGGACGACCTTGCGCAGCCGCATCCCGATCAGGGTCCCGAGCCCGACGCGCACCCCGGAGAAGATCGCGGTGATCCACAGCCCGATGGGCACGAAGTAGAGGATGAGACCCACCGCGAAGGCGATGGCGGCCGCGATGATGAGGGGGAGGATCTCCATGCGTGCTCCGTAGGGACAGGCCCGGAGAGGTGCCCCCGGCGTGGCCGTCGACGGTACAGGTTCAGTCGCGGGCCCTCCGCACGACCCGGCGGTAGCGCTCGGCGTGGATCACCTCGACGCGGTCGCCCGCCACGAGGTAGTCACCCTCGGTCACCACATCGACGCGGTGTCCCGCGAAGTCCGCGACGCCGGCCGGACGCAGGTCGCTGAGCGCCGTGCCGATCGCGCCCTCCCGGGAGGCATGCCGGGCGTCGGGGGCGGACGTGTCCCCGTCGTCGGGGTCGTCGTCATCGTCCTCGGACGCCAGCACGTCGCCGTCGCCGAACCACCGCAGCCACCCTCGGCGCTGGCCCGTACCTCCAGCCGGGACGCTCGCCTGCGAGACCCGGGTCCCCGATCGTGTGGTCATCCCACGACGGGACAACACGGTCAGCAGGACGACCAGCCCGATCGTGATGAGCACGAACGTGATCGCGAGCGTCGAGGCGGTGCTGAGGATCTGTCCGGTGCTGACGAAGTCGAAGTCACGGTTGGTCATCGCGAGGAACCCTCCTCCCAGCACGCCCGACAGGCCCAGGATCCCCGGGATCCCGAAACCGGGGATCACGAAGATCTCGACCAGGATCAGCACCACGCCGATGCCGACGAGGACCACGTCCTCCCACCCGGCGAGCCCGGCCAGCAGATGACCGTAGAAGAAGGTGCCCAGGAAGCCGAACCCGATGAGGCTGGCGATGCCGAACGCGCCGGCGAACAGCTCACCGATCACCAGCAGCACACCCACGGTGAGCAGCAGCGATCCGATGACGGGGTTGGTGAGGAACCGCACCACGCGTTCAGCCAGGCCCGGGTCCGCGTCGATCCGGCCGCGGTCGGCAAGGCCCAGTTGCCCGAGGAGGTCATCGAGGTCGGACGCATCGCCGTCGCTGTAGCCGACCTCCCGCGCCTCGTCGGGTGTCAGGGTCAGCAGGCTGTCCTCGTCGACGAGGCCGTCGATCGCGATCGCCGGGTCGACCATGGCCTCGCCGACCAGCGGATCGCGCCCCCGCTCCTGGGCGGTGGCCCGGAACGTCGAGCGCACCGCGGAGATGACCTTGGCGTCCGCCGGTGCGCCGGTTCCGCCGTCCACCGGCGTCGCGGCCCCCATCGACGATCCGGGAGCGAACCAGATCTCGTCGGATGCCAAAGCGATCAGGGCACCCGCCGAGAAGGCGCTGCGATCCACGAACGACACGGTCCGGACGTCGGCGTCCAACAGCGTGTCACGCATCTGCAGGACCGCATCCAGTCGGCCACCGGGCGTGTCGATGTCGAGCACGACGGCTGCAGCCCCTGCGTCATCCGCCTCATCCAGCACCCGCTGCAGGTAGGGCGCCAGGCCGAGGTCGATCGCCCCGGAGATCGACAGGACGTAGACCGGTCCGTCGTCGTCCTGGGCGCTTCCCGGTCCCGCCAGCAGCAGCATCCCACCGCCGATCAGCAGCAGGGCCAGCAGGCGTACGAGGGTGCGGGCCGGCGTGGTCCGCCGGCCGTCGACCCTCGCCTGCGCGGTCATGGCTGTCCACCCGTTGGTCTGGCCGTCGGTCTGGTCGGTGCCCACGGCCCGCACGCGCGGCGTGCGGCCCGGACCTGCGAGGGTACGGCCGATCTACAGGCCCTTCGGATGCCAGACGGTCTTGGTCTCGCAGAACGCCAGGATGCGGCGGGGACCGGACGGCGGCTCGGTCGCGTCGGGCTCGGCGGCCGGGGTGGCCAGGACGCGCTTGAGGTTCTCGGCTGCCAGGACCTCGAGGTCGGTGCTGTCACGACCGGCCATGCCGGTGAGATCGATCGCATCGACATCGAGGTGGCCCGCCAGGATCGGGGCGAGTTCATCGGTGTGGCCCGTGAGCAGGTTGACCACGCCGCCGGGGACGTCGGACGTGGCGAGCGCCTCGGACAGGGTGATGGCCGGCAGCGGCCGCTCCTGGCTGGTGACGGCGACGACGGTGTTGCCCGACACGATGATCGGGGCGAGCACCTCGATGAGGCCGAGCAACGAGGAGGCCTGGGGGGCCAGGGCCGCGACGACCCCCGTCGGGTCGGGGCTGGAGAGGTTGAAGTAGGGGCCGGCGACCGGGTTGGCAGCACCCGAGACCTGAGGGAACTTGTCGGACCACCCGGCGTACCAGACCCACCGGTCGATCGCAGCGGCCACGACGGCGTTCGCCTTCCGGCTGCTCAGGTCCTCCGATGCGGCGACCTCGGCGGCGAACTGTTCGCGGCGGCCCTCCATGATCTCCGCGACGCGGTAGAGCACCTGGCCCCGGTTGTAGGCGGTCGCGGCCGCCCAGCCCGGCTGGGCCTTGCGAGCGGCGACCACCGCATCACGCACGTCCTTGCGGGACGCCTGCGCCGCGTTCGCCAGGAACTGCCCCGAGGCATCGGTGATCTCGTAGGTGCGTCCGGACTCCGAGCGGGGGAACGCGCCGCCGACGTAGAGCTTGTAGGTCTTCTTGACGTCCAGTCGGGTGGCCATCATGCATCCACCTCCGCGGGCTCGAGGTAGGCGGCGAGCCCGTGGCGACCGCCTTCACGACCGAAGCCGGACTCCTTGTAGCCCCCGAAGGGGCTCGTCGGGTCGAAACGGTTGAAGGTGTTGGCCCACACCACCCCGGCGCGCAGGTGGTCGGCCATCCACAGGATGCGTGAGCCCTTCTCGGTCCAGACCCCGGCCGACAGCCCGTAGGGGGTGTTGTTGGCCTTGGCGATGGCTTCGTCCGGGGTGCGGAAGCTCAGCACCGACAGCACCGGCCCGAAGATCTCCTCCTGGGCGATACGGGAGGACTGCCCGACGTCGGTGAACACCGTCGGGCGGAACCAGAACCCCTGCTCGGGAAGGGGGCAGTCGAGCTCCCACCGGGTGGCGCCCTCGGCCTCACCGGTGTCGGTCAGCGCCGTGATGCGCTCGAGCTGCGCCGCGGAGTTGACGGCGCCGATGTCGGTGTTCTTGTCGAGCGGGTCACCCAACCGCAGGGTGCCGAGTCGCTGCTTGAGCTTGTCGACGACCAGGTCGTGCACGTTCTCCTGGACCAGCAGGCGCGATCCGGCGCAGCAGACGTGCCCCTGGTTGAAGAAGATCCCGTCGATGATGCCTTCGATGGCCTGGTCGATCGGCGCGTCGTCGAACACGATGTTGGCGGCCTTGCCGCCGAGTTCCAGCGTCACACGGCGTCCGGTCCCGGCCACCTGCCGCTGGATCGACTTGCCGACCGCGGTCGAGCCCGTGAAGGCGATCTTGTCCACGTCGTCGTTGGCGGTGAGTGCGGCACCGGTGTCGCCGGCACCCGTCACGATGTTGACCACCCCCGGTGGCAGGTCCGCCTGCTGACAGACCTCTGCGAACAGCAGGGCGGTCAACGGCGTCGTCTCGGCAGGTTTGAGCACGACCGTGTTCCCGCAGGCCAGCGCGGGGGCGATCTTCCACGACAGCATCAGCAGCGGGAAGTTCCACGGGATGATCTGCGCGGCGACGCCGAGTGAGCGGGGGTTCGGGCCGAGTCCGGCCCAGTCGAGCTTGTCGGCCCACCCGGCGTGGTAGAAGAAGAAGGCCGCCGCGGTCGGGATGTCGCCGTCGCGGGTCTCGCGGATCGGTTTGCCGTTGTCCAGCGTCTCCAGGACCGCGAACTCGCGGGCACGCTCCTGCAGCAGTCGGGCGATGCGGTACAGGTACTTGCCCCGCTCGGTCCCCGACAGTTTGGACCAGGGGGTGAACGCCTTGCGGGCCGCGGCGACGGCCCGGTCGACGTCCTTCGTGCTGCCGAGGGCCACGTCGGCGAGGTGCTCCTCGGTCGACGGCGAGATCGTGGCGAAGCTGCCACCGTCGGCCGGGTCGATGAACTCGCCGCCGATGAACAACCCGTAGGACGGGCGGATCGTGACGATGTCGCGCGCCTCGGGTGCCGGCGCGTACTCCCACGTCGGGGTGATCAGGTCCGGCACGGTGCT
>JAWLFE010000049.1:0-7242 GCA_041685735.1 Nitriliruptoraceae bacterium
TGGCCTTGTCGCGTCCTTCCTCGGTGAGCGCGACGGTGCGGTCCTCGGTGAGGCGGAGCAGGCCGTGTTCCTCGAGGCGTGCCACACCTTCGGAGACCGAGGGGGGCGACAGGTGGAGCCGTTCGGACAGGCGCGCCCGGATCGCGGGGATGCCCTCCTCCTCGAGCTCGAGGACGGTGCGGAGGTACATCTCGGTGGAGTCGATCAGGTCGTGCGCCACGTTCGGCCTCCGGGTCATCTTCACCTCGAAGGATAGCTGTCGCTCGGTCATCGAGGTGGCTCGACCACACCGCTGTCCGAGGGCGTGGCTCCGCCGCGCCAGCTCACGCAGGTGGTGTCCACATCGCGTGGGGGCGGCGTGAAGTCGTCGGCAACGGTGCCGAGGTAGACGAACCCGACGACGCGCTCCCGTTCATCCACACCGAGGTGGGCGAGCACCTCCGGGTGCTCGGCCAGCCACCCCGTACGCCACATGGAGCCGAACCCGTGCGCGGTGGCCGCGATGCACAGGTTCTGCGCCGCGCACCCCGCCGCCACGAGCTGCTCCCACGGTCGCACCTTCGGGTGCGGGATCGTGCGGCCCACGACCGTGACGATGACGGGCGCTCGTCCTGCCTTGGCGGCGATGCGGTCGAGTTCGGTCGAGGACGCATCGGGGGTCTTCGCAGCCTGTGCCCGGGCGAACGACGCACCGAGGTCCTCCAACGCACGACCGCGGAGCACGATGAACCGCCAGGGCCGCAGCTTGCCGTGGTCCGGCGCCGTGCAGGCGGCCTCCACCATCGCGGTCAGGGTCGCGTCGTCGGGTCCAGGCTCGGTCAGCTTGCCCGTGCTCCGCCGCTGCAGCACGGCGGCCAGGTCCCGACCTGCAGCGGTCGCGGTCACGTCCGTCGGCGGTTCGGTCGAGGCGATGATGGGCTCCTTGCACTCGCGGCTGGCCTCGCTGGGCGTCGACGTGCACCCCGGGCACGCTAGGTATAAGGTTAGCCTTACCTTGTGGCGTCTGCCAGCCGTGGGCAGGCCATGCTCTGGAGGGAACCACATGACCCCGCAACGCCCTGGCGTCCTGCGCATCGGCGCGACACGCTTCGAGTTGCTCGCATCCACACCGACGGGATCGATCGTGCAGGTGGACCTGGACATCGAACCGGACACCGCCCACATCCTGCGCCATCTGGTGGCGACCCGGGTCGATGTGGACACCGGCGTGCGGCGTCGCTGCACAGCCTCGCGGTCCCTGCTCGAGCGTGCACTCCAGGCCGTTGGCGGGGCCCCTGAGCGCGTCGAGGTCCTCGCCGGGGGCGACGGGACCCCCCGGTTCGCGCTCGTGGTGACGAGCGCCGACGGATGCGTGCGACGGATCGACCTGGACCTGCTGGACACCGCGGATCTGATCGTCGCCCGGCAGCTCCCCGTGGTCGCCGTCGGCTGGCCAGATCACGACTGGGACGCCGCCCTGCGGGCCTTGACGGTCGACGACGGACGCTGATGGCGACATCGACAGCGGTCGCTACCGTCGAGGGACGTCGTACTCCCGTCCCCCATGGAGGATCCATGTCCCGCACCGCCGTGATCGGCGACGGCCCGGCCGGCCTGAGTGCCGCTCTGCTGCTCGCCAAGAACGACCACGACACGATCGTCTTCGCCCAGGACGACACGCTGATGCACAAGGCGCAGTTGCACAACTACCTGGGGGTCGAGGACCTGCCCGGGTCCGACTTCCAGCGGATCGCGCGCCGACAGATCGCCGCCGTCGGCGCGGACCTACGGGAGGTCGAGGTCCTGGGGGTCGCCGCTGAAGGTGACCGGTTCACCGTGCGAACCGAGGACGGCGAGGAGGTCGTCGACCACCTGATCCTGGCCGGCGGGATGGCCGCGAGCAGCTTCGCCGAGGCACTGGGCGCCGACGAGCGCGACGATGCCCTGGCCGTCGATGCGGATGGACGCACGAGTGTCGATGGGCTCTACGCCGCCGGCCACCTGGTTCGCCCGCGACGCAGCCAGGCCATCATCTCCGCCGGTGACGGTGCGGCGGCGGCGCTCGACATCCTCTCCCGCGAGGCGGGCAAGGACGTCCACGACTGGGACGTCCCGCCACAGGACTGATGCCGGCGACGCGTGAGGCGCAGCGAACACCTGCGGCCAGACGCCCTCGATCGACAGAGCGAGCGGGGCGGACCCCGGAAGGATCCGCCCCGCTCGCTCGTGATGCTGCAGCCGACGACCTACTCGTCGTTGCCGTTGTCACCGTTGTCGTTGTGCTCGCCCCGGTCGCCGCCGGCCAACTCGACCGGTGGGGTGTCGGGGGCTTCAGGTGAGTCGACCGCGCGGAAGGTGACCTCGTCGTTCTCCTCGTCGATGTCGGCGACGATCAGCTGGCCGTGATCGAAGCCTCCGACCAGGATCCGCTCGGACATCTTGTCCTCCAGCTCGCGCTGGATCGTCCGGCGCAGCGGCCGCGCACCGAGCTGCGGGTCGTAACCCTTGTCCGCCAACCACGCCTTGAGGTTGTCGGTCAGCTCGAGTTCGAGCCCCTTGACCGTCAGCTGCTTCTTGACCCGGGTGAGCATCATGTCGACGATCTCCTTGACCTCCTCCCGCGTGAGCGGGTGGAAGACGATGGTGTCGTCGATCCGGTTGAGGAACTCGGGCCGGAAGTGCTTCTTGAGCTCTTCGTCGACCTGCCGCTTCATCTTGTCGTACATGGAGTCGTCGTCCTCCTGGACGAACCCGACCGCCGGGGCGGTGAGGTTCTTGGTCCCGAGGTTCGACGTCATGATCAGGATCGTGTTCTTGAAGTCCACCGTGCGCCCCTGGGCGTCGGTCAGGCGACCGTCCTCCAGGATCTGCAGCAGCGTGTTGAACACGTCCGGGTGGGCCTTCTCGACCTCGTCGAAGAGCACGACCGAGAACGGCTTGCGACGCACCTGCTCGGTGAGCTGCCCACCTTCGTCGTAGCCGACGTACCCGGGTGGCGAACCGATCAGACGGCTGACCGTGTGCTTCTCCATGTACTCGGACATGTCGAGGTGGATCAGGGAATCCTCGTCACCGAACAGGTACTCGGCGAGCGTCTTGGCGAGCTCGGTCTTCCCGACACCGGAGGGGCCGAGGAAGATGAACGACCCACCGGGGCGCTTGGGGTCCTTGAGACCCGCACGCGTCCTGCGGATCGCCTTGGACACCGCGGAGATCGACTGCTCCTGCCCGACGACGCGCTTGTGCAGCTCGTCCTCCATGTGCAGCAGCTTCTCGGTCTCTTCCTGAGTGAGCTTGAGCACCGGGATGCCGGTCCAGTTGGACAGCACCTCGGCGATGACCTCGTCGTCCACGGTCAGCACGGTGTCCATGCCTTCCGAGCGCCAGACGTCTTCACGGTTGGAGCGCCGCTCGATGAGCTTCTTCTCCTGGTCGCGCAGACCCGCGGCACGCTCGAAGTCCTGCGCGTCGATCGCGTCCTCCTTGGCCTGACGCGCCTCCTCGATCTCTCCGTCCAGTTCCTGGAGATCCGGCGGCGTCGTCATCGACCGGATGCGCAACCTCGATCCGGCCTCGTCGATCAGGTCGATGGCCTTGTCCGGCAGGTAACGGTCCGAGATGTAGCGGTCCGCGAGCTCTGCTGCCGCGACCAGCGCCTCGTCGGTGATGGTGACCCGGTGGTGCGCTTCGTAGCGGTCACGCAGACCCTTGAGGATCTCGATGGTGTGCTCCATCGTCGGTTCCTCGACCTTGACCGGCTGGAACCGGCGTTCGAGGGCCGCGTCCTTCTCCAGGTGCTTGCGGTACTCGTCGAGGGTGGTCGCGCCGACGGTCTGCAGTTCACCCCGAGCGAGCATCGGCTTCAGGATGGAGGCGGCGTCTATCGCGCCCTCGGCCGCTCCGGCCCCGACCAGGGTGTGGATCTCGTCGATGAACAGGATGATGTCGCCGCGGGTGGTGATCTCCTTGAGGACCTTCTTGAGGCGCTCCTCGAAGTCACCGCGGTAGCGCGACCCGGCCACGAGGGCGCCGAGGTCCAGGGTGTAGAGGTGCTTGTCGCGCAGGGTCTCGGGCACGTCGCCGGCCACCACGCGCTGCGCGAGGCCCTCGACGACCGCCGTCTTCCCGACGCCCGGCTCACCGATCAGGACCGGGTTGTTCTTGGTGCGGCGGGACAGGACCTGCATGACGCGTTCGATCTCGCGCTGGCGGCCGATGACCGGATCGAGGTCACCGTCACGGGCGGCCTGGGTGAGGTTGGTCCCGAACTGGTCCAGGATCGTCGAGCCCTCGCGGGAGCCCTGCCCCGAGCCTTCGCCGACCCCGGCACCGGCCTTGCCCGGCTCGCCGCCGGAGTAGCCCGACAGCAACTGGATCACGTGCTGGCGGACCTTGTTCAGGTCCGCGCCGAGCTTCTGCAGCACCTGTGCGGCGACGCCTTCGCCCTCGCGGATCAGGCCGAGCAGGATGTGCTCGGTCCCGATGTAGTTGTGGCCGAGCTGCAGCGCTTCGCGCAGCGACAACTCGAGCACCTTCTTGGCGCGCGGGGTGAACGGGATGTGGCCGGCGGGTGCGGTCTGACCACGGCCGATGATCTCCGTGACCTGCTCGCGGACGCCCTCGAGGGAGATGTTCATCGATTCGAGGGCCTTGGCGGCGACCCCCTCACCCTCGTGGATCAGGCCGAGCAGGATGTGCTCGGTCCCGATGTAGTTGTGGTTGAGCATCCGTGCCTCTTCTTGGGCAAGGACGACCACCCGACGGGCCCGGTCGGTGAACCTCTCGAACATGTGCGAATCTTTCCGGCGTGGTGGGCGGCGCTCCCCGGCCGTTCAGGTGGACCGGGTCGTCGACTCGCCGTTGACGCTGTCGATCGGACCTCACGACCTACGTCGTAGGCCGCGGTTCGTCTGCTACGAGCGTAACCCATGCATCTGCGCGTGTACCCCCGGGTTCGGGGCCGAACGGGTCGCCGGCTCGCTCACCGCCTGCCGCGATGGCCGGCTGGCGCGACCAGGCTTCCCATCGGCCGCAACCCACCCGGTTCACGGGTTACGTCCATCCGTCGAGCGGCCGCCGCGCAGCAGCGTGGCGGCGCTCGCACGTCCCGCAGGGTGGGTCACCGCCGCCGGGCGTGCACGCGATCTGCCGTGCCCCCTCGCCGCGAACCTGCGCCGCCCCGACGCAGGTCGTTCAGAACCGCTTCGGGGGCACGGCCGTGCCGCCCGGCGCATCCAGGGCCGCGATGACCGCGTCGATGTCCGGGGCGACCCGGTAGAGCCCCGCGTACTCGCGCTCCGCGAAACCGCTGGCGAACAGCTCCTCGAAGACGCCCAGCAGCGGCTGGAAGAAGCCGTCCACATCCACCAGCACGATCGGCTTGTCGTGGTACCCGAGCTGCCTGAGCGTGAGCACCTCGAAGAGCTCCTCGAGCGTCCCGAAGCCACCCGGCAGGGCGACGAACGCGTCGGCGCGGCCGATCATCTGCTGCTTGCGCCCGGCCATGTCGGCGGTGACCAGCAGCTCGTCGCAGTCGCTGTCCGCCAGGCCACGGTCGGCCATCAGCTGCGGCAGCACCCCGGTGACGTGCCCGCCCGCGGCACGCATCGCGTCGGCCAACACCCCCATCACCCCGACGGCGGTCCCACCGTAGATCAGCTCGTCACCACGGTCAGCCAGCCGCGTCGCCAGGTCGACCGCCGCGGTCCGGAACCGCTCGTCGACGGCATCCGACGATGAGGTGTAGACCGTGACCCGCATCTCAGGCCTGTTCGGGGCGCAGGGTCGGGAACAGGATCACATCGCGGATGTTGCTGACGTCGGCCAGGAACATCACCAGCCGGTCGACGCCGATCCCGAGCCCTCCGGTCGGTGGCATACCGAGCTCCATCGCCCGCAGGTAGGCCTCGTCGACCACCATGGCCTCCGCGTCCCCGGCGGCCTTGGCGCGGGCCTGCGCCTCGAACCGCTCGCGTTGGACCGACGGGTCGATCAGCTCGCTGAAGGCGTTGCCGAGCTCGCGGCCCGCGACGATCACCTCGAACCGCTCGGTGACGTGGGGGTCGCTGCGGTGGGCCCGCGCCAACGGCGAGGTCTCGACCGGGTGGTCGATCACGAACGTCGGGTCCCACAGCTCGCCCTCGACGAGCTTCTCGTAGAGCTCGACGATGAGCTTGCCGCCGCCCCAGGCATCCTCCCAGTGGACCTCGTGGGTGTCGCACAGGGCCCGCAGGTCAGCGACGTCGAGGTCGTAGCGCAGGTCCGCTCGTCCCGTGGCCTCGGCCGTGAGCTCCAACATCGTGGCGCGGCGGAACGGTCCAGCCAGCGACAGGGGCCGACCCTGGTAGCTGACGTCGGTCGTCCCGACCGCATCGCGGGCGGCCCGCTCGATCAGTCCCTCGGTCAGCTCCATGACGTCGTGGTAGTCGTCGTAGGCCGCGTAGGACTCCAGCATCGTGAACTCGGGGTTGTGCCGGGTGCTCATGCCTTCGTTGCGGAAGTTGCGGTTGATCTCGAACACCCGCCGCATCCCGCCGGCGATCAGGCGCTTGAGGTACAGCTCCGGGGCGATGCGCAGGTACAGGTCCACGTCC
The DNA here is from genome assembly GCA_041685735.1 of Nitriliruptoraceae bacterium. Classification (GTDB taxonomy): domain Bacteria; phylum Actinomycetota; class Nitriliruptoria; order Nitriliruptorales; family Nitriliruptoraceae; genus CSSed11-175R1. The sequence goes on from JAWLFE010000049.1 coordinate 6,573, forward strand.
AGGCTGTTGTGGTGCGTCACGAACGGCCGGGCGGTCGCCCCGCCCGGGATCGGGTGGAGCATGGGCGTCTCCACCTCGACGAACCCGCGCGCCTCCATCTCGGCCCGCAGCGCCGAGAGCACCTTCGAACGCACCTCGAAGACCCTGCGGGCGTCGTCGTTGACGACCAGATCGACCTCGCGCTGGCGGAACCGCGCTTCGGTGTCCGACAGCCCGTGCCACTTGTCGGGCAGCGGGCGCAGGCCCTTCGCCAGCAGGGTCAGCGTCGCCGGCTTCACCGACAGCTCGCCCTTCTTGGAGGCCATCACCTCACCCGTGGCACCGATCCAGTCCCCAGTGTCCAGCAGGTCCATCAGGGCCCGGGAGTCGTCGTCCAGGGCGGCCAGCGGGCAGAACAGCTGGATGTCCTGGCCGTCCTCGCGCAGCACCAGGAACCGCAGCTTGCCCATCTCGCGCTTGGCGACCAGGCGGCCGGCGATGGTGACGTCATCGCCCGTCTCCGTGCCGGCCTCGACGTCCGGGTAGGCCGCGCGGACCTCCGGCACGGTGTGGGACGGCCGGAAGCGCACCGGGTAGGGCTCCACACCGGCCGCACGCAACTGCCCGATCTTGGCCCGGCGGCCCTCGATGATCTCCGCGAGCTTCGAGGCGTCGTCCCCGGGGCCGGGGG
>JAWLFE010000049.1:7342-20757 GCA_041685735.1 Nitriliruptoraceae bacterium
GGTAGGGCTCCACACCGGCCGCACGCAACTGCCCGATCTTGGCCCGGCGGCCCTCGATGATCTCCGCGAGCTTCGAGGCGTCGTCCCCGGGGCCGGGGGTAGGTGCGGCACCGGTGTCCGGTGGCGGATCGGAGGGCACGACAGCTACCTCGAGGTGGTGGCGGCGGAGTGGGGGCGGGGTGGTGGCAGGCCGGCGACCGGGTGGGTCGGACGGCCGGGATGACCGATGGACGGGTTCGGTCCGGTGGGCGGGGCACAGCAACGGTAGCGGCGGCGATCAGACGTCGAGGTTGCGTTCCCAGATCAGCCGGAGGCCCTTGAGCGTCAGCCACGGGTCGTGGTGGTCGATCGTCGTGCAGGCCTCCAGGACCGAGGCGGCCAGTCCGCCGGTCGCGACCACGCTCACCCCCGGACCCAGCTCACCGACGATCCGGGTCACGATGCCGTCGACCTGGCCCGCGAAGCCGTAGACGATCCCGGACTGCAGGGCGGTCACGGTGGTGCGCCCGATCGGTGATGGTGGGGCGATGGGTTCGACCGTCGGCAGGCGTGCCGCCCGCTGGACCAGCGCCTCGGACGAGGTGGAGATCCCCGGGGCGATCGCACCCCCGACGAACGCCCCGTCCCGGTCGACCGCGTCGAACGACGTCGCGGTCCCGAAGTCGACCACGATCGACGGCCCGCCGTAGAGCGCATGCGCGGCGACGGCGTTGGCGATCCGGTCGGCACCCAGGTCCCGCGGGTTCTCGTGGCGCAGGGAGATCCCGGTCCGCACGCCGGGCTCCACGACGACCGGTGCGGTTCGGACGTACCGGTCGCACATCCCCCGCAGCGCCATGGTGACGTCCGGCACGACCGACCCGATCACGACCCCGTTGCAGTCGCCCTCGAGGTCCAGCCCCGCCAGGTCCATCACGCCGGACACCAGCATCCCGAGCTCATCCGCGGTCCGCCGGCGCAGCGTGGACAGCCGCCAGTGCTCCACCAGGTCGGGCCCGTCGAACACGCCCACGACCGTGGTCGAGTTGCCGACGTCGATCGCGAGCAGCATGGCGGTCCTCCTCCGGGTCGACCCGGACGTCCCTCAGGTCGGTGCGACGGCGCGCAGCAGGGCCTCTTCGTCGTCGTGGTCACCGACCTCGACGTTGTCGATCAGCCGCACCGGACCGACCTCGGCAGCGACCGCGACGACCAGCCGGGCGTCGGCAGCGACCTGGTCCGCACCGGGCTGCATGGTGTCGGGCTCGACGACGTCGAGGTAGTCCACCGCCACCCCGGGGGCCCTCTCGATCACCCGCGCTGCGGCCGCCCGCAGCTCCGCCACGACCATCGGTCCGCCCGCGGACCGTGCGGCCCTGGCCACCTCGACCGCGGCGACCAGCGCGCGCGAGAGGGCACGGGCGTGCCCGCGCTGCTCGGCGTCCAGTCGCCGGTTCCGACTGGACATCGCCACGCCGTCCGGTTCCCGCACCGTGGGCACGCCCAGTAGCGCGACGGGCAGGTTGAGGTCCGTGACGACCTGCCGGATGACCTGCAGTTGCTGGCGGTCCTTGCGACCGAAGGCCGCCAGATCGGGCTGGACCAGGTTGAGCAGCTTCGTGACGACCGTCGCCACCGCGTCGAAGTGGCCTGGGCGCGAGGCGCCGCAGAGCCGTTCGGTCAGCCCGCCGTGGACCGTGACGGTCACCCGCGGGGGCGTCGGGTAGACCTCGTCGACCGGCGGCGCGAACAGCACCGCCGGCGCCGCGTCGCCAAGGGCACGCAGCCGCGACGCATCGCGCTCCGGGTCGCGGGGATACGCCGCCAGATCGTCGGCCCGCTCGAACTGGGTCGGGTTGACGAAGACGCTCACGACCACGTCGTCGACGTGGTCCGCACACCGCCGGACCAGCTCCAGGTGCCCCTCGTGGAGCGCGCCCATGGTGGGGACCAGGCCGATGGTCCGACCGCTGGCACGCCGTGCGGCCACGTGGGCCCGCAGCGCCGCGATCCCGCTCACCTCTTCCACCGTCAGTCCGCCTGTCGGTCGGTTCCGCCGTCGAGGAGCCGCAGGAGCGACCCGGCCACGGACGGGTCCAACATCGGACGGATGGGGGACAACGTCGCGAGGCCGAGCGCACGGTAGGCCTCCGCGAGCTCCGGTGTGTCCCGATCGATGACCTCGAGGTGTCCCGCGACCGTGCCGACGTCCCCACGCACGATCGGTCCGGTCAGCGCCGACGCCCCGGCCGCCAGGACGTTGGCGACGCTGGCCTCGATCAGCGGGGCGAGGAAGGCCCCGGGATCATCGACCCGTGCCGCCAGCAGGAGCCTGCGGGCTGTCGCGACCGCGGCACCGACCGCGTTGGACGCCAGGGCCAGCCCCGCGTGGTACAGCGCCCGCGAGTCCTCGGGCACCACGTGCGGATCACCTCCGAGGGCGGTGACCAGTTCCGACGCCCAACCCAGGTTTGGGGTCGGCGCCGTCACGGCCCAGGCGACCCCCACCAGCAGTTCCGGATCGCGGGCACCGGTCGGGACCGTCATCGCCGGGTGACAGGCCGCCACGCGGGCGCCGGTGAGCGACACACGGTGCAACGGTGCACACCCTCGCGAGCCGGCCACGTGGACGACCCGGTGGTCCGGGCCAACGGCGTCAGCGACCGCGAGGTCGGTCGCGACGTCCTCCAGCGCGTCATCCGGGACGCAGATGAGCACGAGGTCGGCGCGGCGCGCGGCATCGGCCGACGACGGGCACGGGCGGGATCCCGCCACGGACCGGGCCAAGCCGTCGCGGGCATCTGGCGTCCCTCCCCCGACGGCCACCAGCCGGAAGCCGGCCCGCGCGACGGCCCCGGCCAGCAACGTGCCCACCCGGCCCGGCCCGATGATCGCGACGTCCCTCACGACGCCGTTCCCGACGCCGGCCCCGACGTCGGCCCCGACGGTCCTCCCTGCTCGGTCGCCTGCTCGTCGAGCCCCGGACGCGAGAACGTGGCGGGCGGGCCGGTCGGGCCCTCGGGGCGTGACGCACGCGCACCGGGCACATCCTCCAGGCGGATCACCAGGTCGATGTCCTCGATCGGTCCGAGGTCCATGAGCAGGCGTGTGAGCCGACGGCCATCCGGCAGTGTCCCTCCGGGCATGACCTCCAGCAGCGGCACGAGCACGAAGGCGCGCTCGGCCAGCCGGGGATGCGGCAGGGTCAGGTCGGGGGTGTCCAGGACGGTGTCACCGATCAGGAGCAGGTCGATGTCGAGCGTTCGCGGACCCCATCGGACCTCGGTGGTCCGATCGCGGCCGAACGCCGCTTCGACCAACTGCGTCTCGCGGAGAAGCTCCTCGGGTTCCAGGGTCGTCACCCCCGCCACCACCAGGTTGAGGTACGGGTCCTGGGTCACCGACCGCGGATCGTCGGGGGGTGGCCACGGCGGGGTCTCGTAGACGCCGGACACGTCGGTCACCGCGAAGCCATCGATGCCGTGCAGGACCTCGACGGCCGCGGTCAGGGTCTCCAGGGGGTCCCCGACGTTCGCTCCGAGGCCGAGGTGGACGGGCTGTGTCACGGGCGTGCCCGCCGGATCGTGACCGCGACCTCGGCCGCGACCACGGGCAGCGGCGCGTTCGGTTTGTGGACGGTCACCTCGGTCCCGGCGACCCGCGGGTCCTGCAGGCACCGATCGGCGATCCGACCGGCGAGCGTCTCGATCAGATCGACGGGCTCACCCGCCACGATGGCATGGATGTCCGCGGACAGCGCGCCGTAGTCGACCGTGTCGGTCAGGTCGTCGGAGGACGCCGCCTGCGCCAGGTCGAGGGTGAGGGTCACGTCGATGACGAACCGCTGCCCGAACTCGCGCTCATGGGCGAGGACGCCGTGGTGACCGAACGCCTGCAGCCCGACGATGGTGATGCGATCCCCGGCCATCAGCGACCTCCTGCCGACCGGACGGCATCGGCGATGGCGACGGACCGGACCGTCGCCGCGACGTCGTGCACCCGCACGATGCGGGCACCGCCGGCGACCGCGAGTGTCGCAGCTGCGAGGGACCCCTCGAGCCGGTCGGCCGGGTCGCTGGTGCCGGTGATGTGGCCGATGAAGGATTTCCGCGAGGCACCGACCAGCACAGGCCGGCCGAGCGAGGTCAGTTCGCCCACCCGCTGGAGCAGCACCAGGTTGTGCTGGAGCGTCTTGCCGAACCCGATACCCGGGTCGACCACGACCCGTTCGGGATCGACGCCGGCGGCCTGCAGCCGGTGGAGTCCACCCGCCAGGTGCTCGAAGACCTCCGCGACGACGTCGTCGTAGCTCGGGTCGTGCTGCATGGTGCGGGGCGTGCCCTGCATGTGCATGAGCACGTAGGCGACCCCGAGGTCGGCGACCGTCGGCAACAGGTCGGGGTCCATCCGACCGGCGGACACGTCGTTGACGATGAGGGCGCCGGCCTCGACCGCGGCGCGCGCAACGGCGGCCTTGGTGGTGTCGATGCTGACCACGGCGCCCCGCTCGGCCAGCGCGCGGACGACCGGGACCGTGCGGGCGAGTTCCAGCGCCTCGCTGACGGGTTCCGCGCCGGGACGTGTGGACTCCCCACCGACGTCGATGATGTCCGCGCCGTCGGCGACCATCTGGCGTCCCGCCGCGATGGCGGGGGCCAGGTCCCCGTCGGCGCCCAAGAAGGTGCCGCCGTCGGAGAACGAGTCCGGCGTGACGTTGAGCACGCCTTGGATCACCGTGCGGGTGGCGGTGGGCAGGGGGACGTGTCCACCGCCGAGGGGCAGGTCAGCCGGTCCGTCCAGCCAGGCGTCGACCGCGCGCTCCACCGACACGGCCAGGGTGTGGTCGACGGCGGAGCCCAGGGCCGCGGCCAGGGCACCGGGGGGTCCCGTCAGCACGAGCGACCGATCGTCGCACGTGACCTCGAGGTCCCGTGGCAGCGTCTCGGCGACACGCCGTGGGTCGTCCAGGCCGCCCACGCACAGTCGGACGGGTCCGCCGCGACGAGCGTGCGTCGCGTCGATGGTACGGACGGTGACAGCAGCGTTGGGCGGGGGCACGCGGGGCAGGGACCTCGGGTCGGCGGAGCGTGAGCCTAGCCCCGACACCCGCACGACCCGGGTCGTGGGGGCGCGGCGACGGGGTCGGGGTGTCATCCCCGGCGCGTGGCAGGTCCTGCTGCATCGACGTGTTGCATCCATCGCGCGAGCCGTGCCAGTCTGGCGGCGACCGCCGTGAAGAGGGAGCAGCATGGCCACCACGCTCGTTGCCGGCATCGACTGCTCGACGCAGTCGACCAAGGTGCTCGTGATCGACGTGACGACCGGTGCCGTGGTGGGCACGGGCCGGGCGTCCCACACGGTCGCGACCGGAGGCGGACGCAGCGAGACACACCCCGACGTGTGGTGGGAGGCCCTCCGTGACGCGCTGGCGGCAACCGGCTGCGCGGCGGACATCGACGCACTCGCCATCGGGGGCCAGCAGCACGGCCTGGTCCTACAGGGTCCGGACGGGCGGCCACTGCGCCCCGCGGTGCTGTGGAACGACACCCGATCGGCGGAGGTGGTCCCGGAGCTGCTGAGCGCGCTCGGCGGTCCCGCGGCCTGGGCACAGCGGGTGGGGTCGGTCCCGTTGCCGTCGTTCACGGTGACGAGCCTGGCATGGCTCCGCGCACACGAACCCGACGTCGTGGACGCTGCCACCGGTATCCGCCTGCCCCACGACCACCTGACGGAGCGGCTGACCGGCAACGCCGTGACCGATCGCGGCGACGCGTCCGGCACGGGATGGTGGTCGCCGTCGACCGGCGACTACGCCCACGACGTGCTCGACCTGCCCCAGGTCGCGCTCGACGTCGACCTGCTGCCCACCGTGCTCGGTCCCGGCGTGGCCGGCGGCACCGTGACCGCGCGCGCCGCAACGGACCTGGGCCTGCGCGAAGGGATCCCGGTCGGTGCCGGGACCGGGGACAACATGGCGGCGGCACTCGGGCTGGGCCTGCCCGAGGGCACGCCGGTCATCAGCCTCGGGACATCCGGGACGGCCTACGTGCGGTCCGTGACACCGACCACCGATCCCTCCGGTGTCGTGGCAGGCTTCGCGGACGCCGACGGTGGCTACCTGCCCCTCGTCTGCACGCTCAACTGCACCCTGGCGATCGACCGGATCGCCGGGTGGTTGGGCCTCGACCGCGATGCGGCCGCCGCCGCGACCGACTGCGTCGTGCTGCCCTACCTCGACGGGGAACGCACGCCCGATCTGCCGCTCGCCGCGGGCACCTTCCTCGGCCTGCGCCACGACACCAGCCCCGAACAGATCCTGCGCGCCGCCTACGAGGGTGCCGTCGCCGGCTTGCTCGGCGGGCTCGACACGATGCGTGACACCGGCGCCGAGGTGGCCGCCGACGCCCCCATCGTGCTGCTCGGTGGGGGCGCACGCGGGTCCACCTGGCGCAAGGTCATCGGGCAGGCGTCGGGACGGGCGTTGCTGCTCCCGAAGGCCGAGGAACTGGTGGCGCTCGGCGCCGCGGTCCAGGCGGCCACGGTGCTGACCGGCGACGACGCCGACGAGGTCGCCCGACGCTGGGACACCACGGCCGGCGAGGTGATCGCTCCGCTCGACCACGACCCGGGCATCGTCGCACGCGTCCAACGTTCCCGCCGCGCGGTCGAGCCCGCCCTCCAGGCGGGACTCTGACCGGCGACCGACACCCCGTGGACACGCGGCCCCTGGGCGACTCCCCGTCCCGTGGCCTCAAGGACGCACGAACCCGATCGTGGCGGGCGGTGTCACCGACTACGGAGCAGCGTCAACGCTTCAGCGCGGGTCGACGGGTCGTCTCGGAAGATCCCCCGGACCGTCGAGGTCACGGTCTCCGCGCCCGGCTTGCGGATGCCGCGCATCTCCATGCAGAAGTGACGTGCCTCGACCACGACCATGACACCGCGGGGCTCGAGCGCGGTCTCCATGGCGTCAGCGATCATGGCGGTCATGCGCTCCTGCAGGCCGGGACGCTTCGCGCAGACGTCGACGACGCGCGCCAGCTTCGACAACCCCGTGACCTTGCCATCGGCGTTCGGTAGGTAGGCCACATGGGCCTTCCCGGTGAAGGGCACCAGGTGGTGCTCACACATCGAGTGGAACGGGATGTCACGCATCATGACGATCTCGTCGTAGGCCTCGTCGAACGTGACCGACAGGACGTCGACGGGATCGACGAGCAGCCCGGCGAAGATCTCGTCGTACTCACGGGCGACCCGCGCAGGGGTGTCCGCGATCCCCGGCCGATCGGGGTCCTCACCGATCGCCTCGAGCAGCATCCGCACGGCCCGCTCGATCTTGTCGTGGTCGAAGGAGCCCCGGGGCTCGATGCCGGTGATGTGACGCACGCGTGCCATCGCTTCCTGGAGCGGTTCGAGATCGAGGTGCTCGTCGGCCCGGTCGGGCTGCGGCATCGGGTGCACGGTCACGGTGAACCTCCGGGACGGGCGGGAACGACCCCTGTCGTGGCGACCCGCTCGCCGTTACTTCGGTGCCGTGCCGTCGCTGGACGATTCCGCCGGGTCACCCGTCCGCTCCGCCGTGTGACCGTTGCTGTGTCCGTTCGACCCGTTGCCGCTGTGCCCGGTGGTGGTCGCGATGCGGCGAAGCGCGCGGATCACGTTGGCCGGATCGTCGGCCACCGGTTCCAGCGCGCGGCTGCGCCGCTCACGTGTCGGGGTGAGGATCTCGTCGAGGCGTTCACCCTCGACGGTCTCGTGCTCGAGCAGGGCCTGCGCGAGGGTCTCCAGGACGTCGTCGTTCTCGACCAGGACCTCGAGGGCTTCGTCGTGTGCCTCGTCGAGCAACTGGCGGACCTCTTCGTCGATCTGGTAGGCGACCTGCCCGGAGTAGTCGGGCTCGTGGCCGAAGTCGCGGCCGAGGAAGGGCTGCGACTCCGACTGCCCCAGCTTGATCGGGCCCAGACGCGGGCTCATGCCGTAGGCGGTGATCATCTCGCGGGCGAGCGACGTGGCCTTCTCGATGTCGTTGGAGGCGCCCGTCGTGATGTCGCCGATCTTGATGGATTCGGCGACGCGACCACCGAGCATCATCGCGAGCTTGTCCATCAGCTCCGCCCGGGTCTGGTAGGCGCGGTCCTCGGTGGGCAGGGCCATCGTGAAACCACCCGCACGGCCGCGCGGGATGATGGTGATCTTGTGGATCGGGTCGGCGTGCGGCAGGGCGTGACCGACGATGGCGTGTCCGGCCTCGTGGTAGGCGGTGATCGTGCGCTCGCGCTCGCTCATCAGGCGGGTCCGGCGTTCAGGTCCGGCGATGACGCGGTCGATCGCCTCGGCGAGTTCGGAGGCGCCGATCTCCTTCTTTCCGAACCGGGCGGCGAGCAGCGCACCCTCGTTGAACAGGTTCGCGAGGTCCGCCCCGGTGAAGCCCGGGGTCTGCCGCGCCAGGACCGACAGGTCGACATCGTCACCGAGCGGCTTGCCACGTCCGTGGACCTCCAGGATCTGCTGCCGGCCGATGAGATCCGGCCGGTCGATGACGATCTGGCGGTCGAAACGTCCCGGACGCAACAGGGCCGGGTCGAGGATGTCCGGGCGGTTGGTCGCCGCGATCAGGATCACGGTCGTGCGCGGGTCGAAGCCATCCATCTCGACGAGCAACTGGTTGAGGGTCTGCTCACGTTCGTCGTGACCGCCGCCCATACCTGCGCCACGGTGGCGGCCGACCGCGTCGATCTCGTCGACGAAGATGATGGCTGGTGCGTTGGCCTTGGCCTGCTCGAACAGGTCACGGACGCGGCTGGCCCCGACCCCGACGAACATCTCGACGAAGTCGGACCCGGAGATCGAGAAGAACGGCACACCGGCCTCGCCGGCGACCGCGCGGGCCAGCAGGGTCTTCCCCGTCCCGGGGGGCCCGAACAGCAGCACACCCTTGGGGATCTTGGCGCCCATGGTCTGGAACTTCTCGGGGCTCTCCAGGAACTCCTTGATCTCGCGCAGTTCCTCGATCGCCGAATCCGCGCCCGCGACGTCCCCGAAGGTGACCTTGGGGGCATCCTTGGAGACCTGCTTGGCCTTGGACTTGCCGAACTGCATGACCCGGCCGCCCCCACCCTGCATGTTCTGCATCAGCAGGAAGAACACGACCAGGATCAACAGGAACGGCAGGACGGTGATCAACAGGGTCGTGAGCGTGCCGGACTGCTCAGCATCGAACTCGACCGACCCGATCAGCCCCCGATCGATCCAGGAGGCCAGGGCGTCGGCGTTGATGTCCGGGTTGTAGGTCGTGGTGAACGGCACAGATCCGCTCGACGACTGCCGGGTGCCCTCGATCGTGTCCGACCGGTTGCCGATCGTGGTCTCGAGGTCCTGGCCCCGCAGTTCGCCGTCCTCGACCGCCTCCTGGAACTGTGACCAGGTCAGTTCGGCGGGTGCGGCGGCAGCCTGGACGAAGCTGATGCCCAGCCACAGGGCGGCCGCCAGCGCCAGGATCCACGGGAGCGGGCCACGCAGGAGTCGCTGGGCCGGCTTCTCATCGCCGTCCTGGCCGGCGTTCTTGCCGGAGTTCCTGCCGAACATGTTGCCGGGCTTCTGGCCGGGTTTCACGATGCCTCACCTGACGGCCGGGGTCTGCGCACAACCCCGGAGAGATGGCGCGATAAGGGTTCGATGCTACCACCGACGAGGGTTCGCTCTCCCGGCTGGCGCGGCGCAGGGCGCGCGGTCGCCGAGCCGGATGCGGTCAGGAGGCGTAGACGCCCGGCTTCAGGCTGACGATGTCGGCCAGGCCCCGGTAGCGCTCCGCGAAGTCCAGGCCGTAGCCGACGACGAACACGTCCGGGATCTCGAAGCCGACGTAGCGCAGCGGCAGATCGACCTCCCGGCGACTGGGCTTGGTCAACAGCGACAGGACCTCGAGGCTGGCGGGCTTGCGCGAGCGCAGGTTCTTGAACAGGTAGTCGAGCGTCAGGCCGGAATCGACGATGTCCTCGACGAGCAGCACGTCCTGCCCCTCGATATCGGTGTCGAGGTCCTTCAGGATCCGCACCGTGCCCGACGAGGTGGTCGCTGAGCCGTACGACGACACGGCCATGAAGTCCATCGACGCCGGAACCTGCAGCCGTCGCGCGAGGTCCGACATCACGAAGATCGCGCCCTTGAGCACCCCGACGATCAGGAGTTCCCGCCCCGCGTAGTCACGGTCGACCTCGGCGGCCAGCTCGCTCAGGCGGTCAGCGATCTGCTGCGCGGAGAGCAGCACGTCGTCGATGTCGTCCCGGAAGGCGGCGGGGATGTGCGCCAGATCTGACATGACGGGCAGGCCTCGGGCTGGGTGATGAGGGCAGGGTCGGGAGCCTAATCGACAACGTCGAGGTGGCCCGTGGCGGGCGGGTGCGCGACGAGGCGCAGCTGTGTGGCCGGCCCCAGACGTCCCGCACGCACCACCCCGTCATCGGCGGCGTAGCCGGGACTCCAGACGACGCGGTCGTCGCCGTCGACCACGACCGGCCAGATCTCCCGCACGGCACGCGGCACCCCCGCGTCCACCAGCACGTCCTGGAGGTTGCGGGTGCCACCGGCCGTGCGGACCTGGTCACCGGGCGCGCGATGCCGGACGGTGAGCACCCCCGTGTCGGCGGGGAGCGCCAGCACCAGCCACTCGACGCGGGCACCCGGAGGCCGGACGGCCGGGTGCCGATCCGGAGGTGGGGGCGTCCACACCCCGGGCAGCGGGAAGGCCGCCTGGTGCACGAGCGGGGTGTCGTCGGCGAGGTCGTCCGGACCGATGCGGTCGATCACGATCCCCGCGGGCGGCCACGTCGTCGGCCCGCTGTTCGCGACCTCGGTCGCGTCGCTGCGCGGGAGTCGCCGCGGCGCGAACGCCCGCCAGCCACCCGCGGAGGTGACCTCGACCGGGCCTGGCAGGGATGCGGCCGACCCGTCGGGGAGGGCCAGGACACGGGACACGGTCGCCGCATCGGGCGGTTCGGCACCGAACTCCGCGAGCACGTGTCGCACGACCCGGCGGGCAAGGGCCGACGCGGCGAGGCCATCACCCGGCCGACCCAGACGTCGATCGGCGATGGCACGGACCGGCCCGACCCGGACGACCTCCGCCAGGGTGTCAGCCGCAGCGGCATCCAGCGCTGCGGCGTCCGCACGCGCCAGGTCCGCCAGCCGGGCCAGGCTGCCGACCGGGTCGGGTGCCACCCGCGCCAGCACGGGCAACAGCTCGTGGCGCACGATCGCCCGGCGGATCTGCGGGTCGCGGTTCGTCGGATCCTGGACGACCGGCAGACCCTCGAGATCCACGAACCGGTGCACGTCCTCCCGACGCAACCGCAGGAGCGGGCGGATGAGGTCGTCGCGGACCGGCTGCATCGCCGCCAGCCCGTCGATACCCGTGCCGCGTGCCAGCCGCAGCAGGACCGTCTCGGCCTGATCGTCCGCGGTGTGACCGACGAGGATCGTCGACGCACCACACGTCCGGGCCGCGTCCCGCAGCGCGCCGTACCGCGCATCCCGGGCCGCGGCCTCCAGCCCACGACCGTCGGGTTCGACCTCGACGTCGCTGATGACCAACGGCAGGTCCAGCCAGTCGGCGTGCGTGGTGACGACGTCGACGTCGAGGACATCGTCACGCAGGCCGTGGCGGACGTGGACCAGGCGCAGGTCGAGGTCCGGTCGCGCTTCCGCGGCCAGGTGCGCGAGCGCGGTGGAGTCCGGTCCGCCCGAGCAGGCCAGCACGACCGCAGCATCCCGGGCGACCACCCGCAACACCCGCGTGACCTCGTCGATCAGTGCGGACCGTCCCTGGCCCGCCGGTAGGGGCCCCGGCGGGATCTCCATGGGATCAGGCCGCCCGGACGCGGTCGAGCCAGGCGGCCGGATCGGCGACCTCATCGACGCTCGGGAGGTTCGCGGCCGACGCGAACGCGCGGTTGACCCCGTCCATGCCGGCGAGGTCGATGACCCCACGGACGAAGGCCTCGCCATCGCGGTACTGGCGCCGCTTCATCTCGAGCCCGGCGACCGCCGTGAGCACCTTGGTGGTCAGGTCGTTGCGGCGGGAGGCGATCGCATCGCGAACGGCGTCCGGCTCGACGATCAGGTCGGACGGCGCGGCGGCGTACATCGCGGCGTTGCCGTGCCCCTCCAGCAGGCTCATCAGGCCCTGGGCTTCGTCGATGACCTCCTGCTGTTCGGGCGTGAGAACCGCGCCGAGCAGCGGCTGGATCGAACCGGACGCGCGCGCTTCGGCGATCATGTCCGGCAGGCGCGCCGCGGCGTCCTTCAACGTCGAGGCGTCGACCTCCGCATGTTCGAGGTAGCGATCGACGAGCCCGCGGAGGTGGCCCTCGAGCCAGGGAGCACCGTCGAACTGCAGGCGGTGCGTGACCTCGTGCAACAGGATCGCACGACGGACGTCGGTTGCCAGCGGGCCGTGCTTGTCGGCGAGGTCCAGCACGTTCGGGCCGACGATCACCAGCTGGCCACCACCGGGGCCACCGAGCGGCAGGATGTACTGGCCGAGGACCTTGGTCGACAGCAGGCCGAACAGGACCCCGACCTGCGCCCCCATGATCCTGGCCGCGCCGGGGCGCTTCTCGAGACGTTCGCGCAGCGGCTCGAAGGTCCCCCGGATGGCGGTCAGGTTAGCCCGCACCCAGCCGGAGCGACCGACCACGGTGGCCGTCGTCGGTGGCAGATCGGCGCCGAGCCCGGTCCACGCCCGCGCGGCGGCGTCGATCCGGGGCAGATCGGCGGCGACCTCCGCGCGCAACGCGGCGACCTCGTCGGTCGAGGTCCGGCGGCGCGCCGCGACCAGGCTGGCGGTTCGCACCGCGACGTCCTCATCGAGCAGCGGCGCCCCGACGTGCTCGTCCGGACCCGTCGGGCCGTCGGTCGGTGTGGCCGGCTCGGTGGTCACGCGGACCCGTCGGGGTCCCGTGAGGGGCGGTGGACCAGCAGGTAGTACAGCCCCACCAGCAGGGCCAGACCGACCAGCCCCGCGAACGCGAGGAGGTACGCGGCGGCATCGACGAAGATGCCATCCCGGCTCTCGAAGCCGGCGAGTTCACGCGCCGGGTTGTCCTCCTCGAGCCGGTCCATGGGCTCGGGGCCGACGGGTTCATCGTCGACGGCCAGCACCAGCCCGGCCTCGGCGAGCTCCGCGGCACCGTCAGCGGCGGCGGGACCGGCCAGCAGGGTCAGGGCCAGCAGCACGGTGAACGTGAGGCCGAGCGCGCGACGCATCGAGGGGTGCCTCCGGGACGACGGGGTGGACGCGGGAAGCCTAGCCGACCGGCAGGACGGGACCGAAGCGCGGGGAGGCGGGCGGGATCGACCAGAGGCGGGCGGGATCGACCAGAGGCGGGCGGGATCGACCAGAGGCGGGTGGGAATGGCCGCGCATCCCGATACGTTGTA
>JAWLFE010000050.1:0-20646 GCA_041685735.1 Nitriliruptoraceae bacterium
CCGCGCACGCACGAGCCCGAACCCGGCGGTCGGGTGTGTGCTGGTCCGGGGCGACCGGATCGCGGGGGAGGGCGCGACCCAACCGGTCGGGGGTCCCCATGCGGAGGCCGTGGCGCTCGCGGAGGCCGGCGGCACCGCCGAGGGCGCGACCGCCTACGTCACCCTCGAACCCTGCGCCCACCACGGGCGCACGCCGCCCTGCGCCGATGCGCTGCTCGCCGCTGGGGTTCGGCGCATCATCATCGGCCATCCCGATCCCAACCCGGTCGCCGGCGGCGGCGCGGCGCGGTTGCGCGCGGCGGGCTGCGAGGTCGTCGGTCCGCTGCCACCCGGCGGGCCGTTCCGGGAGACCGTCGCGCAGCAGCTCGAGGGGTTCCTGACCCTCGTGCACCACGACCGCCCGCACGTGACCCTCAAGCTCGCGCAGACCCCGGACGGGCAGCTGCACGCGCCGGCAGGGGCGCGGTGGGTGACGGGGCCGGCGGCGCGTCGTGCGGTGCACCGGTGGCGGGCCGCGGTCGATGGGGTGCTCGTCGGTTCCGGCACGGCCCTGACCGACGATCCCCAGCTGACCGTCCGGGATGATCGGGACCACCCGGTCCGCCACCAGCCGCGTCCGATCGTGCTGGATGGGCGGCTGCGCCTGCCGGTGGACGCCGCCGTCGTGGGTCGTGGTGCGTTGGTGATCACGACCCGGCAGGCCCCGACGGGTCGCCGGGATGGCCTGCGTCGCGCCGGTGCCATCGTCGAGGTGGTGGCCGGTGCTCCCGCGGGCGGCGTGGACCTCGCCCGTGCGCTGCAACGGGTCGCGCGCGCCGGGATCGCCAGCGTGCTGGCCGAACCGGGCCGCATCCTCGGGCAGGCGTTGCTGGACGCCGACCTCGTCGACCGGCTCGTGCTGCACGTCGGTGGGGGCGGCGCGGGTACCGTCGTGACCCCTGCCGTCCACCCGGCATCCGCGACCGCCTGGCGGCTCGAACGCGTGGGAGGTGCCGGTCCGGACCTGATCGCACACCTCGTCCGCGACCGCCGACCCTGAGGAGACGCCCCGATGTTCACCGGCATCATCGAAGCCGTCGGCACCGTGCGTGCCATCGAGCACCACGGCGACCACGCCCGGATCCACCTCGACGCTCCCACCATCGTCGAGGATGCGGCGATCGGCGACTCGATCGCGGTCGACGGCTGCTGCCTGACCATCACGACGCTGCCGGACGAGGGCTTCACCGCCGACCTCATGGCGGAGACGATGCGGGCGACGGCGTTGGGTGACCTGACCGTCGGGGCCACCGTCAACCTCGAACGGGCGATGCGTGGCGACACCCGCTTCGGCGGCCACCTCGTCCAGGGGCACGTCGACGCGGTCGGACGGGTCGTCGCCCGCGACGAGCAACCCGGCACCGTGTTCCTGTCGATCGAGGCGCCGCGCGGGCTGACCCGCTACCTCGTGCCCAAGGGGTCGATCACCGTGTCGGGGGTGAGCCTGACGATCGTCGACATCACCGACGCCGGGGTGCTGCGGATCGGTCTGATCCCGCACACCCTGGACGTCACCACGTTGCACGGGATGGCACCCCAGGACCGCGTCAACCTCGAGGTCGACGTCATCGCCAAGTACGTTGAGCGGCTGCTGCAGGCGGGCATCGCCACGCCGTACGCGTCGACGCCGCCGTCGACCATGGCCCAGGGCCCGGACGGCAGCGCAGCAACCCGCACGGTCCACGACCTCGAGGAGTCCCGGTGACCCCCTTCGCGAGCATCGACGAGGCCATCGCGGTGATCCGTGACGGCGGCATGGTCATCGTCGTCGACGACGAGGATCGTGAGAACGAGGGTGATCTGGTCCTGGCCGCCGATGCGGCCACACCGGAGAACCTCGCCTTCATGATCAAGCACACCAGTGGTGTGGTGTGTGTGCCCATGCTGGGGGAGGACCTCGATCGCCTGGAGGTCCCCATGATGGTCGCCCGCAACGAGGACCCGAAGGGCACCGCCTACACCGTCAGCGTGGACGCGACGGAGCGGACCTCGACCGGCATCTCCGCCGCGGACCGGGCGCGGACCTGTCAGGTGCTCGCCGACCCCGATGCGTCCCCCGCCGACGTCACCCGGCCCGGCCACGTGTTCCCGCTGCGCTACCACCCGGGCGGGGTGCTGCGCCGGCCCGGGCACACCGAGGCCTCGGTCGACCTCGCACGCCTGGCCGACCGGCAGCCCGCCGGCGTCATCTGCGAGGTCATCAACACCGACGGCACCATGGCCCGGGTGCCGGACCTGGCCGCCTTCGCCGGGGAGCACGGCCTGCTGATGATCACCATCGCGGACCTCGTCGCCTACCGGCTGGAACGCGAGGGGCTGGTCGAGCGGGTCGCGACCGCGAGGCTGCCGACGCCCTACGGCGACTGGACGGTGGTCGGCTACCGCTCGGAGATCGACGACCAGGAATCGGTCGCGCTGCTCTACGGCGACCCGGAGGGTCAGGCGGACGTCCTGGTGCGCATGCACTCCGAATGTCTGACGGGCGATGTGTTCCGGTCCCTGCGGTGCGACTGCGGGGCGCAGTTGGACCTCGCCATGGCCCGCATCGCCCAGGAGGGGCGCGGCGTCATCGTCTACCTGCGAGGGCACGAGGGGCGCGGGATCGGCCTGCTGCACAAGCTGCAGGCCTACGAACTGCAGGACAACGGCGCGGACACCGTCGATGCGAACCTCGCGCTCGGGTTGCCCGCCGACGCACGTGACTACGGCACCGGTGCGATGATCCTGGCCGACCTCGGCCTGTCCACCTTGCGCCTGTTGACCAACAACCCGGCCAAGCGTGCGGCGCTCAACGGTTTCGGGCTCTCGATCGTCGAGCGGGTGCCGGTCGAGGTGCTGCCCAACGCCTCCAACGAGGACTACCTGCGCTCGAAGGGCGCGCGGATGGGCCACGACTTCACCGGCGAGGACCTGGTCGTCTCCTCGGGGGTCGGCGACATCGCCCGGCAGCGTGCGGATGCACCGCCCGCCGTGGTCAAGCCGTCGCGGGGCGGGGCCATGGCCCCACCGCCGTACGATGATCCCGGGCGTGGTGCCTCCCGGCCCACCGACCCTGCCCGACGTGACCCCGCGCCGGTCCCTGCGCAGGCGGCGGGCGCCCGTGACCGGAAGGACCACCGATGAGCAGTCCCAGCACCCCCACCGGCACCACCCAGACCGGGTCGCTCGACGCCGGAGGTCTGCGGATCGGGATCGTCGCCGGGCGCTTCAACGACGCCGTGGTGGAGCGGTTGGTGTCGGGCGCGGTCGACGCCCTGTCCCGGCACGGCGCGTCCCCCGAGGACCTGCGGGTGGTCTGGGTCCCGGGAGCCTTCGAGATCCCGCTCGCGCTCAAGGCCCTGGCCAACTCCGGGTCGGTCGACGCACTCGTCGCGCTCGGCTGTGTGGTGCGTGGAGCGACCCCCCACTTCGACTACGTCGCCGGCGAGTGCGCGTCGGGCGCTTCGACGGTCGCGCTCGACACGGGCATCCCGGTCGCGTTCGGGGTCCTGACGACCGACACCTGGGAGCAGGCGGTGGAGCGTGCCGGCGGCAAGCTCGGCAACAAGGGCGCAGAGGCGGCCGCCACCGCCGTCGAGATGGCACGCGTCCTCAAGGACCTGTGACCGGACCGGTGACGCCCGACCCGGCACCGGCTCCACAGCCGTCCCCACCCGCGGGCGCCAAGCGGGCGGCCATGGACGACGAGCAGGAGCATCTCACCCGGATCCACGACCGGGTCGATGACCTGCGTCGCAAGGCCGACGATCGGCTCGCCGCGACCATCGCCGACCGTCCCGGGTCCACCTTCCAGGCGGTGTTCGAACGGGACGTCACGGCGCACCACCATGCGGCCCGGTCGGCCCGCTACACCTTCGGTGACGTGGAATCGCTGGCGTTCGGCCGGCTGGACCTCACCGATGGCGACCAGCTGCACGTCGGGCGCGTCTCGGTCGTGGACGACGACGGCGATGTGATCCTCGTGGACTGGCGTGCCCCGGCCGCGGCCGCCTTCTACCAGGCCACTGCGGCCCGGCCGCTCGGCGTGGCACGACGCCGCACCCTGACCACCAAGGGCCGGGTGCTGCGCGACCTCGACGACGAACTGATCGACCACGACGCCGCCGAGCGGCTCGGGCTGGAGGCCGTCACGGGCCAGGGCGCGCTGCTGGCGGCGCTCGCCCGGTCGCGGTCCAGCACCATGCGCGACATCGTCGCGACCATCCAGGCCGATCAGGACCGGATCGTGCGCACCCCTGCCGCCGGCACCCTGGTCGTGACCGGCGGCCCGGGGACCGGCAAGACGGTCGTGGCGCTGCACCGGGTCGCCTACCTGCTCTACCAGGACCGCGACCGGTTCGAGGGGCGTGGGGTGCTGGTGGTCGGGCCGTCCCGGGCGTTCACCGAGTACACGGCCCGCGTCCTGCCGGCGCTCGGCGAGGACCGCGCGGTCCAACGTCCGCTCGGCTCGCTGGCTCCGCGTGGGGCCACGGTCGAGGGGTGGGACACCGCGAGCGTCGCGGCCGTCAAGGGCGGCCTCGAGATGGTGGAGGTCTGCCGCGCGCTGCTCCCGCGGGTGCTGCCACCCCTGCCATCGTCGACGCGCGTCGCGTTCGACGGCACCACGGCACGGGTCACGGCGGCCGAACTCGCGCCGGTCCGGGAGCGGCTGCTGGCCGGGGTCGCCCCCGACCGGCACGGGGCCAGCTACCACGAGCGTGCCGCCGGGGCCGAGGAGTCCCTCCGCGCCGCACTGTGGCGGGCATGGCGCACCGCCCACCGTGCCGCCGGGGAGGACCCGCCGCACGAACGGGCCGGGTCGGGGTTCGACGCGACGCTGGACGATGCGGCCGAGGTCACGATGCTGCGACGCTGCTTCTGGCCCGACCTGCGGGCCGAGGACGTGCTGCGTGAGCTCGCCACCGGTCGGGTGCACCTAGCGGAGGTCGCCGACGGGATCCTGTCGCCCGAGGCCATCGACGTGGTCGCGGCAGCCTGGGAGCGGGCCGATGACTGGACCATCGACGACGTGGCGCTGCTCGACGAACTCGCGGCGCTGCTCGGCACCCGCCCCGACCCGAAGGCGGCACGCCGGACCGACGACCCCGGGCTCCGGGTCACCGGTGACCCCGGCGATGACGGACCGATGCGCGTCGACATCGAGGCAGACGGCTACCGGGACTTCGCGCACGTCGTCGTCGACGAGGCGCAGGACCTCACGCCGATGCAGTGGCGGGCGGTCGCGCGGCGCGGACCCTACGCCTCCTGGACCGTGGTGGGCGACCTGGCGCAGCGCAGTCGGGTCAGCGAACCGTCGACCTGGGAGGCCATCGCCGGCCTGATCGGGCGGCGGCGGGTCGCCATCGAACGGCTCACGATCAACTACCGCACCCCCGCGGAGATCGTCGACGTCGCCCGGGATGTCCTGGCCGCCGCCGGGCACGACCCCGACGACACGCCCACGAGCGTGCGCAGCGGCGGGGACACGCCCGAGGTCCTGACCACCGACGACACGACCGCGACCGTCATCGCCCTCGTCCGCGACACCCTGGCCGCGGAGGACGGCACCCTGGCCGTGATCGCGCCCACCTCGGAGCTGCCGGGACTGACCGAGGCGTTCGCCGGTGATGAGGAGGCGTTCGATCCGGACCGCATCCGCATCCTGCACCCGCGGACCGCGAAGGGACTCGAGTTCGACGACGTGGTCATCGTGGCGCCGGACCGGATCGTCGCGGAGGACGAGGTCGGCACGCACCAGCTGTACGTGGCCGTGACACGCGCCACCCGCCGGGTCCGGTTCGTCGCGTCGCCCGAGGCGGACTTCCCCGGCCGGTCACGGTGCCAGGTCCGGCCAGGCTGACTCGACGTTGGCGCCCCCCGGCGCTGGTCGTGGTCGTGGTCGTGGTCCTTGGTGTCGGTCCGGTCGTGGCAGCGCGGCGGGCGACGGACCGGTCGGTGGATCGCTACAGGCGGCAGGCCAGGATGTCGGTGACGAGGATGCCCTTCGCCCCGAGGGTCCACAGCTCGTCCATGATCCGGTGGGTGTCCTTGCGGGTGACCATCGCGCGGACCGCGACCCACTCGGTGTCCTGCAGCGGACTGATCGTCGGTGATTCGATGCCGGGGGTCAGTGCCGCGGCCTCGTCCAGGAGCTCGGTGCGGATGTCGTAGTCGATCATGACGTACTGCCGGGCGATGATCACCCCGTTGATGCGGCGCAGGAGGTGATCGACCTCGTCGGATGGCGCGGCACCGGGCCGGCGGATCAGGACCGCCTCCGACTGCAGGATGGGCTCGCCGACGATCTCCAGGCCGGCCTGGCGCAGCGTGGTGCCGGTCGACACGACGTCCGCGATGATGTCCGCGACGCCCAGGCGCACGGCGGTCTCCACCGCGCCGTCGAGGTGGACCACCGACGCCTCGATGTCGTGCCGCTGCAGGTCCTTGGCCACGATCCCGCTGTAGGAGGTCGCGATCCGCTTCCCGGCGAAATCGGCGATCGAGTGGGCGGTGCCGGGGACGGCGGCGTACCGGAAGGTCGAGTGGCCGAAGTCGAGCGCCAGGATCTCGTCGGCCTCCGCATCTGCGTCGAGGAGCAGGTCACGGCCGGTGATCCCGAGCTCCAACTGGCCGGCACCGACGTAGGTGGCGATGTCGCGTGGACGCAGGAAGAAGAACTCGGTGCCGCTGTCGGGATCGATCAGCACCAGCTCGCGGTGGTCGCGACGTTGCCGGTAGCCGGCTTCACGCAGCATCGCGGTCGCGGGATCGGAGAGCGAGCCCTTGTTGGGCACGGCGACGCGCAGCATCGGTGAGGTCCTTGGTCGTCCGGGGAGCCGGGTCGGGTGGTGCGCCTCGGCGGAGGGTCCGGGGGCGTTAGAGGTGAGCGTAGACGTCTTCGAGCGTCAGGCCGGTCGCCAGCATCATCACCTGGACGTGGTAGAGCAGTTGGGAGAGCTCCTCGGCGGCGCGCTCGGGGGATTCGTGTTCGGCGGCCATCCACGACTCCGCCGCCTCCTCGACGAGCTTCTTGCCGATGGCATGGACACCGGCGTCGAGGGCCGCGACCGTGCCGGAGCCAGCGGGGCGGGTCTCGGCCTTGGCCTGGAGTTCGTTGAACAGCCCGTCGAAGGTCTTCACGTGGACATCCGGTGGTCGTCGGGGGCGGGAAGGTCAGCGGCAGCGTAGGCGAGCCGGGGAGGCCGGCCCGCCCGACCGGTAGGCTGCCGGGCAACCTTGACCCCACACCTCTGAGGAGCACCGCGTGAGCGATGTGCCCACCGATCCCACCGCGATGTCCGGCCAGCAGGGCGGCGACGAGCCGACCGAAGAGGAGGTCCGCGCCTACATCAGCCAGCTGCGTGGCGCTCCCGTGGACCAGGTCATCGCGGAGGTCTCCTCCGCGCTGATCAACGCCGCCCAGGTCAAGCTCGGCCGCAAGGACGGCCGCCTGCTGCTCGATGTGGTCGGCGCGGTGACCGAACAGCTGCGCGGCCAGGTCGACGACGAGCTGCCCCGGCAGCTCGATGACGTGCTCGCGAAGCTGCGTATGGCCCAGGTCGAAGCGGAGAAGGAGGTCGCGCAGCAGGGCGAGGCCGAGCCCAACGATCTGGGCTCGACCCCGACCGCTCCCGGTGAAGCGCCCGCCGGCCAGGCACCTCCGGCGCAGGCGCCAGGTCAGGCACCGGGGACCCCGTCCGCAGATCCCTCGGGCGGTGGGGCGGCCTCCCGCCTGTGGACCCCGGGGAGCTGAAGCTCGCGGGGAGCTGATCCGGGGACGCTGCGGATGGCGCTGCAGGTCCGACCGGGTGCGTGGACGCCCGGCTGAGGCGCGTGGTAGGCTGCGCGGACAATCGAACCGAAGAGGCGTCTGACCGGCGCCCACCCGGCAGGTCCGCCTCCCCGGGTCAGCATCACCGCCCCTTGTCAGCGCGCCACCATCGTGGCTGGCTGTCGTACGCGTGAGCTGCCCCGTCCCGGCGACCGCCCCGTGTGGTCGCCGTTCCTATGTGCGCTCGGCCGGTCAGCGCCTGCTGGCAGTCGGCCGGAGCGACCGTCTCCCCGGCCGGACATCCGGCCGGACATCCGTTCTGAGATCCGACCCCTGCACGAGTCCTGCACGACCCTTCGAGGAGGCACCAGCATCGACGATCAGCAGCGCCGCCTGAACGCGGACATCAAGGTTCCACGCGTCCGACTTGTCGACGCCGACGGCACACAGGTCGGCATCGTGCCGCTCGCCCAGGCCCTGCGACGGGCCCGCGAGCAGGACCTCGACCTCGTGGAGGTGGCGCCGCAGGCCGACCCTCCGGTCTGCCGCATCCTCGACTGGGGCAAGGCCAAGTACGAGGAGGAACAGAAACAGAAGGATGCCCGCAAGCGACAGAGTCAGATCTCCGTGAAGGAGATCAAGATGCGGCCGAAGATCTCGGACAACGACTACGGCACCAAGTCCAGTCACGTCCGGCGCTTCCTCAAGGACGGCGCGAAGGTCCGGGCATCGATCATGTTCCGCGGTCGTGAGATGAGCCACACGGAACTCGGGCTGAAGCTGCTGGACCGCCTCGCCGAGGACATGTCCGAACTCGCCACGGTCGAGGCCACGCCGAAGGTCGACGGCCGCAACATGGTCATGGTGCTGGCGCCGATCAAGCAGAAGGCCTCGAAGGAGGGCGACGGCGCCGAGTCAGCTGCCGACGAGCCCACCGACGCGACCAACGCCTGAGCCCTTCGCGTTCGAACCACACGGCGCCAGCGGCGCCCGACACCTCCGCATGCCAGGAAGGCCCCGATATGCCCAAGCAGAAGACCCACAGTGGCACCAAGAAGCGGTTCCGCGTCACGCGCAACGGCAAGGTCATGACCGCGCAGAAGAACCGCAAGCACCTGCTGGAACACAAGGGTGCGAGCCGCAAGCGCCGGCTCGCCGGTGAGAAGGAGATCACCGGCGCCGATGCCAAGCGCATCAAGCGGCTGCTCAACCAGTAGCTGCCGGTCCGAATATCTGTTGGCGCCGCCGTCGTGAAGCGCGGCCGGCGTCCGTATGACCTCCCGAGGAGGCAGTCGTCATGGCACGAGTCAAGGGTGGCGTTCACGCCAAGAAGAGTCACAAGGCGGTCATGGACCGTGCGAAGGGGTTCCGTGGTGCGCGCAGCCGCCGGTTCAAGGTGGCCAAGGAGGCCGTCTACCACGCCGAGCGGTACGCCTACCGCGACCGTCGCAGCCGCAAGGGCGACATGCGTCGCCTGTGGATCGCGCGGATCAACGCCGGGGCCCGGCAGGAGGGGCTGAGCTACAGCCGTTTCATGCACGGGCTGAAGCTCGCGGAGATCGAGGTCGACCGCAAGGTGCTCGCGGACCTGGCGGTCCACGAACCGGCAGCGTTCGCGGCGCTCGTCACGGCGGCCAAGGGCGCGCTGGAGACGGACGCGGCCTGAGCGACCTGGCGCCCGACGAGCTCACCTCGACCCGCAACCCGCGGGTCCGGGAGCTCGCGGCGCTCGCCCGCCGGCGTGACCGCCGGACGCAGGGCCGCCACCTGATCGATGCACCCAACGCCGTCACGTCGGCGTTGGCCGCCGGGGTCGTGCAGGAGGTCCTCGGGACCGCTGACGGTCTGGCGGCGTTGCTCACGGATGCGGTCGTCGCGCCCGACGTGCCGATCACCCAGGTCAGCCCGCACGTGCTCGAACGCCTCTCGGATGTGCGGACCTCGCAGGGGGTCGTCGCGGTCGCCACCTCACGGACCAGCGACCTCACAGCGGTCGTCGGGCGCGGCCTGTTGGTCGTGCTCGATGCGGTGTCCGACCCGGGCAACGCCGGCACGATCGTGCGGACCGCGGACGCGGCCGGCGCCGCGGGGGTGGTGCTGACCGAGGGCAGTGTCGACGTCTTCGGACCGAAGGCGGTGCGCGCCGCCGCCGGATCGACCTACCACCTGCCGCTGGCCGTCGACGTGCCGTTGGCTGCCGTGGTGGAGCGGTGCCGGGCGGCTGACCAGGCGGTCTACGGCCTGGCGGGCGCCGGAACCTCGACCATCGACGACCTCGAACGCCACCGGCCACCGGTGGCGCTGGTCCTCGGCAACGAGGCGCACGGCCTGCCCACCGATCACGCCGCACTGCTCGACGGCCTGGTGTCCATCCCGATCCACGGTCGGGCCGAATCGTTCAACGTCGCCGCCGCCGCGGCCATCGCGATCTACCTCACGGCACGCTCGACACGGTCGCCGGGCTGATGGACGGCGATGCGATGGGGCCGGGGTCCGCTCTGCTCGAGCGGCTCCCGCACGGTGTGCTGATCGTCCGTGACGGACGGATCAGCGCCTGCAACGCCAGGGCCCGCGCGCTGCTGCTCAGCAGTGGGTCGGCGGACCGCACCGATGCCACCTGGCCGGTGGGCCGGGAGGTGGACGCGGCGGCGCGGTTCCTGGACGACGCCGGTCAACCGTTGCACCTGCCGACGCAGCCGCCCGAGGTCGGTGTCCGTTACGCCGAACACCTCGTCCACCTGCAGACGGCGGGCACCCCACGACCACTGGCGCTGGAGGGGATGTGGTCGGACGGCGACCTGGTCCTCACGCTGCGGAACGCGGCCCGTCGTGACTCGGCGGTCCGGCTCCAGGGCGACGTGGTGGCCACCGTCGCACACGAGATCCGCTCACCACTGACCAGTGTGAAGGGGTTCACGCGGACCCTGCTGTCGCGGTGGGACCGCTTCTCCGATGAGCAGAAGCGCACGATGCTGGCCACCATCGAACAGGATGCCGATCGCGTGACCCGGCTCCTGACCGATCTGCTCGAGGTCTCCCGGATCGATGCCGGCCGGGTGAAGCTCAAGCGGTCCGTGGTCGATGTGGCGGCGTTGGCCGCGTCGGTGGCGGACAAGGCGCGCGTGCGGAGCTCCGAGCCGCAGATCGACGTCGTGGTCGAGCCGGGGACCGCCGCGACCGCTGACGGTGGGAGCCCCGATCCGGCACCCGACGATCCCGGGTTCCGTTCGATCTCCGCGGATCGCGACAAGCTCGAACAGGTGCTGACCAACCTGGTCGACAACGCGATCCAGCACGCGCCCGGCACGCCCGTCCGGATCACCGTGTCTCCGGGTGTCGAGCAGGTCCGCATCAGCATGGCCGACCAGGGGCCCGGGGTCGATCCCGCCACCAGCGCCCGGCTGTTCCGCAAGTTCGGCCGCGGTCGCAGTGCCGCCCGGGCCGGAACGGGGCTCGGGTTGTTCCTCACGAAGGGGTTGGTCGAGGCGCACGGTGGTCGCATCTGGTTCGACCCGGATGTCGCGGTCGGCACCACGGTGCACGTCGAGCTCCCGCGGCGGGTCGACTGACGTCGGCTGGCCCGACGGACGGCACCCCGTGGGCGGCGCCTCGTGGACGGCACGGTGGTGGCGTGTGGCGGGCGGCGCGTGGTGGGCGGCGCGTGGTGGGCGTACCGGCCGGGCGTCTACGCTGCAGTCTGTTGCTGCCGTGACACGCCGCCATCGCCCGATGTCCGGCGCCGCGGCGTTCCGCCGGATGTTGTCCCTGCTGCTGGAGGTTGCCCGTGACTGACGCACCCGAGGATGCCGTCGGCCAGATCGTGACGCTGGAGGCGCAGGCTCTGGAGGCGATCGCCGCCGCGCAGGACACGGCGGCGCTCAACGAGGTCCGCGTGCGGTTCACCGGGAAGCGTTCGACGCTCGCCGAGCTGCAGAAGGGCATGCGGGAGCTGACCCCCGACGGGCGCAAGGAGCGGGGGCAGGCCCTCAACAGCTTCCGTGCCGCGTTCGATGCGGCCTACCAGCAGCGCGAGGAGCAGCTGGCCAGTGCCGCGCTGGCAGAACGGCTGGAGGCGGAGCGCCTGGATCTGACGCTGCCCCCTCGGCATCGCCCGCGGGGTCGTCCGAGCCTGTTGACCCAGGTCGAACACGAGATGCTCGAGGTGTTCATCGGGATGGGCTACCGGGTCGCCGAGGGTCCCGAAGCCGAAGGGGGTCTGTTCAACTTCGATCTGCTCAACATCGAACCCGATCACCCGTCCCGGCAGGAGATGGACACGATCTACGTCGCCGGGTTCGACGACGTGGTCCTGCGGACCCACACCTCGCCGGTGCAGGCGCGGGTCATGGCCGTGCAGGACCCACCGATCGCCGTCGTGTGTCCGGGGCGGACCTACCGGGCCGACGCGGTCGATGCGACCCACTCGCCGGTGTTCAGCCAGGTCGAGGGGCTGGTGATCGGGGAGGACATCACCATGGGGGATCTGCGCGGGACCCTGCTCGCGTTCTCCCGTGCCCTGTTCGGGGCGGATCGACAGATCCGCCTGCGGCCGTCGCACTTCCCGTTCACCGAACCGTCGGCCGAGGTGGACGTCTCGTTCGATGGCCCGGGCGGCAACCACGGCTGGCTGGAGATCCTCGGCTCCGGGATGGTCGATCCCAACGTCCTGTCGATGTCCGGGATCGATCCGGACCGTTACGCCGGGTTCGCGTTCGGGATCGGGATCGAACGGGTCGCGATGCTGCGCTACGGCGTCACCGACATCCGTGAGTTCTTCGAGGCCGACGCCCGCTTCCTCGCCCACTTCTGATGGCTGCCGGACCGATGGCTGCCGGACCGATGGCTGCCGGGCCGTCCCGCCGGTCGCCCCTGCGACCCCCGTTGCACCTGCGAGTCACCGTGAAGGACCTGTCGTGAAGTTGCCGCTCTCCTGGTTGCGTTCCCTGGTGGACGTCGACCTCCCGGTCGCCGAACTCGCCGATGTGATGAGCCTGCACGGCCTGGAGGTCGAAGAGATCGCGACCCCCGGTGCCGGCACCGCCGGGGTGCGCACCGCCCGGGTGCTCGACTGGTCCGCCCACCCCGACGCGGACAAACTGCGGGTGGTCGAGGTGACCGGCGACGGCGGCGACGGATCGATCGAGCTCGTCTGCGGGGCAGCCAATTTCGACGTCGGCGATGTCGTCGCCCACGCGGTCCCGGGGTCGTCGATCCCGGGCATGACCATGGAGAAGCGCAAGATCCGGGGGGTCGTGTCCAACGGCATGCTGGCGTCCGCCCGCGAGCTGCAGCTCGGCGACGATCACGACGGCATCCTGCTGCTGCCCCACGACACGCCGCTGGGCGCCGAGCTGACCGAACTGCTCCCGCTCGGCGAACCCGTCATCGAGGTCGCGGTCCAGCCGGACCGCGGCGACCACCTCAGCGTGCTCGGTGTCGCCCGCGACCTCGCGGCCATCCTCGACACACGCTGGAACCCGCCGGAGATCCCTGCGCCGCTCGCGGGGCCGACGATCCCCGTCGACCTCCAGACCGACGGCTGCGTGCGGTTCGTCACCTGGAGCGTCGATGACGTCACCGTCCAACCGTCCCCACCGTGGCTCGCGCAGCGTCTGGCGCAGTGCGGGGTGCGATCGATCGATGTGGTCGTCGACATCACCAACTACGTCATGCTCGAGCTCGGCCAGCCACTCCACGCCTTCGACCTGGACCGGCTGCGGGGGCCGTCGCTGGTGGTCCGTGGATCGCAGGGCGGCGAGCAGCTGACCACGCTCGACGACCAGGTGCGCGACCTCGTCGATGGCGACCTCGTCATCGATGACGCGGAGCGTCCCGTCAGCCTCGCGGGCGTGATGGGCGGACTCGACACCGAGGTGACCCGGGCGACGACCCGGGTGCTGCTCGAGGGTGCGGTCTGGGATCCGGCACGGATCCGCCGGACCTCGCGGCGGCTGGGGCTCGAGAGCGAGGCCAGCAAGCGCTTCGAACGGCGGGTCGATCCGCAGGGCGCGGACCGGGCGGTCGCACGCGCTGCGGACCTGCTGGCACGCCTGTCCGGCGGCACCCCGACCGGATCGGACGCCGTGGCCGGGGGGTCGACGCCGGCCTGGGCCGCGCAGACGCCCGTGACCGTCGACACCAGCCGGATCGCGCGCCTGCTGGCGTTGGACCTGGACACCGATGCACAGGCCGCGCTCCTGCAGCGCAGTGGCTGCGAGGTCACCGGGGTGGATCCCGACCACCTCGCGGTCACCGCGCCGTCGTGGCGCGGCGACCTGACGCGCTCCGCCGACATCGCGGAGGAGGTGGCCCGCCTCCACGGCTACGACGCCATCCCCGCCACGTTGCCGGCGATCACGCAGATCGGGGGCCTGACGCCGCAACAACGCCTCGAACGCGAGGCCCGGTCGATCGCGCTGGCTGCCGGCTTCTCCGAATCCGTGTCCCGCCCGTTCGTGGGCGGTGGTGCGATGGTCGGCGTGGCGCCCTCCAACGGCCGCGTGGTGCTCAGCAACCCGCTCGCCAAGGACGCCTCCGCGATGCGGCCGTCCCTGTTCGAAGGGCTCCTGCAAGCGGTCCGTCGCAACGTCGGTCAGGGGCGCCCCGGGATCGCGCTCGTCGAGTTCGGCCGGCTGTTCCGTCCCGTCGACGACCCGGTCGCGGCGGTGCTCGACGCGACCGTCGAGGGCGACTGGCGGTGGCGGGCGCCCGACGGTTCGGCATTGCCGGTCCAACCGCGGGCGATCGGGCTGGCGGCGCAGGGCCTGCGGATCGGGCCGGGATGGTTGGATCAGGACGACCGGTGGGCGCTCGATGACGTGCTGGGCGTCCTCGACGAGGTCGTCGAGCGCCTGTCGCCGCCGGGTGATGCGGACTGGCGCCTGGAACGGGTCGCGGTCGAGCGCGAGGGCCTGCACCCGGGGCGGACCGCGGCACTGCACCTGTTCGGACATGAGGTCGGGCTCGTCGGGCAGCTGCATCCGGGCGAGGCGGACGAGCGGGATCTGCCCGAACCGGTCCTCGTCGGCGAGCTGCTGCTGGAGCCGCTGCTGCTGGCCGTCCCGGAGGGCGGCCATCCACCGATCGGCTCCATCTCACTGGTCCGCCACCCGGCGATGAACATCGACGTCGCGCTGCTGGCCGCCGATGACGTTGCCTACGCGTCGATCGAGGCGGCGGTGCGCCGCGGCGCCGGTGACCTGCTGGACGAGATGTGGTTCTTCGACGAGTACCGCAGCGAGCAGCTGGGGGAGGGCCGCCGCAGCGTCGCGATCCGGCTGCGGCTGCAGGACCCCGAACGGCAGCTCACCGATGACGACGCGGAGACCGTCATCAACGCGGTCGCGGACGAAGCCGACGCCATCGGGGCCACCCTCCGGCGCTGACCCCCGCCGGCCCGGAACACGTGTGGGCGCGTGTTCGGTCGGTGAGACGGCGGACGGGCAGGGCTGACGTCCGGGACCTGGTGTGTGGGCGGCCTCGTGGCTGCCTACCCTCGGGCCATGGGTTCCATCAAGCTGCAGGGCGGCGTCTCCGTGCCGGAGGCGGAGCTCGAGCTGCGCGCGGCGCGGTCCAGCGGTCCTGGCGGGCAGAGCGTCAACACCACCGACTCGAAGGTGGAGCTGCGCTGGGACGTCTCCGCGAGCAGCGCCCTCACCCCGACCCAGCGCGACCGGGTGATGGACCGCTTGTCGTCACGCCTCACGACCGATGGCGTCCTCATCCTGTTCGGATCCGAGCACAAGAGTCAGCATCGCAACCGCGAGGCCGTCATCGCCCGGTTCCAGTCGATCGTGGGTGAAGCGCTCACACCGCCCAAGACCCGACGTCGCACGCGGCCGACCCGGGGTTCCAAGGAGCGGCGGCTCAAGAGCAAGAAGCGCCGCGGTGAGATCAAGAAGCTCCGCAAGCCACCGCCCACCTGACCCGCCTCCCACCATCGCCATCGACGACGCTCGACGACCGAGCGAGTTTGCAATTTCCTGCACCATCCTGCAGGATGCGGCCGACCCGTCAACGGCGTGGCGCCGGTGCCCCACTGGCCGACACCGCCGGCGACGCGACCCCGTGACGCAGCGAACAGGAACCTCAGGTGGCGTACCGAGCCGGCATCGTCGGCGCCTCCGGCTACGGAGGCGCCGAACTCGTACGCCTGCTGACGGCACACCCCGGCATCGACATCGAGGTGGTAGCTGCGCACGGCCAGGCGGGTGAGCCGGTCGCCGGCCTGTTCCCCAACCTGGCGGGGGACCGCACCTTCGACGCGATCGATCCCGACCAGCTCGCCGCGCTCGACCTCGTGTTCCTCGCCACCCCACACGGACCGGCGTTAGAACTCGGCGCGATCCTGCACGACGCCGGGACCAAGGTCGTCGACCTGTCCGCTGCGTTCCGACTGTCCGCCGCGGGTTTCGACACCTGGTACCACCAACCCCACCCGCGGCCGGACCTGGCCGCGGGAGATGACGCCGCCGGCATCTCGACGGTCTACGGCCTCCCGGAGCTGCCGGTCCCCGCCAGCGGGACCCCGACGGATCCGGCCAGCGCGAGGGTCACCCTGCGGGAGCGGATCCGTAGCGCGACGCTCGTGGCCAACCCCGGGTGCTATCCGACGGCGACCCTGCTGGGGCTGGCACCGCTGGGCGCCCTGATCGAGCCGGGCACCATCATCGTCGATGCCAAGAGTGGGACCTCGGGTGCCGGCCGTGCGGCCAAGGACCACCTGCACTTCAGCCACGTCCACGGCGACCTGGTCACCTACGGCGCACCGGCCCACCGCCACACGGGAGAGATCGAGCAGTGGCTGCCCGCCGGCCTCGGCGCCATCAGCTTCACCCCCCACCTGGTGCCGATGAGCCGGGGCCTGTTGGCCACCGGCTACGGCTCGCTCATCGAGGGCACGTCAGCGGGTGATGTTCAGGATGCCCTGCACGCCGCCTATGACCACGAACCGTTCGTGCACGTCCTGGCCCCCGGGACCTTCCCGCACACCAAGGCGCTCGCCGGATCGAACGGGTGTCAGCTGAGCGCGGTCGTCGATACACGCACGGGTCGGGTCACCGTGACCTCCGCGATCGACAACCTCGGCAAGGGCGCCGCCGGGCAGGCGATCCAGAACGCGAACCTGCTGCTCGGTCTCGAGGAGACCACGGGCCTGACCGCCATCGGGATGTACCCGTGAGCGCCGTGCCCACAGCTGCCGTCGTCCCGGGCTGGGGGCCGGCGGACCGCACCGGGCTGACCCCGATCGGCGGGGGCATCACCGCCGTCGCCGGTATCCGTGCCGGCGGCGTCGTCAGTGGGGTCAAGGCGTCGGGCAAGCCCGACCTCGCCCTGATCGCCGCCGACGAGCCGGCCGCCGCCGCTGCGGTCACCACGACGAACCTCGTCAAGGCGTCGTCGTGCCTGCTGACCGACCGCAACGCGGCCAACGGTCAGGCGCAGGCCATCCTCATCAACGCCGGGAACGCGAACGTGTGCACACCGGACGGCGCCGCTCACACGCAACGCCTGGCCGACGCGACCGCGGAGCACCTCGGTGTCGGGCCGGCCGACGTCCTGGTGATGTCGACCGGTGTCATCGGGGTCCCGCTACCCATCGACCGCATCGAGGCCGCGCTGCCCGCGGTCGTCGCCGACCTGGCCCCCGATGGCGCGGACCGGGCCGCGACGGCGATGCTGACCACCGACACCGTGACCAAACAGGTCGCGTTCGAGGTCACCGACGACGATGGCAACCACTGCGTGGTCGCCGGGATGGCCAAGGGCGTCGGCATGATCGAGCCCGCGATGGCCACGCTGCTCGTGGTGCTGACCACGGACGCACCCCTCGGCCGGCCGGTCCTGAAGCAGCTGCTGCGCAAGACCGTCGCGGCGACGTTCAACCGCATCAGCGTCGATGGTGACGGCTCCACGAGCGACACCGTGGCGATCCTGGCGACCGGTGGGGCGCCGACGCCACCGAACCTGGACGCGATCGGTCGCGGGCTGCACGCCGTGTGCGCGGACCTGGCCCGGGCCGTGGTCGCCGACGGCGAAGGCGCGAGCCGCGTGGCGGCGGTCACGGTGCGCGGAGCTCCGACCGACGAGGACGCGGAGACGCTCGCGCGTGCGATCGCCGGGTCGCTCCTGGTCCGAGCCGCGATCCACGGTGCCGACCCGAACTGGGGCCGCATCCTCATGGCGATGGGCACCGCCGGGGTCACCTTCGAGCCAGACCGCGTGAGCGTCACCTGCGGCGGGGTGACGGTGTGCCGGTTCGGGGTCGCGACCGCGTTCGACCGGGGCCAGGCCGCGGCCGCCATGGATCGACCGCTCGTGACGATCGATGTCGAGCTCAACCTCGGACCAGCATCGGCGACCATGCTCACCTGCGACCTCACCCCCGAGTACGTGCGCTTCAACGCCGAGTACACCACCTGAGACCCTCGATCCGATCAGGACCCACCATGTCCTCCAGTTCGCACGCCTCCACCGCCGCCGCACAGGCGATGAGTCCGGCCCGTGCCGCCACCTCGGCGCAGGCGGCCGCCAACGCCGCGACCCGCATCTCCACTGCCGATGGGGTCAACGTCGCCCGCATCGAGGTGGCGCAGGAGAAGGCCGCGGTCCTGCGTGAGGCGCTGCCCTGGATCACACAGTTCCACGGGCGCACCGTCGTCGTGAAGTACGGCGGCAACGCCATGGTCGACGACGCGTTGAAGGGCTCGTTCGCCGCCGACATCGCCCTGCTGCACTTCGTGGGCCTGCGCCCCGTGATCGTCCACGGTGGGGGACCGCAGATCAGCACGCTGGCCGAGCAGCTGCAGGTGCCGTCGAGCTTCATCGGGGGCCTGCGGGTCACCGACGAGGCCATGATGAACGTGGTGCGCATGGCCCTGCTCGGGCAGGTCAACCCGGAGGTCGTCGGCCTGGTGCAGGACGCCGGGGCCCCCGCCGTCGGGGTCGCTGGGACGGATGCGGGGCTGATACAGGTCCGGCCCGCCGTCGGGCCGGACGGTGAGGACCTGGGTCTGGTCGGCGAGGTGGAGACCGTCAACGCCCGGTACATCAACGAGCTTCTGGATGACGGCTTCGTCCCGGTCATCGCGACGGTCGGGCGCGACGCCGACGGTCGCGAGCGCAACGTGAACGCTGACCTGGCCGCTGGTGCGATCGCCGCCGCCCTGGAGGCCTCCAAGCTCGTCTACCTCACCGATGTCCCGGGGCTCTACCTCGACTTCGGTGATGTGGACAAGCAGGCGCTGATGAGCGAGGTCTCGGTCGACCGGCTGGAGCGGATGCTGGAGGACGACGAACTCCACGCGGGGATGCGCCCGAAGATCCGGTCGATCGTGGCCGCGGTCCGCGCCGGCGTACCCCAGGCCCACATCCTCGACGGGCGGGTCCTGCACGCCGTGCTGATCGAGATCTTCACCGACGAGGGCGTCGGCACCATGATCACCCGTTCGCTCGACCCGGTGGGACCCGCCGGCGGGGAGGCGCGGTCATGAGCCACCTCGACGATCTGCAGGTCCGGGCCGACCGCCGCATCATGACCACCTATCCACCCGGCAAGGCCGCGTTCGTCCGCGGGCAGGGCACGGTGCTGTTCGACGGGGACGGCCACGCCTGGCTCGATTTCCTGTGCGGGCTGGCGGTGACCAGCCTCGGTCATGCCCACCCCGCCGTCACCGACGCGGTCGCCAGACAGGCCGCGACCCTGGTGCACACCTCCAACCTGTACCTCACGGAGCCGGCCATCGAACTGGGGGAGCGCCTGGCACGGATCTGCGGCTGGGAGGAGGCCAACGTCTTCTTCGCGCAGTGCGGCGCGACCGCCAACGAGGCGGCCATCAAGCTGGCGCGCAAGCACGGCAAGCGCCAGCGCGACGACAAGGTGCGGGTCGTGGCCCTGGAGGGGTCCTTCCACGGTCGGACGCTCGCGACCCTGGAAGCCACCGGTCAGCCCGCCAAGCACGCCCCGTTCGCCCCCCTGGCCGGGTTCGTCGACCATGTCCCGTACGACGATCCGGCGGCGCTGCGTGCGGCGGTGACCGAGGACACCTGCGCCGTGATCCTGGAGGTCGTTCAGGGCGAGGGTGGGGTCCGCCGGGTCCCCGACGAGGTCCTGGTGGCCGCACGCGAGGCTTGCGATGACCACGGTGCACTGTTGATCGCGGACGAGGTCCAGACCGGCATCGGACGGACGGGCCCCTGGTTCGCTTTCCAGGATTCGCCGATCGAACCCGATGTCATCACGGTCGCCAAGGCGCTGGCCAACGGCATGCCGATCGGCGCCTGCATCGCGCGCGGGCCGGCAACCAAGGTCTTCGAACCCGGCGACCACGCAACGACCTTCGGGGGCAACCCGGTCACCTGCGCGGCCGCGCTCGCCGTGCTCGACACGATCGAACGGGACGGGGTCCTGCAGACCGCCGCGACCCGCTCGGACCGCCTGGTCGCGGGGCTGCACGACCTCACCGCCACCTCCGAGCTCGCGACCGGTGTCCGCGGGAAGGGCCTGCTGCTGGGCCTCGAGCTGGGTGCCCCCGTCGCCGCTGCGGTCGAGGCGGCCTGTCGCGACGCGCGTCTGCTGGTCAACGCGGTGGGTCCGGACGTGATCCGGTTGGCGCCTCCGCTGAGCGTGAGCCGCCAGGAGGTCGACCAGGCCCTGACCACGCTCGGTGAGGCGCTCAGCACGGTCGCCGCCACCTCGACGTCCCTGGAGCACACATGACCACCTTCCCCGACCACTTCCTGTCCTCCGACGACCTCAGCGGCGAGCAGACCATGTCGCTGCTGAGCCTGGCCGACGGACTCAAGGCCGAACGGGATGCGCGCATCCACGCGGGTCGATCGCCCGTCCGCGACGTGCT
>JAWLFE010000147.1:0-2980 GCA_041685735.1 Nitriliruptoraceae bacterium
CGCCAGGGTGGCCTCGGGGTCGTGCACAAGAACGCTCCCATCCC
The DNA here is from genome assembly GCA_041685735.1 of Nitriliruptoraceae bacterium. Classification (GTDB taxonomy): domain Bacteria; phylum Actinomycetota; class Nitriliruptoria; order Nitriliruptorales; family Nitriliruptoraceae; genus CSSed11-175R1. Next base: position 45 of record JAWLFE010000147.1, read on the forward strand.
CGTCCAGGCCGGGATGGTCGAGAGCGTCAAGCGCTCCGAGTCCGGCTTCATCGTCGACCCGGTGACCCTGAAGCCCGATGATCTGGTGGACACGGCCTTCGAGCTCATGGCGCACTACCGCGTCTCCGGGTTCCCGGTCGTCGACGCGGACGGCAAGCTGGTCGGCATCGTCACCAACCGCGACCTGCGGCTCGGTGCCGAGCCGGGGACGGCGGTCCGCGACTACATGACCTCGAAGGGGCTCGTCACCGCGATACCCGGCACGACGCTGGAGGAAGCCCGCGATCGCATGCAGGAACATCGGGTCGAGAAGCTCCCGATCGTGGATCCGGACGATCACACCCTGACCGGGATGTTCACGTTCAAGGACATCGAGAAGGTCCGCAAGTACCCGACGGCCGCCAAGGATGCCCGCGGTCGGCTGCTGTGCGCTGCTGCCGTCGGTGTCGGTCCCGATGGCGAGGAGCGGGCGGAGGCCCTCGTGCGCGCCGGCGTGGACCTGCTGGCGATCGACTCCGCGCACGGTCACTCGGCGGGGATCCTCGAGTTCGCCGCCAAGCTCAAGGACCGGTTCCCCGACGTCGCGCTGATGGTCGGCAACGTGGCCACCGGTGACGGGGTCCGTGCCTGTGCCGATCACGGGGCCGACATCGTCAAGGTCGGCGTCGGTCCGGGGTCGATCTGCTCGACCCGGGTGGTGACCGGGGTGGGCATGCCGCAGTTCACGGCGGTCATGGACTGTGCGCGCGCGGCGGCCGACGTCGGGGTGACCACCATCGCCGACGGCGGCGTGCGGTACTCCGGCGACATCGTCAAGGCGCTGGCCGCCGGCGCGGCCGCCGTCATGGTCGGCAACATCCTCGCCGGTACCGACGAGTCGCCGGGTGAACTCGTGCTGGTCGGGGGCCGTCGGTACAAGGAGTACCGGGGCATGGGGTCGATCGATGCCATGCGCGCCGGGTCGGCCGATCGGTACTTCCAGGCCGACGAGAAGGCCGGGAGTGCGAAGGAAGCGAAGCAGACCTCCAAACTGGTCCCCGAAGGCGTGTCGGGACTGTTGCCCTACCGCGGGTCGGTCGGTGAGGTCACCGACCAACTCGTCGGCGGCCTGCGTTCCGGGATGGGGTACTGCGGCGCTGCTGATCTGGCGGCGCTGGCGACCAACGCCCGTTTCGTCAAGCAGTCGGCGGCCGGCGCCCGCGAGTCCCACGTCCATGACCTCGAGGTCGTGCACGAGAGCCCGAACTACGCGGTGCCGGGCCAGAGCTGAGCGCCCACCGCCGGCGTCAGGCGCCGGGCGGCAGGCCACGGGGTCCGCGCGGTCCGTCGTCGTAGGGACAGTGGCGACAGCCCGAGTTGCAGCACACCCCGCGGTCCCAGTGCTCCGCGGCCGTGAACACGAAGAAGCCGCTGACCGGATCCACGTAGCCGGGGGCACCCGTGCGCATCGCGGCCTCGTGGGCGGCGATGATCCGTGCGTACTGGCCGTGGCGGGGTGACAGCCGGTCGATCAGCGGCAGCCGGCGGTCGCGGGGCAGGTCCTCGTCGGTCACCGCAGCAGTGCTCCGGTCCCGATGGCGTCCAGCGCCACGGCGACTCCGTGGGCATCGACGTCGGGAACGACCAGGTGGGCGGCCGCGCGGATCTCCGCAGGCGCCTGCCCCATGGCGATGGCGGTCCCGGCGACCGCCAGCATGGACAGGTCGTTGGATGCGTCCCCGATCGCCGCCACCTCCCGGACATCGAGGCCCAGGTGGCGCGCCGCGCATCGCAGTGCCGCTCCCTTGTCGGCCCCGCGCCGGGTGGCGTTGATGAACGACAGACCCGGTGTGAGGGGGGAGCCGGCCGCGCCGGATTCGAGGTCGAGGCGCGCCAGCCGCTCGAGGATGCGGCCCACCACCGCCGGCGTGAAGGCAGCGAAGGTGGCCTTCAGGACCGGTTCGTCACCCACGTCAGCGCCCGCACGGACGATGCCACGAGGCTCCGCCCCCAGGATGTCCCAGTGTGGCCGTGCCCGTTCGTCGCGGGAGGACGCGAGGTACCCGGAGGACGTGTAGACCTCGAGGTAGCAGTCCGCCTCGTCCCGGTCGAACGCGAGCAACGCATCGATCTGGGGATGGGTCAGGGTCCAGGTGGCGACCGTCCGCCCGTCGGCACGGACCTCGGCGCCGTTGTGCAGGATGTGCGGTCCGGGGGCATCGAGTTGGTCGTGGAGCGTGGCGACGGCGTCGCGCATGCGGCCGGTCGCGTAGCCGACCCGCAGGTCGGCGATCCGGGCGCGTGCGATCGCCGCGACGACCTCGGCGCTGGCGCTCGACGCGGGCCCGACGAGCGTGCCGTCCACATCGCAGACGACGTAGCGGACCGCCGTGGGCTCCCACTCGTCGAAGCGCCCGCCGGGCACGATCCCGGGTGCGAGCCGTCCGGGGTCGACGCCGGGGGAGGTCCCCGTCACCCGAGCGCCTTGACCTGACCGAACCGTTCCTCGTAGTTGGACAGGTTGGTGTTCAGCGCGTTCAGCACACGGCCCACCATGGTCGGCGCGATCCGGACCCGTGAGACGATCTCGGCGTTGACCTTGCCCTTCTCCTTGCCGGGGAGCAGCTGGCAGAAGTCCAGCGTGAACTCGTGGGGGGAGTGCGACACGAGCAGGAAGTTGGCGTACTCGCCGTGCTTGACCTCGTCGGGAACGACGACGTTCACCTGTTGCTTCTGCGGATCGGGGTTACGGTCGGCGGGTTCGTTGGGCTGGTCGCTCATGATGTTCCTGACCGGGCGGCGATGGTGGATGGGGATCGTGGCGAGGCTACCTCCCGGCCTTCTCGGCTCGCCCCGGACGCTCGTCGGATGTGCTCCGCCGGTGCGGGTTAGTCTGTCGTCCGACACCTCCACGAAGGTCTGACCATGCACCTCGGTTCCTTGACCGACGCCGTCGC
>JAWLFE010000147.1:3080-5008 GCA_041685735.1 Nitriliruptoraceae bacterium
CCCTTCGGGTTGCTGCCCGCCGCCATCCTCGGCCTGGATCTGCAGGATCACCTCGCGGCCGCGCGCGAGCAGTTGGACGCGGCGCGCTCCATCGACCCGCAGGTCAACGACGCCGCCGTGCTGGGCGCGGTCATGGCGGCCGCGGTCCGTGACGGACGTGACAAACTCACGCTGTTGCTGCCGGATGAGATCGCGTCGTTCGGGTTGTGGATCGAGCAGCTGGTCGCCGAATCCACGGGCAAGCACGGTGTCGGACTCCTACCGATCGTGGGCGAGGATCCGACGAACGCGACGTTCGGCGACGATCGCATCGTCGTCTCCCTGGGGCCGAGCGACCACCGGGATGCGCTGGCGGCCGCAGGGGTCCCGGTCGTTGAGGTCGCCTGGTCGGGGCCGGCACAGCTCAGCGGCGAGGTGATCCGGTGGGAGTTCGCCACCGCCGTGGCCGGCGCACTCCTGGGGATCAACCCGTTCGATCAGCCGGACGTCGAATCCGCGAAGAAGGCGACCTCGCAGGTGTTGGAGGCTGGCGAGGACCTGCCGGAACCGCAGGACCCACAGACCGTGCTCGGGAGTATCGCGCCAGGTGACTACATCGGTCTGCTCGCGTTCGTGACGCCGGAGGGTGAGGATCACCGTGCGGTCGAGGCGGCCGCTGCGCGGTTGCGCAGCAGCCTGGCGGTCCCCGTCACGATCGGGGTGGGTCCGCGCTACCTGCACTCCACCGGGCAGTTGCACAAGGGTGGTCCGAACAACGGGGTGTTCCTGGTCGTGGTCGGCGACGACCCGCAGGATGCGGACATCCCGGGTCGGGACCTGACCTTCTCCCGGCTCAAGCGTGCGCAGGCAGCGGGCGATCTCCGTGCCCTGCAGGCTGCCGACCGTCGGGCTCTGCTCGTGTCCGTCGACATGCTTCGGTCGCTCGGGTCGTGAGAGCCGGTGATGGCCGTCGGGATGATGGGCCGACCGACCGCGTCAGCCCTTCGGCCGGGTCCGGACCTGTCCGAGACCACCGTCGACGCCGACGACCTGCCCGGTGACCCACGAGGTCGCCGGGTCGAGCAGCCACGCCACGGCAGCAGCGATGTCGTCGCCGGTGCCGAGGCGTCCGAGGACATGCATCTGGCGACTGGCCTCGGCCTGCGCCTCGTTGCCGACCAGCTTCGCGGTCATCTTGGCGTCGACCAGACCGGGTGCCACCGCATTGACCCGGACGCCGCGCGACCCGTAGGTCGCCGCGGCGGAACGGACCAGTCCACCGATGCCGGCCTTGGCGGCAGCGATGGCCTCGTGGTTGGCGATCCCGATCTGCGCGGCGGCTGACGAGGCGAGCACGATCGACCCACCATCACCCCGCCCCATCAGCGGGGCGGCGGCCCGGACCACGGCGAACGCGGAGGTGAGGTTGACCGCGATGGTCTCGGCCCACTCCTCAGGGGTCGTCAGGTGTGCGGGCTTCAGCAGGACGGACCCGGCCAGGTTCGCCACGCCGTCGAGCCGCCCTTCGGCCTCCTTGACGGCACCGATCAGTTCCTCCACCTGTGCGATGTCGCGCACATCGACCTCGTGCGCCCCCGCGGCACCGGTCTCGTCCTTCAGCGCCTCCAGGTCCGACAGTGTGCGGCCGGCCAGGACCACGTGGGCGCCGTCGTCGGTCAGCCGACGGACGGTGGCGGACCCGGCAGCTCCACCGGCGCCGAGGATCAGGTGGACCGGTTGCTCGGACATCGTGGACCTCCGGGTGGTCGAACGCGCAGCGGTTGCGGGCGCCCCGGAGGTTCGGTGCGTCAACCGGTCGCGGACGAGTCTCCACGCGCGGATGCCAGCGGATCGATGCCGGCGTCCCGGCTGACACGATCCCACAACCGGTCGGCCTCCTGCCGGTCCGAGCGCGTCCAGGGCACCTTGTGTTCGAGGCGGGGCCGACG
>JAWLFE010000051.1:0-20430 GCA_041685735.1 Nitriliruptoraceae bacterium
CGACGCCGTCGACGCCGCCCGCCGGGAGGCCACGGCGGCGTTCGGTGACGGACGGCTGTTCCTGGAGCGCTACGTGGCTCGACCTCGCCACCTCGAGGTCCAGGTGCTCGGCGACACCCACGGCAACGTGGTGCACCTGTTCGAACGTGAGTGCTCGATCCAGCGGCGCCACCAGAAGATCGTCGAGGAGTCCCCGTCGCTGGCCATCGATGGTGAGGTCCGCGCGGCGTTGTGCGCGGCCGCCGTCGATGCGGCATCCGCGATCGGCTACGTCAACGCCGGCACCGTCGAGTTCGTGGCCGACGAGGCGCTGTTGGCGCGCCGCCGCGCCGGCGAGGACATCGATCCCCGCGAGACGTTCGCGTTCCTGGAGGTCAACACCCGCCTGCAGGTCGAGCACCCCGTCACCGAGGAGGTCGTGCGCGTCGTCAGGGCCGGGTCCGGGGCGGCCGGGTCCCGGGCGGTCGGTGCCGGCGACGGTCGGATCGACCTCGTCCGTGAGCAACTACTGGTTGCGGGCGGATCACCGTTGAGGTTCACCCAGGACGACCTCGTGCAGGTCGGCCACGCCATCGAGGTCCGCCTCTACGCGGAGGACCCCGCCGCCGGCGACCTGCCCGCCACGGGCGAGCTCGCGGTGTTCGCGCCGGACCGCTCGGTGCGCTGGGAGCTCGGGATCGCCGCGGGTGAGACCGTCACCCCCTACTACGACCCGATGCTCGCCAAGGCCATCGCCTCGGCGCCGACCCGGCCCGAGGCTGCTGGGCTCCTGGCCCGCGCGCTGGCCCGGACACCGATCGTCGGGGTGACCACCAACCAGGATCTGCTGCTCGCGATCCTGCGGGATGCGTCGTTCCTCGACGGGGACACCACCACCGCCTATCTCGATGAGCGCCGTGACCTGCTGCTGGTCGACCCCGACGACGACACCCTGACCACGGCCGCGATGCTGGTGGCCCTCCACGCCGCGGTGCAGCGCCGCACCGCCACGGCCACTGCTGCCGGCACAGCCGTTCCCGCGTCCACGGTCCCGGTCCCAGGGGTTCGGATCGGGTTCGCGCCGGCCGGGACCTACGAGCCACAGGTCGACCTGCGCGCCGACGGCCGGACGTTCGGCGTGCGCTACCACCAGCAGCGCGACGGCCGCTTCGCCGTCCGCGTCGCTGAGGATCCCGATCCCGATGCGTGGGACACGGGTGACCTCGATGCTGCTGCCCGGGTGGTGTCGGTGCTCGAGCACACGGCGGACTCGATCACCGTGCAGGTGGGGATCCACCGGTTCAGCGCGATGGTGGCGGGTACTGGCGATGAGCGGGCCGTCGCCGTGCGAGGGCGGTGGGTGCGGCTGACGGTGGCGCCCCGGTTCCCGGAGACGGCCGACGCGCTCGCGCCCGGTGCGAGCGTCTCACCCATGCCGGGCAGGGTCGTCGAGGTGGCGGTCGCCGTCGGTGACGAGGTGGCGGCCGGTGCGTTGCTCGTCATCGTCGAGGCGATGAAGATGGAACACCGCCTGACCGCCCCCGTCGCGGGCACGGTGGCTGAGGTCCGCGTCACCACCGGGCAGCAGATCGATGCCGACGAGGTGCTGGTCGTGGCCACCCCCGAGGCCGACGCACCCGACGCGGACTGACACGCCAACCCGCGGGGGCCCGTCTCAGCAGGCGCGGGCGACGGTCAGGCCGGCGAGCACCCCGGTCGCCTCCCGGAGCATCAGCCGCGGGGTGGTGTCGCTGGCCCGATCGGCGGCGGTCCGACCGATGACGCTGACGCGGTCATCTCCCAGGCACTGACTGAACAGCATCCGTGACCGGCTGGTGTGGAAGTTGCTGGTCGCGACCACCACGTGGTCCCAGCCGCGTTCCTCGGCCAGGCGGGCCACGTTCTCCGCCTCGCCAGCGGTGTTGGCCGGTTCGGGTTCGAAGCAGACGGCATCCTCGCCGCAGGTGCGGCCCTGCCGCTGTCCGAAGATCGAGGCCGACGAGGACAGCACCAGGTCGAGGTCGTGCTCCTCCGCCAGCTCGATCCCGAGCTCGGCGCGTTCCGGCCCGGCGCCACCGAGCACCACGACCACGTCGGCAGCTGCGGGGACCTGATCGTCGCGAGGCATCACGTAGATCGCCAGACCCGCGACCACGACGAAGGCCACGACCAGCAGCCAGGCGACGGCAGCCATGAACCGTGTCACCTGGCGGACTCCTGGAGGGTTGGAACGGGGCGTGTCGCGGCGGGCGGCGCCTGACCCGTCGGTCGGGTGGGTGGTCCGACGACGCGACCGCGACGTTTGTACCACCGCGGTGGGCCGGGACCGTACGCGCCGCACCGCCCTGGAGCGGTGTCCGGGCGCGGTGGGAGGCCGGGCCTGGCGGCTCGGTGGGGCGGTGTCCCGGCCGGTCCGTCCCCATCTACCGGGCCTCTATCCACAGGGCGAGGATCCACCGGCCCGTCGAGGGGGCCGGGACCTACCGTCACCGCGGTCGTTGCCAATGGATCGTGGAGGTGTCAGGATGGTCGTCGAAGAGCCGGATCGAAGCGCCCTGCTGCGGGCTGTCGCGCAGACCTTGGGTGAGGAGGCCGCCGACACCTTGTCCGAGTTGTTGCCACCATCGGGTGATCGCCCCGCGACGCAGCGGGACATCGACGGGCTGTTGACGGCGATGAACGCCATGGACGCCCGACTGACCGGCGAGATCCGGTCATTGCGCGAGTCGACCGATGCCCGGTTCCAGGCTGTCGATGCACGCTTCGACGCGATGAACATGCGGTTCGACACCGTGGATGAGCAGTTCAAGGCGTTGGGTGCGCAGGTCGGCGGGTACGGCCACAGCCTCGACGACAAGCTCGACAACGTCGTCGATCGGGTCACCGCGAGCTTCGAGTGGCGGATCTCCGACGCGGTCACGACCCAGACCAGGACACTGGTCTTCTCCCAGCTCGGGGCCCTGGTGGTCATCGCCGCGCTGGCCTTCGGGCTCAGCTGACCGCTCGCACCCCGTCGACCGGATCAGGTGGCGATCACCGCACGGCGTGCGCTCAGCCGACCAGGCGCTCCGCCACGGGCAGCAGCACCCGGGACACGATCACCGCGTTGCCCAGACCGATCGCGACCACAAGGGCCGCCAGCACCCCGACCGTGCCGAGGATCCGCGGTCCGGGATCGGTGGCCTGGTCGACGACGTCCTCCTCGGGCGAGCGCACGAAGATCTGCTCGAACAGCTGCACGAAGTAGGTCAGGGTCAGGATGCTCGACCCGACGATGATGATCGCCAGCACCCAGGATCCCAGGTCCACGCTCGCCCAGACGAGGTAGAACTTGGAGAAGAACCCGGCGGTCGGCGGGATCCCGACCATCGAGGCGGCCACGAACGCGAACCCGCCCATGGTCCAGGGCATCCGTTTGCCGAGCCCGGCGAACCGGGGGATCGACTTGAGTCCGGTCTGCTGGATGATCCCACCGGCGACCAGGAACAGCCCGCTCTTCATGACCGCGTGGTTCAGCACGTGCAGCAGCGCGCCGACCAGTGCGAGCGGGGTCCCCAGGCCGATGCCGACGCCGATGTAGCCGAGCTGTGCCACCGTGGAGTAGGCCAGCAGTCGCTTGATGTCGGTCTGGCGGATCGCAAGCACGGAACCGACGACGATCCCGGCGGCCCCGAACCAGGTCAGGGCGACGCCGACCGGGAGGCCCTCCGCACCGAGGTAGGCGGGCCCGAAGACGTCGTAGAGGATCCGCAGCAGGGCGTAGGCACCGGCCTTGACCTGGACGGCGGCCAGGAGCGCGGCGACCCCGGGCGGGGAGTAGCTGTGCGCGTCCGGCAGCCAGATGTGCAGGGGGAACAACGCCATCTTCAGCGCCAGGCCCATCACGATCAGCGCGAGGGCACCGAGGATCGTCGGGGAGCCCGAGAGCGCGGGCAGTTGGCTGGCCACGTCGGCCATGTTCAGCGTGCCGGTCGAGAAGTAGACGAACCCGACGCCCAGCAGGTACAGGCTGCTGCCCAGGGTGCCCAGCAGCAGATAGCGGAAGCTCGCGAAGACCGCACGGTTGCCGCCGAGCGACACCAACGCGTAGGTGGAGATCGCGTAGATCTCCAGGAACACGAACAGGTGGAACAGGTCGCCGCTGAGCACCACGCCCATGAGGCCGGCGAGCAGCAGCAGGACCAGCGGATAGACCGGGGTGCCACGGCCGGGGCGGAGGTCGAAGGCGGTCTCGACCGGGTAGATCGTGACCAGCAGCCCGATCAGCGAGATGATGATCGCGAGGTAGGCGGACAGGGGATCGAGGATGTACTCGATGCCGATGGGTGGCGGCCAGCCGCCCATCTCATGGCTGATCGGGCCGTCGTCCAGGACGGTCACCAGGCCGACGACCGAGAGCGCCAGCGAGGTGGCGGTCACCGCGACCGCCGTGATCTGCGCGGCGATGGCGCGCCACAGGCCCAGCAGCAGCGCGACGATCGCACCGAAGAGCAGGGGCAGCAGCAGGAGGATGGGCAGGGTGGTCACCGTCAGGCCCCCGTTCCCGGGGTGCCGTGCGGGCCGCCATCATCGGCCGCCGTGTCGGGCCGGCCCGAACCATCGGCGTCATCGCCCGGTCGCGGGACACCGGCCAGCCTCGCGGCGACCACCGCCTCGTCCAGGGAGCCGTGGACCCGATAGATCCGCACGAGCAGCGCGAGCGCCACGCCCAGCACCCCGACGCCGACCACGATCGCGGTCAGGATCAGCAGGTGTGGGACCGGGTCGACGTAGCGGCTCGGATCGGAGCCGATGTCCGGATCGCGGATCGGCACCGTGCCGTCGCGTTGCAGGCTGCCCTGGATGAAGAACAGGAAGATCGCGGTCTGCAGGATCGTCAGGCCGATGACCTTCTTGATCAGATCGCCCTTGGCGAGCATCCCGTACATGCCGATGCACAGCAGCGCCAGGACGAAGATATAGACATAACGGTCCAGGAACAGCTCGATCATGACGACTGCCTCCCGGTCAGCACGTCGAAGATCAGCACGATGGAGCCGAACACCGCGATGCCGACGCCCGTCTCGACCACGAGGATCCCGAGGTAGCGCATCCGGGCGGGTTCGGTTCCGGCGATCTCCAGGGCCGCGTAGTCGAGGAAGTCGCCCCCGAGCAGCAGCGGGAGCGTGGCGGTGAACAGGAACACGAGCATGCCGATGCCACCGGCCGCCGGGCCGAGCCACGGTGGTACCAGGCGGTAGGCCACCTCCTCGTCAAGGGTCAGGCGGGGGAGGATCGCTGCGGAGGCGACGAACACGCCGCCGGCGAACCCGCCGCCGGGTCCGTAGTGGCCGTGGGCGATCACGTACAGACCGAACAGCAGGATGAAGGGACTCAGGACCGCGCAGATGACCCGCACGACCTCGCTCGGGTACCGCCCGGTCATGGTCGGCCCTCCCGGTCGCTCGTCGCGTCGTCCGGCGGCGCGGGTTGCTCGTCGTCCTCGGGTCGGCGCATCAGCACGAGCGCCGCCGCGAGCGCCGCAGAGAGGATCACGAGCGTCTCACCCAGGGTGTCCAGTGACCGGTAGTCGGCCAGCAGCGCGGTGACCACGTTGGGGGTCTGGGTGTCCTCGTAGGCATCGCTGAGGAAGGTCGTCGCGATCCCGGTCTGCGACGGCGAATCCGGGTCGCCGCGGTCGGGGAGGTCGGTGCTCGCGAACACCATCAGCCCGAAGAACCCCACGACCAGCAGCAGGACCAGGCCCTGTTGGCGGGGCTGTTCGCGGGCGACCGATCGGCGGGTCGTGGCCAGGATCGCCGCGATGAACAGCACCCCGGTCAACCCGGCGCCGAGGGTCGCCTCGACCAGCGCGACGTCCAGGGCCTGCACGCCCGTGAACAGCACGGCGGCGAACAGGCTGTAGCCAGCCAACAGCGCGACCGCGGTCAGCAGGTCCTTCACCCGCAGGGCGAGGACGGCCGTCAACAGCAGGATGACGAAGATCGCGATGTCCAGACCGACGATCATCGGGGTTCCTCCTCCGCATGTGGCTGGTCACTGGACCCGTCCCACATGTTCCAGGGTTCGACCCCGGCACGGCGCGCCGCGCGGATCAGGGCGTGGACCGCGGTCGGGTTGGCGAACAGCGAGAACACCAGCACCAGCGCCAGTCGGACCCCGCTGCCAAGGTCGATCTCCGGATGGAAGAACAGGCCGGCGAACACCAGGAGCAGGCCGAGCGTCTCCGACATCGCCACGGCGTGGGCGCGCGTGTAGATCTCCGGCAGGCGCAGTAGGCCGAGCGTGCTGATCGCGATGAAGAGCAGCCCCAGGCTGATCAGGACGTAGGCGACGACGCTCATCGGTCGTCCTCCGTGTCCGAGCGGTGCTCGAAGTAGCGGCCGAGCGCCAAGGGCACCAGGAACGTCAGCAGGGCGTAGGCCAGGGTGATGTCGAGGAACAGCGCCGGACGATCGAACACGAAGCCGAGCACCACCAGGATCACGATGCCGTTGACCGTGATCAGCGACACGGCGACCAACCGATCGAAGACGGTTGGACCCCGCCACACACGATGGAGCCCGAAGGCGATCAGTGCGGCCATGATCAGCAGCACGGCGATCAGGAACGTCTCCATGCCTCAGCCCTCCCCGTCGGCGACTGGAGGCCGCGCACCGCCACCGGGCCCGGGACGGGGGGTCGCTTCCCAGATCATCTCGGGTGCAGCCTGCTCGTCGTCGCGGAAGACCCGGGCGATGCGGTTCTGCATCGTCGCCGTCGCGAGGTCGTCGGCGGCGTCCGGGAAGAAGGCGTGCACGGTGAACTCGTCCCCGTCGACGTCCACGGTCATCGTGCCGGGCACCAGGGTGATCGAGTTGGCCAGCGTCGTGCGCGCCGCGGGGCTGGCCAGCTCCGTGCGGAACCGGACCATGCCGGGGCGGGGATCACGGCGGGGGTTGATGATGACCCAGGCGACCTGGATCGCGGATGGCACGATCCGGCCGAACAGCCACACGACGTAGAGCAGCGTCTGCACCGCGGACACGCGGGGGTGGGCGCTGGCGGGACCGATCGCGCTGTCGAAGAGCTTGCCCCCGAACCAGGTGGCCAGCGCGGCCGAGCCGATGCCCATCCCGATGAACAGCGCGTTGTACTGGCCGGACAGCAGTAGCCAGAAGGCCAGCAGGAGCACGAAGAGCAGCAGTTGACGGACCTGTCTCATGAGGTCACCAACGTCAGGATGAGCAGGAGCACGATCGTGGCCAGCAGCACGGCGCCCAGCACCCAGGTCGGGTACAGCGGAGGTTGCGATCCGCGCATCGCCGGGAGCCGGTCCTCCATGCGTAGCTGCGCCCGACCGAGCGAGGCGCCGACCCGTTGACGTTCGGTCGCCGGGGTACGTGTTCGCTCCGGCCCCGCTGCGGCTTGGCCGGTCACGATCTTCGGCAGGCGACGGTAGAGCCAGTCGGTGTCCAGACTGATGGTCGGCTGCGCATGCAGCTTGTCGAGCAGGATCCAGAAGCCGAGCCCGGTGAAGAGCAGGATCTGGCTCTTCTCCAGCACCTTGGCGAACGTGTAGGGCTCCCAGTCCATCGGGTGTGGCAGCAGGTCGAACAGCAGCGTCGGGTAGACCCCGATCGCGAGGTTCAGCGTCGCGCCGATCCCCATCGCGACGTACATCGACATCGGCACGGGACCGACCTGGAGGCGGTGCCCGGCGTTCTCGCGCGGGCCAGCACCCTCGTGGCCGAACCAGGTCCCGAACGGCAGCTTCAGGCCGGTGTGCAGGAAGGTCCCCACCGAGGCCACCTTCAGCAGGATCACCACCAGCGTCCACCCGTCGGTGCTCGCGGCGTAGACCGCCAGCTCCTTGGACACGAACCCGCTGAACAGCGGGAAGCTGGAGATCGACACGGCGCCGACCATGTAGAGCGCCAACACCCCGCGCATCCGGTTGGCGATGCCACCGAGCTCGGTCATCTTCGACCGTCCGGTGGCGTGGATCACCGCACCGGCCCCCATCAGCAGCAGGCCCTTGTAGAGGATGTGGGCGAAGGCGTGCGCGGTCGCCCCGTTGATCGCGAGCTCCGTGCCGATACCGACGGCGGCGACCATGTAGCCGACCTGGCTGATGATGTGGTAGCCGAGCAGGCGTCGGATGTCGTTCTCGAGCACCGCGTAGACCACGCCGTACAGGGCCATGGCCACGCCCAACCACACCAGCAGTTGCACGCCTGGGAAGCCGCGTGCCAGCGCGTACACCGCCGCCTTGGTGGTGTAGGCCGACAGGAACACGGTGCCGGCGACCGACGCCTCCGGGTAGCCGTCCGGCAGCCACGCGTGCAGGGGCGGCACCGCCGCGGACAGCAGGAACGCGAGCAGGATCAGGGCGGTCCCGCCCGACAGGTCCATCGCGTTGAAGAGCAGCGAGCCGGTTGTCGCCTGCTGCCAGATCGCCCCGGCCAGCAGCAGCTTGCCGCCGACCAGGTGGGTGAACAGGTAGCGCATCCCCGCACGGTCGGAGTTCCCACCGCGCCGCGCGAAGATCACGAAGGTGCTCGCGACCGCCTTGATCTCCCAGAAGAAGAACAGCGTCATGAGGTCGCCGGCGAACACCACGCCCATGGCCGCACCGGCGTACGACAGGATCGCCGTCGGCTCGCGCCCCTTGGTCGTGGTCAGCCCGTACACCGCCGCGATGCCGGCGGCGATCGCGAAGATCCACCCGAACGCCAGCGACAACCGGTCGACACGGAACGGTTCCAGCGCGAAGCCGAGGTAGCTCAGCTCGACCGTGGTCCCGGCCGTGAGTTGGCTGAGCTGGACCAGCGCGAGCACCGGCGCGACGATCATGGCGACCTGGCCGACCCGTCGGGGGGCGAACCAGACGAGCACCGCTCCGACGAGGAACGGCAGCACGGGATGCAGCACCAGGTCAGCCACGCAGGTCCTCCACGTGGTCGGGCGGGGTGTCCTGCGGGTAGTAGTCCTCGGGTGCCTGGATGAACAGCTTGCCGAGCCACTTGGACCCGATGATGATCACGATGCAGCCGAACAGGCCGATCGACGCGGCGTAGCCCGGGAAGGGTGCGTCTGCGCCCGTCAGGACGTCCACGAGGACCCCGACGATCAGCAGGACGGCCGTGACGATGAGTGCGCGGCGGTTCTTCACGGCGCCACCCCCGTCACGGACGCCGCCACCTGGGCTGCCAACTCGTAGACCCCGGCCCAGTCACCGAACCCGAGCAGCAGTCCGAGCGCCGCGGTGATGCACAAGGGCACGACCATCAACGGTGAGGCATCACGTGGTGCCCGCCCCGGGGAGCCGTCCGCGACGAGCGTGTCACCCGCGGCGGGCTCCGTGGCACCGGGAGCACCGGCGGTGACCAGCGCCCCGTCGTGCGGCGGCTCCTGCGTGCCGGGTCGACCGGCGCCGTCGGAGCCGTGCCCGACGCCGCCGTGCGCCGCGGCGTGGGCCCCGTCGTCAGCCGGCAGGGGCCGGAAGAACGCCCGGTGCACGATCGGGAACAGGTAGGCGGCGGTCAACAGACCCGCACCGACCATGACGGCCATCAGCACGTAGGCCTCGGCGTCGTTCGCGCCCAGCACCAGCCGCCACTTGCTCACGAAGCCACCCATGGGTGGAAGACCGGCGAGGCCGAGCGACGCGACCGCGAACGCGGTCATGGTGAAGGGCATCTTGCGGCCGATGCCATCCAGCTTGCTGACGTGGTCGAGGTGCAGGTGCACGTGGATGGCGCCGGCGCAGAAGAACAGCGTGATCTTCAGCGCGCCGTGGTTGAGGATGTGCAGCAGCCCACCTTCGAACCCGTTGCGCGACAACAGGGCGAAGCCCAGCACGATGTAGGCCAGGTGGGCGATCGTGGAGAACGCGAGGCGCCGCTTGAGGTGGTCCTGTCGCAACGCGATGCCGGAGGCCACGACGATCGTCGCACCGGCCACCGCGGCCAGGAACGTGGCGCTCCACAGACCCCCCAGCACCTCGGGGCCGAACACGAACCCGATCAGTCGGCCGAAGGCGAACACACCCGCCTTGACGACGGCGACCGCGTGGAGCAGCGCGCTGACGGGGGTCGGGGCCACCATCGCGGCGGGCAGCCAGGCGTGCAGCGGCATGAGCCCGGCCTTGGTCCCGAAGCCGACGGCGAACAGCAGGAAGGTCAGCGCCAGCAGGCCGGGCGTGAGCGCGTCCCCGACGAAGCCGCCCGCGACGAATGCGGTCTCTCCCGTGCGCTGGACCAGGATCACCAGACCCAGGAGCACCGCGACCCCACCGGCGAGCAGGTAGCCCAGGTACTTCCGCCCGGATGCCACCGCGTCGTCGTCGCCCTTGTGGGTGACCAGCGGATAGGTCGAGGCGGTCAACAGTTCGTAGAAGATGAAGAAGGTGATCAGGTCGCCGCTGAAGGCGACGCCGAACGCGGTCGACAGACACAGCGCGTAGAAGGCGTAGAAGCGGGTCTGGTGCTTCTCGCCACCGCCCCGCATATAGCCCACGGCGTACGACGAGGCCAGGACCCACAGCAGGGAGGCCAGCAGCGCGAAGACCATGCCCATGCCGTCGGCCCGCAGCGTCATCTCGAAGCCGGGGATGACCTCGCCGAGCGTGGTGGTCGGCGTCTGGCCGGCCAGGACCGCGGGCAGCATCGATCCGACCACGATGAAGGTCACGACCGCGCCGACGAACAGGATCGTGTCACGGACGTTGGGGACACGACGGGCCACCACGATCAGCAGCGCGGTCACGATGGGGATCGAGACCGCGATGATCGGCAGGAGTGACGCCTGGGGGCCCATCACGCTCCACGGTCGGCTGCGGTCCGGGACGTCGATCGGGCCTCGACACCGGAGGGATGGGCGAGCATAGTCAGCCGTCCGGCGGGATCCGGAACAGCCTCCGAGCGGCCGGATCCGCGTCGCTACCGACCCTCCGGATGCTCCTCGTAGAAGGTGCGCAGGTCGTCGACCTCGGTCCCGTGCCACAACGGAGCGCCCGAACGGTACGCCGCGCGCCCCATGACGTGGCCGGCGACCGGTGCGGTGAGGAACTGCAGCACCACCGCGGCGCCGAGCTTGACGGCGGCCTCCGGGGTGCCGATCACCACCGCCGTCCCGGCGAGCACCAGGGCAACGCCCAATCCCGCCGCCTTGGTGGCGGCGCTCGCGCGGATCAGGACGTCGGGGAAGCGCACGATGCCAACCCCGGCCAACAGCACCAGGATCACACCCAGACCGATGAGGATGCCACCCGCGATCGTCATGAGTCCCGCCTGCCGACCAGGACCCCGAGCGCGACGGTCGCCAGGAACCCCAGGAGCGTCGCGATCAGGATGACGTCGAGGAACGACTCGGCCCCGGACCGCAGCACCAGCAGCGCGATGGCCGCGACGACGATGTACAGCGCCACATCGGCGGCGACGGCCCGGTCGGCCACCGTCGGTCCGACCACGGCACGTAGCACCGTGAGCGCGAAGGTGACGGCCAGAGCCGCCAGGGCCAGGTCGAGCCAGATCATCGCAGCACCTTCAGCAGCAGTCGTTCCATCCGGGCGATGTCGGCGGCGAACCCCTCGCGTGAGGTCAGGTACAGCGTGTGCACGTACAGGTCGTGGGTCGTCGGGTCGACCTCCAGGGACAGGGTGCCGGGGGTCATCGTGATCGCGTTGGCCAACGAGGTCAGCTCCAGGTCCGTGCGGGTGTTGGTGTGCACACGCACGATGGCGGCCCGCATGTGGTGCGTGGGGGTCAGGACCTCGTAGGCGACGCGGGCGTTGGCCAGGACCAGTTCGTAGATGAAGTAGGCGATGAAGGCCACGAGGTGGTGGACGTTGCCGAGCAGCCGGAGTGCGATCATGAGCCAGCCACCGCCTCGAGGTAGGTGGATGGGTCGATCAGGGCGTCGGCCGCGGTCGTGACCAACCCGAGCAGCCCGTTCGCCCCCAGCCCGACGGCCACGGTCGCGACGGCGATCGCGACGCAGGGTGCCACCAGCGCGGCCGCCCGCCGCCGCGACGTCACCGACCTCTGGTCCGGCTGGGCGACGGACGGCTCGGCCCGGCCGGGGTCCTGCGGGTGCGCATCGCCCTCGGGGGCGCCAGCGGGCAGGCCGGGCGCAGCGCCGACGATGACCCGCTCGTCGAGCGTCGCCGGGGTGGGATCACCCCAGAACACGCCGTTCCAGATCTTGATCATCGACAGCAGGGTGAACAGGCTGACGACCACCGCCACGCCGCCGGCGACGAGGGCGCCCGCATCGAACGCGGCCAGCACCAGCAGGTACTTGCCGACGAACCCGGAGGTCGGCGGCAGGCCCGCGAGCGCGAGGGCGCAGACCATGAAGCCGGCGGCCAGGACCGGGCGCGACCGCGCCATCCCGCCCAGATCCGCGAGCCGACCGGTGCCGGTCAGGGTCTCGATCGCGCCGGCGGCCAGGAACAGCGCGCCCTTCACGGCGATGTACTGCAGGAGGTAGAAGATCCCGGCGGAGACCGCGGCCGTGGTCCACAGCCCAAGGGGCAGGATGAGGTAGCCGACCTGGCTGACCATATGGAAGGCCAGGATGCCGCGGATGTCACCTTTGCCGACCGCTCCGAGGACACCGATCGTCATGGTGAGACCGGCCGCGACCAGCAGCAACGGACGCCAGACCGGGTCGCCGGCGAACACCACGCTGTAGAGACGGAACAGCGTGTAGACCCCGACCTTGGTCAACAGGCCGCTGAACAGCGCGGTCACGGCCGGACCGGCCACCACGTAGGTCCGGGGCAGCCAGGCGTGCACCGGCACGATGCTGGCCTTGACGGCGACCGCGACCGTGACCAGCCCTGCACCGACCATCGCGCGCGGTTCCGTGGGCACGATCGCGTGCAGGTCGGCGAACAGCACGGTCCCCGCGACCCCGTACAGCAGCGCGACGCCAACCAGGAAGACCGAGGAGGCCAGCAGGTTCACCGTGACGTAGATCACTCCGGCGCGGAGCGGGTGACGGCCACCCTGCAGGGTCAGGAGCACGTACGAGGAGATCAGCATGACCTCGAAGGCGACGAACAGGTTGAACAGATCGGCGGTCGTCAGGGCGAGGAACACACCGGTCAGGAGGGTCAGCGAGAGGGGGTGGAACAGCTCGTGGCCATCATCACCCCGGGCCGCGGCGAACCAGATGGCGGCCGCGGCCATGGTCGACATGATGGTGAGCAGCAGTGAACTGAACCCGTCAGCGGCAACCACGATCGCCAGGCCCGTCGGCCAGTCGCCGATGCGCGTGGCGACGGTCGCGCCACCCCGGGTCGCGGCGACCAGGCTGAGCGCCCCTCCGAGCAGGGCCGCGAGGGTGACGACGGTGATGGCCTGCTGGACACGGCGGCGGGTGCGGAACAGGATCGACGCGGCCGCCGACGCGAGCGGCAGCGCGAACATGCCCACGAGGACGGTGGTCATGGCGCCTCCCCGTCGTCTCGATCACCTTCGACATCGTCGCTGCCCAGCACGTCCCGGCTGTGGAAGGCCAGCGACAGCAGGAACGCGGTCAATGCGAACGAGATGACGATCGCGGTCAACGCGAACGCCTGCGGGAGCGGATCGGCGACGGCCCCCTCGGCACCGGCGAACGGTACGACCCGTCGCCCGACGCCGCCCGATGCGACCAGCAGGGTCGTGGCGGCATGGCCGTAGAGCACGAACCCGAGCGCCAGGCGGACGATGCCGCGCTGCAGGATCAGGTAGGTGCCCCCTGCCGCCAGCAGACCCACGATGATGGCCGCCGTCATGGTGCGGCCTCCGGACGGTCGGTCCCGGTCGCGGCGCGGGAGGGTGGCTCGGTGCCGCCGCGGCCCACTGCGGGCGTGTCCTCGGCCAGCCCCTGACCGAGGTGCCGCACGATCGCGACCACCATCCCGATGACCACCAGGTACACGCCGACATCGAAGACCAGGGATGGCGCGATCTGGAGCCCGCCGGGCAGCGTGACCTTGCCACCGGCCAGCAACGCGCCGGTCAGTCCCAACCCGGCGAGGCCGTAGCCGACACCGATGGCCAGACCCGAGCCGATCAGGGGGACGATGCGCAGGAACCGGCTGCGCCACACCCGCTCGTGACCCTGGCTCAGGTAGAGCAGGACCACCGCGGAGCCAGCGGTGAGTCCGCCGATGAACCCGCCCCCGACCGCGTCGTGACCGCGGACGAGCAACCACAGGGACGCGATCACCATGATGGGTGCGAGCACGGTGTTGGCGGTACGCAACACGACGCCGCCGAGAGCTCCGCGCGACGCTGGAGGGTCGTCAGCGCCGATGGGGCGATCGGGGGGGCGTGCGATGGCGCCTCGTTGCACCAACCGGACGATCGCGTAGATGCCGAGCCCCGCGACGCCGAGCACGGTGATCTCGCCCAGGGTGTCCAACGCGCGGAAGTCGACCAGGATGGTGTTGACGACGTTGTCCCCGCCGGTCAGCGACGCACCCTCGTCGAGGTAGCGCTGGCCGACGGCCGAGATGTCCCGACGGCCGGTCAGGGCGTAGGTGGCCGCTCCGGCCAGCACGCCGACGATGACCGCGATGGCGCCGGCGCCGACCTTGCGGCGTGCCTCGCCGCGGATGAAGACCTCGGGCAGCCGCCGGAAGACCACGACCACGAGCGCGACCGTCAGGGTCTCGACGAGCAGTTGCGTCAGCGCCAGGTCGGGAGCGCCGATCAGGACGAACCATCCGGCGACCAGGAACCCGGCGAGGCCGAGGTTGGCGACCGCCCCCAGGCGACTACGGGCCTGGGCCACGCCGAGGATGCTGAGGCCCAGCAGGATGACGATCGCCCAGTCGGCGCGCAGGGACGGTGCCGGGGGGCCGACGATGTCGACCGTCCACACCGCGGCGGCACCGACGCTCAGCACCACGGCCAGGACGGGCAGCAGGTAGGCCGCCGGACGGTTGGAGGTCGCCAGCCGCCCGACGAGGCCGCCGAACGACAGGATCGCGTCGTAGGTCCGGTCGAACGCCGACGCGCCGGTCGGCGTGGTCACCCGGTCCTGTGCCACCTCGACGCGGTTGCGGGCCACCACGAGCAGGACCCCGACACCGACCACGACGGCCGACATCGCCAGTGGCACGGTGAGCCCGTGCCACAGCGCCAGGTGCAGGTCCGGACCGGCCCCGGTGGCGGCGACGGCGACCCCGTTGACCAACGGATCGAGCAGCGGGACCACGACCCCCAGGGCGACCCCGGCGAGCGCCAACAGCAGCGCCGGGAGCTCGAACAGGGCCGGCGCGTGGTGGGCGGGGGTGCGTTCGGGTCCCTCGAAGGTCCGCAGGTAGTACCGGGTGCTGTAGGCGAACGTGCCGATGCTGGCCACGACGGCCAGGACCGCGCCGACCGGACCCAACCAGGCGACGGTCGTGGTGCCCTCGACCACTCCGGCGAACGCCTCCTCCTTGGACACGAACCCGACCAGTGGGGGCAGCCCCGCCATCGAGATCGCGGCCAGGCCCCCCGCCGTGGCGGTCAGCGGCAGGGTGCGGCGCAGGCCGCCGAGCTCGCGGATGTCGCGGGTGCCGGTCTCGTGGTCGACGACGCCGACGGTCATGAACAGCGCCGCCTTGTACAGCGCATGGGCCAGCACGTGCAGACCCGCGGCGGCCAGCGCCAGGGGGGTGCCGATGCCGATCAGCCCGGTCAGGAACCCGAGCTGGCTGACCGTCGAGTAGGCCAGCAGCCGCTTGAGATCGGTGGCCTTCATCGCGACGACCGCGGCGAAGACCGCCGTACCGAACCCCACCAGGACCAGGCTGACCTGCCAGAGCGCCACGCCGGCGAACACCCCGGTGAACCGGAACAGCAGGTAGATGCCCGCCTTGACCATCGTCGCGGCATGCAGGTAGGTGCTGACCGGGGTCGGTGCGACCATGGCGCCCGGCAGCCAGAAGTGGAACGGGAACTGGGCGGACTTGGTGAACGCGGCGACCAGCAGCAGCACGATCGCGCCCGGCAGGACCGGCGACGCCAGGATCGCGGATGGATCGGCCACCATCGCTGCGATCGAGGCCGTCCCCGCGGCGACCTGCAGCAGCAGGACCCCGGCCAACAGCGACAACCCGCCGAGGGCCGTCACCAGGAACGCGCGGGTCGCACCCTGCTTGCCCTCGCCGAGGCCCCCGATCAGGAAGAAGCTGGAGATGCTGGTCAGCTCCCAGAACACGAACAGCAGCACGATGTCATCGGCCAGGACCAACCCCAGCATCGCCCCCGCGAAGGTGGTCAGGAGCGCGAGGTAGCGCGCGGCCTTGTCCGACCCGGCCGGGAAGTAGCGCGCCGCATAGGCAAGGACGAGCGCACCGATCCCCAGCACGATCAGGGCGAACAGCAGCCCGATCGCGTCCATCCGCAGCGACAGGCTCAGCCCCGCTGCCGGCAGCCAGGCGACCTCCGAGGTCACCGCGGTGCCGGCGAGGACCTCGGGGGCCCGCAGACCCAGCGCGACCGTCCATCCGGCGAGCACCACAGCGCCGAGGTAGCCCGTGTTGCGCCCCAGCAGACGCACGAGGACCGGCGTCACAGCGGCCAACGCGAAGAGCGTCGCAACGGCGATGACGAGCATGGGGCCCCAGGATCTCGGACTGCATCTCGGACGGGGATCTCGGACGGACACGTCCGCTTCGGTTCCGCTTCGGTGCGGACCACGGGACAACCTAGTGTGGGTGGTCCCGATGGCACCCCGACCGAGGAGCCCCGATGACCACCTTCCGGATCGCGGTCCTGCCCGGCGACGGGATCGGGACGGAGGTGATGGACGCGGGTCAGCGCGTCCTCGAGCATGCGGCGTCGCGCGGCGGGCTCGCGTTCGAGTGGACGACCTTCGACTGGAGCTGCGAGCGCTACACGACCCACGGCGCGATGATGCCCGACGACGGTCTCGATCAACTCGCCGGCTTCGACAGCATCTTCCTCGGCGCGGTCGGGTATCCCGGGGTCCCCGACCACGTGTCGCTGTGGGGCCTGCTGATCCCGATCCGGCGCACCTTCAAGCAGTACGTCAACCTGCGGCCCGTCCGACTGCTGCGAGGTATCGACAGTCCGATCCGGGCGCTCGCCGAGGACCCGGACGACCTCCTGGACTTCGTGTGCGTGCGTGAGAACAACGAGGGGGAGTACTCGGAGGTCGGCGGGCGGCTGTACCGCGGGACCCCCGACGAGCTGGCCGTGCAGGAGTCGGTCTTCACCCGGCGCGGCGTCGAACGGGTCATGCGCTACGCCTTCGGGTTGGCCGATGGCCGGGATGGACAGCTGGCATCCGCGACGAAGTCGAATGGCATCATCCACACGATGCCGTTCTGGGACGAGATCTTCGCTGAGCTGGCGGGTTCCTACCCGCGCGTGACGACCGCGCAGTACCACATCGATGCGCTGGCGGCCTTGTTCGTGCAGGACCCGCGCCGCTTCGATGTCGTGGTGGCTTCGAACCTGTTCGGCGACATCCTCACCGACCTCGGCGCGGCGGTCGTGGGCAGCATCGGCATCGCGCCGTCGGCGAACCTCAACCCGGAGCGCGAGCACCCGTCGATGTTCGAGCCCGTGCACGGGTCCGCGCCGGACATCGCGGGGCAGGGCATCGCCAACCCGATCGGGCAGGTCTGGTCGGGGTCGATGATGCTCGATCACCTCGGCCACCCCCAGCTCGGCGAGGCGGTCCTCGAGGCGGTCCAGATCGTGCTCGACGCCGGGCTGCGGACCCGCGATCTGGGCGGTACAGCGACGACCGATGAGGTCACCGACGCCATCTGCGACGCTCTGGACGACGTCGAGATCCACCCGGACGGCACACGCGGCTGAGACGACGCTGGACCCTCGTGGTCGGCCCGGGTACCGCTGGTCCGTCGAGCGTTCACGGTCCCGTCACCTCACCGCACGGTCGTCGCTGCCGGCGGCGACCGGATCACGCCGCCGCTCCCCGCCACCACCCTGGTGCTGATCCTGACGGACAGCGATCGCAACCGGCTGGCGGCACAGCGCGCCACCTGACCGTTCGTCGGTCACGGCACCGCAGGAGCTCGGCACCCTGGTGGCCCGCCGATCCACCTCCCACGAACGGACCCTGCATGCCTGCTGTCATCGACCGCGGCGCCGGTGCGCTGCCAACCGACGATGTCGTCGAGCTGATCCTCGCTGACCACCGTGAGTTCGAGGAGCTGATCCGCGACCTGCGCAACCGCGAAGAGGACCGTGCCGCCACGCTGATCGACCTCGCGGACCTGCTCGTCGCCCACGCCGAAGCGGAGGAGGCCGTGGTCTATCCGGCACTCCAGCGCAAGGCCCCGGAGGAAGCGGACGACATCGCCCACGGCGCCGAGGAGCACGCGGATGGCCATGTCGCCCTACTCGAGCTGCTGCGCGCCGTCGACAGCGACACCGACACCTTCGAGGCGGCGCTGGAGGAACTCTCCGAGACGCTCATGCACCACCTCGACGAGGAGGAGCGCGACGTGCTGAACGCCGCCCGCGAGAACGCGCCCGACGAGGTCCGGTTCGACCTCGGTCGCGCGTTCCGCGATCGTCGGGCGGCCCTGCTCGTCAGCAACCCGGGTACCCGACAGAACGTCCAGCGACTGGTCGAGGAAGCGCGTCGCCAGGGGCTGCTGCACGACTGACGCGACGGGATCCGCCTGTCCGCGTGCCTCGGCCGATGGTCGACTCCGACCGAGCAGCGGCCAACCGCGACCGATCGGCCAACCGCGACCGATCGGCCGACGCGCTGCGGAGCTGCCTGTGACTACCGTGACCCGTGGGTCGCGAGCCGCTGACGAGGAGCACGCCATGGACGAGCAGGTGCGTGGCCGACGGATCCTGGTGACCGGAGCGTCGTCGGGTATCGGCGCGGCCACCGCTCGAGCCATCGCAGCCGGGGGCGGCCACGTCGCGGTCCTGGCACGCCGCACGGAGCGGCTGGAGGCGCTGGCCGCCGAGCTCGACGGTGTCCCGGTCACCGCTGATGTGGCCGATCCCGCGGCGACCCGCCTGGCGGTCGACCGGGCCGCTGACCGGCTCGGTGGTCTGGACGGCCTGGTGAACGCCGCCGGGGTCCTGCGGGGCGGACCGCTGGCCTCCACCGATCCGGCCGACTGGCGCGTGTTGTTCGACGTCAACGTGCTGGGCGTGTTGCACGCGACGCAGGCGGCCATCCCCTACCTCACCGCTGCTGACCACAGCGACGTCGTCAACGTGTCATCGATGTCCGGTCGACGCCTCGGGTCGACCGAGATGGCCGCCTACGCCGCGTCCAAGGCGGCCGTCCACATGCTCTCCGAGGGGATGCGGCGTGAACTCCAACCCGACGGTGTGCGGGTCAGCGTCCTGGCTCCCGGGTTCGTGTCGAGCGAACTGTTCGGTGACCGGGAGACCGACCTGGCGAAGCGACTGGGGGAGCGGGCCGACGAGGTCGGGCTGTCCACCGACGATGTCGCCACCGCCATCGTCCAGGTCCTCGCGGCCCCACCCCACGTCGTCCACGCCGAGGTCGCACTCCTCAACGCCGCCCAGTAGTCCCGGCGGTCGGGCACACCGGCTCCACGGCGGCGCCACCGGCCCTGACCACCAGAACCTGGGCGTGGGCCCAGCTTCTGGGGGCGGGCCGGGTCGGGTTCGGGGTCTGCCGGTCAGAACCTGGGCGTGGGCCCAGTTTCTGGGGGCGGGCCGGTGTCGGGTTCGGGGTCTGCCGGTCAGAACCTGGGCGTGGGCCCAGTTTCTGGGGGTGGGCCGGTGTCGGGGGCGTCGTCGGGTCCGCCGGGAGCTACGCGTCGCCGCCGGCCCCGCTGAGGTAGCGGTCCTTGATCGAGTCGACCACGGATGCATCCGCCAGCGTGGTGGTATCACCCAGCTGGTTGTCCTCCGCGATGTCCTTGAGCAGCCGGCGCATGATCTTGCCCGACCGCGTCTTCGGCAGGTCGCTCGTGAACAGCAGCGATGCCGGCTTGGCGATCGGGGAGATCATGGTGGAGACGTGGTTGCGGAGCTCCGTGGCCAGCGCCTCGTCGCCCTCGATGCCACCTCGAGGTGTCACGAAGGCGGCGATCGCCTGGCCGGTCTGCGCATCGGCGCGACCGATCACGGCGGCCTCGGCGACCGACGGATGGCTCACCAGGGCGGACTCGACCTCCGTGGTGGAGATGCGGTGCCCGGAGACGTTCATGACGTCGTCGACGCGGCCGAGCAGCCAGAAGTAGCCGTCCTCGTCGCGCTTGGCGCCGTCACCGGCGAAGTAGCGTCCGGGGAAGCGCGACCAGTAGGTGTCGCGGAAGCGTTGGTCGTCGCCCCAGATCCCGCGCAGCATCCCCGGCCACGGCTGGTCGAGCACCAGGTAGCCGCCGCCCGGGATCCCGACCGGCTCGCCCTGATCGTCGACGATCTCCGCGGAGATACCCGGCAGCGGGAACGTCGCCGAACCCGGCTTGGTCGTCGTGGCTCCCGG
>JAWLFE010000148.1:0-4996 GCA_041685735.1 Nitriliruptoraceae bacterium
GTGCGGATCTTCACCCTTCGCTGACAACCGGACGTCTGGCTGCTCCCTTCAGTCACCACAGAACGCTACGCAAGATCACGTCATCGCGGTCGCTCGTCCGCTTCAAGGTCGACCACGTGATCCGGCAGCCCGGCAGCCTGCCATACCGAGCAGCTCCTCGCGCGAGTCGCCGGTCAGCTCACAGGCGGACGGGTTGACCTCGAGGTAGCGGCCCTGATCGTCGCCCGGGATCATCGCATCGATGGCGTGGTCGGACAACGCGTGGTTGCCGCATCGGTCGCGGCCACGGTTGAGCCGTGACGGTTGGTCTACCTGACGAGGACGGACGTTGAGTCCGCAGGGCCACCACGTGGCACCCAATCGTCGCGATCGCATCACGCAATACGGCCCTGACCGTCCCTGCGTTCCGTTCGTGGTGATACGCAAGCCGTGGCAGACCCGTGCCGTCGACGACGGGCGGCCACGGCACGACGCCCCTGCGGCCTACGACGTGAGGAAGATGAGATGCGACGCTCGACACTGACCATCCTGTTGCTGGTTGCTGTGGCCGCGCTGGCCGGCTGCAGTTCTGACGACGAAGCTGCGGCGGGTGAATTGGTCGGCACCTGGGTGAGCTCGGATGACGTGACGTGGGAGGTCAGCGACGACTCGATCACCTCGTTGGTCGGCGATGCGGTCGTCGAGTCGCGCTACACCGCCACGGACACGACCCTCGAGATCGTCAACGAGACGGGTCCCATAGCTTGTCCCCAAGACCAGCCCGGTACCTACGAGTGGGACATCGACAACGACGTGTTGTCGCTGAGGGTCGTGAGCGATGAGTGCGGCCGAGTCAACACCCTCGACGGCATCTCGTTCGAACGGACCGGGTCGTCAGCATCCGAGGGCGCTGAGAGCGGAACGACCGTCGAGTTCGCTGCGGATGCGGTCGACTTCCCGCTCGACGCGGTGGGTGGCACCCTCGATCCCGGTACCTACGTCGTCGGCCTGCTGGGTACCCAGGTGCAGTTCGCGACATCGGACCCTTGGACGGTGGCGATGGCTGAAGACGGCGCGCTCATCATCGAGTGGCCGGAGGCGCCCCGACCGTTCACGCGAGCGCTCCTCATGCTCCGTCCCGTCGACCCAGCAGTGGGGGCTGAGGTAAGCGACCCGGACGGCACGTGGATCGACGAGCTCGCCGACGTCGAGGTTCTCGATCGCCGCGAGGCAACGATCGGCGATACCGACGCCGTCTCGGTCGACGTCACGGCCACTGCCGGCGCCGGTGAGGTCCCGTTCCTGGACGCACCTCCGGTCGGGACGATCGTGCTTCGCGACAGCGAGGTCGCGCGGGTGTGGATCATCGACCAGGGCGGCTCTCCTCCCGGCCCGATGATGATCTTCGCCCCCGTTCTCACGGATGACACCGAGTGGCTGTCGGAAGCCGACGCGGTCGTCGAGTCGATGGTGCTCGGCCCGGTGCAGTAGTCCCTCGACCTTTCCTGCCTCTCGTGTCACGGGGCCAGGAGCAGTTGCCAGACCATGCGAGCTCCACACGATCTGGTCACGGGTGGGCAGTCGAGGATCGCCCGCGACGTCCGCCCAGCTGGCTGACGTCGGCTGCCGACCTCGACTGGTCCGTTGGCACCGGCTTCCGGCCGGAGCTGTAGCTGTTCCATGTGGCTGTCGATGACCGACGGCGGCCCCGTGGCAGGCTGGATGACGGCGGCCGCGATCACCAGGAGACCCACGACGAAGCCGAGGAGTCGGCGTGGCAGGATGGCGGAGTCTCGAGCAGCCATGGTGCCGTCGTGGTCGCGGCGATCGACGATGGTGGTGGTTCGTAGGAGGATCTGAGCGCGGAACCGTCCGCGGCTCGGGAAGGGCACGGTGGCGAGCAGCTGCGCCGTGGTCGGAACCGCCACCAGGAAGCCGACCAGGCCGATCCACAGGTGATCGGTGGCGATGCCCACGGGAAGCGCGGCCATGCCTGCGACGATGATCGTGAGTGGGACGGCGGTTCGCTGCTGGCCATCGGCGAACCACCCGCGACGGCGATGGTGGGCTCTGAACTGTCGGGTGAGGCCCTCGAAGATCGCTTGATCCCGGTCACTGATCGGCATCGTCTACTCCTGTGCCTGCTCGACGCCCCGGACCGAACCGACAGATCCCCAGCACAGGCGTGACGTCCACGGTTCCGCCGCTCGCACGTGACACCCTCAACTATCGTCCCGGGGAGGCGGTGCGAGGGAACCTCGCCGCGGATTGGGTGGTGCGGGCCCGCCAGTTGCGTGGTGACGGTGACGAGCGCCGTCAGACGTCGATCCTCGTCGGCGTGGGCAGGTCGTCCAGGTCGGATCGCAGCAGGTCGCGAAGTTCCTCGCGACTACCGACGTTCAGCCGTCGGAACACCCGGTACAGGTGGCGCTCGACCGTGCGCACCGACAGATGGAGGTTCTGGGCGACGTCGGTGTTGGAGTCACCGGCGACCACACGGTTGATGACGGCACGCTCTCGCTCGGTGAGCACCGGTCGGACGTTGCGGTTGCCGCACGGCCGCTGCCCGGGAAGCCTCGCCTGTGCCCAGCGTACGAGGGCCATGCTGCGGGCGGCCGCACGGTGCTCCTCCCTGCTCAGGTGCAGCTCAGCCGCGGCCACGGCCGCGTCGAGCGCGATGCCGATGGCAGCGAACCGGGCGGCGTCGAGCGCGGCGGCGTGCAGGGCGTCGGCGTGAGCTTCCGCGAGGGCCTGTACTTCGTGGCCGACGATCGTGGCCAGGGGTGTTGCGGAGACCGCGACCAGTTCGGCGACACGTGACGCGACCTCTGGTGCCCGCCCAAGGTGAGCACGTTCGCGCAGCAGCTGGAGTTCGTGGAGCGCGCTGGCGCGCTGCCGGGCATGCGCGAGGCCGGCGTCCAGTGCCGGATCGGGCGAACGGCCCTGTTGGTGGTCGAGCCGTGCGCGGGCGAGCCACAGCAGCGGGCCGTCGATCCAGTGCGTCGTCTCCCACGGTTCCGGCGCCGAGCGGAGCACGGCCTCGGCCTCGTCGGCACCGCTGGTCAGCATGCTGGCCGCGGCAGCGTGGACCCCGTCGGCGAGGGCAAGTGTGCGTCGATAGACCAGGAAGCCCGACAGCGCCTGTGCCCGACGCATCACCTCGGCGGCCTCGCCGTACCGGCCGCCGTCATGCAACGCCACGGCCAGGGTGATCCGCGCCAGCAGCTCGTGTTCGGGTTCACCGGCGGCCCGCGCCCGGTGGATGGCACCCACACCCCGCTCGGCGGCGACGGATGGCCCGTCTCGCCAGGCGGAAGCCATGACGAAGGAGGCATGGAAGCGGACGAGCTCGACCGGGGGAACGACGCCGGCCGCGTCACGAAGACCCGCCTCGACGATGGCGCACGCTCTCGCCATCGGACCGAAGTGGATCAGTGCCGTGCCGAGCGCCAGGCGTGCGAGTTGGGTCGCTTCCGCGCTCCGCTTCAGTTGCAGGAACGCGTCGGCGGTGGCCGTAGCCCGCGTCATGGTGTCGGAGAAGAGTATTCCCTGCAACGCGGAGAGCTCGAGCTGTTCGACGGT
Source organism: Nitriliruptoraceae bacterium (assembly GCA_041685735.1). Taxonomy (GTDB): domain Bacteria; phylum Actinomycetota; class Nitriliruptoria; order Nitriliruptorales; family Nitriliruptoraceae; genus CSSed11-175R1. The sequence continues at coordinate 3,562 of JAWLFE010000148.1, forward strand.
TTCCGGGGAGATGTCGGGTGTTGCAAGGGCTGCTCTTGCCCACGTCACCGCGTCCGCCGGATCGGGCCGGAACTCGAAGTTGAGGATGCCCCACTCGGCCATCACGGCCTGCCTGGTCGCGTTCGCAACGCCGGTTGAGGCCCGTTCGAAGGCGAGCTCGGCGTCGTCCCACCGGTTGCGGATCGCTGCCGCATGCATCAGCAGCCGTTCCGTGTCGGCGTCGTGCGGTCCGTCGCCGAGCGCCTGCACGAGTCGACCGGCGAGCTTGGGTTGGCGGGCCTCGACGGCTGCGCGGAGCGCGTCGATGAGCTGATCGGGCCTCGGGCCCGTGTCCGCATCGAGGCGCAGCAGCGCCACCTGAACGGCCGTCGCCCCTCCCACAGCCTCCAGCGCATCAGCCAGCTCGAGCCGGATGGTGTTCTTTCGGCTCGTGGACAACTCGGCAAGGAGCAGCTCCCCGTGCAGGGGGTGCGCCGCGAGTGTGATCGGACCGTGGAGCGTCACGAGCCCGCGATACTGCAGAGAGCGGCTCTCGGCGGCCAGGTCCAGTGCATCGACGGCTTCGATGTGCAGGCCACCGCTGAGCGCCACGAACGCGAGCAGCCGACGTTCGTCAGTCGATAGCGTCGCGAGCCGTCGGCGGAGCAGATCCTGAAGCCGTCCCGGCACCGCGAGGTCGCCCAGAACGTCCCAGACCCCGTCGATCGGCGTGACGGCTCCGGTCCGCCGGGAACTGTCGAGCAGCTCACGGACGAACAGCGGATGTCCGCGACAACGGTCCCACACGTGCTCGAGCAGCCGGGGTGTCGGAACACCGATCAGTGCGTTGACCAGGTCGTCGCTGGCTGCTCGGTCCAGGGGCGCAAGGGCCACGTCCACGGCAAGGCCGTCCCGCCAGATGGCATCGATCTGTTCGGGGGCCGTCTCGCCGGCGCGGACCGCGGCGACGACCGAGACGCCCTCCGCACGACAGAGCTGATGCACGAGCGCCGCTGAGGCCTCGTCGAGCGCGTGCGCGTCGTCGACGAGCAGCACGATCAGGGACTCCCACGACCGGCGATAGAACTCCGTGAGGATCGCGCGGGACGGCTCGGGGCTGCCGGAAGGAACGAACCGGAGCAGCGGCGCCAGGGGGATGGAGGCGGCTGCCTCGCTGCCGCTGATGGGCACGCTCGTGGTGCCCAGCGGCAGCCGGCTGGCGAACTCGGCCAACAACCGGGTCTTGCCGACCCCGGCCGGTCCGCTGACCAGGGCGTTGCCAGCAACAGCCACAGCCTCGAGCAGGGCCGTCAGCTCGTTCCGACGACCCACGAGCGGGCTCGACCCCACCCCCACACGGCCTCCTTCGCGCAAACGTGAGCGTAGGTGGCCAGGCAGCGTGGGGTTCGTCATGTTCTCCGGTCCAGCCAGAGCTCCGCCACGACCTTCGCCGCCG
>JAWLFE010000149.1:0-1015 GCA_041685735.1 Nitriliruptoraceae bacterium
CGACCGAAGAAGAGACGACCGAAGAAGATACGACCGAGGACGACGCGGCCGAGGAAGACGCCTCCGGCGAGGAAGAGGGCGGCGAGGCCCTGTCCGGCTCGATCGCGATCGATGGCTCGTCGACCGTCGGCCCGCTCACCGACGCGATCGCCGAGGAGTACAACGCGGTCCAGCCCGACGTGGTCGTCAACCTGTCCATCTCCGGTTCCGGCGGTGGGTTCGAACGTTTCTGCGGCGTGGGCGACACGGAGATCTCCAACGCGTCGCGTCCGATCAAGGACGAGGAGGCGGAACTGTGCGCTGAGAACGGCATCGAGTTCACCGAGGTCCGCGTCGGCACCGACGCGCTGACCATGGTCACGAGCCCGGGCGCCGAGTTCCCGGCCTGCCTGTCGATCGACGAGGTCGTCAGCATCTGGGGGCCGGATGGTGTCGACAGCTGGGACCAGGTCAACCCGGACTTCCCCGCCGAGCCGATCACGATCTTCGCGCCCGGCACGGACTCCGGCACCTACGACTTCTTCAACGAGACGGTCCTCGAGCCCAACGAGATCGAGGAGCCGCGCCAGGACTTCAACGCCTCCGAGGACGACAACATCATCGCTCAGGGTGTGACCGGGACCCCGAACTCCTTCGGCTACTTCGGCTACGCCTACTACATCAACAACACCGACACGGTGCAGGCGATCGCCTTCGACGCCGGTGAAGGGTGTGTCGAGCCGGGCGTGGAGACCGCGCAGGACGACTCCTACAAGCTGGCACGTCCGCTCTTCATCTACCTGAAGAACGAGTCGCTGACCGACCCGGTGGTCGCGGACTTCGCGACCTTCTACCTCAACACGGTCAACGACGTCATCGAGGACGTCGGCTACATCCCCGCTTCCGACGCCGCACTCGACGAGGCCCGTTCTACGGTCGAGGCGGCGATCTCCGCGAGCTGACACCCGCCGCCGTGCCCCGCCGCCACCGGCGGTCGGGGACCGCGGGGGTCGGGGCGCGGCCGCGGTTGGCGTGC
>JAWLFE010000149.1:1025-4948 GCA_041685735.1 Nitriliruptoraceae bacterium
CCCGGGGCCCCCCCCCCCCGGGGGGGCGGCCCACGGCGGTGTTCGGGGCGCTGCCGCGTTAGGCTTCCAGCCGCAACCAGGGTCGCGCGCGGTGCCGCTCATCACGACCATCACGGCCAGATCGAAGGGGCAATCCGATGTCCGGTCAATCCTCCGGGTCGGCGCAACTCGACCTGCGTCCCAGCACCAGCCGGCTGGGCGAACGCGTCATCATGAAGGGACTCCTGGTCGCCGGGAGCGTGTCGATCCTCACGACCGTCGCCATCGTCTTCATCCTGCTCGAGGAGGGACTGCGGTTCTTCGCAGCGGTGTCGGTGATCGACTTCTTCACCGATACCGCCTGGCGACCCTTCGGGGACCCGGAGAGCGAAGCGTTCCGTATCGGGATCTGGCCGTTGATCAACGGCACCCTGCTGGTGACCGCCATCGCGATGATGGTGGCGGTCCCGCTCGGCCTCGGAGCAGCGGCCTACCTCTCCGAGTACGCCCCGGAACGCATCCGGCGGAAGATCAAGCCGTCGTTGGAGGTGCTCGCCGGGGTCCCGACCGTGGTGCTGGGCTACTTCGCCCTCACCTTCATGACCCCGCTGCTCCGGACGATCTTCCCGGAGGGCACCATCCAGATCTTCAACGCGCTCAGCGCCGGCATCGTGGTCGGCATCATGGTCGTGCCGACGGTGGCATCGCTGTCGGAGGACGCGATGAGCGCGGTGCCGAACGGCCTGCGGCAGGCCGCCTACGGCATGGGCGCGACGCGCTCCACCGTCGTGCGCAAGGTCGTGGCTCCCGCGGCCCTGTCCGGGATCGTCTCCGCGATCATCCTCGGGATGGGCCGCGCCATCGGTGAGACCATGATCGTCGCGATCGCCGCGGGGAACCTGCCGACGATGACCCTCAACCCCGGCGACCAGGTGCAGACGATGACCGGCTACATCGTCCAGGCGGTGGGCGGTGAGGCATCCCGTGGCTCGTTGACCTACCAGTCGATCTTCGCCGTGGGGATCGTGCTGTTCACCATGACGTTCGCGCTGAACCTGCTCGCGCAACGGTTCGTCAAGCGCTTCCGGGAGGTCTACGAATGAGCCTGCTCAGTACCCCGGAGACCGTCGTCAAGGACATGGCCGCGGCGCTCGTGGCGCCGCGCAGCCGGTCGGTCCGTGAGCGGGCGTTCGAAGGCACGCTGCTCGTCATGACATTGTTCGCGCTCGTCGTCCTCGTCCTGCTGGTGGTGGACATCCTCGTCGATGGGCTCGGACGTCTCGATCTCGCGTTCCTGACCTCCTACTCGAGCCGGGTCGCCGAGGACACCGGCATCCGCACCGGACTCACCGGCACCCTCTCGCTGATGGTGCTGACCGCGCTGTTCTCGTTCCCACTGGGCATCGCCGCCGCCATCTACCTCGAGTTGTTCGCGCCGGACAACCGGTTCACACGCCTGATGCAGGTCAACATCGCGAACCTCGCCGGTGTGCCGTCGGTGGTCTACGGCCTGCTCGCCTCGGCGGTGTTCGTCTACATCCTCGACTTCGGTCGCGTGCTGCTCAGCGGTGTGATGGCGCTGACGCTGTTGATCCTCCCGGTGATCATCGTCGCGAGCCGTGAGGCGATCAGAGCGGTCCCGCCCTCGATCATGAACGGTGCGCTGGCGCTCGGCGCCACGCCGTGGCAGGCCACCTACAAGCAGGTGCTGCCGGTCGCGATGCCGGGCGTGTTCACGGGCACGATCCTCGCGCTGTCCCGAGCCGTCGGTGAGACCGCGCCGATCCTGGTCGCCGGGGCGGTGTTCAGTCGCCGGGCCGACAACGTGCCTTGGCGCATCTTCGAGCCCTTCGGTGCGGTGCCCATCCAGATCTACGACTTCGTCAAGAGGCCGCAGGAGGCCTTCCAGATCGAGGCTGCAGCCGCTGCCATCATCGTGCTGATGTCCGTGCTGCTGCTGATGAACACGACCGCCATCACACTGCGCAACCGCTACCGCCAGAAACTGTGACACCACGCCAGGACGACGAAGAGGACCCTGCTATGGACGAGACGACCGTCGCTGAGGCCGACCGCTCGAAGGCCGCGCCGGATCGTCAGACGGCCCGGGACTCCCAAGAGGGGACGCCGGAGCCGGTCGAGTCGATCTTCTCGCTGCACGACGTGCAGGTGCGCTACGGGGATTTCGTGGCGGTGAAGGATGTCACCATGGACATCCCCAAGAACCAGATCACGGCGCTGATCGGACCGAGTGGCTGCGGGAAGTCGACGCTGCTGCGCTGCCTGAACCGCATGAACGATCTCGTGCCGTCGGCGGTCGTGGACGGTGAGGTCCTCTACCACGACACCGACATCTACGCCGACGAGGTCGACCCGGTCGAGGTCCGGCGGCGTATCGGGATGGTGTTCCAGGCGCCGAACCCGTTCCCGAAGTCGATCTACGACAACGTCGCCTTCGGGCCACGCCTCAACGGCTACGAGGGCAGCCTCGACGACGTGGTCGAGTCCTCCCTGCGCGGGGCGGCCATCTGGGACGAGGTGAAGGACAAGCTCAGCGGCAGCGCGCTGTCGCTGTCCGGCGGGCAGCAGCAGCGGCTGTGCATCGCCCGCGCGATCGCGGTGACGCCCGATGTGATCCTGATGGACGAGCCCTGCTCGGCGTTGGACCCGATCGCGACCCTGCGCATCGAGGACCTGATGCGCGAGTTGACGGAGTCGTACACGATCGTGATCGTGACGCACAACATGCAGCAGGCAGCCCGCGTGTCCGACAAGACGGCGTTCTTCACCCTGGAGGTCGACGAGGAGACCGACGAGAAGGCCGGTGTCCTGGTCGAGGTCGACGACACCGAGACCATCTTCACCAACGCCTCTGATCCCCGCACCGAGTCCTACATCAGCGGCCGTTTCGGCTGAGCGTCATCCCTGGCGTGTAGGCGGCTGACCTCCAGCGCTTCGCACCGGTCCACCGGCGTGGCTCTCAGCGCGCGGTCGAAGCGGTCGACCTCGATGCAGTGGGCGAGATCCTCGGGCCGCGCCCAGTCCGCGCCGCCCGGGACGAAGTTGCGACCGGCATCCGAGGTGGCCACCCGGGTCGTGAAGTGGTGCGGATCGGGGTCCGCGCCGTTCAGGCGCGCTGCGATCAGCTCCGCGGCGGCCAGGTCCTCGTCGCCATCCCGTCCGAGCGACGCGCCGGTGATGACGAACGTCACGCGCTGCGGCGCGGCGGCCAGCAGGACGTCGACGGTGGCGCCGGCGGTCACGAAGGCGGCGGCCAGGACAAGGTCGCTCCCGGCGGTGCGGGCCAGGCCGTGGGTCCCCGCCGAGGTGCGGTGGATGATGGTCCGGCCGGCCACGTCCGCTGCGGCGACCTGGGTGGGGGAGTTGCCGAGGTCGAACCCTTCGATCTGCACGCCGGCCTCCTCGCCGGCGAGGAGGGCGCCGGGCAGGTGCGTCTCGCGCAGGGCGATGGCCTGGTCCTCCTCGGTGACGGTGAGGATCCGAGCGGCACCGCGGTGGAAGAGCCAGGGCTGTACCGTGAAGGCCCGCAGCACGTCGATGACCACGACGGCGCTGTCCGGGGCAGCGTCGGCCAGCGGCACGAAGCGGCACGCGATCACGGACTCTCAACCTCCGATCGAGGGTCGAGGAAGCGGCGCAGCCGCCGGTCCACGTCGATCAGTGCGTCGATCGGCACGTACTCGCCACGTTGGTGGGCCTGGGCGGTCAGCCCCGGCCCGTAGTTGAGCGCGGGGACGCCGAGCTCGGCGAAGCGCGCGACGTCCGTCCAGGCCTGCTTGCCCGCGAGCGGGGCGGCGACCGCAGCCACGAAGGTTTCGACCACTGGGGCGTGCCGGTGGGGTGGCGCTGGTGGCGCACGATCCACCACCTCGACCTCGACCTCAGGTGCTCTCTCGACCCGGTCCCGGAGTTCGTTCTCGGCG
>JAWLFE010000014.1:0-61308 GCA_041685735.1 Nitriliruptoraceae bacterium
AGTTCAGGGAGATGCTCGCCGACTACCGCGGTCTCACCGACGACCCGGGGGAGATCATCGTCCCCGACGTCCCGGATCAGGCGTACCGCGATGCCTGCGTCGAGCTGGGCGTGACCTGGCTGCTGCGGTCACGGTTCGACTACCCCGAGGATCTGTTGGCGGGTCCGCCCAGCTGAGCGAGCAGATCGGTACCGGCGCGCCAAGTCGTCGGCGGTGCCGTGCGTCACCTGCGCCCCCAGTCCCGCGACGAACTGTCCATGGCTGGTCCGCGGTCACCGCCGCTAGGGTGGGGTCCCGTCGGCAGCGGAGGAGCGGTGGCACGTGGTACCGCCCAGGGCCCGCAACTGGGCGGGGATGCGGAGCCCGAGCGCGTGGGCCGCCGGGCGAGGACCGCACGATGGCTCGGCCCGCTGGCGGCCATCGTCACCTACCTGCTCGTCCCGGTCGGAGAGGAGGGTCTGACCGACGGCGGGCGGTCCACCGCGGCCGTCGTGGTACTGGTGGCCGTCTGGTGGGTGGGCGAGACCCTGCCGCTCGCGGTCACCTCGCTACTGCCGATCGTTCTGCTGCCGTTGACGGGGGCCCTGGGCCTCGCCGAGACCACCTCGGCCTACGGCAACCCACTCGTCTTCCTCTTCCTCGGCGGTTTCATCCTGGCGCTGGCCATGCAGCGCTGGGGGTTGCACCGCCGGATCGCCCTGCTCACCATCCGCTCGGTGGGAACCGAGCCGCGACGAATGGTGGGTGGCTTCATGCTGGCCACCGCCGCGCTGTCGATGTGGGTGAGCAACACCGCCACGACGGTGATGATGCTGCCCATCGGGGTCTCGGTCCTCGCTCTGGTGGCCACGCGGCTGGGTGGTGACACGACCGAGCCGTCAGGGTCGGATGTGGCCCCCGGCGGGACCGCGGTAGACGACTCGACGCCGGACGCCGACGGATCCGTGGTCGCGGCCAGCCCCGCACCGAACCTGGCCGTCGGGCTGATGCTCGGGATCGCCTACGCGGCCAGCATCGGATCGTTGGCCACGCTGATCGGCACGCCACCGAACACCTTCCTCGCCGGCTTCCTCTCACAGACCTACGGCATCGACCTCGGCTTCGGTCGGTGGATGCTGATGGCCCTGCCGCTGTCGCTGGTGTTCCTTGTCATCGCCTGGCTGGTGATCACCAGGTGGATGTACCCGCCGGAGATCGACGAGATCCCCGGGGGCGCCGACCTGATCCGCAACGAGCTCGCCGAGCTCGGCAGGCTGGGGACCGGTGAGCGCAACGTTCTGGCGGTGTTCGTGCTCATGGCCGGGCTGTGGATCACCCGTTCGCCACTGCAGGACCTGTTCGCCGGCACCCCGCTCGCGGCGATCGATGACCCGATCATCGCGATCGGCGGGGCTGCTCTGCTGTTCGCCCTGCCCGTCGACGCGGGCCGCGGAGTGTTCACGATGGATTGGGACACTGCCCGTGGGGTGCCCTGGGGTGTGCTGCTGCTGTTCGGCGGGGGGCTGGCGCTGGCCGCGGGCGTCGCCGAGAACGGTGTGGACGCCTACGTGGGTGGTCGTATCGCTGAGCTGTCCGCGCTGCCGCTCGTGTTGATCATCGCGACGGTCGCGGTGACCGTGCTGCTGCTCACGGAGCTGACCAGCAACACCGCGACGACGGCGGCGCTCGTGCCCGTCGTTGCGGGTGCGGCCGTCGCCCTGGACCTCGATCCGGTCACGCTCGCGATCCCCGCGGCGCTGGCAGCCAGCTGCGCATTCGCGCTGCCGGTGGCTACGCCGCCCAACGCCATCGTGTTCGGGTCCGGGCACGTGACGATCCCGCAGATGGTTCGCGTCGGGCTGGTGCTCAACGTGGTCGGCTCCGTGCTCATCATCATCACCGCGGTCACCTTGGTGCCACTCGTGTTCATCAGCTGAGCCTGCGGGGCCGACCGAGATATCCCCCTCAACGACGCGCTCCACCCACCTCGCCTGTCTCCGCTCAGTTGCGGAAGGGACAGGTGACGACGGGCGCCGGGCTCCGACTGATCACCTGCGGCGGTGTCTTCGACACGGCGAGCTCCGCCTACGAGGACGATATCGTCGTCTACGCCCGGTTCGTCGCGAGCAACGTCACCTCGGACCAAGAGCAGACGTAGCGTCAGCGCCCGGCCCCCACCAGGACGGCAGTGGGCATCCCTCAGCGGAACGGGGCTGTGGCGTCACCGGTGAGGTTCTCGGCAACCTCGTCGGTGATGACCTCCAGCATCTGACCTGTGCGGCCGGGACTGATGGAGAGCACGCCGTCGATCTGGCCGTGGAGGACGAGGCCATCCGACCTTCGTGCTGGGGCCGGCGGCAGGTTCAATCGAGCGCAGCACCGATGGTGCGGTTCGCGGTGGCGAGCCGCTCACTGACGATCTCCGCCAGCCGGCGATGCAGCGCCAGGCTCAGCTCCGGTGCCTCGCGTTCCATGCGGGCGAGCATCTGTGCGGTCAGTACCTCGACGGTCACGTCGGTGTCCGCGACCACGGTCGCTGTGGTGGGGCGATCGAGCAGTAGGCTCATCTCGCCGACGATGGACCGGGACGATGTCCACCTGGTGGACCGTCTCCGGTGATCGGATGCCCTGGTGACGGAACGAACAGGTCTCACCCGCTGACGCTGCCTTGTACTGGGCCGCGAGGATGGACGCCTCCGGCTCTGGCACGACATCGTGGACCGTCCGGCCGATCAGTTCATCCGTGTTCCAGCCCACCTGAACGAGCCCGGTGCCGCCCGCGGCGACGTAGCGCAGATCCCGATCGATGGCCAGAACGGCCATGTCCTGGGGGTGTCGAGCAGCGCAACCGTTTCTTGGGCATCGAGGTCGACCGGTGGCCGAACCGCCTCCGTGCCTGCTGAAGTGTGGATGTCTGTCGGGCCGGAGGTTCCGCTCTCGTCCAAGTCATCTGCCTCGTGTCGCGCCGCGGGTCCTTCGATCATGCGGCTGCCGGGGCGGCGCCGAAAAGCGCCGACCGCGAGGCGAGCCCGTGTGGCTCAGCCTAGGTCAGCGCCACAACCAGGGGTGGCGCCACGTCCGCCGTCGCCACCCCTGCAAGCGGGCCGGCTCGCGTCGACGCAGGTCTCCGCCTCCATCCACCGCAACCCCGATGGGTCTCCGCGACCCTCGCTTCGGATCGGAGCCGGGTGATCACCCGAAACGGGTGAAGCACGCTGCTTCAGGCACTCGAGCACGTGCGCGCCGGCGGTGCACCTGACCCCATCGAGATCGCGGGTGGCATCGCACACAGCAACCTGTCCGGTCCGTCGCTGACGCATGTCTTGCGGACGAAGCTCACCCGAGAGGGGTGAGGAATCGGCCGTCGCCGCCGGCCTAGCGTTGGTCCACCACGGGGCTTGACTTGATGCCTCCCGCTGTCGCTGCACGACGGGTGCATCTGCATGCAACCAACCCGGGCGATGCGACAGGGAGATGACCGATGGGTGAACACGACACGGGAGCCTCCGGTGCGGGGCGAGGAGGGACGCTACGCCCACGGCAGGTGGCGGCGCTGCTCCTCGCAGTCGTCGCGGTGGTGTTCGTACTTCAGAACCGGGGTGAGACCACGCTCGCCTTCTTCGGGTTGAGCTTCGCCGCGCCGCTGTGGCTCTACACGCTCATCGCGTTGCTGGTCGGTTGGCTCATCGGTGCCTTGTTCTCGCGTCGGCAGCGGTCAGGCTGACTGTCGGGGGAGAGGTAGCCGCAGTGCTCAGATCCCGCGGCTCGGTCGAGCGGGGCACAGGCCGCAAGGCCGGGACCGGGCGTCGTCATCGAACAGGGCGTTGACGCTCTGCTGCTCCAGGTCGCGCAGCCGCACGATCGGTGCTGCCGTGAGGTTCGGGGTGAGATGCCCGCTCAGAACCAACGCCAGGTGCGCCGATGGTCGGACCTGGCACGCCCTCGACCCCGTCGGCAGTCCCACCGTTCTCCGAGTCGGCTGTGGTCAGGCGCTGGATCGTCACGATGTGGGGTCATGATCCTCGTCCAGGGGCACTCGGATGGGGTGGCTGCAGGACCCGCGGCGCGAACGGGGCCGATGGACGGCATGCCTGGTGCTGGCCACCCGGATCGGGTGAGGTGGGCCACTGTGGTGCTGCGTAGCGTTCGACCGGCTGGCGATCCAGTCGGCGGTGCTCTGAGGGATCAACGATCATGGCTGTTGTAGGGACGCTGCTTCTCGCGCTGTTCGCTGATGAGGAGCAGGCAGGCCACCTCCTCGTTGAGTTCGAAGGCCATCGCAGCGATGCGGCGTGCGGCATCGTGGATGCGGCGACGCTGTGCAAGGACGAGGCGAGCGTGCTCAGGGTCACCCACGCGTGGTATCGCGATGGCCGTGGCATGTTCGTCGGGGGCATCATCGCCACGTTCCTCAGCGGTCTGGCGGGGCCGGTGATGGCGGCCACCGCCGGTGGCCGCGTGCTCGGTGCCCTGCGTGGTCGGCTCCACAGCGCACCGCTGAAGTTCGAGTTGCTCACCGTCGGTGAACAGCTACCACTCGGGTCGTCGCTCATGGTCGTTGTCGTCGAACCCGGAGCAGGCGACCGACTCAGCAGCGAGTTGCGGGTGGCTGCCGAGACCGTGCTCACCTACGACCTCCGGCCGCCGGTCGTGGACCAGTTCGACCATGGCGGCAACGTGGCCTTCCTGTTCCCACCGGACGGTGAGCTGAACGCCGGGGCCGGGTCTGTGGCCGCCGGTGGCGGCCGCGGTCACGTCTGTGCACCTCTTCGCGCCGAGGACGCCATCATCATCAGCGCGGCGACCCTCTGCGACGAGATGCTGCCGCCAGCGCGCAGGTCCGTTGGAGCGCCGGAAGTCAGCAGAACCCGTCGTGCACCTGGTCCGGCGGCAGGTTCCACGGGGCGGTGACCTGGACCCATTGCTAGGTGCAGGGCGGACCGTGGGTTCACGCTGTCGTCGACGCAGCGTGCCGAAGAGCATGCGATGTCGATGAGAAGGCCAACGGTACGTTTGCTCCGAACGGCCCACTGAGCGCGACTAACCGGTTGGTCGACGACCGGTCCCGGGTGCGAGGGACGCGGAGAGAGCGACGTGGAGCAACGGCCTCCGACCAACGGTGCGGTCCTCCGTCGCCGCATACCGGCAAGCAAGGTGTCGACACCCGAGTTGCCGGCTGCCGGTCTGGTGGCGACCCGGGCGTCTCGGCTCCTTGCCGGTTCACACGCAGCGGTCACCCTGGTGCTTGCACCGCCTGGCGCGGGCAAGACGCTTGCGTTGACCCACTGGGCACGGAGCACGAAGGGGCTCAGCGACCGGGTGGCGTGGGCGACACTCGACCAGAGCGACGACGATGCTGTGAGCTTGTGGGAGACGCTGCTCGCCGCACTGCGCTCCAACCCGCGGGTTGCCTCCGATCCCCGGATCGCCGAGCTGTCGGCGGCGTTCGGAGCGGACGAGACGCTGATCGCGGAGCTGGGCGCGATCATCGGGTCGCGGGACCGGCCGGTGGTGTTGGTGCTCGACGACCTGCACGAGATCACGGACCCCGAGGCGCTGGCGAGCCTCGATCTGCTGCTGCGCTTGCGGCCCCCGGGGCTGTCTCTGGTCCTCAGTGCCCGCTCCCGGCCGGAACTTGCACTGCACCAGGTGCGGCTCGACGGCTCCTTGCTGGAACTCGGTCCCGCCGACTTCGTACTGAGCGTCGAAGAGTCGCGGGCCGTGCTCGAGTACCTCGGGCACGACCTCGACGACGACACCGTCGAGGTGTTCTGGCAGCGGACCGAGGGCTGGATGGCGGGTCTCCGCCTCGCTGCCATCGAGCTCGGCAGAGGCGGGAACCCGATGGCCCTGGCTCGAACCTTCGGGGGGACGACCCCGACGGTCGCTGAGCTGCTCGTCGCTGAGGTGCTCGATCAGCTCCCCATCGAGCTCCGAGAGTTCCTGTTGGCAACGGGCGGTTGCCGCGAGCTCACCCCCGCCCTCGCGGAGCGTCTCACGGGACGAAGCGACGCCGGTGCGGTGCTCGATGATCTGCACCAGCGCAATGCCTTGACCCACCGGCTGATCCAGGGGGACGGGGCGGAGCCGGTCTACCGCTACCACGATCTGCTGCGTGATCTCCTCGGAAGCGAACTGCGGCGCACCGACCTCGCCAGGTGGCGTCAGCTCCAGAGCGTCTTGTCTGAGTGGTACGGCACGTCTCAGGACTGGCGCCTGGCGCTGGAGCACGCGGTCGGCTCGGCGGACATCACCCAGGTCCGTGCCGTACTGCGTCACGCCGGCATCGGCCTGGTGCTCGACGGAGCAGGGCCGCTGATCGAGCGACTGCTCGACCAGGCACCCGAGGCATGGCGCGCCGATCCAGTGATCGGGTCATCGCTGGCTGCGGCGGCGCTGGCACGATACGACCCCGTCGCCACGGATCGGCACCTCGCGGCTCGGAACGTGTCCGCGATGGTCGACGAGGCGACACCGGCAGATCCCTGGATCGCCGCCCTGTGTGCCACGATCGACCTGCACCGATCGCGGTTCGGACCCGAGGTCGCCGAGGCACTGCAGGTTGCCGAGGTCACCGGCGTTGGAGACACCGGCGACGTCGACCTCGATCTGCTCGGCCTGATCCAGACGGGTGTGAACCGGATCCGGGTCGGTGCGCTCGAGCGGTCTCAACGCGACCTTCAGGACGCGCTGCGCCTAGCCATCTCCACCGGACGTGACTTCTCCGCGGTCATGTGCCTGGGCAACCTCGCCGCGCTCGCCACCATCAACGGCAGGTTCTCCGAGTTCAATCACTTCCGCGAGCAGGCTCTGCGCATCGCTCGCCTGCGGGGTTGGTACGGCAGCCAGTTGACCGCGCAACTTCACGTGCTCGGCGGGTGGTGGGCGCTCCTGCGTGACGATGGCGACACCGTGCGTCGCGAGATCCAGGCCCTGCCCGGGACGTCGACGACGGTAGGTAATCCGGACATGCGCGTCGGTGCCGCCGCCCTGCGGGCGTTGGCGGACGGTCTTGACGGAGCCCCCCCTCGGGACGTCGCGGCGGGTCTCCGGATGGCCTGGGAGCAACTCGCCGATGCCCAGACGAGCCCGGCACTGGCCTGCATGCTGATCCCCTGGGAGGTCAAGCTGTGGCTGGCGGCGGAAGATCACGTGGCCGCGCATCAGGCCGCGCGACGTCGGGAGGGCGACCTCGAGGGCAGCGCGGAGCAGGCGTTCATCGAGGTCATGCTCGCCCGTGAGGGTGGTGTGCCTGCCAGCAAGGCACGGCGGGGGTTGGCCGCGACCCGTGACGGTGACAGACCGGCTCGGTTCGCTGCCATGCGGATCTGGCTGTGGTTGGTGGACGCGCAACTGGCCGCGGAGGTCGGCGCCCAGCAGGCGTCTTTCGAGGCCTTGACACAGGCGGTGCGCCTCGCGGCGCCGGACCGACTCGTCGGGCTGGTGGTCGCCGCAGGCCCGGGGATCCCGGCGCTGCTGGTCGCGAACCGTGGTCGGTTCGGGCGACACGAGGACTTCGTCGATGCGGTCCTCGAACGTGCATGGGGCGAAGCGGACTGGACCGGCGCTGAAGCCCTGACCCCCACGGAGCGAGAGATCCTGCGCGAGCTTCCCACCCACCGTTCCGTGGCGGAGATCGCTGCTCTCCGTGGTGTCTCGGTGAACACCGTCAAGACCCACCTGAAGGGCATCTACCGCAAGCTCGGAGCAACGGGGCGGCGCGAGGCGGTGGACGCGGCCAGAGCGCAGAACCTGCTGTGACGCCGTCGGGCCTGGTGGCCCCGGCGTACGGACCCCTCAGGCCTGGCAGCGCGACGAGTGACCGTGCGTGGTTTCACCCGGTCTGGGTGACGTGGGGTAGGTCCCTCGTTCGTAGCGTTCTCCGGTGAATGACGTGCTTGGCGTCGACCTTTCGGTGGGCGCCTAGTCGTCTGTCAGTCGCCACCGCCAGTCGTCACCGTCCGCAACCGCTCGCAGGTCAACCATGACTAGTCGCCGCTCTCGCAGCTACCCGATCCCACACCTGTTCATGCTCGCTTCGGTTGCCGTCGTGGCGATCACGGCGATGACGGCGGAGGCGAGCGCCGAGGTGGTGGAGGGCTCCTGCGCCGGCACCGTGACGATCAACGGTGAGTTCGTCACCGACGCAGACCGCTCGGTGGTGGCACCAGCCGTGATCGCCGAGAGCGGCACCGCCCAGATCGAAGGCAGCTTCGACCGTGCGCCATCCGACGCGGCCGTGGCCTACCGCGGTGAGCTACGGGGGCGGCACGCCTTCGGCAGCTGGCCCATCGTCTCGTGGTCCGGTCAGTCCCGCACTCCCGAGGTGGACGCCACCGAGCCGTACGCGCTTCCGGCGTTCATCCCGCGAGGGAGTGGTGCGGTGCCGCTGGACCTCGACGTCGAGTTCGGCGACGACACCTGCCAGATCGCGGGAGCGGTGGCCGTCGTGGGGCCAACCTTCGATGGGCTCACGGTCGGATCGCTTGTCACCACGCTGCTTCTGTTGAGTGCAACCATCGCCGCCGGCCGTGCTGGATCCCGGGGTCGCGGACGGCCGCTCGTCGGTCTGTTCGTCGGACTGCTTGCCGGTCTCGCGGGCGCGGCGACCCTGTTCGGTGCGGGCGCCATCGCCTTCGACAGCATCCTCTGGTGGATCGCGCCATTCGTGCTCGGGGCGCTCGGTATCGCGCTCGGGGTCGCGGCGCCGTTCGGGCGAGACACAGGGGGCCGCGAGCTGCTGACGCCGGGCACCAGCGGCTCCGGCGAACGCGACACCCCAAGGACGGACCGCGCCTAGCGGCGCGGAACGACGACCAGAACGACCTCAGGAGTGATCATGGCAGCCCCGATCCAAGTCATCATCGCCGCGTACAGCGATCAGGACGAAGCCGGACGACGGCTGGCAGAGCTCAAGGAAGGTCGCCGGGCGGGGCTCGTCGGCATCATCGACGCTGCCGCGGTGTCCAAGGCTGCCGACGGCGAACTGAAGGTGACCAACGCCAAGCATCGCGGACGTCGCGGACTACTCACCGGCGGGGTCGTCGGCGCGCTGATCGGTGTCATGGCCGGTCCGGTGGGGTGGGCCGCCGCGGGAGGTGGGGTGCTCGGTGGGCTGTCGGGTCGCCTGCGGAGCGCCCCGTTCAAGACCGAACTGCTCGGCATCGGCGAGGAACTGCCGCCTGGCTCGTCCGTGTTGCTCGCGGCGGTCGAGCACACGTGGGTCGAGCGGCTTCGCCAGGAGCTGCA
Organism: Nitriliruptoraceae bacterium; assembly: GCA_041685735.1. Lineage (GTDB taxonomy): Bacteria > Actinomycetota > Nitriliruptoria > Nitriliruptorales > Nitriliruptoraceae > CSSed11-175R1. The sequence continues at coordinate 9,229 of JAWLFE010000014.1, forward strand.
GGCCGCTGAGGCGCGGCTGATCATGGAAGAACTCCGTGCGGACATCGTCGAGCAGCTCGAGGCGGGTGGCAACGTCGCCTTCACGCTGGCGGAGGACGGCACGGCGGCCCTGGGCGCCCGCGTTGCGTCCTCACCAGAGGGCCAGACCACGTTCTCGGGGTTCCTGAGCACCGAGGACGGCGTCGCAGTGGCCGCAGCCGAACTGACCGAGGAACGGCTCTCGGCAGGGTCGCTCGAGCAGGGCTGACCGCGGCTGGCCGTACCCGTGAGGGCGCAGGACTCAGAACAACGAAGGTCGTCGAGAGGTGCAGACATGGCTGAGGTGAGTGCACGGCGGATCTTCGCTGCGGAGGCGATCGGGACCTTCGTGCTGGTGTTCGCAGGGCCCGGGAGTGCGGTGCTCGCGACCGGCGGGTTCTTCGGCGATGGATCGATCGGAGTACTGGGGGTGTCGCTGTCCTTCGGTCTGGCATTGTTGGTGATGGCGTACGCGATCGGCAACATCTCGGGCTGCCACATCAACCCCGCGGTCACCGTTGGTCTGATCCTGGCACGCAAGCTGGAGGCACGGAAGGCTGGTGTCTACGTTGCTGGCCAGTTGCTCGGAGGGATCCTCGCTGCTCTGCTGCTCTGGGTCGTTGCGGCCGGGGCCTCCGGAGGCTTCACGCCGGACGCCAGCAACTTCGCGGTCAACGGCTGGGGCGCGCTGTCGCCGGGTGGCTTCGGGTTCGGGGCCATGCTGGTCACCGAGGTGGTCATGACGGCGATCCTCGTGTTCGTGGTGCTCAGCACCACCAGGCGCGACTTCTCCGCTGCGGCTGGCGGGCTTGCGGTCGGGATGACCCTCACGTTGATCCATCTGGTCAGCATCCCGGTCACCAACACCTCGGTGAACCCGGCGCGTAGCATCGCGGTCGCCGTGTTCGCTGGCGGGCACGCCCTCGTGCAACTGTGGGCGTTCATCGTCTTCCCGTTGGTGGGCGCTGCCGTCGGCGCAGTGGCCTGGTGGCTCGTCGACGCACCGCAGGAGACGGCGATCGCTCCGGACACACCCGAGGATCCGCTCGCCTGAGTCGGCCTGCCGGGTCACCGATCGATAACCCGGCGCGGTCGACTGGCGTGTCCGGGGGCCGGACGATGGTCAGCGGAGTTGCTGCCCGGGAGCGACGCGCGGACGTCGTCGGTCAGTCGCTGCGGTCGTCACCGGGAGGGTGGCTCGGCGATCGGTTCCCGGGGTCTGCTCGGTCGCCCGACGGCTCGTCCCGACCGTCGCCGTCCGTGAGCTCATCCACCCGGCGAGGCAGGCGGCTGGTGACTGCCAGCGAAGCCAGGGCCAGTCCGGCGACCGCGAGCAGTGCTGTGCGCAGGCCGACGAGCTGTGCGTCGGCGTAGTCCTCGACCAGTGCGGCAACCTCATCGTCGTCGAGCCCTGCATCCTCGAGGACATCGCGAACGGTGTCGGTGTCGACGAACGGGACGCCGGAGCTGACCTGCACCGCCGCGCGGTCCCGTAACGCCGGCTCCAGCCGGTCATCCCCGGCGATCGTCGTGGCGAGGGTGGTCGTGAGCGATCCCAGCACCACGGCACCGATCAGTGCGGTTCCGAGGGCAGCTCCGAGGTTCTGCGCGGTGAACTGCAGGCCACCTGCCTCGCTGCGAGCGGCGTCGGTGACCGAAGACTGCACGACGTTGCCGAGCTGTGAGGCGACCAGCCCCATCCCCGTGCCGAGCAATCCCATCGCGATCGCGAACGAAGCGCCGGCCAGCGTGGGACCGATGACGTTGAGCACCGCCAGGGTTGCGAGAAGGATCGTCACCAGCCCGACACGAACCACGCTCCGCGGTCCCCACCGGGCAGCGAGCCCCGCTCCGACCATCGAGGAGAGCAGCAGCATCACGGAGACCGGCAGCAACCGGACACCCGTGCGGAAGGCGTCCAGCCCGAGGACCAGCTGGAGGTAGAGCGGCAGGGTGAAGAAGAGCCCCAGCAGCAGCACGTTCTGCGCGAGGCCGGTAGCCAGCCCCGCCCGCAGGCTGGGTTCGGACAGGAGTGACAACCGGACCAATGGGTCCTGGCCGATCGACGCACGGTGGCGTTGCCACCGGAGGAACCCGGCGAGCACCACACCACCCGCAGCCAGGACGAAGGGGGTCAGGGAGAACCCGAGTGGTGTCATCGGTGACGACCGTGGCTGCAACCATCCCCAGGTGCTGGCCTGCAGCGCGGCCAGCACGACGAGGGCGAGCCCGACAGCCGAGAGGGCCGCGCCGACGACGTCGAGAGCTGTGCGGCGCGAGGGCCCCGGAGGCTCCGTCAGGATCCGGACACCAGCGAGGATGGCGAGTACCAGTACGACCTCACCGACGAACACCAGGCGCCACGACAGCGAGGTGGTGACCCAACCCCCGAGGATCGGGCCGACCGCCACGCCCGCGCCCGCCGCGGCGCCCAGGACGCCGTAGGCGGTCGCCCGCTCCCGACCTCGGTAGCTGCCCGCCACGAGGGCGACCAGTGAGGGCAGGGCGAGGGCGGCACCGGTCCCCTCCAGGACCGACCATCCGATGAGCAGCACGCGGACATCCGGCGCGACCGCCGTCAAGGCCGACCCGGCCCCGTAGATCACGAGCCCGATCGAGAATGCCCGACGCCGCCCCCAGCGATCCCCGAGCTTGCCACCTGTGACCATGAGTGCCGCCATGACCAGCGAGTACGCGGTGATCACCCGCTGGATGGCGACGACGTCCGTGTCGAGATCCTCCACGAGGGTGCCGATCGAGACGTTCATCACCGCGGTATCGAGCACCAGCAACAGTTGCGCCGCCGCGAGCACCATGAGCGGACTCCAACGGGCCATCCGCACCCTCCCGGTCATTCCTTGACGGGCATCAGAGCAGTCCGCGGCGCCTGGCCTCGCGGACAGCTCCTCGGCGACTGTCCGCGCCGAGCTTGGCGTAGATGGCGCGCAGGTGCGTCTTCACCGTGTTCACCGACACGTGTCGTGCCTGCGCGATCTCGCCGATGGTTCGGAGGGAAGGGAGATCCTGGAGGAGGCTCGCCTCTGTGTTCGTCAAGGGGGTCATCGGTTGGCCGCGCGCCACGTTCAGATCGAGGATCCGTGCCACGAAATCCTCGGACCGTCCGAAGCGCCCGACGTTGGCGAGCAGCAGCTGGCGGATGGGTTCCCCGGCATCGACGAACGGCCGGAGCAACTCATGTGGTTGCGCCTTCCGCAGCGCCGTCACGAGCGCGTCGAATGCGTCTGGGCCACGCTGCAGGACAGCGGTGTACTCGGCCTCCAGGAGCCAGGCGGACACCTCGGTGAGGCTGACCTGGCACGGGACCTCCCCCCGGAGGATCGGCGCGATCGCCAGGCGGGCGGCTTCAGCCCGTCCTTTCCCGCTCAGAAGCAGTGCGGCGAACAACGCGGCTTCACCGAGCTCGTTGAACCCTCTCGGCTGGCGTGCTGCGGCCTCGTCGGCCCAGACCACCTGGCCGATCATCAGGCACAGTCGGATCTCCATCGGGATGGCGAAGGCGTGCAGGGCTGGACCGATCTCCCGGTCTGCTACGTCGTCCCAGGCGGCTCGGATCGAGCAGAGCGCGTCGAACGCATCTCCGCCGAGCTCCACATCGGCGAACGCCTGGATGCAGCGTGCACCGAGTTCGATCGGCGCGTCGATGTGACTGCCGAGAGCGTCGACCGCGAGCTTGGCATGCTCCAGAGAGTCCTCCGGGTCGGCCCGGAGATAGGAGCAGGCCGCACGGCTGACATGTGCGTTGGCCGTGATCGGTGACCGGTTCCAACCTCGGGGAACGGCGATGTGCAGTGCCTGGTCCGCAGCATCGCTCATCCGTGTGAAGTCGCTCAACCCGGAGGCCGCGCCGGCGAGCACCGAGAGGCAGGAGACGGCGATGGCATCCCGTCCGCCTGCAAGCGCCAGGGCGACCGCTCGTTCGAGGTCGTCCGCAGCGGTCCGGTAGTCGCCACTCCAGACCCGGCTCGTGCCCAGATGCTGAAGAGCAAGGAGGTCGAGGTCTTCGTCGCCGGTCTGGCCCGCTGCGGTGGTCAGTGCGTGCTCCAGCGCGGCGGAGGGCGTCCCATGGAGGCGCGCCCGATTCAGTCCCACGATCGCATGGAGGGCGACGACCCACGGATCAGCCTGGGTGGAGATCGTGGGAGCGGTGGGCAGCACCGACGGGTCAGAGGGTGTGAGACCGAGGCGGTCCAGGAAGACGGCAACTCGTAGCAGTGATGGAACAGGCTCGTTCCTCCACAGAGGATCCAGTGTGTCGAGCCGCTCCTGAAGCTCTGCTCCCCGGCCGTCGAGGAGCATGCCGATGCCGTGCCGGCGGAGCAGGTCCAAGGTCAGGTCGCCGTCCTTCGCCAGGCTGGCGTGCTCGAGGGCATGCGCGCCGTCCTCTCGATCGTCGTACCAGCGGGCGGACGCGCGATGTAGCCGGGCGTATTCCGGGCGGTCGACCCGACGGAACTCTGCCTGCAGGTAGGAACGCAGCAGCTCGTGGTAGCGATAGACCGGTTCGCGTTCTCCGACCAGGACGGTCAGAACATTCTCACGGACGAGACGGTCGAGCACCCGACCGGTGTCGTGACGTCCGGTGAGATGTTCCGCGAGATCGAGCGCAACCCTCGTACAGGTGCTGGTCTCGAGCAGGAACCGTCTGGTGTCGACGGTGACCCGTCCCAGGATCTCCTCGACGAGATAATCGGCGACCGAGTGTTGGGTCCCGTTGAACCGCTGCATGAAGCCCTGTGGATCGGGATCGTCCGCGAGCGCGAGCGCTGCGATCTGCAAGCCCGCCGCCCAGCCCTCGGTCCGTCGGAGCAGCTGGTCGGCGATCGGCGCTTCGATGGTCACCGAATGTCGTTCCAGTAACTCCGCAGCCTCATCGCGTGTGAAGGCCAGATCGTCGATCCGGATCTCGCGGAGCGCACCGGCGAGTCGCAGACGCTGCAATGCGAGCGGTGGGTCGGTGCGGCTGGAGAGCACGACACGAAGGGACGTGGGCAGCCGTCGCAGCATCAGATCGAGACTCTCGAGCGCATCCGGGTCGGTCAGCTCGTGCACGTCATCGAGGACGAGCCACAGCGGCTGCTCGAGGCGCTCGACCGCCTCCATCAGTTCCGCGAGGAACCCTCCATCGTCCCCGTCCCCGGGTGGCGTCATGGCATGGATACGGTCGTCCTCAGCGAATGCACCTGACGTGCGCAAGGCTGCGAGCAGGGCGTTCCACAGCAGAAGGGCATCGTCGTCATGACGGTCCAGATCCAACCATGCGACGGGGAGATCGTCGGACGCCGCCAGCCAGGAGGTCAACAGCATGGTCTTGCCGGAGCCGGCCGGCCCACAGACCAGCGTGATCGGCTTCGGGTTGTCGGTGAAGGCCTGCACGAGGCGGCTTCGGCTCACCAGAGAGCGTGGCGCCGCCGGCGGCCGCAGTTTCGTCGCGGCCACGACCGTGGGGACGCGACGATCGAGCGCAACCACCCGCCTGACCTCCCAACCCCCGACAACTGTACGCAGGTATCGAGGGGTACGGATGGGTTTCGCCCGTGAAGGGTGATGGCGCGGCCAGTTCGGTGAGCCAAGCTCGTGGCTCAGAAGACGATCGTGGACGGGGAAGCGAGTATGGATCGAGGCGGGGAGTACGAGTTCCTGGTCGCCGAGTGCTTGTCACCGACGGCGATCGCCGCCTTCGACGAGCTAGCCGTGAGACGGCGGGATGGAGGCGGCACGGTGCTCAGCGGCACCGTTCGAGATCAGTCCGAACTGCATGGTGTGCTCGTGCGCTTGCAGGTGCTCGGACTGACCCTCGAAGGGCTGACGAGGGTGCGTCGCTCAAGCTGCGGCGGGATCAGCTCGCTCGGGCTCGGATACTCGGACACGACCCGAGATCGCAGTGGTCAGACCGTCGAGGATGAGCTGGACGCCGAGCACCATGCCGAGGTACCAGAGCGCAGAGACGGGCCACTGGAAGAAGACCAACAGCCCGAGCAGGAGTGTGGCGGCTCCATTGACGACCAGGATGCTCTTCGGAGCACCTGGCTGGAAGGCAGCCACGAGCCGCACGATCCCACCCACGATGAGCAGTGAGCCGGCGAGAAGTGTCAGTACCAGCAGGCTCGCGCCTGGGTTGCGGACGAACCCGACGCCCAGGACGGTGAGCAGTCCCCCGGCGATGACGCCCCACCAGTGGCCGGGTTCACCCCAGGTCGTGATGGCGGAAACGAACACGACGATCCCGCCGATGATCAGGGTCCAGCCGAGGAAGAGCACCGACACCAGGCTGGCGAGCGCGACATGGCCGAGCATCACCCCACCCGCGACCGCCGAGAGGAGCCCGAACGCGACGTCCCATTTCGTGCGTCGACGTTCCAAGGGCGCTTGCGTGACTGAGGACATACGGCGGTTCTCCGTGACGTTCATGGCTGGTGGGGGCTTGTTGGCGGGCGTCGGACGCAGTCCCACGGACCGTGTGACGGTAGGGGGATCGTTGTCCCGGGTCCTCACCCCATTCGGGTGAGTGCAACGTGTGCCAGACGACCCGCCACACGCCGTCCATGTGGCTACTGTCGGTGACGACTGCGACCCTCCACCCCGAGGCGTGCGAGCCCGCAACGGTCATCCGGTCTCGTTGCCGAGACGGACCACCTGTGCCCCACGGTCGTGATCGCCCACGGATCGCAGTTCCGACCACTGCGCTACATCTGCGACGCCGTGCCAGAGCAGGAACAACGCAACGATGCAGGCAGAGAACCAGGTGACCGTGACGCGCCGCAGCCGCCGTGCGTTGTCACTGTCCGGGCCGATCTCGGCCAACGTTCGTGCGGGCTGCCTCGCGTCGCAGCATGAACAGGCCTGAGGTCTCGGGTGTGGCCGAGCCGCAGATCCACCCGCGGACGTTGTGGGGGCGTACGTCGCTGCGTGAGCCGGCGACGTCTCCGATCGGCGGCTCAGGCACCGGCCCTCGGCATCGTCCAACTCCCGGGCCGTGCGTTTCAGCATGATGCTTCCTCGTGGCTCTCTCGGCCAGACGGCTTCCCGCCGTCAGCAGGGCGGCTCCGACGTGAACTGCAGCGTCGAAGGTCCCCGCCGCACAGGTCGCGGCCCGGCAACGGTGTCAACGGTTCCGTTGATCGAGGGCAGAGCGTCCGGATAGCGGCCCCCTTCGGCTTCACCCAGCCTGGGTGAAGCTGGCACCGGCCAGGTCCCGCATCCTCATCAACCACCGCCGACCCTCGCTGGCCGAGCTGGCCTGCCCGAAACCAACACCCGGGAGAGGGAGAAGGACCCCTCATGAAGATGACCCACCGACCGGCACGCTCGAGCTGGCTGTTCGTGATGCTGCTGGCTGTCATGGTTCTTGGTTGTACGGCCGAAGACCGCGACGGCATCCGTGACCAGATCGGGGCATGGTTCGGAGGTGAGACGACCGAGCCGGAGCCGGAGCCCGAGCCCGAGCCCGAGCCCGAGCCGGAGCCGGAGCCGGAGCCGGAGCCGGAGCCTGAGCCCGAGCCGGAGCCTGAGCCCGAGCCGGAGCCTGAGCCCGAGCCGGAGCCGGAGCCTGAGCCCGAGCCGGAGCCGGAGGTCGAAGAGGCGGCGGAGATCGAGCCTGAGGGGGAGGATGGGTCCGGCAGGTGGGTTGTTCTTCTCGCCGGAGGCATCGCATTGGGCGCACTCGCCGCCGCGACCCTCGCGGGCATCCGCTCGCGCAGGCGCCGAACGGAACAGATCGAGCTACTCGACCAGGCGCTGATCGATGCCGACTGGCTGCTCGGCGTGCCCGTTGACCCATCGGACGGGTCAGAGATGAACGTGCGCATCTCTGCGATCCGGTCGCGGAGCGACCGTGCTCACGACCTTCTGGGTCGTCTCGATAGCATCTCAGAGCCACCGCTGCGTGACGCGGCGTTGGAACTCCGAGAGGCCGTATCTGAACTCGCCGCTGCGATCATCAGTCGCATCGGGGCATCGGACCCCGCCGCTCCCAAGCTCGACCTGCGGATCGGTGAACTCCGCGAGCGTGTGCGAACGACGCGTCGGGCACTCGCGAACCACCACCCCGATCGTTCCCGACGACCCGTCGTTGGAGCGGGTCCGCGCGCGAGGTGATCGCCATCCGCCGATCGGCGGATCCCCGCCCCGGGGAGGTCGTTCGTCCGCGCAGGGGGCGATCCAGCTGTCCATCGACCGTGAGCGAAGCGGGCAACGCGACTCCCGTGACGGCCATCATGCAAAGGCCCAGGCGAACCGGGACGAGTCGCGCCACCGACTCGTGGGTGTGGTCATGGGGCCCACTGCCGCTCACCCTCTCCGGACTGCCGCAGCCCCCGGATATCGCCTGACCCAGGCGACGACGCCCGATACTGCTCCACGCTGATCGACGCCATCACCGCGGTGATGGGCGTTCGTCTCGGTGACCGGGCGCCGACCACAACGACGCCACCCGAGATCGCCGCTCATCGGGCCGGTGACGGGGGGATGTTCTGGTTGAGGTGGAAGACGTTGTCGGGGTCGTAGGTGGTCTTGAGTGCGGAAAGGCGCTTGAAGCGTTCGGGCCCGTACGCGTCTTGGATGCGGTCGGTGTCGGCGTCCATGAGGAAGTTGACATACACGCTGGACTGGTGCGGCAACAGGGCGTGCCAGTAGTCGCGGACCCATTCCCGTTCGCGGTGGAAGCCTGCCGCCGTTCCGGTGATGCCGGAGATGTTGAAGATGAACCCGGCGTTGCGGCTACCGAACGCGGTGGCGTTGTGATCGACGCGTGAGACCGCGCCGCCGAGCTGCCAGGCGATGACGCTCGATCTCGGCGAGGTGATCCGTGAAGCGTGTTCGATCGACAACTCGATGATCTCGTCGTCGAGTTCGGCCACGTCGCATGCCTTCATGTGGACCCAGACCCCGGGCGGGAACCCGTCGTCGAGCATCGACTGGTGTTGCACGAACGGACGCCGTTCGACGAGGTCGAGGACTGGGCTGGCGAACCGGCGTAGCGGCTGCCAGGAGGCCTCCCCCTGCTCAAGCGGTCCGGTCCAGCAACCGAGCACGCCGACGACCGGTCGGCCACGGAGTTCCTCGGGGACGAGGTCGATCGCTGGTGCCTTGCGCAGCACCAGCGCGGTGGTCAACTCATCGGGTGCCGCGCCGGCCCAGTCACGGTAGAAGGCTGCCACCTCGTGAGCGTCCTCCAGATGCCACAGCACCAGTCCCGACACCACGGTGGGGCCCACGGGGTTGAGGTTGAACTCGAACTCGGTGACGACGCCGAAGTTGCCCCCGCCACCCCGCACACCCCAGAACAGTTCCGGACGGCTTTCGGGCGACGCCTGGACCAGTTCGCCGTCGGCGGTGACGAGTTCGACCGACCGCAGCTGGTCGATCGCCAGCCCGTGCTTGCGCATCAGCCAGCCGATCCCACCACCGAGCGTCAACCCGGCGACGCCGGTGTGGGTGACCGCGCCCGTGGGCACTGCCATCCCCAACGCCTGGGTCGCCCGGTCCATCTCTCCGAGTAGCACGCCGGCCTGCACCCGTGCCGTGCGGATCTCGGGGTCGACGTGGATGTTCTTCATCAGGCTCAGGTCGAGCACGACCCCGTCATCCACGACCGACAGTCCAGGGAAGCTGTGCCCGCCGCTGCGGATCGCGAGCTCCATCCCTGTCTCACGAGCCGCACGGATCGTGCTGATGACGTCGGACGCGCCGGCGCACCGCGCGATCACTGCTGGGCGGCGGTCGATCGAACCGTTCCATACCGCCCGGTGCCGTTCGTACGACGAGTGGCTCGGGCTGACGAGCTCGCCGAGGAAACGATCCGAGAGGCACCCGAGGAACCCCTGGCCAACCAGCGGCGCGGACATGTGCGACACGAGGATTCCTGACGCTGACGTCACACCATCCTGCGCCCCGCGCGCGAGCGTGTCAGGAACCCAGGTTCCACAAGGCGCTGTCGACCAACCGGCCGGCGTCAGTCAACACGATCTGCCCACGGCCGGTGCGCACCAGCCCTTCCTCGCGCAGCTCGCGGAGGACGCGCACGACGACCTCACGAGCCGTCCCAGCCGCATCCGCAAGACCCTGCTGACTCACCGACACGATCAGCTCCCCCTGGGCCGTGCCGTCCTCCCATGCCAGGTCGAGCAGATGCCGGACGACGCGCTGGCGGACCGACCCGAACGCGTTCCCGGGGATCTCGTGCAAGAACCCCTTCGCACGTTCACTGAGTTCAAGCAGCAGCGCATGCGCGACATCCGGCTGCCGTGCCAGCCCGCGAACAACCGCAGGGTCGGTGCACAGCACACGCGCCTCGACAAGCGCTTGCACCGTCGCCGGCATCGCGAAACCCGGGCTGAACAACGACATCGCGCCGAGCAGCCCACCACGACGGCAATAGCGGATCGTCAACGTCCGACCATCAGGCGACATCACCAACACCCGCAGGGCACCGGCAACCACAAGCTCGAGGTGCGTGGTGTCCTCACCCTCCCGATGGATCATCGACCCCGCACGGATCACCTTCTGCACCGCACCCTCGAACAGCAGCTCCAACACGTCTCCGGGCACACCGCTCAGATGCGAAGCGGCGACCGCGCCCTGCAGTTGACTGTCCACGGAAAGAAAGTGTAGGTCCGGCTCCCGACTGGCTGACCCCACCGATCGAGCAGCCGCGGGCATGAGCCACCCATGACCTCGCCTGTTGCCTACGTCGGCGGGGTTCTGCGATCGGTCGCGGCGACGCGGCTCGGGCCAACTCGTGTCTCAGGAGACGAACTTCTTGACCGCGGCTTGGTCGAAGAGGAACGACCAGATCTCGGTGACCTTGCCGTCGCCCACGTGTACCACCCACACCGCGGGTTGCTCGTAGGGGGCCTTCCCCTCTCGCTCAAGATGCGACGAGATCAACATCACCGCATGCTCATCGTTAGCGACGACATCATGCAGGTCGTACGACGCCTCGATGCCGAGGTCGGAGATCCGGTCCATCCCGGCGATCAAAGCGGCTCTTCCCTTGCGATCTCCGCTGACCGCACTGTCGCCTCCCAGGTGGTACTCCAGGTCCTCGGCGAAGTACTGGCTGATCGCGTCATCGTCGCGGTCCCTGTGGAAGGCTTCGAAGGCTCTCCGGGCGATCTCCTCATTCGGATGGGTCATGGCGTCTGCTCCTCTCGCTCCGTGCTCGGAGTTGCCTCTTCGCGATCCGTCGACCTTACGCCTCGCGACAAGACCGCTCAACGGGGTAGAGGGATCAGCGCGACGACCTGGGGATCCGGACGACGTTCGTGATGCTGCTCAGTGAAGGCTGCGCGCTCGATCAGGCCACCCCGCAAGCGATCCAACCTCTCCGCCGCGCACCGGTACGCGTGTGGGGAGATGCCCACGCACCAGGGTTCACCCCCTCGGTTGAGATCCTCGGGTCAACCATGGTGGACGTGTCGAGATGGGGCTGCGCTGCCGGCGTCCCGCAGCCCCGAGCTCGGGGCACGTCGCCCGGTCCGCGGTGCGGCATGCGCCGGGTGGAAGCTGTGGTTGGACCCCCGGGTTCCCGCCACACCGCCCGGTCAGCGGTGGCATCCTCCCGCTCGGAAGGAGGGCTGCGCGCCGCGCAGGGGACCTCGACGTCGAGGTCCACCACCGAGCCGGCCCGATGTCCGATGCGACCACTGATGCGACCACTGAAGGCACTCACCCATGAGCACGATCAACGCGGTCCTGACCGACGGCTACGCCGTGGACCTGAGCTCGTCCACCGGCCATCGCTGGCAGGCCGATGAGCCCGTCGGCGTCGGCGGGACCGACACGGGACCGACCCCCTACGAACTGCTGCTCAGCGCGCTGGCGGCCTGCACCACGATCACGGTGTCGATGTACGCGCAGCGCAAGGGCTGGGACGTGCAACGGATCGAGGTCAGCTACGACCACGACCGCATCCATGTCAAGGACTGCGCCGACTGCGAGGATCACCAGAAGGGCTACATCGATCGCATCACCAGCAAGGTGACCATCCACGGCGAACTCGACACCGCCGAACGGGAGCGCCTCGCGGAGGTCGCTGCGAGCTGCCCGGTCCACAAGACCCTGGAGAAGGGTGTGCACCTGATCGACGAGGTGAGCTTCGCCTGAGGGGACGGAATGGTCGTCCCCGGCTCGTGGTTGTCCGAGGAACAACCCGATCCCAAGGACCACCATGGCCACCATCCGGCACCACGCCCAGATCGACCGTTCACCCGATGACGTCTGGCGGGCCGTCGCGGACGCCGGCGCCATCTCCACCTGGTTCCCGCTGATCGAGGCGAGTCGGGCCGAGGGCGACAGCCGTTTCTGCACCCTGCAGGGCGGTGGCAAGCTCGAGGAGCAGATCGTCACCTCGGACGACGAACTGCGCCGGTTCCAGTACCGCATCACCGACGGTGACATGCCGGTCGAGTTCCACCTCGGAACCATCGATGTCCTGCCCAACGGCGACGGTTCGCTCGTCGTCTACTCCACCGAGGTCACCCCGGACGAGGTCGCTGCGCAGATGGACGGCGCGCTCGCCGAGGGCCTGCAGGGCCTCAAGGCACACCTCGAAGCCTGAGTCGTCCCGGACGTTCCGGGTCCGGTGAGGCGGGGCGAAGGGTCCGGTGCCCCGCGCTGTTCCGGAGGAGACAGCATGATCGCCTTCGAGGGTGTGTCGAAGCGATCCGATGACGGGACGCTGGTGCTCTTCGAACCCGACCTGCAGGTCGCTGAAGGCGACGGGGAAGGAGTCCAGCCCCTTGGCGGGAACGCGGCCGGCGACGAACGGCGACGCGATCGACGGCGAGGGCAGGAGGTCGTGATCCACGTCGGCGGGTTCGGGCCGAACTCAGGCCGGAGCGCCGTAGACGAGGGCGGCGACGAGCCCGAAGACCACCGTTCCGATCATGAGCTCGTGGGCCACCCGCCGAGGACCCGCGCCACGAACCGTGCGCACCGGCCGGGCTCCGGGGAGTCGGAGCCCTCGGGGATCTGGTCGGGTAGTTCGCGCGCGACTGTCCGGAGGACGTCTCTGGCCGTGGGGTTGATCAGTACCAGTGAGCCGATCTGGACGGTGGGCACGGTCTCCTTGCCGACGGTGATCGTCCCCAGCATCAGGACCGAACCGGCCACCCGGTCGCACGCGTATGCATGGGGTCGGAGGTGAACAGCCATCGGCCTCCCGATCGCGCCAGACGCGCGACCGGATCGCCGCGGCTTCCTTCCTTGCAACCCGCCGCTCCGGTTCAGGTTTCCGTGGGGTGGCCGTTGCGTCGCCATTCGGGGAGGCCGTCTTCGAGTCGCAGTGCGCGGCGGCCGCGGGCTTGGAGGGTGCGGACGGCGTCGTCGGCGTGGGCGCAGTAGGGACCGCGGCAGTAGGCGATGATGTCGCCGTGCTCGGGGAGGTGGTCGAGGGCGGTGTCGAGTCGGTCGGGTGGGGTGGAGATCGCGCCGGGGATGTGGCCGGCGACGTATTCGGCTTCGGGGCGGACGTCGATGAGGACCACCTCGCCGCGGTCGAGGCGTACGCGGAGTTCGTCGCGGGTGATGGTGTCGAGTTCGTCACGGTTGCCGAGGTAGGCGGTGGCGAGGTCGTCGATGTCGTCGAGTTGCTCGGTGGCGAGGTCACGGAGTGCGACCCACGCGTCGGCGACCGTCGGGGATGCGAGCCGGTAGTGGATGTGGGTGCCGGCCCGCCGGGTGGCCACGAGCCCGGCGCGGGCCAGGGCGCGCAGGTGGTGGGAGGTGTTGGCCACGGACTGGTCGATCTCGTTGGCGATGGCCTCGACGGTGCGTTCGCCCTGGGAGAGCACGTCGATGATCTCGGCCCGTCGGCCGGAGGCGAGTGCCCGGGCGATGGACGCGAACCCGTCGTAGAGCGCGTCCTTGGCCTGCCGGCGCGAGATGGTGGCGGTGGTCATGGTCGTCTCCTGACGGTCACCATCGTACCCATCACTCAAACGTCGGTTTGACTTTCAGGGCAACACCGGTCACGCTTCTTCTCAAGCCATCGCTTGAGTAACTGGAGGTTGGCGTGGACGTCATCCCACTCGTGGACGAGGGGCTGGGCAACAGCGCCTACGTGGTGGATCTGGGTGATGGTGGCGCGCTGGTCGTCGACCCGGAGCGCGACCCACGGCCCTACCTGCGTGAGCTCGATCGGCGCGGGCTGACCGCGCGGTTCGTGGTCGAGACCCACCTGCACGCCGACTTCGTGTCCGGCGGGCGTGAGCTGGCCGCAGCTGGGGCGCAGCTCCTGGCCCCGGCCGGTAGTGGGCTCATCTATGACCACCGGCCGCTCGGTGATGGTGACGGCGTCGAGTTGGGTGGGTTGACCCTCGAGGTCATCGCCACCCCCGGGCACACCCCCGAGCACCTCGCCTATCTCCTGTCCGATGCGGGCCGGCCGGTGGCGTTGTTCTCGGGTGGGACGTTGACGGCCGGCGGGGTGGCCCGACCGGATCTGCTGTCTGCCGAGCAGACCGAACCCCTGGCGCGTGCCGCCTACCGCTCCATCCACCATCGGCTGTTGACCCTGCCCGACGAACTGATCGTCTACCCGACCCACGGCGGTGGATCGTTCTGTTCGGTGGCCGGTGGCGGCGAACGCACCACCACGATCGGGCGGGAACGGATGTCGAACCCGTTGTTGGCCGACGGTCCGGACGAGGACACCTTCGTGGCCCGGCTGCTCGGCGGACTCGGGACCTTCCCGCCCTACTTCCTCGAACTGCGCGACGTGAACCGAGCCGGCCCCACCATCCACGGCCCCGAGCCACCGGCGTTGGGACAGCTGGACCTGGCGGCGTTCGATCGGGTGGTCAGCGACGGTGCCGAGGTCGTCGACGTCCGCCAGATGAGTCCGTTCGCCGCCGGCCACGTGCCTGGGTCGCTGTCGAACCCGTGGCGCGCACAGTTCGCGACCTGGCTCGGCTGGTTGGTCGGTCGCTCCCGACCCGTGGTGTTCATCGCCGACGACACCGTCGACCGCCACGACCTGGTGTGGGCGGCCATGAACGTCGGGTTCGACAACCTCGTCGGGGAGCTGGCCGGTGGTGTGGACGCCTGGCGGGGTGCCGGCAGGCGGCTCACCACCACACCGCTCGTCGACGCGGCCGGCAAGGGCGGTCGCCAGGTCCTCGACATCCGCCAGACGAGCGAGTTCACCGCCGGACACGTCCCCGGTGCGGCCCACGTCGAACTGGGCACGCTGACCGCCGGCACCGATGGGGTCCCGGACACCTCGCTGCTGGTGCACTGCGGGCACGGGGAGCGGGCGATGTCGGCCGCGAGCCTGCTGCAACGCGCCGGCCACGCCGACGTCGCCGTGCTGGCCGGCGGCCCCGACGAGCTCGGCGAACTCGAGCCTGGAGCCGGCGCGTGATCCGCACCGAACGCAGGCCCCTGCAGCTGGGACTGCGGGAGAACCTCCCGCAGTTCGTCCTGCTGGTCGCGGTCAATGCGCTGGTCGGTGGCATGGTCGGCATGGAACGCACCGTGCTGCCACTGCTCGCCGAGCAGGACTTCGGGCTCACCGCCTACACCGCGATGCTGACCTTCATCGCCGCGTTCGGGGTCACCAAGGCCATCGTGAACTACTTCGCCGGCACGTGGGCCGACCGCTTCGGCCGCAAACCGGTCCTTCTGGCCGGCTGGCTGTTCGCCATCCCCGTCCCGCTGCTGCTGATCTGGGCCCCGTCCTGGGGCTGGGTCGTGTTCGCCAACGTGCTCCTCGGTGTCAACCAGGGCCTGGCGTGGTCGATCACCGTCATCATGAAGATCGATCTGGTCGGCCCCGCCAAGCGTGGCACCGCGATGGGTTTCAACGAAGCCGCCGGCTACGGCGCGGTCGCTCTCGCCGCGTGGGCCACCGGCGCGATCGCTGAGACCGCGGGTCTGCGTCCCGCGCCGTTCCTGCTCGGCCTGGCGTTCGCCGCACTCGGCATCGGCCTCGCGAGCGTGTTCGTCCGCGAGACCGCCGGACACGTCGCCCACGAGGTCGCCAACCACGTCAGTGGCGCGAACGGCCACAACGGCGACCTGACCGCCCGGCAGGTGTTCGCGCTCGGGACCTGGCGCGACCGTTCACTGTCCTCAGCCAGCCAGGCAGGCCTGGTCAACAACCTGAACGAAGGGATGGCCTGGGGGCTGTTCCCCGTGTTCTTCGCCCTCAGCGGGCTCGACCTGTCCACCGTCGGCCTGCTTGTGGCGATCGCCCCGGCCGTGTGGGGCGTCGGCCAACTGTTCACCGGTGCGCTTTCCGACCGCGTGGGCCGCAAGTGGCTGATCGCCGGCGGGCAGTTCACCGAAGCGGCCGGTCTGCTGATCATCGCGCTGGGTGACAGCTTCACCATCTGGGCCGCCGGGTCCGTGCTGTTCGGCGCCGGCACCGCGATGGCCTACCCCACCCTGATCGCCGCGGTCGGTGACGTCGCCCACCCCGCCTGGCGCGGCGCCGCGGTGGGTGTCTACCGGCTCTGGCGCGACATCGGGTTCGCCGTCGGTGCCGTGCTCGCCGGGGTTCTGGCCGACCTCTACACGCTCGCGACCGCCATCATCGTCATCGCGGCCATCACCGCCGTGTCCGGCCTCGACGTCAGCCTGCGCATGACCGAGACCCACCCACGCGACGCCCGGACGACGACGCCGAAGACCACGAGACAGCCATGAGCAACGACCCCGAGCCGCCCGAGGTGCGCCGGTCGCCACCGGCGGCCGACGACACCGCGAGCGTGATCCCGCCGGCTGCCGACGTCGTGGTCGTCTGTGCCCATCCGGACGATGAGAGCTTCGGGCTCGGTGCCCTGATCAGCGCGTTCGCTGCGGGCGGCGCGCGCCTGCAGCTGGTGTGCCTGACGGCCGGCGAGACCTCCACCCTCGGCGCCGGTCCGGACCTCGCCATCCGCCGTGCCGCCGAACTCGACTGCGCCGCCGCAGAGCTCGGGATCGACCGGGTGATCCTGCAGCACCACCCCGATGGTTCCCTTGCCTCCGTCCCGGTCGAGGCGTTGGCCGCGGAGATCGTCGCCGCCGGCCCCGACACGGACGCCCTGCTCACCTTCGACCACGGTGGCATCACCGGCCATCCGGACCACCAGCACGCCACCGTCGCGGCCATCGAGGCGGGGCGACACCTGGGTGTCCCGGTCTGGGGCTGGGCCATCCCCGAAGCGATCGCAGCCACGCTGCGAACCGAATTCGGTGCTCCCTTCGTCGGCCGCGACGAGCGCGAGCTCGCGCTGGAGGTCCGTGTGGACCGGTTGCAGCAGCGGCGTGCGATCGCCTGCCACGGCAGCCAGCTGGTCGACAATCCCGTGCCCGGCCGCCGGATCGAACTCTCCGGCGACACCGAGGTGCTGCGGCTCCTCCACGACCCGACCTGACGTCGCCCCGCTCGACCCCGCTCCCCCGGACAGGAGAACCTGACATGAACGTCCTCATCATCGTCAACGGACCCGCCTACGGCTCTGAGCTGCCCTTCAACGCCCTGCGGCTCGCCACCACCCTGGCCAAACGTGATGACGTCGAGGTCCGCCTGTTCCTGATGGGGGACGCTGTCGTGTCCGCGGTGGATGGCCAGCAGCTGCCCGACGGCTACTACCACCTCGACCGGATGATCCGAGGTCTGTCACGCCGTGACGGCGAGGTCGGCTGCTGTGGCACCTGCCTCGACGCGCGCGGACTCGAGGAGAAGCAACTGGTCGAGGGAGCGTTCCGCTCGACGATGGAGCAGCTCGCCGACTGGACCCTCGACGCCGACCGGATCGTCAGCTTCTGACCCGTTGCCGGCCGTCCGATCGACCCCCGGAGCTCCCTCGTGACCCGACCCCCCAGGCACCAACGCCGCAACGTCGGCATCCTCGCCGCGAACCAGGCGCTCTTCCTCGTCGCTGCGATCACCGTGATGACGTTGAGCGGGATCGTCGGCCAGCGGCTCGCCCCGACACCAGCGCTGGCCACGCTGCCGATCGCGATGATGATGATCGGTGTCGTTGTAGCCGCCATACCGGCCTCCTTGTTGATGAAGCGTGTCGGGCGGCGGGCCGGCTTCGTCATCGGAGCGCTCGTCGGTGGAGCCGGCGGTGGTGCGCTCTCGGTCTGGGCCATCGCACTGGAGTCGTTCTGGCTGTTCAGCGCCGGCAACCTGCTCCTCGGGCTCTACCAGGCCTTCGCGAACTACCACCGGTTCGCGGCGGCTGACGCCGCCAGTCGTTCGTTCGAGAGCCGTGCGATCTCTCTGGTGCTCGCTGGCGGGGTCCTGGCGGCCTTCCTCGGGCCGCTCAACGCCAGCCGGACCAACGAGCTACTGGCCGGGCTCCCCGACGCCGGCCCCTACGCGGTGGTCGCCGCACTGGCCATCGTCGGGGCCGCACTGCACACCGGACTGCGGATCCCCAACGATGAGGAAGCGCGCACCGGTCAGCAACGTCCGATGCGCGAGATCCGCGCCGACCCGGCCTTCAGGGTCGCCCTGCTGGCCGCGACGGTCGGCTACACGATCATGATCCTCGTCATGACGGCCACGCCGCTGGCGATGCGCCGCGCGGGGTTCGACCTGCCCGATGCCGCGACCGTCATGCAGTGGCACGTGCTTGGCATGTTCGCGCCGTCCTTCGTCACCGGCCACCTCATCGCCCGCTACGGGTTCCCCAACATGCTCCTCGCCGGGGCTGCCGTGCTTGCTGGTTCGGTCGGCGTCGCCGTGTCTGGGCAGAGCATGGTGCACTTCTGGGTCGCGCTCGTCCTGCTGGGGATCGGCTGGAACTTCCTGTTCGTCGGTGGGAGCGCCCTGCTCGCCACCACCCACACGCCCCCTGAACGCGGCAAGGTCCAGGGGGGCAACGAGTTCGTGATCTTCAGCGCTGTCGCCGTGGGGTCGCTCCTCGCCGGCGCTCTGCTCCACACGTTCGGCTGGGCCACCCTGAACCTGCTGATGCTTCCGCTCCTGGCTGCAACAGCGATCGCCACCTGGCGATGGCGGCGTGTCCCTGGACGGTGCTCACGTGGCTGCGGCCCCCTGCCGCGCCACGTGGAGTGGGATGAGGGCGGTCAGGTAGAGCAGCGCCGCGATGGACCAGATGGTCACGAAGGCCGTCCCGCGGTCGAGCAGCGTCGCCGCGCCCAACGGGCCGAGCAGCAGGCCGAGATAGAAGGCGCTGAGCACCGTGCCCGTCGCGGACGCCGTGCGGGTCGGCGCGACGTGCCGGACCACGGCGATCATCAGGATGGCTGGCCAGGTCAGTCCCGTCATGCCGAACAGCGCGGCCCCGAACCAGATCATCGCGGGCACCTCGGGCGCGGCGATGAACAGGACCATGGCGACCGCCCCTCCGAGCGTCGTGACGGCGAGAGCGCTGGTGACGTTGCGGTGCGGCGGGACGAGCCGGCTGAGTGACGCCCGCGTGAGCAGGGCGACGGCGCCGTAGGCGATCGCCGTGGAACCCGCCACCGCCGCGCTGAAGCGCGCGGTCTCCACGGCGAAGGTCGCGAGGTAGGTGATGGTGATCCCGCCCGGTAGCGCCATGACGATCGCGAAGATGGTCAGGGGACGGACCGGGAAGGTGTCGTGCCCGCGAGGGGTCGGTGGTCGTCGAGGTGTCGCCGCGACCGGCTCGGTCGGAGCCCGGGGTGCCGGCAGCGGTCCGTCCGTCTCGCCCCGTTCGCGACCCCGCCTGGCGAGGAGTCCAGAGACCACGGCGATGAGGATGACGCCGAGCAGGGACGCGATCAGCGCGCGCCAGCCCACACCGGGACCCAGCAGGGCGAGCAGGCCGGTCGCGACGGCTCCGAGCTGCACACCGGTCTGCGCCACCGAGACCAACAGGTTGCGGGTCGTCGGGTCCACCGCTTCGCGCGAGAGGCGGTTGGTGACCGGTGTGCATCCGGCCATGGCCACGCTCGCGGGAACGACCGCGATGAGCAGATCGGTCCGGGTGCCAGCAGTCGCGGTCAATACCGTGGCGAGTCCGGCCGCGGTGAGGATCACCGCCAGCCCCCAGCGTGCCCCGACCCGGTCCACCCACCGGCCGGCGACCAGCGAGACGGGAACGCTGACGGCGAACAGCACGCCGACGACGAGCCCGATGTCAGCGATCGACAGGGCGATGTCGCGCGAGATCTGTGGTGCGAACGCCCCCAGGGAGAACTGGAAGAAGGTGGCGGCGACCATCGTGGCCGCGAGGCTCGTGGCCAGCCAGAAGGTGCCCGGTACATGCCGACCCATGCCCGTTCCCTTCGTGGACGTGTCGCCGGTGGCGCGCACCGATCGGTGGGAAGGGGACCGTCGAGTGAGCCCGGCGTGCGGAGCTGGACGTGACGGGCCGGCGTCGCGTCGGGAGTCCCGGCGTGGCATGTGGCTGGGTCCAGGATCTGCTGGGGCGTCGACGGATCCACCTGGCGGGCGCGATGTCGGCGCTCCCGGCCACGTGCGGCAGCCAGATGCTCACCGTGCGGGGGCAGGCTACTCGGGCAGCCGAGCAGGGCGCTCAGGACCTCCATCGATCGTGGGGCTGACACCGTGAGGTCAGCCGGCCACGTCATCCCGGTCGTCATGCCCTGACCTTTCGGGCTCCGCGTGGTGCTGCGCGCGGAACCGGCCGTGGACCAGGTGGATCAGGACCGCGACCACGACGGCACCCATGATCGTGAGTGTGGCGCCCACGAGGTTCTCCATCAGCGCGGGCGCGAGCAGCAGGACCCCACCGAGTGCCAGCATCACCACGCCCCCGAGCAGCTTGAGCAGCCGGCCGTAGCGCTCCTCGAACCGTCCGATCCTGAGGGTGATGAGCACCGCGACGAAGAGCATCACCTCCAGCCCCACGTAGATCAGCAGGTACAGCCCCAGCAAGCCGACGAAGGTCGCGCCCTCCACGCCCTGGGTGCGCATGATCCCCGACCAGATGACCGGGAACCCGGCGGTGCACGGCAGTTCGACCAGCGCGATCCCGGCGGCCATGGCCACGGTGGTTCCGACCACCGCGGAGAGCGGACGGTCGGCCGCCCGGATCGCGCGGCCGCCGCGGTAGATGCGCGGCTTGAAGCGGTCGGGGATCGTGAAGGACAGCCCCCTCTTGTAGGCGACGTAGTCCTTGACGTTCACGGCGCCGACGAACAGCGCGATCGCAGCCACCCCGACCCGGATCGCACCGAGGTACTCGATGAACCCCAGCACCGTGAAGACCCCGGCGACGAACGCGCCGTACAGCAGGCCGGTCACGGTCAGGAACACCACGCCGATCAGGGCGACGCGACCACGCGTCGCTCCTGCGTTCAGGACCATCGCGAGCAGCACGGCGAGCACCCACAGCGAGCAGGGATTGAACCCGTCGATGAACGCGATCAGCGCGGTCGCGGCCAGTGCGGAGCGGGCCCCGACATCGACCTCGCCGAGGAAGGGCACCTCGACCGTGGTGTCATCGCCCGTCGGCTGCTCGGCAGACGCGCCCCCCGCGCGGTCGGCACGGCCGTTCTCCGGGGCGCTCCGCGACGCTGCACGGGCCTCGGCCTCCGCGGCCACGGCAGCTTCCACGCGCGCGCCGATGTTCGCGTCGTAGCCGACCCAGACCATCTCGCCGAGGATCGTGGTCGGGACACCACGGGCCTCCCGGCCACGGGCCGCCATCTCCTCGATCCAACGGTCGCGCGCAGCCGGATCGCCGGACACCTCGTGGCGCTCGACGACGACGTCGTCGCCGAAGCGCTCCTCGAGGTCGTCGAGGAGGTCCTCCATCTGCGCGCAGTAGGGGCACCCGTCGGCACCGAAGTACAGCACGGTCACCGGGTCCCCGCCGTGCGCGGGCAGTGCGATGGTGAGCAGTGCCACCAACCCCGTGACGAGGATGGACAGGGAGCGTCGGAGCGTCGGAGGAGCCGCCAGGCCCTCGCCGCGCACGGTGTCCCTCCGGGTCGTCTCCCTCGCGCTTGCAACCGCGTCGAGGCCGTGCCCAGTGTGGCCGGCTCGGGCCGCCGCCACCGGAGGTGAAGGGCACCGGTGCGCAGGACCATCGGCCCTTCACCCGTGCCCGGTGACCGCCACGGGAGGTGGTCCGTGCGGTCCACGGCCGGGAACCAGGCGTGCGAGGTACGTCCAGTTCCGGCACGGCGCCAGCAGCGGAGGGGGCCTTGCGAGCGCATCGGTCGTTCGGCACGGTGGAGGGTGATCGTTGGAGTGGAGGCCAACCATGATCGAACCGCGGACACACAGGGCCCGAGGAGCCACGGTCTGGCCGATCGGTGCGTTCCTGATCGTCGCGATGGTGACCACCACGCTGGTCGCGACGACCGGTGGTGCGCAGGCGAACGAGCACACCTTCAACCGTGGTCTGGCGGGTGCCTGCACGCAGGAGGCGCAGCTGCTCGACCGGTTCCCGGATGTACCGAGGGAGGCCTCCCACGCGCAGGCGATCAGCTGCCTGTCGTACTGGGAGATCGTCTTCGGGCGCGATGATGGGCAGGACGCGACGCTGTACGCGCCGGGGGAGGATGTCTCCCGGGCGGCGATGGCCAGCTTCGTTGCGCGCACCCTCCAACGGCTGCCGGCGGTCGAGCTGCCGACGCCAGCCGATGATCCGTTCGCCGACTACGACGTCGGCGCGCACGTCGACAACGTTGCCCTCCTCCGAGCAGCGGGGATCGTCGAGGGCCGAGCCGATGGCACCTACGGGCCCGCGCAGCCGGTGACCCGAGGGGCGATGGCCTCCTACATCGCTCGGCTGCTCGAGTTCGTCACCGAGGAGGAGATCCCGGTGGATGACGACCTCGATCCGGCCTTCCCCGACACGCAGGGGGTCCACGAGACCAACATCGACAAGCTCGCAACCCTCGGTATCGTGACCGGTCGGGAAGACGGCAGCTACGGGCCGGCGCAGCCGGTGACCCGGGGGGCGATGGCGTCGTTCATCGCGCGGTCGATGGACTACCTCGCGTTCCGTGGCTACCTGCCGGTGCCCTTCGACATCGATGTCGAGCCGGCGGCCTCTGAGGCACCCGCCAACCTCAACCAGCGCATCACCGGCGTGGTTCGGGATCAGTTC
This sequence comes from Nitriliruptoraceae bacterium, assembly GCA_041685735.1. Classification (GTDB taxonomy): domain Bacteria; phylum Actinomycetota; class Nitriliruptoria; order Nitriliruptorales; family Nitriliruptoraceae; genus CSSed11-175R1. Next base: position 32,277 of record JAWLFE010000014.1, read on the forward strand.
GTGACCGGGTACTTCAGCGCGGAGATCCGGTTCGAGGTCTACCGCGACGATGCGCTGGTGCTGACGTCGAACCTGACCAGTGGTCTCGGTGGCGAGATCGAGTTCCGGTACAACGCTGCCGCGGACCAGGGTCACACCGACCGGGTCGTTGCGTGTGTGGTCAGCCCGTCCGATCGCACCGAGATCGATGTTCCCTACTGCCTCGACGTCGACGATCTGGAGCCGATAGAGGACCGGCGAGTGACCGAACTCACCGTCGGCTGGGGTGACCTGGCGGTCGCATCGACGGCGCCCGACGAGGGCGAGTTCTTCGGGATGGCACTCGACATCAACCCGGATGACGACGTGTTGGGCTACCAGAGTCTGCCGACGCCCGACGCTCCGTCGGACGTACCGCTCGGCGAGTTCTACGTCTTCGAGTACGACGACGCGGCCAACTTCCAGGTCGGTGGGGAGACCAACGTTGCGACCGAGGTGTTCGAGTGCGCCGTCGAGTTGAGCATCGCCGATGAACGCAACCCCCACCTGCTCAACATCAGTCGGGACACCGAGGACTGGAACACCTACTCCCTGACGACCAGTACCGACGTCAGGTGGTGCTTCTGAGGCGCGGACGGCGGTTCGAGCGTGGTGGTGTCGGCCAGCGCCGCCTGCACGGAACCCTGGCTTCGGACGGGGTCGCAGGGCGTCGGGCCGGTCACCACCGTCAGGTCTCCCAGGTGTCGCGATGGCGTGGATCCGGGTTGTAGCTGCAGTAGGTGCCGGTCTGGATCGTGTGGTCGAGGTGGTCTCCGAGGGCGGGATGGTGCTCGGCGATCCGACGCATCGCGTAACGCACGGCACGGGTGACGGCCGCGCGTGCCCGCTCCGAGGTCGAGCCGGTCGTACGGGAGCGGCCACCAAGCCCCACGGCGCGGGAGAGCTCGGTCACCAGGTAGTCGCGGTCGGCCGTGGCCAGCGCGACCCGGTCAACATCGCCCTGACGCGTGGCCTCCTCGATGTCGTCCTCGATCTCATGCAGGCGCCGACGGTAGGCAGCGATGGCATCGTCGTCGAGGACTGGGCCGGCGCCGTCCACGCCGCCGACCGGGAGCGAGTCCGTGCCCGGTGGCTCTGACCCCGCAGGTTGGCCGGACCGGCGACCGGACAGATCGAGGACGTGGAACTCGCGGCCCGGCTGGGAGAGCAGGTGCGCGAGGTAGCGCATCCCCTTGAGGTCACGGAGCACGACCTGCGTGCCGTCGAAGCGGATGGTTCGCGTGTCCCCGTCCGCGCGGAAGACCAGAGCGTCCTCATCCGGGATCGCTCCGGCGCGGGTGGGCCGCGTCGCAAGGGTGTCGGCGTTCGGTGTCATCGGCTGCACGGTCGGTCGCGCGCCCATCTCCTCGAACGATCGCGCTGCGGCGGAGCGTGCCGCCCGGGCAGCTTCCTCGTTCCCACATCGTGCGAGCGCCTCGGCAACCACGAGCCGTGCCGTCGCCGTCTCGTAGGGGGCACCGACCTCACACCAGATCTCGACCGCGGTGGCGGCTGCGGAGACCGCGGCGGCCGGCTCGTCCCCGGCGAGCGCCACGCGTCCCTGCGCGAGTGCGGCGCTGGCCGTGAGGGCGCGGCTCTGGAAGTGCTGCGCGATGACGTCGAGTTCCGCAGCGGCGGACCGGGCCGTGTCCAGGTCGCCGGTGGCCAGGCTGATCTGTGCCTGGGCCTCGAGGAGCGGCGCGCGACGCAGGCCGGTGTGCGGAGGCTGCTCCTTCGAGGGGGCGTTGATCGGCCGCTCGAGCGCGTCGTCGATCAGCGCTGCGGCTCGCTCCACCTCACCCTGCGCGAGCCGCAGCAGGGCGAGGCCGGGCTGCGGGTCCCAACCATGCGCGTACGCCTCCAGGAACGCGTCCTCGGCACCCGCGAGGTCGCCCCGGCGCAACCGGATCGTGCCCAGTTCGGTCAATGGCCACCCGAACTCGCGACGCATCCACGGACGCAGCTCGGCACAGGCGTGCAGCGCCTCGTCCTCGGCAGCCTCGCAGGATCCGCGCAACCGCAGGATCTCGGCCCGGTGGACGCGGCAGCGACCGTTGATGCCGCCGACGGCGGCGTGGTGTCGCCACCCCTCCATCGCCTCGGTCCACTGCTCGGCCCGGTCGTACTGCGCCAGTCCCTGCATCGCACACACGAGCTCGCAGAAGGCCATCCCCACGACGAGCGGGTCGATCGTGCCGGACATGATCGTGACGGCGGCATCATCGAGCAGCGCGAGGCCGTCCTCGACATCCCCTGCCAGGATCCGGATCCGGGCACGCGCGATCCGTGCGAGCGTCGCCGGTGACGCCTGGCCCTGACGGTCGCCGATGGCGATGGCCTGGTCGGCCCAGTGGGTGGCCTGCCGTGTGTCCCCCGACAGCAGCCGTTCGTAGGTCCGGGTCATCGCGAGCCATGCGTGGACGGGCGCCTCGGCCTCCCCGTCGAGCAAACGCTCGGCACGGTTCGTCCATGCGCGGACCGGGGCCATCAGGCCCGTGTCCATCATGAGGTACATCGCGACGCTGGTCGCTGCCCGGGCGGCAACGATCCGCTCCCCGGTGGCCAGAGCATCGGCATGCAGACGCTCCCACGCCCCGATGGCGGCCTCCAGTTCCCCGGCGCCGTACGCGACGTCGGCGAACAGTTCCAGCTCCTCGGCCGACAGGTCCCGCTCACAGCCGAGGTCGCGGAGCCGGATGAACGCGCGGTGCCAGTCCCCGTCCCTGATCTCGTCGCGAGCGCGGCGGATGGGCTCGGCGGCCAGATCGTCACCGGTGGTCATGGCTGCCTCCCGTCCGTGTGAGCGTACGTCTCCGGCGACCGGGACAGCGGCGTTCGGTGGGTCTCCGGCGATGTTCCCGGTGTGACATGGATCGTTCCGCCTCCTCCATGACGTCGCATGAGGGAGGCAGACGGATGGTCCGCAACGAGGGGCGAGCGACCAGACCGCTGAACGCCGTGGTCCAGGACCTGGATCCGGCCGCGGTCGAGGCGCACCTGCTGGCACACGACGCGACCCTCGTCGACGTGCGAGCGATCGAGGAACGTGCCGAACAGGGGTGGATCGCCGGCGCGATCCACGTGCCGGCAGGCGACCTCGGCCTCCTCGCCGACCCGTCGTCCGACGGGTGTCTGCCTTCGCTCGAGCCGCACCGGTTGACCATCGTCCACGACGCCGTGGGGGATCGGTCGACCGAGGCGGCCGAGACCCTCATCCGGCTGGGATACCGCCGGGTGGCCCAGTTGGTCGGAGGCATCAGCGCCTGGGAGGTGGCGGGCTATCCCGTCGCCGGCCGCGCGCTGTGGCATCCGCGCGCCGTCGCGTTGACCGCACGTCGTCCCATGAACACCAGGAGGAACGAACGATGAACACGCACCTCTCCGATCTTCCGATCGAGATCGACCAGGGAGAACTGATCACCCGGTACGCCGAATGGGGAGAGATGGCCGTCCGGTACGCCCGCCTTCCCGCAGGGACCGACATGGCCCCGGTGCTCGAAGGGCTGCCGGACGATCGCTGTCCCAGCCCGCACTGGGGCATCGTCCTCGAGGGATCGCTGACCCTGCTGCACGCCGACGGAGCGCAGGAGACGGTGGCGGCTGGGAGCGCCTATCACTGGCCCGCCGGTCACACAGCCTGGACCGAGGAGGGCACGGCCTTCCTCGAGGTCGGGCCCGTCGAGCAGATGCGCCACTTCAGCGATCACGCCCGAGCGAAGCTCGCGTGATCGACACCGTCTCGAGCGGCACAGGCGAGCGTCGGTCCGGTGCGTCTCGCCTGGCCACCGGCATGAGAGCGGGACGACAGCCACCTGAAAGACCATGAACCCATGCTCGCCTCGTCACGACTCATCACCACCGGAGAGGATGATCGATGTCGATCGATGAGGAGAAGGTCGAGCGGTTCGTGGGCCAAGTGGTCGGCGACGTCGGTGCCACGGTGTCGAGCGCACTCGCTCACATCGGGCACCGTTTGGGTCTGTACCGGGCGATGTCCGGCGCCGGACCCCTCACGCCGTCGGACCTCGCTGAGCGGACCGGCACCCATGCTCGGTACGTCCGCGAGTGGCTGAACAACCAGGCAGCGGGCGGCGACGTCGCGTTCCGACCGACCGACGACACCGACGAACTCCTCACGGAGCATGCCGTGGTGCTCGCGATGGAGGACAGCCCCGCGTACATGGCCCCGGCGTTCGAGCAGATGGCCGCCATCTGGGCGGTCGGAACGAAGCTCGAGGCGGCCATGACGTCCGGGGAGGGGGTCGGCTGGCACGAGCAGGATCCGCGACTGCTCAGCTCGACGGAGGGGCTCTTCAAATCGGCGTATCGCGGTCACCTCGTCGACCACTGGATCCCCGCACTCGACGGGGTCCAGGCGCGGCTCGAGGCCGGTGCCAGCGTCGCGGACGTCGGGTGCGGACACGGCGCATCCTCGATCCTGCTCGCTGAGGCGTTCCCGCAGGTCACCGTGACCGGCTTCGACTACCACGAGGCGTCGATCGAGTCCGCCCGTCGACGTGCGGCCGAGGCAGGCGTCGAGGACCGTGTCCGCTTCGAGGTGGCCGACGCCCGCGCCGACCCGGTCCCCGGTGATGGCTACGACCTGATCTGCTTCTTCGATGCGCTGCACGACTTCGGTGACCCGGTCGGTGCTGCGGGACATGCCTTCAAGGCCCTCGCCGAGGACGGGGCGGTCCTGCTCGTCGAGATCCGTGCCGGGGACCGGACGCAGGACAACCTCAACCCCTTCGGACGGCTCGGCTACGGCATGTCCACCTTCGTCTGCACGCCCAACGCCCTGTCCCGGGAGGGCGGCGAAGCACTCGGGGGGCAGGCCGGCGCTGCCGCGATCGGTGAGGTCTTCGAGGAAGCCGGGTTCACGCGGTTCCGTCGGGTCGCCGAGGCAGAGATCCATCAGGTCCTGGAGGCTCGGCCCTGACGGCCCTGACGGCCCCGACGCGTTCGAAGAGCACGAGCAGGTTGCGCAGGGTCGTCCACCTGTGTGCCCAGTCTCCCGAGGTGCGCCAGTGGTCGATGACGTCGCGGAAGGACCGGAGCGCCTCGACGGGGTGACCGTGTCTGGCCTCGAGGGATGCTGCGGCGACGCGGGACACCCCCTCGACGAACCGGTTGCCGACCGACCGTTCGGTCGTGATCGCGCGGCCGAACGCCGCGAGTGCGGTGTCGGGCTCGGCGTCGAGACGGATCTCGCCCTCGAGGAACCAGAAGCCGGCCTGCAGGGTCGGGGATCCCAGCCGCTCGGCGAGCCGCCATCCGGCGGCGAGTGCCGTCTCGGCGACCTCATGCCGACCGTCGTAGGTGGCTGCGTGGACCCGGTAGAGGTGGCCGCATGCCTCGTCGTACGGGCGCCCGGCGGCCCGCGCGCCCTCGACGATCTTGCCGCCGTGTTGCTCGGTCGCCCCCAGGCGGCCCTGGTAGAGCGCGGCCTCGGCCAGCAGGCGGCGGGCCCGCAACGCCACCGGAGGGTCCGGGCACGCGGCCAGCACCTGCTCGCCGCAGGCCACGGCCCGTGCGATCTCGCCACGCTGCATCCACCCGACGCCCGCGCCAACCAGGGCCGCCGGATGGTGGGCGCTGCGCTCCGCGTCCGGAAGGCTCAGCGCTCGGAGCGCCCAGTCGTGGATCTCGTCGCGGAGCCCGAGGTAGGCGTAGGGGCGGAGTCCTGCCGGCAGCCGCAGTGCCAGGTCCGCGTTCCCGGTGGTCAGCGCCCACGTGTGGGCAGCGCGGAGATTGGCGAGGTCGACATCGATGCGCCGGACCCACCTCGCCTCCTCGGGCCCCTCGATCCCGGAGGTCGCCGCCTCGGCCAGGACGGTGAAGTGCTCCGCGTGCCGCTGGCGCCAGGTCGCCAGGTCACCGCGGTCCTCCAGCCGCCTCCTGCCGTAGATCCGCATCGTCTCCAGCAGCCGGTAGCGCGCATCCGGTCCGACGCGCTCCACCGCGACCAGGGAGTGGTCGAACAACGTGGCCGGCCGGCTCGGGCAGCAGCGCGAGCGACCAGTCGATGACGGCCTGCAGGTTGTGGTGGCGCGGGGTGGTCGCCTGGGGCACTCCATCGAGCAGGCCGAAACGATCATCGAGACGCGCGGCGATGTCCGCAGGGGTCAGGGACCGCACCCGCGCGGCGGCTAGTTCGACCGCCAGCGGGAGGCCGTCGAGCCGGGCGCAGATCTCCCGGACGGCATCGAGGTCCGACTCATCGAGATCGAAGTCGGATCGGCCGCGGCGGCGCGGTCCCTGAACAAGGTCACTGCGGGGCCGTCAGGGCCGTCACCGACCGCCAAGCGATGGGCGGGCCAGACCTGTTGCCCGGCGACATCCAGTGGTCGCTGGCTGGTGGCCAGCACGTCGACCGCCGGACACCAGCGTCCGATCTGCTGCACGAGCTCAGAGGCTCCGGTCAGCACGTGCTCGCAGGCATCGAAGACCGCCAGTCGCCGTTGCGTGCGGAGGAAGTCGATCACGGCGGCTTCCGGGCTCACGCTCTCCGTCGGCAGGGCCCCCAGCCTCGTGGCAACCACGTCCGCGACGGCGCCGGGCCCGTCGGCGTCGACCAGGTCACAGAGGTCGACGCCGTCCGGATAGTCGTCGGCGAGCGCACGGGCGACGTGCAGGGCGAGCCGGCTCTTGCCCACCCCGCCGGCCCCGGTCAAGACCACGATACGTCCGTTCGCCAGGGCGGCGATCACCCCACCGACGTCGACGTCACGTCCGACGAAGCTCGTCAGTGGCTCGGGGAGCGATGGCAGCCGTGGCGCGGGTGGCTCGTCCGGCACCGGCGTCTGGCTGGGTGAAGGTTGTGGCTCTGTCCCTGGTGCCCAGCCCGGCCACGGCAGCTCGTCGGCCTGCCGCAGGATCGCCTGCTGGAGGTGCCGCAGGTGCTCGCGGAGTGGATGCGGTGCCACCGCGCCCTCGAGTTCGCTCACGACCTGCTCGTCGCGGTGCATGGCGAGCAGCGCGGCTGCACGCAGCTCCACCGCGGTGAGCCGTAACTCCTCCAACCGTGTGGCTGCCGCCCGCAGGTGCGCGTGGTCGAACTCGGCGAGTGCCGGACCGCGCCAGAGCCCCAGCGCCCGCTCCAGCAGCTCAGCCGCGGCACGTGGGGTCGGCGCCGATCGTGCCTCGCCGACCTGACGTTCGAACCGGTTGGCATCGACCCGGAGTGGATCCACGAGGAGGAGGGAGCCGGGTGGCTGGGTGGCGAGCAGTTGACGTGCGCCGGGCCCAGCCTCCTTCTCGAGGAGCGTCCGGAGTCGGGAGACGTGGGTCTGGACCGCCCCCGCCGGATCGTCCGGCGCTTGGTCGCCCCACAGGATGTCCGCGAGTCGATCCGCGGACACGACCGAGCCGGTCTCGGTGAGGAGCGCGGCGAGCAGGGGTGCGCTGCTTCCGGCTTGCCAGCGCGAGGTCGCGAGTGCCGACAGAGATCCTCAGCGGACCGAGGATCCCGAACCGCAGACCGCTGTCTTCCGCATCTGCCATGACGACCACCCCACGGGAACCTAATGGGGGTGCAACTCCGGTGATGTGGAGCGTCCAAGATGTGAACACCCGACGCGCGGTTCGACGACTTGCCCGGGTTCCCCTACCAGTCGAGGTACGTCGAGGTCGACGGTCACCCCTCGCACGGATCGATGAGGGCGACGGGCACCCGGTGGTGATCATCCACGGGGTGCCCACCTGGAGCTACCTGTGGCGCAGTGTGCTCCCACCCCTGCTCAGCAGCGGCCATCGCGCGAGCGCGATCGATCAGATGCGCTTCGGGCGGACCTCGACCTGCCCATCGTGGTGCTCGCGATCGGCTGGGGCGACCGGTCAGGTCGCCAGGACCCGGGCCTCGTGGCTGGGGAGAGAGTCCCACCATCGCGCATAGCGGGAGTAGACGGTCGGTTCGCGGTCCGCCAGGAAGGTGGCCAGCGCCCGAGCTTCCTCCGCGAGCTGGTCCCACGCCGCGTCGTCGATCGGGTGCATGGCGCGCACCTCGATGCCGGCATCCACCGGGCGCCAGACCCCGGCGACGTAGCCGTCGACGAGCACGGTCGGCAGGACGTCACCGTTGCGTCGGATCACCTCAGGCCGAAGATCGGGTGGGATGATCCGGGCACGGTCGGCGTAGGCCAGCAGGATGCTGTCCCACATCGGGAGCAGGCGTGCCGGAGCCGGCGTGTCGCCGGGTGGCCGCGGGCCGTGCGGCACGTCCAGCAGTGTCGATCCGTCCGGTCCCTCGAGTGTGATCAGGTGGTCTCCAAGGGTCTCCGCTGCCTCACGGAGGACCGGTGCCCGCAGCATCGTGAACTGCGCGACATCGCGGAGCGACGCGGGCCCGAAGCCCTCCAGGTACCTGAGGATCACCGTGCTGGCCGCCTCGTGGTGCGCCACCGGTTCCCGGTCGGGCGCAGCCATGAACCGGCCCGTCGAGCCGAAGGCCCAGGGTCCGCCGGTCGGGCTGTGGAGCAGCGGGGCGTCGGTGCGAAGTGCCCACCAGGCACGCGGCTGATGGTGGCCCAGGTGCTCTGCGAGGAGGTCCTCGACCTCGCCCTTGGACCGCGGCTCCGCGAGGACCCCGCGAAGGGCAGGCAGGAGTCGGTCGAGCTCGTCGGCGGTCAGTCCGGTGTCGGTGAAGCGACGGTCGTTGAGCCGGGAGGCACGCAGGCTGGGGAGCATCGCGGTGTAGAAGGCCGGATGATCGGTGGCGTGGACCGCATGGAGGGTCAGCCGGAACAGCGACGACTTCACGACCGTGTGCTCGGCGAAGGCGGCATCGAGGTCCGCTGGATCGAAGCCGTCGATCCGGTTCCACAGCGAGAGGTACGGCGAGGCAGGCTCCTGCGCCTGGATGGCCACGATCCGCAGCACGGTCCCAAGGACCGTCTCGGTCTGACGTTCGAGCAGGAGCTGCCGGGCCAGCGTGGCCCGGTTGAGCTCCCGCTCGGTGACGGTCACCGGTTGTGGTCGGCGTCGGCCCGGCGGCGCTGCAACGGCACGACGGGCACCGATGTCGAGCCCATCACGAGGTCGTCGAGCAACTGGGCGGCCGCTGCGGCGATGTCGTCCACGGCGCGTTCGAAGGGGGCGCGGTTGGCCTGTGACGGGTGGCGGTAGCTACTCACCTTGCGCACGAACTGCAGGGCAGCGTCGTGGATCTCCTCAGCCGTTGCTGGGGGATCGGCACCGCGGAGCTGCTGGATGTTCCGGCACATGCCACGAGCATAGAGCCCGGCCCGGTCCTGGCGTGTGGGACCCGGCAGCCAGGCGGCTGCCGGGTCCCACACGCAGCAGGTCAGAGACAGCCGGGGAAGCCGAGCGCGAACCCGACGTCCAGACCGGCCTGGGTGGTCGGTGCGGCGCCGGCCATCGTGCTGTGCACCTTGAGGTGGAAGTTCCGCGCTCCGCGCTCGGCCTGGGGGACGCGGCAGGCGGGTGGGCCGACGTCGACGGTGGCCCCATTGCCCGGTACGACGAGCATGTGTTCGTGTGTCCCGGGGCCGGGGACGGGCGGTGGGTCGGCTGCGGCGGGCCCGGTGAGCATGGCCAGCGCGAGCAGCATGGCAGCGAGTGTGGTGATGATCCGCTTCTGCACGTTCCTCTCCTCTTCGTCGGATGGGTTGCCGGGGTCGTGGTCCTGCGCGAGGTGCACGGGGCCGCGCTCCGGACATCGAGGTGGTGCCGTCTGGTTCGCGTCGATCGCTGTCAGCCGTGCGCGGTCGCCCGAGCCGTGGCGACCACGGACCGGCTGGCGAGCAGGCCGCGCCCGATCGCGACCATGGCGGTCAGCAGGACCAGGTCGGTCAGCAGAGCGATCGGCAGGATGTTGGTGGCGCGTCCTGCGGGGAACAGGGGACCGACCAGGGCCAGCAGGTAGCCCACGGGAGCCGCCACCAGCCCGGACCTGGCGTAGGCGACACCGAGGATGAGGAAGGTGAGCACCAGCGTCACCGCCGGAGGCGCCATGGCAGCGGAAGCAACGGGATCGCCCTGGTCGACCAGTTGGGGCATCGCCGTGATGGCCGCCCACATGCTGTCGACCCCGTAGGACGCGCCGGTGGCCGCCGTGACCAGGCCGAGTCCCAGGGCGGCGGCGGCGGTGCGCGGGAACCGGTGGCGCAGCGGCAGCACCAGACCGACGATCGCGATACCCAGGACGCTCCACGCGTAGAGCTGGATCGCACCGCCGACCTGGCCACGGTTCATCCCGTCGGCCGCCCAGTAGGCGAACGTGGCGGCGAGGACCAACACCGGCGCGGCGAAGATCGCTGCGGTGGTGAGCCCGTCGATCGGGTCGGCGTCGGGACGGTCGTCCATGGTGTTGGCTTCCGGTCGGCGGCTAGGACACCATCTCACCGGACCTCGCGCCGCCCGCCCTCACCCGAACGGGTGAGCATCGCCCTCAGCCGGGTGAACCTGGGTCGTTCTCGGCTCCAGCCAGGCCGTCACCGATGCCGAGCGTCCGCGCCACGCCCGCCGCGGCTGTTCGTGTCGGGACCCCGAGTTTGCGCAGGACGTTGCGCACATGGGTCTTGACGGTGTTGATCGAGAGGACGAGGTCCTCGGCGATCCGCGCGTTCGAGTGACCCGCGGCGATGAGTCGCAGCACCTCGACCTCGCGGGAGCTCAGCGTGACACCCGATGTCCCGAGGGTGACGGCAGCCGGAGGTGTGTCGGCGACGAGCACGGCTCGTGCGGCGCGGGCCACCCGGACCTGACTCCCGACGTCGATCGCACGCTCCAGCACGGGGCGGAGCGCCTGACCGGTCGTTGCCACGAGCCCGATCGCCTGGAGCCGGTCGAGAACGACGAGTTCCTCGAGCATCAGCGCGAGGGCATCGTCGTGGCGGCCCGCCGCTGTCAGGGCGACCACCAGGTCGAGCTGGAGGCGACCGACGCTCGGGATGGCGCGCACGGGACCGAGCCGCTCTATCGCTGCCGTGAGGACCGCGATCGCGTCGTTGGGTCGTCCCTCAGCGATCGCCAGTTCCGCGTGGGGCACCGCGATGACCGCATCGCTGAAGGCGGCTTCCGGACCGACAGCGAGGCCCGCCTCGATGCTGTTCCGAACCAGGGTCCGGAGTGCATCCTGGTCGCCCTGTTGCCGTCGCAGCCGGGCCAACGCGGCGATCCAGTTGACCGCGATCTGCTCGGGTACCTCGCCCGGATCGGCGGGCCGCCGCCGGCCTTCGAGCAGGTCCGCGGCCGGCGCCAGGTCTCCGCGCACGGTCATGGCGCAGACACGGACCCAGTCGACCTGCGCCTGCAGGTACGGAACGCGGAGACGGACCAGACGGTCACCCGTCGCGGCCGCGTGCACCTCCGCACGGGCCAGGTCCCCCCGGAGGAACGCCGTGAAGGCTCGATGGACGTCTCGGCCGGCAGTCAGGAGCGGTGAGACACCGTCCATCCGTCGATCGAGCCAGTCCGCGAACCCGTCGATGCGATCCACGCCCCCATCGGCGAAGGCCAGGAACGGGCTGGTGTTGCGTGAGACCACCTCGGCGGCCGCGACGTCGCCGCTGGCCATCGCCGTCTGGATCGCGGCAGCGTGGCGGACCCCGACCTCGGCCCAACGTCCGACCAGCACCGCGCCGTGCGCCAGGCTGACCTCGTGCTCCGCGCGGACGACCGCTCCGAGGTCGTCGAACCCAGGCTCCGCCTCCAGCGCTTGCAGTTGCTCCGACCGAGCCGAGGGATCATCACCGCAACGTTGCAGGTAGCGCAGGGTGGCCCAGCGCGCCAGGACGTCCGTGCGATCCAGATCCGACGTGAGGTCGGTGAGGACCTGTCGTGCGGCCGCGTGTTCCGCCCGCTGCGCCAACGCCACCCCGTCGACGACGCGGAGCCATGGCCGGCCCTCCCACAGGTCGCGTGGCACGTGCTCCAGCAGGGTCCGGATCTGCGCGAGTGGCGCGGGTCGTGGGAACACCGCTCGACCGCGAGCCTCGAGGAGGTCGAGGGCCCGATCGAACGACCGCGCGGCCACCAGATGGTGCAGCTGCTCCTGCCAGTCATCGACCGTGTCGGCGGCACCGGCATGCAACCGCACCAGACGGTCGGGGTCCGCCCGCAGCTCCTGGAACAGGGCATCCCGGAGCAGGTCATGGAACTGCAGGGTGCCGTCCTCCAGCCTGCTGACCAGCACCGGGAGGTGATCGACGACCGTCGTCAGCCACCGCACAGCATCCTGGCGACCGGTGAGAGCGGTGACGTCGACCGGCCGGATCCTGCGCAGGACCGCCAGGTCGGTCAGCGTGCTCGCGTCCTCGTCCCCGAACTCCGCCAGCAGCTCCTCCCGCACGTATCGGCTCACCGCATCCGAGGTCGCTCCGCCACCGTCCGCACCCTCCGCGATGAGACGGATGCCGGTGACCCACCCACCCGTGCGCTCGACGAGTCGCTCCACGCCCTCAGCACCGATGGACACGCCCATCTCCGCCAGGATCCGCGACGTCTGCTCGATGCTGATGCGAAGGCCATCCGGTGCGATCTCGACCACTCGACCGGCGGCTTCGAGCCGGGCCACCGGCATCGGCAGAGGTGCTCGGGAGGTGAGCAGCAGATGGAGTGACGCTGGCGCCATCGCCAGCAGTTCGGTGAGGAGTTCGACGGCATCCGCCCGTGCGGCGATCCGGTGGACGTCGTCGAGGACCAGCAGGACCGGCGCTGCGTGGCCATCGAGCAGGCCGTTGACGAGGGTCGTCGCGGCGTCGCGGACCGAGAACGCCGTCGACGCTCCGGTGACGAGTTGGCGCAGGTCCGCCAGATCGTGCCCGGTGCGTCTCAGTCCTTCGTGCAGCAGATCCAGCAGGCGTGCCCCGTCGTCCCACTCGTCGAGGGTGACCCAGGCCCAGGGCAGGTCCGTTGCGTCCGCGACCGCGCGCGCAAGCGTGGTCTTCCCCGATCCTCCGGGTGCGCGGATCACGGTGGCTGTGGCACCGCGAGCACAGGCTGCGACGCGCGCCACGAGTTCGGGATCCGCCGCGTAGATGCGCGGCAGCGGCGGGGGGACGAACTTGGTTCCGATGATCGTCGGGGCACACCGCTCGATCGTCGTCAACTCGTCAGCAGACCGGCCGGGCATAGGGCCTCGCTTGCGGCCGGCCACGTCTCCCCAAGGTCCGGTCGCCCCGTCAGCCTAGGCCGGATGGTGCCGCGTGTCCCCCTCGCGATCGCCGCCGCGGGTCGTGATCAGTCGCTGATCGCAAGATGCACCGATCCCCGTCGCGCCGTTCACCGCCAGTCACGTTCGAGCGCCGCTCGCAGCGTCTCCTGATCGAGGGTCCAGATGGTCAGTTCCGGTGGGGTGTCCGGGTTCCGTCGACGTCCGTGCCGTCGGCGCGCCCTCACCGCACGGGCTGGCGTGATGCGGTCGTTGGCCGCTGTCCATGTCTGACGCCCCCAGCTCCGACCGATCGCTCTGGCGTTCGTCGCCATGTCCGTTCTCCTCTCGCTCGATGGGGACGACGGTCCGGGGGGAGGTCTCCTCGGCGTTTCGTCGGAACGAAACGCTGGAGAAACGGCGGCGGGTTCGTTGCCACTGGCGTCGATCGGGCAGTCGTGGTTGGCTCGACTGCAGAGGGTGGTGAGGAGCGTGCGGTTCGGGATCTTGGGCCCCCTTGAGGTGGCCGATGACCGGGGTGGGGGTCGCACCCCGACCGCACCCCGTCAGCGTCGGCTCCTGCTCGCTCTGCTGGTGGCCGGCGGCGATCCTCTCACCGTGGAACAGGTGGCCGAGGTCGTGTGGCCTGCCCAGGTCGATCGCCCGCGCGATCCCGTCCGCACGATCCGCACCTACGTGTCCCGGTTGCGCGCCATCCTCGAGGCCGACGGCATCGATGGCGTGCCAGCGGTGCTGCTGGGTGGCCCGGATCGCTACCACCTCGGTCTCGATGGGAACGAACTCGATGCGAGGATGTTCGAGGAGGACGTGTCGGCCGCTGCCTGTCGCGTCGACAACGACCCTGGGGGCGCCCTGCGCACGGTCGAGCGCGCCCTCGAGCGCTGGCGCGGCCCAGCCCTGGCAGAGGTCGCCGATGAACCATGGGCTCAGCCGACCGCGATCCGGCTCGAGGAGATGCGCCTGACCGCCCAGGAGCTGCGCTTCCGCTGCCTGCTCGATGTCGATCGGGTCGCCGAAGCCCACCGTGAACTGGAGGAGTACGTCCGTCGCCATCCAGAGCGTGAACGTCCCCTCGGCCAGCTGCTGGTCGCCCTGCAGCGGACCGGCCGCATGGCGGAGGCGACCCGCCGGTTCCAGACCTACCGCGCGCGCCTGGCCGAGGAGACCGGGCTCGACCCGTCACCGGAGCTCGTCCGCCTGCACGACCGTCTCCTGGCCGGCCCCGGACGGACCGGCTCCGACGCCACGGCCACGTGGAACCTGCTGCCCGCCGCCCGGACCGGGCTCGTCGGCCGGGACGCGGAGATCGCCGCGGTGGCCCGGGCGCTCGAACGGTCCGCGGTACTGACGCTTGCGGGCGTTGGTGGGGTCGGGAAGACACGTCTCGCTCTCGCCGTCGCGGAGGCCCGACGCGCTGCCAGCGACCGAGTGGCGTGGGTCGACCTCAGCCCCGTCACGGCTGACCATGACGTCGTCGCCGCGGTGTTCGCCGCCCTGCGGGTTCCGATGGCCGCCCGCGGGGACCACCTCGAGGGACTCGTGCGCCTGCTCGGCGCCCACGCAGCGCTGTTGGTCCTCGACAACTGCGAGCACGTGTTGGGAACCGTGGCGTCGCTCGTCGATCGCGCCACCCGGACGGGACCTCGGCTCACGGTGCTCGCGACCAGCAGGGAGCCGCTCGGGATCGATGGCGAGCAGGTCCACCGCGTACCGTCGCTGAGCGAGGACGCCGGCGCGGAGCTGTTCCTCGCCCGGGCCCGGGTGCCTGCCTCGGCCCAGGTCCGCGAACGCGCTGGAGAGATCGCCCGTCGGCTGGACGGGATCCCCCTCGCGATCGAACTCGCCGCGGCCCGAACAGCCCACCTCGGCGTCGACGACCTCGCCGCCCGTCTGGATGAGCGGTTCTGGCTGCTGACGGGATCCCGTCGGTCGGTGGCGCGGCATCGCACGCTCCGGGCGACGATGGACTGGAGCTACGACCTGCTCTCGGACCCCGAGCAGGCGGCGCTACGAGCTTCGTCCGTGTTCGTCGGCGGCTTCGACATCGATTCGCTCGCCGGGATCCTCAGGATCGATGAGCACGACGCATTGGACCGGCTCGCGGCGCTCGTCGACGCTTCCCTGGTCGAGGTCGAGAGTGGAACCGCGCCGACCCGCTACCGGTTGCTGGAGACCGTGAGACTGTACGCCGAGGAGCGACTCGTCGAGGCGGGCGTGGCCGACACGACCCGGGACGCGCACACGGAGCACTACCTCGCGAGGGCCGTCGAACATCCCCCGACCATCCCGGACCTCGCTCCGTGGTGGTGGTCGGCCGCCGACGATGCAGCCGACAGCGGCAACCACGCCGCCGCCCTCGAGCGGTTGGATCGCGCGGATCGCCACCGGGACGTGGGCCGGCTCGCATCCAGGTTGGCGACGCGGTTCATCAGCCGGGGGTTCAGCGACCCGGACCGGCGCTACCTGTGCCGGTCCGACGTGATCGCCGCGCTGGATGACGACGCCGAGCGAGGGCTCTACCTGCTCGCGTCCGCCGACGACGCCAACCACCTCGGCCGGTTGGCGGAGCAGTTCGCCTTCGGCCGCGAGGCGATCGCGGCGGCCACCGATCCCCGGGTCCGCGGTGCCGCGGCCATCTACACCTTCCTCGGCGGCAGCATCGTCGCCGCTGCCCAGGGCTCGCAGGCGCTCCACGGCATCGATCTGCAGCGCATGGTCGACGATGCGCTCGCTGCCCTACCCGACGACGCCCCGGTGATCCGCCACCACCTGCGGCTCCAGCGGCCGATGGGCCTGCTGGTCCGGGGAGACTGTGCGGGGGCCGTGAGCCTCCTGGATGACCTGGTCAGCGACGGCGACGGGTTCGCGGCGTCCGAGCTGATGGTCGTCCTGCACGTCCTCGGCGAGGATGATCAGGCACTACGCGTCCCTGTCCCCAGTGATGTCCAGGCTGGGTACGGACTGTGGGACTACCGTGTCCCCCTGGTCCGTGCCATGGTGGCCGCGGCCCGACAGGAACTTCCAGAAGCCCGACGGTGGCTCGCCGCTGCCGGTGCCGAGGTGCGTGGCCACCCGATGCCACTCTGTGATCGTGACGTGTTGCTGGGCTGCGGGGTCCTCGCGCACCACGCGCGGGACCATCGGCGTGCCTCGCGGTTGCTCGCTGCCCTCCGTGGCCTCACACGGACCCCCGGCACCTTCGCCGCGTACCTCGACTACCGCATGCGGGTACGCGACACGCTCGACCCGCTCGAGCGTGGTGCGATCATCGCCGAAGGAGCAGCCGACGAGCCCGCCGAGGCTCTGGAGCGTGAGCTCTCCCGTCTCGCTGCGAGCTGACGAGCACTTCTTCGGCCGCTGGCGGCGACCGCCGGGGCCTGTCATCACCAGCGCCTCCTGGCTCGCAGACCGCACGAGCGGCTACGCCCTCGCGGTGACGACCTGGGAGAGTGAGGATGCCACGCTCAAGGGCCTGGAGCTGCTGAACCAGGGAGGCCGGTCACTTCGAGGGAAGCTCGTTCTCGGCGGCCTCGTGGACCGCGACCTCGCCGGCCAGTGCGAAGAACGTCGGTGCCCAGAGGCCGATGAAGATGCCGAAGCGCTCAGCGTGCGCGGCGTCACCGGACTCCTTCGCGGTGCGCCAGGTCGCGATGCTCGCGAAGATGGAGGCGAATCCGAGGACCTGCAGCACATCGCTGGTGATGCCGAACCGGTGCATCTGCTTGACGAGCATGGGGTCGCTTTCGATCGTGGGTGGGTACCCGCGGTTCGGTTCCGCCACGGCGGTCGGATGTCGCAGGTCCTCGACGGTGGGCATGGGCGTCCGGTTACGGTTGGCCGTCACGGGGCGAGCGCGCCCTCGTCGCAACGGAGGAGCCACGCATGACCGGACCGATCGAACGGGTACTGGTCGCCAACCGTGGTGAGATCGCCGTGCGGGTCATGCGGGCGGCGACCGAGCTCGGCATCCGCACTATCGCGATGTACACGGCCGCGGATCGTGAGTCGATCCATCGGGTCAAGGCGGACGAGTCGTACGAGATCGGGGATCCGTCACGGCCGCTGGCGGGCTACCTCGATGCCGATGAGATCGTCGGGTTGGCCGTCCGGGTCGGGGCGGATGCCGTGCATCCCGGCTACGGCTTCCTGTCCGAGTCCTCGACGTTGGCGCGGGCGTGTGCGGACGCCGGGCTGGCGTTCGTCGGTCCGCCGGCGGACGTCCTGGAGACGACCGGCGACAAGGTCCAGGCCAAGGCACAGGCGATCGCGGCGAGGCTACCGGTGCTGGCCGCCAGCGATCCGTTGTCGGAGGACGCGGACCTGGCGGCGGAGGCGGAGCGCATCGGGTTCCCGGTCTTCGTCAAGGCCGCCGGCGGGGGTGGCGGCCGCGGCCTGCGGCTGGTGACCGATCCTGACCAGTTGGCGGATGCGATCACCAGCGCGCGGCACGAAGCCGCGGGTGGCTTCGGGGATCAGACGATCTTCCTGGAGAAGGCGGTCCTGCGTCCCCGCCACATCGAGGTGCAGGTGCTCGCCGACGCCGCCGGTCAGGTGATCCACCTCTATGAACGTGACTGTTCGGTGCAGCGGCGCCACCAGAAGGTGCTCGAGATCGCGCCGGCGCCGGGTCTGGACCCCGGTATCCGTGCGGCGATCTGCGCGGACGCGGTGCGGTTCGCGGAGCAGGTCGGCTACGTCAACGCGGGCACGGTCGAGTTCCTGCTGGACGCCGACGGGCAGCACCACTTCATCGAGATGAACCCGCGCATCCAGGTCGAGCACACCATCACCGAGGAGGTCTGTGACGTCGACCTGGTGCAGTCGCAGCTGCGGATCGCCGGGGGTGCGACGTTCGCTGACCTCGGCTTCGACCAGGACAGCGTCGCGCCGCGTGGGGTCGCGATCCAGTGCCGGGTCACGACCGAGGATCCAGCGAACGGCTTCCGGCCCGGGACCGGACGGGTCACGGCCTTCCGGTCGGCTGGTGGTGCCGGGATCCGGATCGATGCGGGGTCGGCGTTCGTCGGTGCGGAGATCTCGCCCTACTTCGATTCGTTGCTGGCCAAGGTGACCGCTCGCGGGCGGGACCTGCCGACGGCGGCCCGTCGGGCCCGACGGGCGCTGGCCGAGTTCCGGGTGCGGGGTGTGCCGACCAACCTCGCGTTCCTGCGGGCACTCCTGGCCGACACGGATCGGTTGGTCGCCGGAATCTCGACGGCGTACCTCGACGACCACCCGGAACTGCTGCAGGCCGTCGACAGCCGGGATCGGGCCAGTCGGCTGCTGGACCACCTCGGCGATGTGACCGTCCATCACCCCCATGGTCCGGCGCCCGGGGTGGCCGACCCGCGGAGCCGACTCCCGGCGTTGCCGGCCGACCCGCCGGTCGCCGGGAGCCGCGACCGCCTGCTGGCCGACGGCCCGGCGGCGTTCGCCAGCTGGCTGCGGGGCAGCGCTGCTGTCGGGGTCACCGACACCACCATGCGCGATGCCCACCAGTCGTTGTTGGCGACCCGGATGCGCACCACCGACATGCTGGCCGTCGGCCCCCACCTGGCTGCACAGCTTCCGCAGCTGCTGTCGTTGGAGGTCTGGGGCGGTGCGACCTTCGACGTGGCGATGCGCTTCCTCAAGGAGGACCCGTGGGAGCGGCTGGAACGGCTGCGGGACACGGTGCCCAACATCTGTCTCCAGATGCTGCTCCGCGGACAGAACGCGGTCGGCTACCACCGCTACCCACCGGACGTGGTTCGCGCGTTCGTCCGTGAGGCCGCCGCCGCGGGGATCGACATCTTCCGGGTCTTCGATGCGCTGAACGACGTGGAGCGGATGCGTCCCGCCATCGAGGCGGTGGCCGAGCAGGGCCGCATCGCCGAAGGGACCCTGTGCTACACCGGCGACCTGTCGGATCCGGCCGAGCGGGTCTACACCCTCGACCACTACCTCGAGGTGGCTGCGGGGTTGATCGACGCGGGAGTGCACGTCCTGTGCGTCAAGGACATGGCGGGGCTGCTCCGGGCGCCGGCGGCGCGCACGCTCGTCACCGCGCTCCGGGAGCGGTTCGACGCACCGGTCCACCTGCACACCCACGACACGACCGGTGGGCAGCTCGCGACCTACCTCGCCGCCATCGAGGCCGGGGTCGACGCGGTCGATGGGGCGGCGGCACCGTTGGCGGGGACCACCAGCCAACCGCCGCTCCCGGCCATCGTCGCCGCCACCGACCACACCGATCGGGCGACCGGGTTGGATCTCGACGCCCTGTTGAACCTGGAGGAGTACTGGGAGACCGTGCGGACGCTGTACGCCCCCTTCGAGCAGGGGTTGACCGCACCGACCGGACGGGTCTACCGCCACCAGATCCCCGGTGGGCAGCTGTCGAACCTCGTCGCCCAGGCGACCGCCCTGGGCGTCGCCGGTGGCTTCCCGGAGATCGCCCGCCGCTACATCCAGGCGGACGAGCTGCTCGGCGGACTGATCAAGGTCACGCCGACGTCCAAGGTCGTCGGTGACCTGGCGCTGTTCATGGCGATGAACGACGTCGACCCGTCGGACATCGAAGCTGACCCCGGACGCCATGACCTGCCCGGATCGGTGTTGGAACTGCTGGCCGGCGACCTGGGAACGCCACCCGCGGGGTGGCCCGAGCCGCTCAGGACCCGCGCGCTCGAGGCGCACGCCGTCACGCTTCCCGACCGCCAGCTCACGGACGAGGAGCGGGCGGGGTTGGACGCGCCCGGTGCACGCCAGCTGCTGTCGTCGCTGTTGTTCCCCGGCCCGGCCGAGGACTTCCGCGCCGATCGCGAGCACTACGGCGACCTGTCGGTGCTTCCCACCGAGGCCTTCCTGCACGGGCTCCGGGAGGGCCTCGAGGTGCAGGTGGACCTCGAGGCCGGGGTGCGGCTCACGGTGGAGCTCGAGGCGATCGGTGGCGTCGACGAGACCGGACACCGGACGCTGTACCTCAAACTCAACGGTACGCCACGAGCGATCGAGGTCCTGGACCGTGCCCACGCACCCGATCAGGTCACGCGCGAAGCGGCCGACCCGGACGACCCGCGCCACCTCGCCGCGCAGATGACGGGGGTCGTGACCATCGAGGTCGACGCGGGCGCCGAGGTGGCGGCGGGTCAGACCATCGGGATCATCGAGGCCATGAAGATGGAGTCCCCCGTCCGCGCGCACCTGGACGGACGTGTCGATCGTGTCGTGACTCCCTCCGGGACGCGCGTGGAGCCGGGCGACCTCATCATCGAGCTGGAGGGCGGCTCCTGAGGGTCTGCCCAGACGCTGATCGACGGTGGGCGGTTGCTGCGGTCGGGTTCACCGGTGGGGCTCGAGCTGGACGAGATGGGTCCGGTTGGCGACGTGCTCCAGGTCTCCGCCCAGGCGTGCACGACCGGCCCACACCAGCCCGAAGGACAGCAGGGTGACCAGGGCGGCCGCGGCCCACATGGCCCGGTTGCCGGCCAGGTCCATCGTGGCCCCCAGGACGAAGGGCCCCAGCATCTGCCCGAGCATCGTGAAGACGTAGTAGATCCCGAGGAAGAAGCCCACCCGGTCCCGGCCACCCAGGTCGCCGATCAGGGCGACGGCGGGCACCGCGAACAGCGGCCAGGCGAAGCCCGCCGTGACCAGCACGCCGGCCAGAACGGCCGGGTCATCGACCGGGATCGCCACCAGGTAGATCAGCGGGAGCGAGCCCAACCCGAGCAGCATGGCGGGGAGCTTGCCGATCCTCGTTCCGATCATGCCAGCCACCAGGGCAGACACCAGGAAGGATCCGGCGAACGCGGTCAGGAGGAACGCAGCGCGTCCTTCGCTGAGTCCGAGCGTCTCGACCCCGTAGATGGGGAACATCGCCTGGAGCCCGGCGAAGCCGACGTAGGCGGCGAGCATCGCGCTCAACAGCAGGAGTTGGCCGCGGGCGTCGGCCTGCAGCAGCTTGCGCACACCGCCGATCGCGTCCCGCACCGGGTGCAGCGAGGCGACCGGGGCGTTGTCGATGTGGGCCGGGAACCGCTCGGCGCGCCACCACAGGACCGCCAGGCTCAGCAGCAGCACCAGCGCCGCAGCGCCGAACGTCAGACGGCGATCGATGTCGAACAGCAGCGCCAGTGCGCTGAAGGACACCAGCACGCCGATACCGCCCATCAACTGGGCGATGCCGCTGGACGTCGAGCGCTTCGTCGGCGGGGTGTGGTCGATGATCAGCGCCGCCATCGGCGCGCGGTAGGCATGCATCGCGGCGGTGAACGCGACCTCGGTGAGGATCAGTGTCCAGAGCAGGGCCGCGGCGAACGGGATCGCCGCCAGGGTGAGCGCGGCGAGCGGCACGGCGACCACGATGAACGGCAACCGACGTCCGAGCGTCGAGGTGATCCGGTCCGACCAGGCGCCAACCAGGGGGATCAGCACGATCCCCACGAGGTTGTCGGTCCCCATCAACAGCCCGATGGCCGCCCGTGAGTCGAAGAAGTCCCGATACAGCAGGGGCAGGAACGCGTTGTAGGTGGCGAAGGCCAGCTGGACACCGAGGAAGCCCACCGCCAGCCACCAGATGCGCCGGTACGAGAACGGGGTCGAAGCGGCTCGGTCAGCGGATCCGTCGTGCGGGTCGGGACACGTCACGTGGGATTCCAGGAACCGTCCTCTCCGGTCGGAGGGCGAACCGTAGCGCGCGCCGATGAGCCGTCGTCGTGGGCCAGGGCAGAAGTCGGTGTGGTCATCGGGACGAAGGTCCCACTGGACCTACGCCACATCCCCCTACTGCACGGTCTCGACGCTGCGTAGGTTCGACCACAACGACCCGGCCACGTGTCACGTGGCATCGAGGGCTCGGCAGCAAGCTCGGGGACGAGCAAGGAGGTCCGGTCATGTCGGTCCAGGAATCGCGCAGGCAACGGAGCGGGACCACGGGTCCGCCCGAGCGCACGACCCCCGAGGACACGGGCAGGGAACCTCGCCGGAACACCATCCTGCGCTGGGTGATCCCACCGGTCGTCGGCGCGATCATCTACCTCATCCCCGCCCCGGCGGCGGTCGAGCCGCAGGGCTGGACGCTGCTGGCGGTGTTCGTGGCCACGATCGTTGCCATCATCGCCAAGCCCCTCCCGATGGGTGCGATCGCCTTCATCGGCCTGACCATCGCGACCGTGCTGGAGGTCTTCACACTCGGTGAGGCACTCTCCGGGTTCAGCAACGGCACGATCTGGCTGATCGTCATCGCCTTCCTGATCGCCCGGGCGGTCATCAAGACCGGACTCGGCACCCGGATCGCCTACCTGTTCGTGCGGGCACTCGGCAAGAAGACCCTGGGCCTGGCCTATGGCCTCGCGGCCACCGACCTGGTGATCTCGCCCGCCACGCCGTCGAACACCGCGCGTGGCGGCGGGATCATCTTCCCCGTCGTGCGTTCGCTCGCCGGCGCGTACGAGAGCGAGCCGGACGATGGTGCAGAGAAGATCGGGTCCTTCCTGATGCTCTCCGCCTTCCAGGTCAATGCGGTCACCTCCGCGATGTTCCTGACCGCGATGGCCGCGAACCCGTTGATCGTCGAGCTCGCCGGTTTCGAAGGCATCGACATCACCTGGGGACAGTGGGCACTCGCTGCGAGCGTCCCAGGGTTGCTCGCGCTCCTGACCATCCCCTTCGTGATGTTCAAGCTGACCAAGCCGACCATCACGGAGACCCCTGGGGCGACGGAGCTGGCACAGCAGAAGCTGACCGAGCTCGGCGGCTTGTCGAAGCACGAGAAGGTCACCCTCGGAGTGTTCGTCTTCCTGATCGCGGGGTGGATCTTCGGTGACCGCCTGTTCGACGTCGGGGCGACCCTGGTCGCGATGCTGGGGCTCTCGCTGCTGCTTCTGACGACGGTGTTGACCTGGGACGACGTGAAGAAGGAGCACGCCGCCTGGGACACGCTGGTCTGGTTCGCGGTGCTGGTCACCATGGCGTCGTTCCTCAACACCTACGGCGTCATCGGTTGGTTCGGTTCCGTGGTCGAGGGTGTCATCGGCGGGATGGGCTGGCCCATGGCGTTGGCGATCCTTGTGCTCGCGTATCTGTACATCCACTACTTCTTCGCCTCGAACACCGCGCACGTGACGGCGCTGTTCCCGGTCTTCCTGGTCTCGGCGGTGGCGACCGATGCACCCGTCATGCTGGCTGCGTTCCTGCTGGCGTTCGCATCCAACATCATGGGGGGACTGACCCAGTACTCGACGGGTCCGGCGCCGGTCTTCTTCGGGGCCGGCTACAACACCCTGGGCAAGTGGTGGCAGGGCGGTTTCGTCGGCAGCGTCGTCAACGTGGCCTTGTTCGGCATCGTGGGTGCGCTGTGGATGGGTCTGGTCGGCATCTACTGATCGGCTGGCCCGTCCCGGAGCCGGGGGCGACATCGCCCCCGGCTCGTCTCTAGGCTGCGAGGCAGCATGAAGGGGGAACGCATGATGATCGACCTGGACGAGCGGCGGGCCGTTGGGGAGCCGATCCGCGACGCTGCCCCCAGCGGGGACATCCGCACGCTGTGGGACGACCATCTGCTCGACCTGAAGCTCGTCAACCCGGCCAACCGCCGCCGCTTCAAGGTGATCGTGGTCGGGACCGGTCTGGCGGGGGCCGGTGCGGCGGCGACCCTGTCGGAGCTGGGCTACCAGGTCGAGGCCTTCACCCTGCATGACGCTCCCCGACGGGCCCACAGCGTCGCCGCGCAGGGTGGCATCAACGCCGCCAAGGCCTACCGGGCGGACGGGGACTCGGTCGACCGTCTGTTCCGCGACACCGTCAAGGGTGGGGACTTCCGGTCGCGTGAGGCCGATGTCCACCGGCTCTCGGAGATGTCGGTCCGGGTGATCGACCACATGACCGCACTCGGTGTGCCGTTCGCACGGGAGTACGGCGGCCAGATCGCGACGCGGTCCTTCGGTGGGGTGCAGGTGTCACGGACCTTCTACGCCCGCGGACAGACGGGGCAGCAGCTGCAGATCGCCGGGTCGCAGCAGTTGCTGAAGGAGGTCGGTGCCGGGCGGCTGACGCTGCACACCCGGATGGAGATGCTGGACCTGATCGTCGTCGACGGCCGGGCTGCCGGGATCGTCACCCGCGACATGGTCACCGGCGAGATCCGGCCCCACACCGCCCATGCGGTGATCCTGGCGACCGGTGGGTACGGCAACGTCTACTTCAAGAGCACCCTGGCCAAGTCCTCGAACGTCACGGCGACCTGGCGCGCGCACAAGCGTGGCGCCCTGTTCGGCAACCCGTGCTTCGTGCAGTTCCACCCGACCTCCCTGCCGGTCTCCAACGAGTGGCAGTCCAAGACCACCCTGATGAGCGAGTCGTTGCGCAACGACGGCCGGGTGTGGGTCCCGAAGGTCGCCGGCGATGACCGTCCGCCCAACGACATCCCCGAGGACGAGCGCGACTACTACCTCGAACGCATGTACCCGTCGTTCGGCAACCTGGCGCCACGCGACATCTCGTCACGTGCTGCCAAGGCCCAGCTCGATGCGGGCAAGGGGGTCGGGCCGCTGCGCAACGGCGTCTACCTCGACTTCGCCGACGCCATCGCACGGCTCGGACGCAAGACCATGGAGGAGCGCTACGGCAACCTGCTCGACCTCTACGTCGACGCGACGGGCGAGGACCCCTACACCGCCCCGATGCGCATCGCGCCCGGGCCGCACTTCGTGATGGGTGGCCTGTGGACCGACTACAACCAGATGAGCAACATCCCGGGGCTGTTCGTCGGCGGTGAGGCCAGCTTCAACTACCACGGAGCCAACCGGCTCGGTGCCAACTCGCTGTTGAGCGCGTCCGTCGACGGCTGGTTCGTGCTGCCCTGGACCGTGGCGGACTACCTGGCGCCGCGCCTGGGCACCGAGGTTCCGCCCGACGACCACCCGGATGTCGAGGCAGCGGTCCGTGACACCCGCGAGCGGGTCGAGTCGCTGCTGTCGGTCCAGGGCACGCGTGGCCCGGACGAGTACCACAAGGAGCTCGGCCAGCTGTTGATGGACCACGTCGGGGTCGAGCGCCACGCCGACGGGTTGGCCAAGGGCATGGATGCGATCCGCGAGCTCCGGGAGGATTTCTGGATCAACGTGCGGGTCGTCGGTCACGGGCAACAGCTCAACCAGGAGCTGGAGCGCGCCGGCCGGATCGCCGATTACCTCGAACTCGGCGAACTGATGGCGTTGGACGCCCTCGACCGCGACGAATCCGCGGGAGCGCACTTCCGATCCGAACACCAGACCGAGGACGGTGAGGCGTTGCGCGATGACGACAACTGGACCTCGGGGTCCGCGTGGGCCCCACCCGACGGCGACGGCCGCCCGAGACGCCGGTCGGAACCTCTGACCTTCGACGCGGTCCCGCTCGCGACCAGGAGCTACAAGTGATGCGCCTCTCCCTCGTCATCTGGCGACAGGCCGACGCGGAGGATGCCGGCCGCTTCGAGCGCTACGAGCTGACCGACATCGCGCCCGAGGTCAGCATCCTCGAACTCCTCGACATGCTGAACGCGCAGCTGGTTGCCGAAGGTCGGGACCCGGTCGCGTTCGACCACGACTGCCGCGAAGGGATCTGTGGATCCTGCGGGTTGATGGTGAACGGGCAGGCCCACGGTCCGGTGGACTCCACGCCGGCCTGCCTGCAACGCGCCCGCAGCTTCGACGACGGCGACGTCGTGACCATGGAGCCGTTCCGCGCGGATGCATTCCCCGTCATCCGCGACCTGGTGGTCGACCGGTCGGCCCTGGACCGCATCATCGCCTCCGGGGGGTACGTGTCCACCGCGACCAACGCCGCACCTGAGGCGCTGACGATGTCGGTCAACAAGATCGAGGCGGATGCAGCGATGGACCATGCCGCCTGCATCGGGTGCGGCGCCTGTGTCGCCGCCTGTCCGAACGCGGCGGCGCAGCTGTTCACGGGCGCGAAGGTCGCGCACCTCGCGCAGCTCCCGCAGGGCCAGGTCGAACGCTACGAGCGGGTCCGGTCGATGGTGCAGACCATGGAGGAGGACTTCGGGTCGTGCACCAACTTCGGCGAGTGCGTCCCGGCATGTCCCGCGGACATCCAACTGGATGTGATCGCGTTGCTCAACCGCGACTACGCACGATCGATGTTCCGCGTGTCCGGCGACGAGGAGGTCCACCACAAGGACCGGCGCGACATCCCGTGGCTGTCACGCCTGCGCAGTGGCCCCTGGTGGCAGTCCGATCCGGACGACACACCCGATACCACGCACTGAGGTCCGGTAGCACGCCCGCCCCTGGCGACGTCGAGGTGGTGGGCCACCCCTTCGGCGCGGGTGATGCTCCGATGGACGAGTCAGTCGTCGAGCGGGGTGAGCGGCTGCGCATCCGCCGAGTCGCGCAGGTGGACGACCGGGAACTCGGCATCTGCGGCGCGTTCGCGGACGAGCACCCCATCGACGATGCAGGTGTCGATGCCGACCTGACCGCCGACGGCCAGGACGTGGTCCATCGTCTCGTCGAGCAGGTCCCCGTCGATCTCCAACACCTCGACGTTGTCGGCCCCGAACCGGGTCCGGGCATCGGTGATCAGCTGGCTGACGATGGTCATCGCGGTGGCTTCCATGGCGACACGGTAGGCAACCTCGCCCGGAGGTGCGAGTCCGGGTCGCCCTGATCAGGAGGCGTGGGACGTCCGGGTCGCCGTGCGTTCCAGGTAGCCACGCAGCCGTCCGAGGTCCCGGGAGATCGGCAGGCCCGCCTCACCGAGGGCGGATGCGGCGGTGGTCAGCAGGTTGAGGGCGCGGGACCGGCGGCCCTGTTCGGCCAGGAGGCGGGCGGCCGACAGGTACCGGTCCTCTGCCAGGGGGTCGAGCGCGATGGCAGCCAGGAGCGCCCGGACCGCGTCGTCCAGACGTGCCTCCTCTTCCGCCGCCGTGGCGACCACGTCGTACATCGCCAACGCCTGCTGTTCGAGGTGGCGCCGCGGTTGTTCGATCCACGGCAGCAACCCCAGGCTCGGGGCGACCGCGTCGCCGTACAGCCCGAGTGCCGCTGACGCCGCGGTCGCGCCCGTGCCGTCGGGGTTGCGGGCCTCGCGCACGAACCGGAGGAAGTCGTCGGCGTCGACGGTCACCCCGGGCCGGAAGCGCAACTGTTCCGCGTGGCGTTCGACCAGGTCGCCGACGTCCTGCCGCACGCGCCGCAGCACCGTTCGCAGCCGCTCCCTGCCCCGGTCCGTCTCGCCGTCGGGCCACAGGGCTTCGATGACCTGCTCGGTGGGGGCTTCGGCACCGTGCAGAGCGAGGAAGGCGATGAGCTCCGCCGGCCGTCCGGTCGGTTCGATGGGGTGGCCGTCGATCTCCACGGTGAGCGCGCCGAGGACCGTGATCCGGGGACCCTGGGCGGCACCGCGGTCACGGGCGCTCGATGACGATCGAGCGGCGAGCGGCTGCAGGACACGGGCCACCTCCGGCTCACGGACGAACGGCAGGTCGGGGTAGCCCAGTTGCGCAGCCTCCTCGAACGCGGCGGCTGCCAGACCTTCGGCACGATCGTCGCCGGCCTCATGCAGCACCGCCGCGTGCAACAGGGTGATGCGCCACCGGTCGCGCGGCTCCACGGCCAGCCCGCTGTCGAGCTCAACCAGCGCGGCGGTGGCGCGTTCGACGTCCCCGGCGTAGGCCGCGACCACGAACTCGGCGGTGGTGACCAGCGGGGTGGTCCCGGGGTCACGTTGCCTCGCGTCGGCCAGCAGTCGTTCGGCTTCATCCAGCCGGCCGACACGGGCCAGCAACTGCGCTGCGTCGGCGCGGAAGAAGGCACCGTGGCCGGTGTCGACGACCACGTCGGAGCGCTCGACGGCGTGGCAGGCCGCCCAGGTGGTGTCGGCATCGCCCTGCTGTGACGCGAGCTTCGCGGCGCCCCAGCGTGCGAACGCGGCGGACCGCTCGTTGCCGATGGTGGCGACGGTGCTGGCGGTGTGACGGAGCTCGGTGAGCGTCGCGTGCGCTTCGGCGTACCGACCGACCTCGATCAGGATGAAGGCGCGGTAGGGGAGCGTGGAGACCCGGATGCGCACGTTGCCCCCGGACGCGGCGAGCACCTGATCGAGTTGCTCCAACGCGGCGTCGTACCGGCCGAGCGGCCAGGATGCGACCGTGGCCGCGACGACCCGGGTCGCGATGGCGTGGGTCGGCGCCCCCCGGCTCTGCAGGAGCTGGGCTGCTTCCTCCAACTGGCGTGCTCCGGTGCGCAGCGCCGTCGCGGTTCGACGTCCGGCCGTGGCCCGACCAACGGCCGCCAGGAGCCGGCCGCGAGCCATCGGCGGCAGGTCATCGCGGGCCAGGATGGTCTCCGCTTCCGCGATCAGGACGTCATCGTCGCTGGCGACCAGGCGTACCGCGCAGTCGGCCGCGAGGACCTCCAGGGCCTCCAGGTCGCGCGTGTCGGGTCCCTGTCCACCGAGCAGCATCCGTGCACGTCCGATGCTGGCGCGGTAGTCCTCCAGGTGACCATCGACGAGGTAGGTGTCCGCCAGGTGGATGAGGATGCGTGGGTGGGCGTTGAGCAGGTCCGGCGGGACCGCGCCGACGGCGGCGGCGTGCTCCGCAGCATCGATCCGTCCGGTGAAGACCGGCGGGAGATCCGCGAGCAGCTTGGCCAGATCCTCCTGGAGGCCGGTGGCGTCGAGCACCTCGAGGGCAGCGCTCGGCCACCCGGTGTCGACGTACCTCTGGGCGGCCTGACGGATCAACCGCTCGTTGGGTGACGCTGGCGCGAGGGCACCGCGGACGGCGTTGGGGAAGGTCCACAGCCCGTCACGCACCTCCTCGAGGGGGATCCCCAGGTCGGCCACGGCCGCGGCCCCGCCGCCCACGCCCGCCGCGACGACGAGCTCGTC
>JAWLFE010000150.1:0-4896 GCA_041685735.1 Nitriliruptoraceae bacterium
GGAGCAGGACGTCCGCGTCGGGTTCACCGACATGCGGTGCCACGTCGACATCACGGTGGACCCGGCCACTCCCCCCGACCGCCTCGAGCGGATGCTGGAAGTCGCGCAGACCTCCTGCGTGGTGGCCGACACCCTCCGCGACGGCGTCCCCGTCGAAACGACCATCGACCACCAGCCCGGTGCAGGCGGCGCGCCGGGTGGCGGTAGAGCATGCGGTGGAACCCGCGGGTCGACGTCGTCGCTGTGACGTCCAGCGGGCCAGCGGCGGTGACGTCCTCCCCGTTGAGGTCCAGGTATCCCGCGAGGGTGTCGGCAACCCCACCACCACGTGCCTCTGCGTACCACATGGCCGTCCACGCGCTGCTCGATGGTGGACGCAGCACCTCGCCGACCTCGTCGCCGTCCGCGTCGTGCACCATCTCGAGGTAGGGCTGCGGTCGCGGTAGGCACGCACCGAACACCCACGGGGTGGCGATGTCGGCGACCTCCTGCTGGACGAGGCCCACGACGCAGTCGGGATGACCGCACCCGTTCTCGTCGTAGCGTCGCAGCAGCTCCCCGTCGGAGGTGAAGGCCACGACGAGCGGACGGTCATGCGGCCAGGACGCAGCGAGCGCATCCTCTCCGGCGCGTCGCTGCTGGAGGCGGAGCCATCCGCTGAGCACGATGGCGGTCGCGGAGACCATCGTCACGACGGTGCCAGGAACGAAGCTGACGTAGCCCGGGAGGTCGAGGAACAGCAGGTAGCCCACGTCGGCGAGCCCACCGGCCATCGCCGTGACCCCTCGAGCCGAGTTGCGGGCTGCTTCCCCTTCTCCGTCTGACGAAGGGCGTGGAGCGTCCTGGCGGCGACCTACACTCGCGACCATGAGCGAGATAGCGATGCGCGACCAGAGCCGGGCCGGGCACGTGCTCGGCCGTGCCCAGGTCACCGAACTCGACGACGAGGTCACCATCCGCGACATCCTGCGTACCCGTATCCGGGCGGAGGTCGCCACCTACAACGCCGATCCGGGCCCGGTGTTCCGCAGTCTCGTGCAACCCGCGGACGGGGTCCGCCACAGCGACGGGTTCCGGATGCAGCAACCACGTCCGCTCGACGCGGAACCACTCATCGCGGCCGCGGAGGAGGCGACCAGGCTCGGGCTGCTGCAGTTGCGCGTCGACGGTCGGCCGGTGGAACTCGACGAGGTCATCATCCCAGCGGCGCACGGCGAACTCGCCGCCATCCTGGAGCGCTCGATCGTCGCCAGGAGCTCCTGACCGGCGTTCACCTCGGATCGATAGCCGCGGATGGTGTCCGTGCCGGTGCCAGCCACAGCTGCTGGCCTCGCTCCCGGCGGGCGTGCGAGAACGGCTCAGCCGCGATCTCGAGCGTCTGTCGGCGAAGCTCGAAGGTGAGCCGGCCGGCTGACATCATGCCGCTGGTCGGATCGATTCGTTCCCGTCGGCCCCGGCGCCACAGCTTCCATGAGCGGTCGCTAACCGACGGTGTGACGATGCGCAGGTCGGTACCGAGGCGGTAGGGCACGACGAATCACGGCTGCGGGTGCTCGACCACGAGGTCGGATACCTGTGCGAGCGCCGCGAAGTCACGGTCGCGCGCGAGTACCGGGCTGCCCGTGCGCAGCGCCACAGCGGCGATCAGGCACTCGGTGCTGGAACGCACGGTGAGCCCTCTCGTTCGCGCCGAGCGGTAGAGCTGCGCGGCGACCTCCCAGTCCTGCAGACCCTCGACCGCGAGGATCGGCCCGCGCAGCAGCAGGGCACGCAGGTCGGCGGCCCGTCGTGGGCTGCGGGCGCCGGCGGTGAGCTCGTAGAGGATGGGCTCGGTCCATGCCAGCGGTCGATCGGCGAGGATGGCTTCGCGGACGTAGGCGGTGTAGGAGCTGTCCGTGCCGCGGAGGTACTCGAGCCAGGCGGAGGTGTCGACCAGGACCATCATGCGATGTCCGGAGGTGCGTCCTCACGCATCCGGTCGAGGTCACCCTCCCAACCGGAACCCTCCATGGCGATCGCCTCATCGACGGTCAGCGGTGCTCCGACGAGCCGGCGCAAGGCAAGATCGACCGTTTCCTTCTTGCTCCCGCGTTCCATACAGCCGCATCGCTGCCTCGACCATGTCGTCGTCGAGTTCGATGTTCGTCCGCGTCCTCGACATACCGTTCCCCTCACTCGAACACCATCGCACACCACCAAGTGTCTGCAGTGAGGGTGAACGTCGGACGGGACTCCGCCGGCGGAGGAGTTACGAGCGCCTGGGTCTCGATCCGGCTGCGATCGAAGTCACGGCCGCCGACACCGAGCGCCTTTCCCGGTAGCCGTGACGATGCGCGGGCGGCTCTCGACGCAGCAACGCGCACAACCGCGGGACCGACCATCGCTGTACGTAACGCGTCGCGTGACTATCGCGACGATGTCGCTGCTGACGGACCCTAGGGATCGCAACCGTAGGGATCCATCCCCGCGAGCGGATCACGGTCGGCGATCAGGAAGTTCCCGCCCGTCCGACCCCGCCAGTTGCCTGCTCGGTGAGATGGTCTCCCTCCGATCAGGGGTGTGATGTCCCACGGGCTCTCTACGCTGCCGCCACGGAACTGCAACCCCCTGTCATCTCCGGAGCCCTTCGGTTGGAAACCCCCTCATCGTCGAATGATCTCCGGTCGGGTGTGCCCTCTCCAGGTGACGTGCTGGCGGTGCACAGCCTCGACCACCGCCTGCGGTTGTTCGCGTGGCTCAGCGGCCCCGACCGCCAGCTCTACCTGTGGCTGCTGCGGGTGTTCGACCGGGCCCGACGTGCCTACGAGGTCCGGCTGACGACCGCCCAGATCCAGGCGGAGATGGCGGTGCTCGCCGACGGCGACCCGACCGTGCCCCGCTCGAACGACCTGACCGGCAGCCTGGACGCGCTCGTCGACTGGGGCGTACTCGACCGAAGCCAGGACAGCGGGCGGGTCGCCAGCATCGCCGAGTACCGGCGCCGTGCGTCGGTCTACCAGCTGACGGAGCTCGGCTTCCTCGCCCATAACGCGGTCGAGCGCGTCATCGCCGCCCGGCCGGACGAGGCCCAGCTCAAGGCGATCGCGCTCGGCACGATCCTGGAGGACCTCGCGGCGCTCCGGGAGGCCAACCTCGCCGGTGACCCGGTCGCTGTCCACCGCCTGCTCGACCGGCTGCACGGGGTGCTGACCGACCTCGCTGATCGGGCTGCCCGGTTCTACCTCGTCATCGGGGAGCTGGCCCGAACCGAGGATGCCAGGCCGGAGACGTTCCTGCGGCACAAGGACCTGCTACTCGACCATCTGCGCACCTTCCACGCGGAGCTGTCCCGCTACGGGCCGCTGATCGGCGCCGCGGTGGAGGAGGTTCGGCGAACCGGCGAGGACGCGTTGGCGGAGCTGGCTGCCCAGGCTGATCCGTCCCCCTTCGCCACGCCCGTCGAGCGTGCGGCGCGGTGGCGCGAGCACTGGGACGGTGTCGTGGCCTGGTTCGTCGGGGATCCCGAGCACCGAGCCACGATCGATCGGCTGGACGCGCGCACCACCTCGGCGATCGCCGATCTGGCCGCGCTGCTCCGGCAGGTCACCGAAGCACGGCGTTCCGGCGTCAGTCGCGACGCGCAGCTGCGTGAGCTCGCGGCGTGGTGCTGGGCGGCGCCAGCCGACACCGACGCCGCGGCGCTGTGGTCGGTTGCCGCCGGTGTCCGGTCGGCTCGTCACCTCGCCATCGCCGCCGATGATCCGGAGGTGACCCGTGCCGATCGCAGCTGGTGGCAGGCACCGCCGGTGCCGGTCTCGACGACCTTGCGCGAGCATGGACGGGCGCCGAGCCCCGGCCGACCGGCTCCGCTGCCCGACGACCGGCTCGCCCGCGAGTACGGGCATCGGCGGCAGCTCGCGCAGCGCGCCGCCCAAGCCGAGGCGGCTCGGAGCCTGCTTGCGTCGCCCCTGCCTGATCGCGTGCTGGTCGACCAGGAGGTCGCGCTGCTGCTCCGCCTACTCGACCGCGCGCTCCAGACCCGCACGGTCACCTCCGGGCGGATCCACGCCGATAGCAGCGACGTCGGGATCCGCTTGCGGCTCCGTCCGGATCCTGGCGGGTCGCAGGTCCGGACCCGCGCCGGCGTGCTCACGCTGCCCGAGGTCCGGCTGGAGATCGAGGAGGTGACGCGGTGATCGCCGAGCAGGTACGCGACACCGACCTCGCCGACTACCAGCGGGCGGTGCGGCTGCTGCTGCTCCACCCGCTGGTGACCGCGACCTTCCCCGATCGTGCGGCGCTGCCTCTGGTGCGACGGTTCTCGGCCCAGCTCGCCGACGACCTCGGCGCACTGGCCGGCTACCGCATCGAGCTGTCCGCCACCTGTGCTCGCCTGCTTCGGCCGATCGACCGGATCGACGACACCCAGCGCC
This sequence comes from Nitriliruptoraceae bacterium, assembly GCA_041685735.1. GTDB lineage: Bacteria > Actinomycetota > Nitriliruptoria > Nitriliruptorales > Nitriliruptoraceae > CSSed11-175R1. Next base: position 4,413 of record JAWLFE010000150.1, read on the forward strand.
TCGTGCGGCGGCGCGACCGCAAGCCGTTCGATCGCCGCCGCTACGCCTACCTCGCCCTGGTCCTCGCCGCGCTCGGCCGCGCCGGATCGCAGGTGGCCCTGACCGAGCTCGCCGACGGCCTCAAGCGTCGGGCCGCGGAGATCGACGGTCTCGGGTTCGACCCGGACCAGTACCGGCACCGGCTCGCGTTCGTCGACGTGGTCCGCCATCTCATCGAGCTGGGCGGGCTGCGGGAGGTGGAGGTCTCCACCGTCGACTGGGTCCGCGACCCGGAGATGGGCGAGGCGCTCTACGACCTCGATCGGGATGTGCTGCACCAGGTCGCTGTCCCGCCGCGGGTGCTGCAGCACGTCACCTCGGTCCGTGCGCTGCTGTCGGACGAGGGTCGCAGCGACAACGCGGACACCAGCACCGCGACGCGCCGGGCGGCGACCCGACGCCGGCTGGCACGGCTGCTGCTGGAGTACCCCGTGGTCTATCTCGA
>JAWLFE010000151.1:0-4887 GCA_041685735.1 Nitriliruptoraceae bacterium
ATGCGGATGCCGTGCGAGATCGCGACGGTGTAGAGCGACTCGAGCCGTTGACCGGCGACGGCGCCGAGCAGGGCACGAGCCTCCTCCAGTGACAGCGGAAGGATCTCCGTCTCGGGCACGTACGGGGGATCGACGAGTGCAGCCGGATTCCGCGAGAGCAACCCCCAACGCTGGGCCTGGCCGAACGCGCGGACCAGCGTCGTGCGCACGTCGGCCACGGTCTTCGGCGCCCGTGGCTCGCCGCGCGAGGTTGGCGTGGCAGCGAGCTCGTCGAGCACCCGTGCAACGTGTGCGGGCGAGAGGCTCGCGTCGTTCATCCGGATCCTCAGGAACCAGCGGGGGAGCAGCCCCACGAGGTAGCGCCGACTGGCCATCGTGGTGGGTCGCTTCTTCTCGCGAGACAGCCATGCTTCGAGCCAGCCGCCCACCGTGGTTGCCTCACCGCCGACGCCCTGGTCGCGCGCCTCGAGTCGGTCGCGCAGCTTGCGCTTCACCTCCCGCTCGGTACGCGCATACACCGATCGTCGCTTGCCCGTGGCGTCGATGTACTGCACCTCCCAACGCCCGTCCTTGCGCTGCCACGGGCGTGTTCCTTCACTCCGCCTGGTCACATCGGCCCCTGTCGCACGCTGCCTTCGCTGACGGGCTCACGTCGTCGGGTCGCGCTCGACTGCTCAGCCGATGCGACGCCCAGAGAAGCCCTGCGAGGCATCGTGGCGTGCTGATGCCGGCGGTGCCGTTCTCATCGTGTCGGGGCTGTGGATAACCGAAACCCCGGGGGCGGTCCGCGGCGAGTTACCCCCGGATCTTGAGGAGTTCGCCAGCTCAGCTGGTCAGGGACGGCCAGCTCGACGCAGCTGTGCGAGGGTCTCGGCAGCGTGACCGGCCGAAAGGTCCAGCGTCCACAGCTGGTCCCGGAACGGGACGAACCCGAGCCGTGCGAGGAAGCGGGTGTTGCGGGTCTGGCGGCGCAGATGCTGGACGTCGTCGCCATCGTCGGCGTCGAGGTCGGTCGGGCCCGGGTGGGCGAACACGGCCGTGCCGTGGGGTGCGAGCGTCAGGATGGCATCAGCAGCCAGCAAGCTCGCGAATCCCTGCCTGCGATGCTCCTCCGCCACGTGGACGTCGTGCAGGAACAGGGCACGACCTTGCTGCCACTCGAACTGGTCCGCTGCATCCGGCAGCAACTCACCACCGGTATCGAAGACGTGCTCGTAGTAGTAGGCCGCATCGCTGGAGTGCGCGTCCGCGACGTCGAACGGCAGCTGTCCGAGCAAGGCCTGCCGTTCGGGGTCCATCCCGAACAACGCGGCCTGCGCGACGGCTGTCCAGACGACACCGTCCTCGTCATCGGGGTCCGCGTTGAAGCTGCCGACCTCCAGACGGACGTCCCAGATGTCGAGCTGATCCTGGTCGGGATCCGCCCACAGCCGACGCGCCAAGCCGTACTCGATCCGTAGCAGCCCGTCGCCCACCATCTGCCTCCAGATCATCCCGCCGGTACTCGACCTGCCCTCGAGCCGCGGACGCTCGGGCCGTCGGGTCGCTGAGTCCGAGTCAGGGCATGCGTCCGGAGCCGTCAAGACCTGCACTGCCCGGAACGCTGGCCGTTGAAGTATCGCAGCACAGCTGGGCGCCGCGCCGGGAATGCGCACTTCTCGGAGGCCAGCCCTCGATCCCTTCCCGGAGTGAACGTGTCGTTGCCCGCTCGAGGCCGTGGCTTCGTGAGGATGGTTGGACGCCCATCCATACATAGGAATTCCGGTTGCAGGGAGGTTCGGGAATGGTTCTTGCCGGTTGCGCCTGCGCGAGATGTTCTCCTCGCAGATCGATCAGGCTCAGCAGGCGTCCCTCGTCCGAGTCGGGCGCCTGTTCCGCCCAGGTCCGCGTGCCCCGCGCTGCGGACGGTCGTTCGGTCAGAGCCCTTCAGTCCACGCGGGCGATGAACCTGAGAACGATGTCAGCGAATGCTTCGGGGGGCGAACGCATGGCCCAGGTGGGCCTGGCCGTCGAGCGTCGCTACCTGACTGCGAGAGATCGCTGCGTGCAGCGCTGCGATGCTCTCCGCGTAGTGGTCCGGCGATTCGGCCCCGAGGATCAACTGCGTTGGCTCCGTGATCCGGGCAACGCCAGGCGGCACATGACCCACGCCCGGACCTGCGGGCAAGGGCCGCGTTGAGGAGGCATTCAGGTGCGGATGGCTCCACGACGGCTCGGAAGTCGGGCTGTGCGCGGAGGGTCGTTGCCAGGCCGTTCGTTGGCCGCTCCCCGATCGGATCCTCCGGGGACGGGCGATAGTGCAGTCATGTGGCCCGTGCCGAGACCTCGTCGAGCAGTTCGCGGTCCGCGTCTTTCAGGGCGAGACTCAGCATCTCCTCAACCGCGTCGAGGTGTTCGGGACGTCGAGGCCCGATGATCGGCCGAACACCCGATCGATCCCGGACCCAAGCGAGCGCAACGGCCGCGGAAGCGCATGCGTGGTCGGCTGCCATCCGCCGGACGGCGGCCACGACCGCATACACGTGGTCATCAAGTGCCGCGGCGCTGTCGGGCCGCAGGTCGAGCATGGAGCCGACAGGCGGAGGTTCACCACGCCGGTACTTGCCCGTGAGCACGCCACCCGCGAGCGGGCTGTAGGCGAGGTACTCGATGCCGAGTTCCCGGCACGTTGGAAGGACGTCCGCCTCATCCTCACGGTTGAGCAGGCTGTACTCGTTCTCCACCAAGCGCGGGCTCGGCAGTCCGACGCGGTCGGCCGCCTCGAGCCACGCGTCGAGGGCCGCCGCGTCGACGTTGCTCAACCCCCAGGCGCGAGCCTGGCCCGACTCGAGTGCATCGACGAAGACTCGCGCGGTTTCGATGGGCGGCGTTGCTTCGTCGGGCGCGTGGATCGCGATGACGTCGATGGTGGCCACACCGAGTCGCTGGAACGCATCGTTGATCTGCGCACGTGTCCGGGCCGGCGAGAGGTCGACCCGTAGACCGTCGTCATCGGCGACCACGCCCACTTTGTGGAGCACGGCGATCTGCGGCCGCCGAGCGCGTCCCCTGGACAGCCACGACCCGATCATCTGATCGGCGGCGCCCGCCGCGTAGCTGTGCGCAGTGTCCACGAACGTGATGCCGAGCGCGATGCACCGATCGAGGACGTCGTGCGCCTGCTCCTCGTCCAATCCCAGGCCAAGAAACTCCGGAGGGCTGCCGAGTCCGCCGAAGTACCCCGCACCGAGTACGACCGGGCCGCCCATCGCGTCCTGCATGTATCCCCCAAGCCTGGCTCGAGAACCACGCCGACCAACCCTACTCCTCGGGTGTATCGCCTCCCATCGAGAACCCAACAGGCAGCCTTCTGCCACCGACTGGAATCGCCGGGCGGTACCACGGGAAGCGTCTGCGATCTGGACTGCTCCGCAAACTGCGGCCACCGCGCGAGACTGGCTCCTCGACGGCCCGATGCCAACCGTGACTTCTTGGGACGGTGTGTCGATCGCGTCAGTCCGTCGTCAACGAACGAGGGATCAGGACGAAGTCTTGACGGGTGAGGATGCCGTTGCCTACCTGCTGAGCGGTGATGGTCACGTCCCGATGTCGCCGTTGACCTTCTGGATGTGGAGGCGTTCTGTCGGGGGTCGGTGGGCTGGGCCTTCGCTGTTTGTCAACGGCTCTCGCGACCAGGGCACGCGGCAGTCGAGATGCGGCGGGCCGCGGTCTTCGTACGTCGCTCAACCCGATGGGGGCTCGTCCAGATCCATGTCTCGAAGGCCAGCCGATAGCGGCGCGGCTACGGTTTGGGCAGCCTTGTAGTGGGAGGGCACGGTGGAGTCCATCGACCTGACCGACGGGCGGGTGTTCAGGTACTCGGTGAACGGTGCCGCGGACGGACCCGTTCTGGTGTGGCACCACGGCACGCCGGGGTGCGGGCTCGGGTATCGGATCGTCGACAGGCCGGCGGCTCAGCGTGGTTTGCGTGTCGTGTGGCCGTCGCGTCCCGGGTATGCGGGCTCGACCCGTCACGGGGGACGGTCGATCGTTGACGTGGCGGACGACATGCGACAGGTCCTCGACGCCATCGGCGCTGAGGAGTTCATCGTCGGGGGCAGTTCGGGTGGTGGCCCACACGCTCTGGCCTGCGCGGCACGCATCCCTGGGTGCCGTGCCGCCGCTTCTGTCGTGGGCATGGCGCCATGGCGGGGGGAGGAGTCGCTGGCCGGGATGGGGGAGGACAACGTGGCCGAGTACACCGCGGCGATACAGGGACCAGAGGTGCTCCGCGCCTACCTCGACGAGTCGGTGGTCGGCATGGAGGGGCTCACCGCCTCAGCGTTCGCCGAGGGCTTCGGCAGTCTGCTCCCCGAGGTGGATCGGTGCGTACTGACCGGTGAACTCGCCGAGGACCTCACCGCCGACCTTCGTGGATCGCTGAGCACCGGCATCGACGGGTGGCTCGACGACGACCTCGCCCTGATCAAGCCATGGGGGTTCGACCTCGACGAGGTCACGACACCGGTGACGCTCTGGCACGGCACCGCCGACCAGATGGCACCGGTAGCTGAGGCGTGGCGCCTGGCGGCCACCGTCCCCGGCGCCATCCCGCACATCCTCGACGGCGAGGGGCACCTGTCGATCTACACGCGAACCGGCGAGATGCTGGATGAGCTCATGGAACTCGCCGGCTGGTGAGCCGGTAGACAACCTGTTGTCCGTCGGTCAGCGACACCCGCTGCCGAATGCGGCACGGGTAGATTTCGGGGGTCTTTTCGCCCGACTGGCTGGATCAGGAGGAGCCAACGACGGTGGCGGTCAGCTTCGTGCGGCCGTTGGCCGGGATGCTGAACCCGGCAGGATGAGTGATCGACACCTCGGTGGTGCCCGCGGTCTGCGGGTCAA
>JAWLFE010000152.1:0-4875 GCA_041685735.1 Nitriliruptoraceae bacterium
CCGGCAGGTGGCCCGTCCGCAGGTCACGGTGCCTGCACGACCGAGCCGGGCAGGGTGAAACCCATCTGGCCGAGCTCGGCCAGGTCGCTTCTGCACCCCGTTGCTTCGAGCCCGTGGGAGCCGCGCGATGCAGGCCCGGGCCAACTTCTCGGCACTCTTGACTGCCGGATTGAACCTCTTGGGTGCGGCCACCGTCTACCGGTATGTGGGACGAAGGTTGACACGCCACATCCGCACACCACGCCCACCGAAGAGGTTCCTATGCGAAGCATCAAGCTGCTCATCGCGGCCACCGCCGCACTGTCCATGTTCGGCGCGACCGCCGCTGTCGCAGCCCCCGCGAACACCGGCAAGCCGATCCAGGTCCACCTCCAGCCCGAGCAGGAGGAAGTTCCCTTCTCCGGTGTCGAGGGTGCGTCCGGTGACGTGTCGCTGCGGCTCAACCCCGGTCAGGGTCAGGTCTGTGTCGACGGCATCATCGACGGGTTCGACCCGGCGCTGGCACACATCCACGAGGCGCCTGCCGGTAGCAACGGCGGCGTCGTCGTCGGGTTCGACGCCCTGGTCGACGGCAACGGCTTCTCCGGCTGTGTCGACGTCGAACGGCAACTCGTGCGCGACATCATCCGCAACCCATCCAACTACTACGTCAACGTCCACCTCGGTGACGTCGGCACGGACGACTTCTTCAAGGGCGTTCGTGGCCAGCTCAGCCGCTGACGTAGCGCCGCATCCTGGCCAGGTGTCCGGTCGCCACGGCGGCCGGACACCGACGTCTCCGAGCATCCCGCCGGGCCGTCGGTCAACACGCCGTCGACTGACCGCGCCACCACTTCGCCGGCGGCGTCTCGTCCGGGAAGGCCATCGCGGGTAGAGGCACTGCCGCGATCGCGGCCCTTCCGGCCATGGTCCGTTGTCGATCTCGGTCCTGATCGTCCGGTAGCACCCCGTCCGGACTGTCATCGCACGGGCCGGCGTTGGGGTAGCGAGGACGGGTGCTGCGGGTTGCCCTCCGGTGTCTCACTCGGCGGCCTCGACGTGCAAGCTCCAAGGCTGGATGTGGATCACCGTGAGGGCGAAGCCCGCCTCTGCCCCCTCATGGTCACGAACCGACGCGCATCGATGGCCGCTATGCGGGTCGGCTCGTCCGCGACGACGTCGGCACTGCGGTGCAGGTCGTCGATGACCGCCATTTCACCGACCATGCCACGTTCGCCGACACCGCGAGGCCCATGGGGTCTCGCTGGACGACGCGGCGCCGATACTGACCGAGTCACCGGGCGCTATGCCGGAGTGTCGCGGTGCTCGATCATGGTGGTGATGCGGCGGGCGAGGGCATCGGGCACCACCGTGTCCGTATCGCGGAGCCGGCCCATCTCGTCGTGGACGCCGACCAGGGCGGCGTACAGGGGCGGGCAGGTCGGGCAGCGCTCCAGGTGCGCTTCGACCTGTCCGACCTCGGTGTCGGGAAGGTCACCATCGAGGTAGTCGGAGACGAGCTGGCGGGCATCCCAGCAGCGCATGGGCGTCCCCTGTGTCTGGCGGCGCCGCTCCGGGCCCGCAGCGAGTGCCGTCACCAGCGCCATCCTCCCCCGCCGAAGCCGCTGCTTCGCGGCCGGCAGCGAGCTCTCGGTGGCCGTTGCGATCTGGGTCACCGTCCAGCCTTCCACGTCGTGGAGGACCACGGCCGTGCGCTGGATCTCCGGGAGCCGGATCAGCGCGTCCTCCAACTCTGCGCGGTCGGCAGCCCGTGCGACCACCTCGGCGGTGTCCACGGTGTAGTCATCGTCGCGCCACAACGCTTCGACCTCCGCGGTCGGCACCACGCGCCCGGAACGGCGCGCGGCATCGATCACGACGTTGTGCGCGATCCGGTGCAGCCACGTCCGTGCGGACGCGTCACCCCGGAACCCACCTGCAGCGGCCAGCGCGCGCACCGCGGTCTCCTGGACCACGTCCTGCGCTGCGTGACCATCGCCGGTGAGCAGCAGCGCGAAGCGGTACAGCCCGTCAAGGTCGTCGACGATCGCCGCCCCGACCCGGTCAGCGGCCTCCGGCGACGCCACCGCAGCATCCACCTGTTCCACGCGTCTCGCCTACTTGCTTGCCGGCACCCGGCACGTGCTGATCCCCAACACACGGTAGAGCGGGCAGAACCCGGTCGCGGCGGTCCCCGCCAACACCACCGTCACCACGATCAGGGCGATCCCGGCCCCACTGGTCGGCCCCACAGCGAACGCGGCGACCGCTGCAACCACCGCGGCGACGCCACGGAGTACCCGGTCCAGGCCTGCTTCGTTGCGTTCCATCGCTCATCTCCTGCGCTCGTCACCCAGCCAGGCATCTCCCGGCCGGTTCGTACTGCCCCATGGACGGCGCTGCCCGCGGAAGAGATACCGGCCATCCAGGCGATGTCCGCACAGCGCGCAAAGACAACTCCAGGCGCGCGTTTCCGCGGCCATCGGATGCCGCCGTCCGATGACTACGGCTCGACGACCGTCACCCGTCCTCGCATCGCAGGGTGGATCGTGCACACGTACTCGAACGTGCCGGCCTCGGTGAAGGCCACGGTGCCGCGGGCATCCTGTTGGAGCCGGCCGGTATCGAAACCCTCACCGGTCGCGGTGTGCGGCGCTGGATCACGGTTGACCCAGGCCAGTTCCGTGCCGACCGGCACCTCGAGGTCCACCGGCTCGTAGGCGAAGGAGCGGATCTCGACCACCTCAGACGAGGTGGTGTCCTCGGGCGTCGACGCCCCGTCCTCGGCTTCGCTCTGCGAACCATCCGCCGGTCGCTCACCCGTGCCCGCCGGCAGCGGCTCGAGTGGGGCGGCACCCTCTGCGACGAGGAAGCGCATCTCCATCCCGAGCTCGTCGTGCTCCCCGTACCCGTCCTCGACCGGGCAGTCGACCTCGTAGGTCCCCTCGGCGAGCTCGACCACGAGCAGACCGGACTCGCCCGGCGCGACCGTCTCCGAACGCCACTCGAGCCGGTCGCCACCTGACCCGGGCGTGCGGATCCGCAGCGCGTGCGGCACGGTGCCCAGGTTGCGGAACCGGAAGGTGACCGTCCCCGGAGGCGCCACCTCGGCGGAGGGGACCAGCGCCCACTCACCCAGGACCACATCCACACCGGGCGTCCCCACACCCGGCAGCGGCTCCGCCGACGGGCCCGCCTGCCCGTTGCCATCGTCGGTCGCACCATCACCCGCGACGGCCGGCTCATCGGCACGATCACCCTCTGCGTCGCCGGCCTCCTCGGCCTCCGCGGGTCCGCCTGCGGGGACCTTCCCCTCCCAGGCCAGGGTCGCGCCGGCGTGTCCCGCGACACCCACGACACCGACAGCAGCGATCGCCACGCCGGTCGTGGCGACACCCAGCACGCGCGTGATCGCCCGGCGCTGCGGCAGGAACCGGTCGGTGGCCGCGAAGGCGATCACACCCAGGGCGACGATGACCGCGGAGGTCCGTGCCAGCTCTCCCCACGTCTCGTGCGACTCGAGCTCGTCGCCGCGCCCGAGTGCCTCCCCGAGTTCCTCGCCGCTCCACACCGCACCCCACGCGGTGATGGCCGCACCGACCGCCAGGACGGCGACGATCGGCGCAAGCGTCGTCCGCAACGACGGTCGCACCAGCAGGACCACCAGCCCGACCGCGACCAACGGGATCAGCACCACGGGCGCGTGGATGATCAGCGGATGCAGGGGAAGACCGTCGAAGGTGACCATACGGCTGCGCTCCTCGCCGAGAGGGACCGCGATCCGATCCCGCGCCGTGAGCGTCGCCAGCCCAGGCTGGCGCGCACGACCACGGGAGGGTACGAGCACACCGAGCACCCGCTTCGTCCTGCCAGGCGCCGTACCGAGATCGAGACGGCACCCGGGCGACACATCGCTGGAGGTCAACGCTTGCGGAGGCACGGCTGCACACGGTCATGCTCGACCTCGGCCCGCTCCACCTGCCTGCGGTCGCCATCGAGGTCCGATGCACGCCGGTTGGGCCCAGCGGCCATGCCGGTGGCCGGACGGCGACACCGGTGAACCTCGGGCCGGTCGGCGTGCGTAGTCCCGTGCGAGGCGCCGAAGCTGCGGCGCTCGATCCCGAGGTTCTCATGTCCACGACATCTCGTCATCTGGCCCCCGTGCTTGCCGTGGCCGCGCTGCTCCTCGCAGGCTGCGGTGGCGACGACACCGACGCGGTCTCCGACGCCGAACCCGAGGTGACCGAACCCGACGAAAGCGGGGACGACGGTGCGGAGGAACCCGCCGACGAGACGGACACCGACGACGGGAGCGACGCCACCTCCGACGGTGCCGAGACGGGAGACGACGCCGAGGCAGCGGGAGATGACCTCGCCGACGTCCAGGTCGGATCGACCGCGCTCGGCGAGGTGCTGGTCGACGCCGACGGGATGACGCTGTACCTGTTCACCAACGACTCGGACGGGCAGAGTGCGTGCTACGACGACTGCGCGGCCGCGTGGCCGCCGTTGACCGTCGACGGCGAACCGGTCGCCGGCGACGGCGTCGACGCCGGACTGCTCGGCACCACCGAACGTGACGATGGCTCCCTCCAGGTCACCTACGACAACTCGCCGCTGTACACCTGGGCGTCCGACAGCGACCCTGGTGACGTGACGGGGCAGGGCGTCAACGACGTGTGGTTCGTTCTCAACCCCGATGGCGAGGCGATCATGGACAGCGACGACGCGGCGGCCGGCGCCGCCGGCTACTGACGGGTGGCCGGCGCGGCGCCCCGGGATCCGCTCGGCGAGGGTCAGCTCCTCGCCGACGCGGCCCGCGGTGACCAGCGCGCCGCGTCCGTGCTCTACGACACCTACGCGGACGCGCTCTACGGCTACGGGCTGCGCCGCCTG
>JAWLFE010000153.1:0-4793 GCA_041685735.1 Nitriliruptoraceae bacterium
TACGTTGCACGTTGCACGACCTGCGCTGGTAGCTCAGTCCGGATAGAGCACCTGACTACGGATCAGGCGGCCGGGGGTTCGAATCCCTCCCAGCGCGCAACACGGATCCGGCCTCCTAGAGCCCTCTAGCAGGCCGGATTCTGCATTTTCGGGTTTGTGTTCGAGGGTCTGTCCACAGGGTCGGCGTAACCAATCGTGACAAATGGCGGGCCGTCCGTAGCGTCTCCGTCGACGCCTGCGGATGGAGGTGGGCGATGGGTGTGGACCGGCTCCCGTCCGGCAGCTACCGGGCGCGGGTGATGGTTGACGGCCAGAAGTACTCGGCGACGTTCGTGTCGGAGCGCGAGGCCGCCGAGTGGGTGGTCGTGACCCGTGGCCGTGTGGTGGCGGCGCGGGCAGCACAGAGCCTCACGGTGGAGGATTACGCCGGTCGGTGGCTCGGTGAGTTCATCGACGGTGCCGCCCGCGTCGACCGCTACCGACGGGACGTGGCCGAGCACATCCTCCCCACCCTCGGGTCTCGCCCACTGGTCGGGGTGACGCCTTCCGAGATCGCGGCACTGCTCGAGTGCGTCGACGCCGCTGGGTCTGCGGCCGAAGCGGACCAGCTGCGAACAACGCTGCGGGAGCTGTTCGCCGATGCGGTGGACGAAGGGATCATCACCCGCAGTCCGGTGCCGGCCTCACGAGGTCGGACCCACCAGGCGAGCATATACTGAGCGCAGAGACGAGATATACGACGTGAGGGGTGGCGATGACCAAGAAGCTGGTCGACATCGACGAGGACGTCCTGGCGCAGGCCACCGAGATCCTTGGTGCTGCCACCATGAAGGACACGGTCAACCGTGCGCTGGCCGAGGTGGTGCTGTTGGCCGAGCGTCGCGCCCACGCGGATCGTCTTGTGCGCATGGAGGGTCTCGACCTCGATGACGGCGAGGTCATGGCTGGCGCGTGGCGCTGAGGCCAGCCTTCCTGGCCGACATCAGTGCGCTGGCTCGCATGCCGATCGCTGCCGTGCGTGCTCGGCTCGAACCGCTGCTGGTCGACGGGCTGGTGGCAACCTGCGGGATCATCGATCTGGAGATCGGGTTCTCGGCGCAGACCGCCGCGGTCCATCGCGACGTCCGTCGCGAACGCCGCTCGCTGCCCCGTGCGAGGATCGATGACGAGGTGTGGGACCGGGCGTTCGAGGTCCAGGGCCTGTTGGCCGACCGCGGGCAACACCGGTTGCCGATACCGGATCTGGTCATCGCCGCCGCTGCCGAGTCAGCCGGCCTGACCGTGTTGCACTACGACGCCGACTTCGAACGCATCGCCGAGGTCACCGGCCAGGCGCACGACTGGGTCGTGCCGCGCGGAAGCGTGTAGGCCGAGCGGGCACGCCTGCCGCCGTTGGCCGATGAAGACGCCACCGTCGTTGGGGCCAACAGGGCTTCTTGAGCCGGTCTGCGTCGGCGACAACCCGGTCACGATCATCGTGTACATACGGCGGTTGCGCCGCCGCCGGACAGTTGACCGTGTTGCTGCGATTCGCGACAGCCTCATGTAGCGAAGTCCCCATCTGCGGAATACGGCACGGCGAGAGTGTGGAAAACGGTAAGGCGAACGATGGGGAGAATGGTAGAGTGAAATACTGGGAAGCTGGTCTTGCGGGGAGGTTTCGGTGCAGTGAGTGACCATGGTGGTGCGGGTGGCCGGTACTGGCCGCGGGTGATCGACGCGGTGCTCGATAAGCGGATGGAATCGTCGGCTGCGGTGCTCATCGAGGGCCCCAAGGCATGCGGCAAGACCGAGACCGCCTCGCAGCGGGCGGCGTCGATGGTGCGTCTGGATGTCGATGAGGACGCTCGTCAGGCAGCGCAGATCAACCCGGGGCTGCTTCTCGAGGGTGCGCGGCCGCGGCTCATCGATGAGTGGCAGCTCTACCCGCGGGTCTGGGATCACGTGCGTCGCGATGCCGATGAGAGCGGGCAGGCCGGACAGTTCCTGCTCACCGGATCGTCGAGCCCGGCCGATGGCGCCCGCCGCCATTCGGGCGCGGGCCGGATCGCGACGGTTCGGATGCGCCCGATGACCCTTCACGAGGTCGGTGCATCGTCCGATGAGGTATCGCTGGCGGATCTGTTCGTAGGCCGTGAGCCATCGGCCGCATCTGGTCGCAGCGATCTGCGCGAGGTTCTCGAGTTGCTTGTCACCGGTGGGTGGCCGCAGCAACTGAGGCGCGCTGACCCGCTGCTCGTCGTCGACTACCTCGACCAGATCGTCCACATCGACATCAACGCCGTCGCTGACGCCGACGGTCGGCAGGTCGCACGCCGGCGTGACCCGAAGAAGGTCCTGAGCTGCATCCGGTCGCTGGCCCGCAACGTCGCGACCGCGGCGGGCGGACGGTCCATCGCAGCGGACACGGGCCTGTCGCGCGAGGCAGTGACCGACTACCTCGATGCGCTCGAACGGCTCATGATCCTCGAGGAGCAGCCGGCCTTCAACGTCCACCTGCGCTCGTCACGGAACCTACGCACGACTCCGCACCGGCACCTGGTCGACCCGTCGCTGGCCACCGCGGCGCTACAGGTCGATGCCGATGGGTTGCTCCGCGACCTCAACTACACCGGGCTGCTGTTCGAGTCGCTGGTCGTGCGTGACCTGCGGGTGCTGTCGCAGCCGCTCGACGCGTCGCTGATGTACTTCCACACCGACCACCACGAGATCGACGTCGTCATCCAACAGCCCAACGGAGTCTGGGGTGCCATCGAGGTCAAAGTCGGTGGTGAGGAGCCGATCGAGCAGGGCGCCGCATCGCTGCTCGCCGCCGTGTCGTCGATCGACCTCGAACGGGCCGGTTCCCCCGCGTTCATGGCCGTGGTCACTGCGACCGGCCGCTACGCATACCGGCGCGACGACGGTGTGTGTGTCGTGCCGTTGCCAACGCTTGCGCCCTGACGGGGCTCTGCAACAAACGCCCGGACTCGCCAGGTCACCCCGGCGGTCGTCACTACCGCGGCCCAGCCGGATCGCCATGGTGGTTCGGCGCCGTGCGCGCCGGCACGCGCGGTCTCGGTGGCTGTACCCGTGGTGGCGGGTGTGGTGGTCAGGAGCGCGGGTCGTGCACGGTGCCGAGGAACAGGGTGGTGCCGGTGTCGCGGTCGCTGACGGTGAACGCGAACGGCCGGTCCACCAGCAGCGGTGGTGGTCCGGCGGACTCGTCCATGACCCCGCCGGTGACGGCGGCAGCTTCGGTGCCCTCCTCGTCGACGCGGATGTAGGTCTTCTGCACGACCGTGTCCAGGAACGGGTTGGCCGGCGACATCGGCGTGAAGTCCCCACCACCGAACGCCGAGACGATCCCGAGGTCCTGCAGCGCATCGTTGAGGGTCGCGTCCCACTCCAGCTCGAACCGCGGCAGCGCCAACTGTGACGGCGTCGAAGGCGCCAGCTGGTCGACGGTCTCGTGCCAGGTGTCGGCGTCGAGCTGGCCCAGCAGGTCGTCGAGCACCACCCCCTCGTCGGGCAGGACCACCTCCATCCCGAACCGCTCGTCATCGCCGTAGGGCAGCCGGAACATGGTGAACCCCTCGCCCGGAGCGGTCTCGACCTCCGGGTCCGAACGGTTCATCGTCGGCACCTCGACCTGGCTGCCGTCGGCCAGCGTGAACGGCGCGTCGCGTGTCTCGGCCTCGTCGAACGTGGTCGTCCAGGTCCCGAGGAAGTACACCGCGTTGAGCAGCACCAGCACCGCCTGCGCGTTCGGCAGGTCCAGGTCCTCGGCGATCTCCTCGATCAGCCCCTCGGTGCGGTCCTCGACCCAGTCGTCGATCCGATCGGCGCTCTGTTGCGCCCCGAGGTCCACCTCGTCCAGCGTGGCGTCGAAGGTGTCCTGCACGAAGTCGATGTAGTCGTCCTCGAACGGGTAGCCGTCGGCCGCCCACAACGAGTTCGCGACCGACAACGTCACATCGCTCGCGTCGGTGAGGTCAGCCAACAGCGCCGCGTAGCGCGTGTCTCGTGCCTCCTCCAGCCGCAGTACCTCGACCATCTCCTCCGCGGTCTCACCTGCGGCGCCAGCCGCCACCATCGCCAGCAGCACCGAGGCGGACAACGGCGAAGTCACCGTGTTCTGCCCCGGTTCGGCGACCGCATCGTGCAGATCGAACCCGAACGCGTTCACCCCCTCCGCGGCGGCGGCCGCCTCCTGCGGCGACAAGCTGCCCGCCAGCTCGGCGGCGACCCCATCACCAACCGGCCCCTGCGACGGGGCATCACCACCACACGCCGCCAGGAGCAGCGTCATCGCTCCCAAACAGCTGACAACCTTCGAGCGCTCCACCGAGTTGCCCCTCCACGAGTCGCACGGTACGACGTCGGGCCCAGCACGAGAGTTCCGAACCGGCCCTATCGCGACCGTGACTGGTGCAGAACGCCTGCGAGTTCAACGGGTGGTCGCAACACCTCGCTGTTCGGTGGATGATCCGTCGTGAGGAGGAGGTGGGTGATGCCGGTTGCCGGCGTGCCGGGCCGTAGCCGCGATCACGGGACTTCCTGCGGGAAGATGTTGTCGCGCGGCGCCGGTCAGGTCGCCATCCGGCACCCCGGATCGCGTGACAAGTCGTAACCAATCGTGACCACCGTCCACACCCTCAGCGACGCTCTACTCGCTCAGTTCGCCGCAGTTCGCTCAGTTGCAGTAGAACCATGCGACTACGGATCAGGCGGCCGGGGGTTCGAATCCCTCCCAGCGCGCTTCTCGAGAACGGCCCGCTACGCACCTGTAGCAGGCCGTTTTCGGGTTTTTC
>JAWLFE010000154.1:0-4772 GCA_041685735.1 Nitriliruptoraceae bacterium
CCGGCGAACCAGGCGTCCCGGCCCTCGTTGGTGGTACCGGTCTTGCCGGCGATGGGCCGATCGTCGAGCAGCGCCGGCTGACCGGAACCGGCACGCACCGCCTCGGCGAGCACGTCGGTGACCATCCGGGCGACCTGGACGTCCATCGCCTGGTTCTCGTCAGGGAACGGGCCGTAGACGGTGCGTCCCTCGCTGTCCTCGACCCGGGTCACCAGGCGGGGCCGCACGTGGAACCCCTCGGCGGCGTAGGTCCCGAACGCGCTCGCCACCTCAAGCGGACTGAAGCCGTCCTGGCCCAGGGTCAACCCCGCCAGGGGCCGCATGACGGGACCAGCGCCCCGCCCGGTGTCGAACACCTCGTCGCTGGCGTCGCGTGGGAGGCCCGCCCGGAGCGCCGCGTCGATGACGACCTCGCGTCCGAGCTCCTCCTGGATGAGCACGTAAGCGGTGTTGGTCGAGGTGGCGGTCGCCTGGCGCACCGTCTGCTCGCCGTAGTTCGCGTCGCCGAAGTTGCTGATCGGGGTGGCGGCATCCTCGATCTCGATCTGCGCGGGGGCCGGGAAACGGCTCTCCGGGGAGCGCCCGGACTCGATGAAGGCCTGCAGCGTGAAGGCCTTGAAGACCGAGCCGACCTGCCGTGTCGAGCGGATCGCGGTGTTGAACGGTTGCACGTCGCTCCCCGGCCCTCCGACCAGGGCGCGGACCCCACCATCGGCAGGATCGATCGAGACCAGCGCCCCGGTGTCGGTCGGGCCCTCCGCGATGGCAGCGGCGAGGATCCGCTGCGCAGCGGACTGCATGCCGCTGTCCAGCTCGGTGTAGATCCTGAGGCCCCGGAACAGCTCCCCTTCGGAGAACTCGTCCCGGTCCGCCAGCTCACTACGGACGGCGTCGATGTAGTAGGCGTTCGGACCGCGGGTGTTCGCCGTGCGCTCGCGGACCTCGGGCAGGCCAGCAGACAGGAGCGCGTCCGCCTCCGCGCCGGTGAGCGCGCCGGTCTCCGTCATGCCCTCGAGCACGAACCGACGCCGTTCGTCGGCACGCTCGGGGTTGTCGTGGGGATCGAAGTTCTCCGGCGAGGCGATCATGCCCGCCAAGGTGGCGGCCTGGTTGACGTCGAGTTCGGCGGCAGGCACCGCGAAGAACGCCTGCGCGGCGGCCTCGATGCCGTAGGTGCCGCGCCCCCAGTAGATGGTGTTGAGGTAGAAGCCGAGGATCTCGTCCTTGTCGTAGGCCTGTTCCATCTTGATGGCCAGCGCTGCCTCCTCCACCTTGCGGCGATAGGTGACCTCCGGTGTCAGGGCGGCGTTCTTGATGTACTGCTGGGTGATGGTCGAGCCGCCCTGCTGCACCTCGCCGGCACGCACGTTGGTGAACAGCGCCCGCGCGATCCCGGGCAGCGAGATCCCACGGTGCTCGTAGAAGGCGCGGTCCTCCGCGGCGATCACCGCGGCGGGCACGTGGGACGGCAGCGAGTCGAAGGGCACGTCCGCCCGGGTCAGCTCGCTGGCCAGCGCCCCGATCTCCTCCCCGTCACGGTCGAACACCAGCGAGGAGCGTGCGTCGATGTCGTCGGGGAGCGGCACCGTGGAGAACAGCAGGTAGAAGCCGAGCAGACCGCCCGCAGCCACCAGCAGAGCGGGCACGACCAGTAGCAGCACGAGGACCCGGCGCCAGCGACGCCGGGGCCGTGCCGCTCGCGTGTCCGCCCGCGCGGAGCCCTTCGCCATCGTCAACCGTCCTCGCCTGTGCGCATCGGAGCGGGACAGCGCGCTCCGGCCGATCGTGGTCCGATGCCGGCCCCTCGCGGACCGCCGATCGACGATACCGCCCGGTCCGCACGCACCGGGCGAGGCAACCCCGCCGGTGGCCGGTGGCCGCCGCCGCTGCGGTGGCGGCCCGTGGACGGGACGCCTGCGGGAGCGGCCGGATGCCGTGTGGCAGCGGCGGAGGGCCCGCCGTCACGGCGGGCCCTCCGTCACGCAGCGTGGACCTAGAAGGCGTTCTCGGGCACGCCCATCAGTGCACCGTCCTCCTCCGCGGCCACCTGTGCGCGCAGGCCCGCCTTCGGGAGCACGGACCGGGCGAAGAAGCGCGCCGCGGCCAGCTTGCCGGTGTAGAAGTCGCGATCGGCGTCGGACCCGACCCCGGCCTCGAGCGCGTCGTGGGCCACCTCGGCCTGGCGCAGCAGCAACCAGCCGATCAGGACCTCGGCCAGCGACTCGAGGAAGGCCGTGGACTGCAGCCCGGTCTTGTACAGCTCGGTGCGCTTGGACTCGTCCATCGAGGCCATCGCATGCTGGAGCAGCACCCCGAGGTGGGACTGGGTGGCGTCGAGCGCGGTGCCGAGCCGTTCGCGCTCCTCGGCGAGCCCGTCGTTCTCCGGGCCGGCCTTGAGGAAGGTGCGGATCTGGTCGGCGAACCAGGTCAGGGTCGCGCCCTGGTCCCGGACGATCTTGCGGAACAGCAGGTCCAGCGCCTGGATCGCGGTCGTGCCCTCGTAGAGGGTGTCGATCTTGGCGTCGCGGATGTACTGCTCGATCGGGTAGTCCTGGGTGTAGCCGGAACCCCCGAAGGTCTGCAGGCTCATCGATCCGAGCAGCTCGTAGGCCTTCTCCGAGCAGTAGCCCTTGACCAGCGGCAGCAGCAGGTCCTCGCGGGCGATCCAGCGGTCGTGCTCGTCGGCGTCCTCACCGTCGCCGGTGGACGGGTCGGCCGCCAGCTGGGCCTGGTCCTGCACCCAGCCGGCGTACATCACCAGCGCCCGCATCCCCTCGGCGTGGGCCTTCTGGGTCATCAGCATCCGCCGCACGTCCGGGTGCTTGATGATCTCGACCTTGGGCGCGGTCTTGTCGGTCATCTGGGTCATGTCCGGACCCTGGACGCGGATCTTGGCGTAGTCGAGGGCGTTGAGGTAGCCGGTGGACAGGGTGGCCATGGCCTTGGTGCCCACCATCATCCGGGCGTACTCGATCACGAGGAACATCTGCTTGATGCCGTCGTGGATGTTGCCGGCGAGGTAGCCGACGCACGGCTCGCCGTCCTGGCCGAGGGAGAGCTCACAGGTGGCCGAGCCCTTGATCCCCATCTTCTTCTCGAGGTTGGAGACGCGCACGCCGTTGCGTTCGCCGATGGTGCCGTCGGCATCGGTGTGTCGCTTCGGTACCAGGAACAGGCTCAGGCCCTTGGTGCCCGGTGCGGCGCCCTCGGGACGGGCCAGCACCAGGTGCAGGGTGTTGGGGTGGGTCTGGGCGTCCGCGGAGGTGATGAACCGCTTGATGCCCTCGAGGTGGTAGACGTCGCCGAGATCGTCCTCGCCGGCGGACTCGACGAACCGCGCCTTGGTGACCCCGGCACCGACATCGGAGCCGGCGTCGGGCTCGGTCAGCACCATCGTGCCGCCCCAGCGGTCCTCGACCAGCGCCCGTGCGAAGACGCGCTTCTGGCCCTCGGTGCCGATCTGGTCGATGATCGAGGCCATCAGCGCCCCGATCGGCCACAGGGACGCGGTGGCGTGGCTACCAGCCAGCAGCTCCGTCCCCGACCACCGGATCGACGGCGGTGCGCCGTAGCCACCGAGGTGGGTGGGCAGCGGCATCAGGTGCCAGCCGGCGTCGTAGAAGGCGGTCAGCGCCTGATCGAGCTCGGCGGGGATGGTGACGTCGCCCTCGGGGGAGAGCTCGAGCGGGGTCCGGTCGGCCGCGACGAAGGACTCGCCCCAGATCGACTCGCGGGCGAACCGCTCCATCTCGGCCAGCAGCATGCGGGCCTGCTCACCGTCCACCGCCTCGAAGGGGCCGGTGCCGAAGTAGCTGTCGGCACCGAGCACCTCGAAGAGGTTGAACTCGATGTCTCGCAGGTTGCTCCTGTAGTGGCTCATCGCGTCTCCCTCGATCCGCCGCGTCCGCCGCCATGGCGCAGGCTCCCGGTGCGCCCGGAGGTCGATACCGGCTTCGGTCTCCACAGCAACGCCGCAGGGGGTGCCGGTGTTCCATCTTGGAACGTCCGCTACATCTTGGAGCGTTCGTTCCATTTCTGCAAGCTGGCGGTGTAGGGTGGCCCGCGCGACGGGGCGGGTAGGAGGTGCGAGGTGGCGCGGTACCGCGTGGGGTTGGAGACGCGTGAGCGGATCCTGGCCGCGACCCGTCGGTTGCTCGCCGAGGTCGGGATCGAGGGGGTGACCCTCAAGGCGATCACCGAGCGGGCACGGGTGGGAGCGGGCAGCTTCTACAACCTGTTCGCCTCCAAGGACGACGCGGTCTTCGAGGTGGTGCGGGAGGCGATCGCCGCGGTGGACCCCGATCCGGAGGGCGAGGGCACCGACACCCTCGAGGAGCTCGTCGACGCGTTCGTGACGTTCATGACCGGCTCGTCACCGATCGCGCGGATCTACCTGCAGCTGGCCGGCCGTGGGTTGACCGACGCGGCGATCGCCGCCCGCGTGCTGCGCTCGCACCGCAGACGCGTGGAGCGGTTCGCCGACGCCTACCGCCGTCAGCTGCCGGACCTGAGCCCGTCACAGGCCTACGTCCGGGCCGAGACCCTCCTCGGCGCCCTGACCGGGCTCGGCATGACGGCCCTGCTGGACGACGGCTTCGACATGGCCACCCACGCGCGGTCTCTGCTGCCGGCGCCCGAGGCGAGCCAGGCCGTGGAGCGCGGCGCCTGAGCCGCCGCGTCCGGCGCATCCGCGTCCGTGGTGGCTGTCGGGAGTAGGCTGCCGAAGGTGGATACGCACCGATGTCGCCAACCTGCGGGGAGCCGATGACCGC
>JAWLFE010000052.1:0-19436 GCA_041685735.1 Nitriliruptoraceae bacterium
CTAGCGTCAGGAGCGCGCCATGACTGCAAGCAGTGCCCAACCGCTCGCCGCCCTCTCGGCGGCGGGGGTCTCCATCTGGCTGGATGACCTCAGCCGTGAGAGGTTGGCGTCGGGCAACCTCGCGAAGCTGGTCGCCGAGCGTCACGTGGTCGGGGTCACCACGAACCCGACGATCTTCCAGAAGGCACTCGCTGACGGTGCCGCCTACGCGCCGCAGATCAACGATCTTGCACGTCGAGGTGTCGACCTCGAGGAAGCGGTGCGGGCGCTGACCACCTTCGATGTCCGGTGGGGCTGCGATGTCCTGCGCGAGGTGTCGAAGGCCACCGGCGGCATCGATGGACGGGTCTCGATCGAGGTCGATCCACGGCTGGCCCGTGACACCGACCGGACGGTGGCAGAAGCGCGCGCTCTGTGGTGGCTCGTGGATCGACCGAACCTGTTCATCAAGATCCCGGCCACCGAACAGGGACTCCCGGCGATCACCCGCTGCCTCGCGGAGGGCATCAGCGTCAACGTCACCCTGATCTTCTCGCTCGAGCGCTACCGCGCCGTGCTGGATGCCTACCTCGACGGGATCGAGCAGGCGAAGGATGCGGGCCACGACCTGTCGGCGATCGCCTCGGTCGCGTCCTTCTTCGTCAGCCGGGTCGATGCGGAGATCGATGCGCGGCTGGAGGAGGTGGGCACCGACGAGGCGACCGCGCTGCAGGGACAGGCGGCCATCGCCAACGCCCGGCTGGCCTACGAGACCTACGAAGAGGTGCTGACCAGCGACCGGTGGCAGGCGCTCGCCGCTGCCGGCGCGAACGTGCAGCGCCCCCTGTGGGCCTCGACCGGAGTGAAGAACCCGGAGTACGACGACACCCGCTACGTCGTGGAACTGGCCGCGTCGGACACGGTCAACACGATGCCCGAGGGCACCCTCGATGCGGTGGCGGATCACGGCGAGATCCGCGGAGACACCGTCCGCGGGACCTACGAGGATGCGCACCGGCTGATGGACGCGCTCGCCGGGGTCGGGGTCGACTACGACGACGTGGTGCGCAAGCTCGAGGACGAGGGGGTCGAGAAGTTCGAGGCATCCTGGAACGAGCTGCTCGACGGCGTCCGGGCAGCCGTGACGGATGCCGGAGGCTGACCTCCGGCGCCTGCCGGACGCAACGGCGGATCCAGACTCCCGTGGGCGAGCCAAGCGTTCTGCGGCAGTACCGCCGTTCGCGGTCGGCGCACCCGGCAGGATCGGAACCCGTGGCCAGAGGCTCGGGAGTTCCCGTGGACGACCCTCGCCGGGAGGGACCGGCGCATCTGGCGTGAGAGAACGTGTCGCTTCCCCCGTCGGTCAGATCGATCCTGGGCAGGGGTCTAGGAGACTCGTGAGCTGCTCGGCATCGTGGAGTTGGCGATGCGGCGCAGGTCGGTCTTCAGGATCTTGCCGGTCGAGCTCTTCGGCAGCTCCTGGAAGATCACGTCGCGGGGGCACTTGAACCCAGCCAGGTGATCGCGACAGTGCTGGATCAGATCGTCGGCTGTCGTGGCGGGATCGGCGCGTAGGGACACGAACGCCACGGGTACCTCTCCCCAGTAGTCATCACGCCTGGCAACGACGGCGCACTCGAGCACCGCCGGATGTGATGACAACGTCCGTTCCACCTCGACCGTGCTGATGTTCTCCCCACCGGAGATGACCAGATCCTTCAGCCGATCGCGCAACTCGATCTGCCCGTTGGGGTGTTTGACACCGAGGTCACCGGAGTGGAACCACCCATCCCGGAATGCCTCACGCGTCGCTTCCGGGTCATGCAGGTACTCCGTCATGACCACGTTGCCCCGCATGACGATCTCGCCCAACGTGGCACCATCCGCCGGTACCGGTCGACCTTCCAGGTCCCAGACGTCGACGACCCCGGCCGTGACGTTGGCGTCGCCCTGGCGGGAGCGTTGCAGGAGGCGCTGGTCCGGGGCGACGTGAGCGCTCTCGACGTTCACCGTGAAGGGGCCGTAGGTCTCGGTGAGCCCGTAGACGTGGTCGACCTGGAAGCCCAACGCCTCCATCCTGCCGATGATGGTGGGAGAGGGGGCTGCCCCGGCGGTGACCAACCGGACCTTCTGATCGAGCGGACGAGCGTGAGGTGACTCGGCCAGCATGTTCAGGACCGTTGGCGCTCCGCAGAGGTGCGTCACCTCACCGTCAGCGCACAGCTGCCAGACCACGGCCGGGTCCACCTTGGGGATCGTGATGTTCCGCGCACCGACCGCGACCGTGGCCCACGGGAAGCACCAGCCGTTGCAGTGGAACATCGGCAACGTCCACAGGTAGGTGCTGGAGGAGCTCAGCCCGTGGTCCAAGGCCATGGCGACCGCGTTCAGGTAGGCACCTCGATGGTGGTAGACCACGCCCTTCGGCCGACCGGTGGTTCCTGAGGTGTAGTTGATCGAGATCGTCGATCGCTCATCCACGACCGGAACAGGATCCTCGAGCGGATCCGTGGCCATCACGGCGGCATCCAGGTCTGCGTCGATGAGCACCTGATGGCAGCCATCCTCCGATGACCCAAAGGGGGCGAGGTCGGGTGACGTCAGGAGCAGGCGCGTCGATGCGTGCCCCACGATGTAGGCGATCTCGTCGGGCTGCAACCGAACGTTCAGCTGCACGAGGTGGGCACCGATCATCGGCACGGCATAGTGGCTCAGCAGCGACACCTCGCCGTTCCAGGCGAGGACACCGACGGAATCTCCGCGCCGCACCCCCTGCTCGAGGAGGAATCGAGCCAGGCGTCGTGCCCGGTCATGCCACTGCTGGTAGGTGAAGCTCACCTCGCCGTCCTGGACGGCGATGCGGTCGGCGTGCACCCGGCGAGCCCGCTCCAGGAAGCTGATCGGTGTCAGCGGATCGAGGTTGGGCTCCACCGTCGGCTGACGCTCGTCGCTGCGAGATGTGGCGTTCACGAGCGCACGGCCTCCCTGTCGGTGATCGTCTTGTTGGCTGCGACCAGGACCGGATCCCAGACCGGCGCGAATGGAGGCGCGTATCCGAGGTCGAGTTCCGCGACCTCGTCCACGGTCATGCCGGCGCTCAGGGCCGTGGCCAGGACGTTCACGCGGCCCGCAACGCCCGATCGGCCCACGACCTGTGCGCCCAGCAGTCGGTGAGATGGGTCCGCGATCAGTTGGACCGTGGTCGGTTGGGACCCGGGGTAGTAGTGAGCGATGTCATCAGAGGTGATCGTCGTCGAGACCGGGTCGAGACCCCTGCGTCGTGCCTCAGCCTCGTTCAGCCCCGTCCGGCCGACGTGGAGGTCGAAGATCTTGACCAGGCTCGTGCCGACCACGCCGGCGAAGGTGACGGACTCGCCCATCATCGCTGCTCCCGCGATCCGTCCTTGCTTGTTGGCGGTTGGACCGAGCGGCACCCAGACACGGTCGGACGTCACACGATGGTGGGTCGACACACAGTCACCTGCGGCCCAGACGTTCCCGAGGTTCGTACGCATGGATCCGTCGACCGAGATCGCCCCCGTGGCATCGATGGCGACGCCGGCACGTTCGGCCAGTTCGACGACCGGCTCAGACCCCAGGGCGAGGACCACCACGTCGGTCGCCACGGCGTCCTCCTTCAGGAGGATCGCGCAGGCACGGCCGTCGTCGTCCAGCTCCACTCCCTGCAGGGGGTTGTCGAGGAACAGGTCAACGTCGTGGGCTCGCAGCTCGTCCACGACCAACGTGGACAGGTCAGGGTCCAGCCCCGGGAACACCTGGGTGGAGGCCTCGACGAGCGTCACGGCCAGTCCGCGGGTCGTGAGCGCTTCGGCCATCTCCAGGCCGAGGTAGCCGGCACCCACCACGGTCGCGCGACGTGGACCCGCGGCCGCGACATGTCCGGCCAACGCGAGCCCGTCGTCGTAGTGCCGGATCGAGAAGATGTTCGGCGCGTCCAGCCCGGGGATCCTGGGGACGCGGGCTCTCGCACCCGTGGCGATCAGGACCTTGTCGAAGGTGTGGTCGCGCCGCGATCCCGTACTGGCGTCCTGGGCCGTGAGGACGCCCCGACCGGGATCCAGCTCCACCACCTCCTGCCCCAGATGCAGATCGATGCCCTGGCGGACGAAGTGCTCCTGCTCGCGAACCAGCAGGGTCGTTGCGTCGTCGATATCGCCGCTGACGTAGTACGGAAGCCCGCAGGCCGCGTAGGAGACCACACGGCTGCGCTCGAAGACGCTCACGGACGCGGCGTCTCCGTGGCGCCTGGTGATGAGCGAGGCGGCGCTCATCCCGGCGGCGTCGCCACCGATGATCGCGATGCGCTCCCGCGCACCCGGACGGGTGCCTGGCGACGGGTCCATGGTCGGGTCTCCCTCCCGCCGGTCCGCAGCATCCTCACGATTCGTTCGGTGGCATACTGACCGCCCTGTATAGTTCCGGAATCTACGGACGATGGGGCGCTGCTGTCAACACCTTCAGGACGACGGGTGTCGTGATCGCGATCAGTCCGAGAGCTGTGCCAACGCGTCGGTCTTGAGCGCTGCCGGCAGCGCACCAGCGGCGACCAGCAGGTGGCTGGCGATGTCCTTCGCGTTCTGCGCAGCGTTCGGATACCTCTCCACCACGGCCGTGATGATGGCCCCCTCCATCAACAGCAGGATCTGCTCGGCAAGCTGTTTCGGCTCGGCGACACCAGCTTCGGCGGCGAGTTCAGCGATCCACGCACGCATGCGCCGCTTGTGGTTGTGGACCGCGCGCCATGCAGGGTGGTCCACGTCGGGGAGCTCGATCGCGGCGTTGACGAAGGCGCATCCTCGGAACCGAGGGTTCTCGAACCAGCCCTCAAGCGCATCGAAGATGGCCAGGATCTGTTCCGCCGGCTGATCCGCTCGATCCTGGACCTTGCGTTCGAGCCAACCCCGATACTTCTCGTCGACGCTCTCCAAGCACGCCGCGATGAGGTCGTCCTTGGAGTCGAAGTGCGAGTAGAGCGTCATCTTCGCCACGCCCGAACTGGCCGAGATCGTGTCGACGCCGACGGCACGGATGCCGCGCTCGTAGAAGAGGTGGTGGGCCTCTTGCAGCAACGCTTCGCGCTTCGAACTCTTCGAACTCATGAGATCCCTCGACTCCGATCAGGGTGCACCGGCGGTCGTCGACGACGGCGGCATCGGATGCGAACGCGGTCCTGGTGCGACCGCTTCACCGGGCAGTCGGCTCTGGGCTGGCGGGCAGGGTAGTGGTCCCTGCCGGCGCGTCGGACGTGGCTGGGGCACCGCCACCCACCCCCGTTCGGGGCGGCTCAGGGCGCACTGGCTCGGGCGACGCGACGGTGTGCCCCATCGCCGGGGAGGTCCAGCTCTGCGGGCGCCAGGGGGCCACCGTGTCGCTGTCACCGCTGGCGATGCGGACCGGCTGGCGGGCTCCCTGCCTCTTCGGGTCGACGAACGGCATCTGCGTCACCGTCGCACCCCGCGGGAGGTCATCCACGATGACCTGGATCGACGTGCCCGGATCAGCCAGCCCTGCCGGTATGAGGGCCATGCCGATGTTCTGTTCCAGCCTGGGTGAGTGGCAGGCCGAGGTCACCTTGCCGACGACCTCCCCGTCGTGACGCACCGGGAACGGATCCACCATGGAGCCATCCGTGTAGGAACCGAGTGGCTCGCCGTCGATGTGCAGCCCCACCAGCCGACGCTCGACCTCGCGTTCGGCGATGCGCAGCAGGGCCTCCCGGCCGACGAAGCCACCTTCCTTGTCCATGCTGAGCATCCACGGGTAGCCCATCCCGACCTCGTAGGGGTTGGTGGACAGATCGATGTCGGCGCCGAGCGACAGGATGCCGGCCTCGATGCGTCGCAGGTGGGACACGCCCGCTGGAGCCAAGCCATACGGGGCGCCGGCTTCGGTGATGATCTCCCACAGGCGCGTGCCGTTCGGCGTCGCGTCGAAGAGGTAGATCTCGTAGCCGAGTTCGGCGGTGTAGCCCGTGCGGGACACAAGCACATGCATGCCCTCGAGCACGTACTCCCGCAGGAAGTAGTACTCGATATCCCGGATGGACTCGCCGAACAGATCGACCATCAACTCCAGGGATCGCGGGCCCTGTACCTGGACCGGGCCCATGTCGGGTTCGCTGATCGTGACATCCAGGCCACTGTTGACGGCCAGCCCACGCGCCCAGAGCAGGGCGTCGCTGTCCGCCAGCGTGAGCCAGAAGTGGTTCTCATCGAGCCGGAGCAGGACGGGATCGTTGATGATCCCCCCGTGCTGGTCGGTCATGAACGTGTACTTGCACTGACCGACCTTGAGGTTGTCGAGGTTCCTGGTGACCAGGCGGCTGGTGAAGGTGAAGGCATCCGGCCCGGTGATCTCCAGCGGACGCTGGACCCCCACGTCGGTCAGGTTCACGTTCGTGAGCAGGTTCCAGTACTCGGCAACGGGATCCCCGTAGTGCCGCGGGATGTACATGCGGTTGTACACGCTGTACATGGCGACACCATGTGCGTGCGCCGCAGCGAAGTAGGGGGACTTGCGGATGCGCGGGTACAGGAGCATCCGCGCCGAGCTTTCCAGCATGGTGGTCGGTCCTCTCTGGCGGTGGCCTCAGGTGGTGAGATAGGTGCTCGGGTGGGCGGGGCGGCCCCTGTCGGTGCTTGACGTCCTGCGGACAGCGCTCTCCTCGGTCGTGGTCGGCGCCGCGAGGTGATTTCTGCGTGGTGCTGACCCACGCCCGTCACCTCATCCAGGCACCCGCCTCGCGATGCCGCGTCCGTGATCCTCCTTGCTGGGAGAGGACACGGAGACCGATCGCCTTACTTGCCTTGCCAGACCGGTGTCCTCTTGCCCAGGAACGCATCGAATCCTTCCTGCGCGTCGCAGGTGACGGCGTTCTCCGCCATGGTTCGCGACATCAGCTCGTAGGCCTCTTCCTGGGTGCGCTCCACCTGTTGGTAGAAGGCTTCCTTGCCGATCCGGATCGTGAGCGGGCTGGCGCTCGAGATCTTCTCGGCGAGTTCCCGGGTGGCTTGCTCGAGCTGGTCATCGGCCACGGCCCGGTTGATCAGGCCCCAGTCCGCCGCCGTCCGCGCGTCGATCGCGTCGCCGGTCAGCAGCATCTCCATGGCTCGCTTCCGCCCGATCGCACGGCTGACCGCGACCATGGGCGTGGAGCAGAACAGGCCGATCTTCACCCCCGGTGTCAGGAAGACGGTGGACTCGGCAGCGACTGCGAGGTCGCACGCGGCCACCAGCTGGCAGCCGGCGGCGGCGGCCACGCCATGGACCTGGGCGATGACCGGCTGCGGGATGCGCTGGACCGTCTGCATCATCTCCGTACAGACGTCGAAGATGCGTTGCTGGTCCTCGAGCTCGCGTCCCACCATCTCGCGGAGGTTGTGGCCCGACGAGAAGACCCGTCCCGCGCCCTTGATGATGACGACGCGCGCGCTCTCGTCGACGGCGACATCCTCCAACGCCCGGGTCACCGCCGTCATCATGTCGACCGAGAGCGGGTTGCGCTGATCGGGCATGTTCAACGTGATGACCGCGATGCCATCTCGGTGCTCGACCTCGAGGGCTGGCGCATCGGACGCAACGTTGGACGACATGGCTGCGGCTCCCTTCGCGGGGCTTCCCACCCCCGGCACGGAGATGTACCGACCGGTCCGTATAGAACACGATGCGGCCGCGCGCGTCAATACCTCCGGTCGTGTTCGGGTCGCGTTCGGGCAGAGCGGGACCCGGGACCCGCAGCAGGCCGCGCCGGTCATCCGGCGTCGCCCGCTCTCAACGCCACGAAGCATCTCCTTCAACCCGCCCGGTGCGATGGTGTCGAGCATCTCGGACAGCAGTGGTGCAGCATCGTGTCGGGCCATCGTGTGGCCCCCTCTCGAGCTCCGTAGGAAGAACTCGCAGAGGGGCGCACGGTCGCCCGCCCTATCGACGGATCCCGGCCCTACATCCACCACGCCACGGGACCCTCACGAACCAGCGCCCTGCAGCGCTTGTCAGCGCCATCCTCGAGGTCCGGATCGCACACCCGACCTGATCCATCCAGAAGTGGCACAGCTCCGTCGAACGCGGGCATCCGGGAGACGTCCCGGTCGCGAGATGCTAGGCTGCTGCGGCGGAAGGCCCACGGTGCGCTCGTAACGACGTGCGAAGGATTCTGCAAGCTGTGCTCTAGACCCTGGCATGACGGTCAAACGTGACATGTCACAGGGATGGAGCACAACGTGTCGGTCACAATCATCAAGCCGGCTGACTCACCGTCGCTGCACCGCGCTCGACCCGCCGCGGCAGCAGGCTTCCTTGCGGGCGAGGGTGTCGCAACCGAAGCTTCCCTGCCTCGACACCTTCTGGTCTCCCTTGCCGGGATCACGGCAGACGTGACGGCTCTGCAACAGCGCAGTGCCGACGCGACGCAGACCCAGGCAGCCCTCGGGGTGATCCGGCGCAAGCTCGACCGCCTCGTCGACAGCATCTATGAGCGCGCCGCAGGCCCGGTCGCGGCAAGCCTGCACCATCCAGGCTCCGCCGCGGTGTCCCGGTCCGACGCGCTCCCCGGTGTGCCGAACGGATTCGGCCATGCGTGAAACCAGCGCTGCCAGCGAACCCGCCTGGCTCGACCGCTCACTCGCTGAGCCACTCCCTCCGCCACGACAGCATCGATCAGGGAAGGAGGCAGTCATGGGTATCGGTATCGGAGTCGGAACACTGATCTTGATCATCATCCTTCTCGTCGTCCTCCTGTAGACGGGGCGCACGCACGCTCTCATGATCAGCGCCACCACCAAGCTCACGGAAGCCGTGAACAGCCCTCGGGGTGTTCACGGCTTTCAGCAGCCGAGGCAGACCACGCTCTCATGATCGCTGGTGGGTTGCCCGGGGGTGGTAGAAGTCGTTGGCCCCGACGAGCCGTCGGTGCGAGTCGCTAACCGTTGAAGGCGACTGAGGACACCCTGGCCCACCGACCACGTTCACCGGGCGACCGGACCTGCGAAGCCGATCCGCTCACCACTGTCTCGGGCCGACCCGCACACAGTGCGGCGCGGCGTTGCCTCTGTCGGTCGCTGCGTGGTTCCTTCGGCTCCGTGAGTCTCGTCGGGAGCTTCTTCATCGCTTGGAACCACCATGTGCCCCTGCATCGGTCTTCGCGTAGCGACGAGGTGGCCATGCTCGGGTCGTTGCCGCGCGCCCGAACGCCCAGCGTCGCAGACCGTCATCGCCCTGAGGACGCTTCGTGGGAGCCGCAACCTCCCGGTGCCATGGGCGAGTCCTCGGGTGACCGGACGGCCGGACGTGCGGCCGTTCGTGCCGTACGTTGGCAGGGCGATGGCCGTTCCCGGGCTTTCTGTCCCAGCTGTCGCGCCACCCACTTGTGTGCAGCACCGGCACCGTCAGCAGCATGCGTGGGATCGCCGATCTGAGACGCCGCCGAGCCTCCGGTCATCATCCGTGAGGTCCGCATGCGCGTTCTCCAGATCGCACCGCCGTGGTTCACCGTGCCACCGACCGGTTACGGTGGCATCGAGCAGGTGCTCGCCCAGCTCACCGACGGGCTGGTCGCCGCCGGGCACGACGTGACGCTGCTGGCCAGCGGCGGGTCCACCTCGACCGCCACGGTCCAGAGCGTCTTCGACGTGCCGCCGAGCACGGACCTCGGTTCGACCTGTCACGAGTTGATCCACGTGGTCGCCGGCTACCAGCAACGTCACGAGTTCGACGTCATCCACGACCACTCGGGATTCACCGGAGCGGCCTTCGGGGCGTTGCTCGATGGGCCGCCGGTTGTGCACACCTTGCACGGGCCGTGGGTGCCGGAGGTCGAGGTGTTCCACCATTCGATCGGTGACGCATTGCACCGGGTCGCGATCAGCGAGGATCAGCGCTCCCGGGCGCCGGAGGGGGTGACGGTCGAGCACATGGTGCATAACGGGATCAGCCTGACCGAGCATCCCTTCCGCGCCCGCGCTGATGATGACCGCTATCTCGCGTTCGTGGGTCGGGTCAACGCGGAGAAGGGCCCGGAGGTCGCGGTCCGTGTCGCCAAGCGGCTGGGCATGCCGCTGAAGATGGCGATCAAGATCAACGAGGCGCCCGAACAGGTCTACTGGGACACCCACGTTGCACCGCTGCTCGTCGATGCGGACGTCGTGGTGGTGCGCAACGGCAGCAAGCAGGACGCGATCGACATCATGTCCGGGGCCGAGGCGACGCTGTTCCCGATCGCCTGGCCCGAACCCTTCGGGCTCGTGATGGTGGAGTCCATGGCGGTGGGCACCCCGGTGATCGCCTTTCGTATGGGCGCGGCCCTGGAGGTCATCGATTCCGGACGAACCGGCGTCCTTGTCGCACCGGGCGACGTCGATGCGTTCGTGGCAGCCGTCCAGACGGCGTCCAGCCTCGACCGTGTCGCGTGTCGGGCGCACGTCGTCGAGCACTTCTCGAGTGCGGCGATGGTCGCCGGCTACGAGTCGGTGTTCGCGGCGGTCACCGGGCAGCACCTGAAGCCTCGGACCAGCATCTCCGATTCGGAGCGGCTACGTCCGTCCGTGGCGTGGGGCCGCCGAGGCGATGACCGTCGACCGGTCACGGTCGGTACACCACTCCGCCCGGGTGACCGGCGTGTCGTGGAGCACGCCTGATGGCCGCCATCACACAGTCTATCGGCCCGCACGGTGAGGTCACCTGCGTCAGCGGTCGGACCTTCTGCCTGTCGACAGCCAGCGGACAGATCCGCCCCGGACCCTATGGCGACGGGGTCTTCGTCGAGGACACGAGGATCCTGAGCTCCCTGGTGCTGACACTGAACGGCGACGAGCCCCACGCGCTCGGCGGCTACCCGCTGGGCCCGGGGACGGCCCGCTTCAGTTCCTGCGCCCACCTGGGAACCGGGCCCGACCCGACGGTGCTGATCGAACGGCGGCGCTCGGTTACCGACGTCTGGCAGGAACAGATCCGCATCACCAACCACCGCGTGGACCCGGTCGAGGTCCGCATCGGGCTGCAGGTCGCGTCCGACTTCGCCTACATCTTCGATGTCAAGCACGGTCGACACCCATCAGCGTCGACCGGCCAGTTGGTCGATGGTGGCGTGCGCTTCGACAGCGTCGCGCCGCTCGGCAGCGGTGACGCGGGGGAGTCGGCGTTCCTCGGCATCGTCCCGATGCCCGACCGCGACGTCGACGGCACCCTCGGTTGGGATCTGGTCCTGCCGCCGCAGGGGTCCTGGCAGGTCGACTTGGTCCTACGGACCCGCCCGGTGCCGTCGGGCGAGGTCCCGGAAGAGACCCCGGCGATCGTCCGCTCAGGCAGCGGCGTCGGCTCGTTGGCGCGTCCACGCATCACCTGCAGCGATGTCCGCTTCGAGCAGCTGCTCGAACGGTCCATCTCCGACCTGGACTCGCTGCTGGTGCGCGAAGGAGAGGACCGGTACTTCGCTGCCGGCACGCCATGGTTCCTGACGCTGTTCGGCCGTGACTCGCTGTGGAGCGCCATGATGGCCCTGCCACTCGGCGTCGAGGTCGCGGGCGAGACGCTGGCGTTGCTGGCCCGCAACCAGGGGGACCGCTACGACGCGGTCACCGAGGAGGCACCGGGCAAGATCCTCCACGAGGTCCGTCACGGCCCCCAGGTCGACCGTGGTGACCTCCCGCCCCGGTACTTCGGCACGATCGACGCGACCCCGCTGTTCGTGGTCGCCGTCGAACGGGCCTGGCGGTGGGGGCTCGACCGATCCTTCGTCGAGGCGCTGCTGCCCCACGTCGAGCGCGCCCTGGCATGGATGCGTGACGACGGCGACCCGGACGGCATCGGCTTCCTGCGCTACGCGGCGGAGGGCGACGGTCGGCTGGCGAACCAGGGGTGGAAGGACTCCGAG
This sequence comes from Nitriliruptoraceae bacterium, assembly GCA_041685735.1. GTDB lineage: Bacteria > Actinomycetota > Nitriliruptoria > Nitriliruptorales > Nitriliruptoraceae > CSSed11-175R1. The sequence goes on from JAWLFE010000052.1 coordinate 11,867, forward strand.
GACGGGATCTGTTTCGCCGACGGGACCCTGGCCGACGCGCCGATCGCGCTCTGCGAAGTACAGGGCTACGCCTACCAGGCAGCGATCGGTGGCGCGGCGCTGCTCGACGCCCACGGCCGTCCGGGTGGCGATGCATGGCGGGGCTGGGCCGACCGGCTGAAGGAACGCTTCCAGGCCGCGTTCTGGGTCGACGACGCCGATGGCGGGTTTCCCGCGCTCGCACTCGATGGGTCCGGTCGGCAGGTCGACTCGATCACCTCGAACGCGGCGCATCTGCTCGGGACCGGGATGCTCCAGCCGTGGCAGGAGCAACGCATCGCTGTCCGGCTCGCAGCAACCGACATGGACTCCGGGTGGGGGCTGCGCACGCTCAGTAGCAGCTCACCACGCTTCAACCCGCTGGCCTACCACGGCGGGTCGGTGTGGCCGCACGACACCGCCATCGCCATCGATGGCCTCGCCCGCATCGGTGCCGGCAGCACGGCCAGCCACCTGCTCCACGGACTGATCGCTGCCGGTGACCACCTCGAGTTCCGCCTGCCGGAACTGTTCGGCGGCGAGCAGCGCACCGACGGCACGCGCCCACTGCCCTACCCGAGTGCCTGCAGCCCGCAGGCCTGGTCCGCCGGCGCCGCGCTGCTGACACTGCGTGCGGTCTTCGGTATCGAGCCGGATGTGCCCGCAGGCGTGCTCCACCTCCGCCCGATGAACCCGGCCCCGTTCGCCCGCTTGACACTCGAAGGCATGCCGCTCGCCGGCGGCAAGCTCAGCCTCCACCTCGAGGACGACACGGTGCGGGTGTTGGAGTCACCCGAGCAGATCGAGGTCGTCGTGCACCCCGGACGCAGTTGACCGGTCGACGGGCCCCGAGTGTGAGCGCCACAGACTCGATCCGCCTCCCCGGGAGCAGTCGCATATCCGTTGTCTGCGGCGCTGTGCCCGGAACGCTCCTTCAAGTGCAGGCACCGGCCTGCCGGAGTCCCCCCAAGCTCGGCTTCTTCACGACCTCGTTCGCGGTGTTCGTCCGCCCGGCCCGACCGATGCACTCGCCATCCCGTGCGGGTGCGTACCTCCCACCGGCGCACCACGGCAACTGCCCGTCGCGTGTAGCCCGCGTTGGGCCTCCCCCTGCCTGGGTTGAACTTCAGAATGTAGACGGGTGTCACCAGCCGGTTCCGGGGGTGTCGGGGGTGTGGCTGGCGTTGTGGGGCGGTTTGGGACATGGGAAGGTCCCGTCTCGTGTGTGACGACACGATGACGGGACCGAGAGGGGCTGGAAGGGTGTGGGGTTAGTCGTTGAGGGGTGCGAAATCGTAGTAGCGGGGCGGTTCGGGCAGGTCGAGATGCTCAAGAATGGAGGATTGTTTGGCGGTGAGCCGGGTGCGTTGCGAGACGGTGCACTGCCCGGATCTCCGTGATCGGCAGGCGGCACGAGGAGCGTCTGCACCTGCGAGTGGGTACGTCGACGCGACCGCGTCCGGGCTCGCCGTCCTCGATGAGCGCCTTCGCCTAATGGCCGAGGCCAGTGCGCTGATGAGGGCTGATCTGGTGTGCTCGGTGCATGTCGGCCACCTCGTAGGTCGCGCAGCGGCAGCATGACGGCGACCCGACGCGGAACACCGCACGGTGACCGGGTTGTAGATGAGCATCGACCCCGATAAAGTAGAGATGTTTCTACAAAGGAGTCGGTGATGGTGACCAAGATCAGTAGTAGGGAGTTCAATCAGGACACCAGCGGCGCGAAGAAGGCCGCGGCGCACGGCCCGGTCTACATCACCGATCGCGGCCGGCCCGCCCACGTGCTGTTGTCGTACGACGAGTACGAGCGGCTGCTGGGCACCGAGCATGTCCTGGACCGGCTCGCCGAGCCCGCGGGGGTCGAGGACATCGAGCTGGCCCTGCCCACCTCCGACGAGCACGCGCGCCCGGCCGAGTTCGGCTGATGTTCGTACTCGACGCCAACGTCGTGTCCGAACTGCGCAAGGTCCGGGCCGGCAAGGCCGCCCCCAGGGTCTCGGAGTGGGTGTCTGGGGTTCCATCGGGCCAGCTGTTCGTGTCGTCGATCACGATCCACGAGCTCGAGCACGGGGTGCTGCTCGCCGAGCGTGCCGATCCACCCAAGGGGGCCGTGCTGCGTCGCTGGCTCGATGACAGCGTCGCGGCCGCGTTCGATGGACGTGTCCTGGCCGTCGACGCGACGGTCGCGCGACGTGCGGCGGCGCTGCACGTTCCTGATCCGGCACCCTTCCGCGATGCGCTCATCGGTGCGACCGCGCTGGTCCATCGGATGACGCTGGTCACCCGCAACATCAAGGACTTCGTCAGGTTCGACGGGCTCGACATCATCGACCCGTGGCAACCGCGGCCACCAGCGTGAGGTTCAAGCGGGCATCGAAGTTGGGTCAGACCTCGTTCGATGTTGGCACCTGGGTGACGGTCGGCGGGCATAGCGCCGCCAGGTTCCACCTCCCCCGATCGGGAGACCGCTCCTGCTACAAGGTAGGTGTCCGAGGGTGATGGAGGTGCAGCATGGACGACGACGAGCTGTTGGCTCGGGTGCGGCAGCTGTACGCGCAGGGGCTGTCCACCAACGCGATCACCCGTGCCCTGCACACCTCCCGCGGCCGGGTGGCGCCGCTGGTGCGGACCGTTGCCAGGGAGCAGCGGCAGGGCACGCCGCCCTCACCGGTCGTCGGCTGCTGGGTGAGTTCGGGCTGGAGCGTCGGGCTGGCGGTGCCGCAGGACCGCGGTTGGCCCGATCCCCACGAGCGTGAAGCCGACACCTCGGGGCTGGCCGGTGTGCTGGTGGCCCGTGCGCACCCCCGAGTCGGCGGCGACGTGACGGTGTGCGGGTACCTGGTCGACACCTACTGCCTCGGTGTCAAGGACGCCCTGGGGCCACGGGCCATGAGCCGCAGCGGACTACGCCGCTTCATCGATCGCTTCTTCGACGGGTTCGGCCGGCTGCCCGTCGAGGCCCCCGTTGATCTAGCCCAGCACCTGGTGTTGGGTGCCGTGGCGTATGCGCGTGGCCTCGGTTTCGAGCCGCATCGCGATTTCCGGCCGGCCGCCGCGCACCTCGGTGAGTTGGCGGGTTCTAGCGCCATCGGGTTCGGCCGCGATGGCAAGCCCGAGTACGTCCACGGCCCGCATGACGATGCCGATCGGATCCTGCGGACGCTGGAGGCCAACGTCGGCCGGGACAACTTCCACTACACCGTGCAGATGCCGATGCGGGTGGGTTGATCGTCGCCTGGGCGGTAAGCGATGCAGCAGGGGAGGCACTCCCACTCACGTGGGTTTCTCGAGTGCCGCCCGGCAGATGCGGAGGTTCTCCGCGGCCAGTGCATCCTGGGGGTCGAGCTCCACCGCACGCTGCAGGAACGGCAGGGCGCGGTGGAGCTCGCCGCGCTCGTAGAGGGTCCAGCCCATGTCGTTGACGAGCTCCTGGTTGTCCGGCTCGAGCGCAAGCGCGGCCTCGGCGGCGGCCAGGGCGACCTCATGGTTCCCCTGGTGTCCGGCGCACACGCACAGACCCTGGTGGAGTGCCGCGACGTCGGGAAAGCGGGCGGCGGCTCGCCGGTAGAGCTCGAACCCGTCACGGTAGTCGGACCGGCTGATCAGGAAGTCGCCGGCATGATCCAGGATCTCAGCGAGGTCCGGCGCCTCCGGGGGGAACTCGTTGTCGGCCAGATCGAGGAGTGAGAACAGCCGGCGTCGGCCCTGCTCCGGGTCGTCGAGCTGGTAGTCGATCGACCCAAGCGCAAGGATCGCCGGCGCGTAGGTGGGGACGAACTCGAGTGACTGCTCGAGACTGGTGATGCACGCGTCGATATCGCCGAGTGCGGACATCACGATGCTCTCAGCGTAGGCAGCCTCAGCCATGAACAGCTGGGCACGCGGCTCGTCCTGTGACATCACCACCTCCCGTCGTGCTCCGTCGCGGCGATCAGTGATCGAAGCGTTGCTTGAGTTGGGCGAGCTCGAAGTGCTCGGGGTCCCAGTCGCCGACCCACTCGCGCAGTCCGTGGGGGTCATCTCCACCGGTCGCGACTTCAACGCACTCCTCGTAGCCGGGCAGGCCGCCGCAGTCCTCGGGCGGGAACGCCCGTGCTCCATCGAGCAGCTGCTGCCGGTAGTCGACTGGCTCCTCGATGCGTCGAACGACGAGGATCTCGTGCAGCCAGCTGTCGCCGAAGTCGTACTCGTACTGGCAGCGGTCGTGCTCGGTGAAGTAGCCAGTGAGGGGAACCTCCGCAGCATCCGGGTGGGGGTCGCCGAACGGGTCCTCGTAGGGTGATCCGCCGATCTCGGTGCCGGCCGGGGTCCTGAACGCGAACAGGTGGTCGTTCTCCCAGCCGCAGGCGCCCTGGATGGCGTGGTGGAGGTCGCCGAAGGTCGCGTCAGCCGCGATCCCGATCCGCCGCCAGATCCGGGGCCGCACTCCGGCCAGGGTGATGTCGAGCTCGAAGGCTTGGGCCACCCCGAGCCCGTCGGTCGGTGTCGGACGCCGGGCGGGATCGACCGGCACCGTGTCGCAGCACTTCTTGTACTTGCGGTCGCTGCCACACCAGCACGGCTCGTTGCGGCCCGGTGGCCATGGCAGACCTTGGCCGGCCTCGGCGAGGCGGGCGGCCAGGGCGGCCCGGGTGCGCCAGTCGGCCACCTCGAAGCCGGCCATGTCCGCCAGCCCTGCGAGCTTCTCGAGGTCGAGGGGAACCAGCACTGGCTGGCGCGTGTACCCGCGGGCGACGTCCATCAGGGCGCCCTGGACCACCCGGGCGTAGGCGGCATAGTCGCGTGTCCCGACCCGCGCGGCCAGCTCCGGCCAGCGGCTGACGGCCTCCTCGAAGATCCCGGGTGGTAGCCAGCCCACGGCCAGCACGTCCACCGGCTCGGACTCGCGCCACGTCGCTGGCGGTGCCGGGTCCACGCCGAGGTCGAGCGCGGCCGCTCCGTCGAGCCTGACAGGCTCCTCCCAGGAAGCTTCATCGCCGAAGGGGTCGTCGCCCCACGGGGTCGCTACCTCCCAGACGTCGTCGGTGGTGTCGAGGCCGTCGAGGCCTTCCTCCGCGACGTCCCGACGTTGGATGATCTGCTGTCGGTGGACGGACGTGAGGTAGCGCGGGGTACCGAGGCGGATGCCGCGGTAGGCGTCGGTCTCGATGCCCAGCGCAGTCAGCATGGTCCCGGCACGCTGGGACGGGCTCGTGCTCAGACCGAACCAGCCGGTCAGCTCGCCGATCGACAGGCCGTCGCCGTACGGGTCGAACACCTCGTTGGCCTTGCCGACGAGCCACGCGATCGCGGCGGCAGCGGTTTCGGGGCGGCCACGGCGGAAGGTCGCGGGGTCGGCGGCCACGACGTCGGCGAGCAGCCGCCGCGCGGCGGTGCGGAACTCGACGTCGAACAGCTCGTCCGCACAGCCGTCCAACCGGTCGATCGCCTCGCCGACGCGGTCGCGGATGTCCTCGTCGACCGGGCCCCAGTCGAAGGCTTCGTCGGGGAGTGGGTCGCTCGACAGTGCCCGCAGGTGCTCGTCGCCGCCCACCGTTTCGGCGAGCAGGTCCAACAGCTCGCGGTGATGTGCACCGACCGTTCCCAGCAACCCGAGGTCGGCGGACGGGTCGCGATGGATGGCGTCGTCCCCGTCGAGCCATCCCATCGCCGACAGGAGTGCAGCCGGGCCCTGGGGCCGGGCGGTGCGGATCACTCCCCGGTAGTCGGCCTCGAGCTCGTCGATGACCTCCAGGGCGTCCTCGGTCAACCCCTGGCGCAGTCCGCGCTGTTCGTGGGCGAAGCGGATGAAGCTGCGCAGCAGGTCAGGGACGAGGTCGAGGTACTCGGGCTCGGCGATCACCTTGCGTGGCAGCCAGTCGTCGAGCAGGATCGCGACCGCCTCCGGGCTCCAGGCCAGCGGATCGCCGGTGCCGTAGTCACAGCCGTAGCACAGCAGCGTGTCCAGCAGGTTCCGCCCGTCTGGGTGGTCGTGCTCCCGCCCGTGGGGGGAGGCCAGGAAGCGCTGGACGATCCCCTCGCGCTGGGGCTCGTCGATCTCCGGCCGGGCGCGTTCGCTGCCGCCCTCTGGTAGCGACCGCAGGACCCATTCGACCAGCGGACGGCACTCCGGCCAGGTGTCGGTCTCCATCGGCGGGTAGGTGATCCTGCCGGTCTCGATGGCCTCGCTGATGCTGGCCCGGGCGTCGGCAGGGTCGAGGTCGGCCACGGTCAAGTCAGGATCGTCACTGTCGGCCAACTGTGTGATCGCCTCTTCGGACGGCCCCGGGTAGGCGAACCCGTCGGCGACCACGGTGCCCAGCTCGTGATCCACGGTGACCACGATGGTCAGGGGCTGTCCCCCTGCGGTCCGGACCCCGACGACCAGCAGGTCGACGTGTCCCAGGACGTGGGTGGCCGACACGGTCCGGTCGATGGACAACGGGGCCAGCCGGTCGAGTCCTACCGGCAGCCGACCTCCGCGCTCGTCGAGCTCGCGACGGATGTGCTGGCGGAGCAGGTCATCGGGAACCAGGAGGCCAAGCGCCGCGAGCAGCGCGGTCGTCTCGGGCCGCCGCTCGTCGACGAACGAGGCGATGACCTCGGCCAGCGACGGGCCCTCGTCCTCCTGCGCACCCCGCAACGGCAGGACCGGACCCGGCTCGAGGGCCGAAACGATCGTGCTCGCGAACAGCACCATGCCCAGCGGATCCCCGGCTCGCAGCAGGGCGCGGACCTCGTCGAGCAGTTCCGGTTCGTCGTCTGGCCCTGGACGTCGCGACGCCTCTTCGACACGAAGTGGCCGGGCGCCGCTGCGGGGTTGCTTCCGTCTTGTCACGCCGGGATCCCTCCGCGGTCGTCATCCTCCGTCGCCGCTGAAGATGAAGATAGTGGTCGGCGTCGACCCGGACGTGAGAGGGCCTCGGTCGCATCGGGTCGTGGAAGCGTCACGCGGCGATAAGCGACCGTCAGCGGATCGATGAGTAGCGGAAGAACGAGGCCCCGAGCGGGTCAGCGAGATGCTCGCGGCGGGACAACTCCCGATCCAACGGCCGCAGCCCGAGCAGATCACGGACCACCTTGGACTTGTTCGCCAGGGTCTGCTGCGGCACGTCGACGGCCGCGGCGAGGGCGTCGCCGGTCATGTGCGGCGTGCTCCGCGGATCGAACAGGAAGTTGAGCTGCCCCAGCACGTAGAGGACGGTGCCGGCCCAGATGTGTTCATCGCCGCGCACCAGCGGCGAGGGGCGCTTGCGCGCCAGCCTGCCCAAAAACGAGCGGGCGAGATCGCGGTACTCCTCGTCGAGGTGCTCGCGGGCGACTCGATCCGTGAGCTCCAGCATCGGCGCGACCCGACCCCGCAGCGCTGCGGGCACACGCAACTGGGCCATCATGTCGTCCATCGTCATCGCTGATCACCTCCGCGCTCGGGTAGCGGTCTGTCACGCCAGGTCATGTGCGTCGTGTCGAGTGCGCTTTGCTCATGACGATATCGACCCCGCGCGCTGGTCCAGCTCGTCAGATTCGGCGCGCGCCCGGCAGGATTCGAACCTGCGGCCTGAGGATTAGAAGT
>JAWLFE010000053.1:0-1939 GCA_041685735.1 Nitriliruptoraceae bacterium
GCGATGCTCGCGTCACGGCACCGGTGACCCGCCGGTGGCCGGGAAGCGCCGGGGGCTGGACGGAGGGAGGCTGGAGCGAACATGTGTTCGAGTCTAGCAAACCATCTCGATGTATCCCGCTTCTCCACAGACATTCTGTGGATGCGAGCGCCTCTCGCCTGTCGACGGCGGCTGCCGCACGGATCGGTCCGCGTCCCCGGCACGACCGAGAGCCCGCAGCGCCACGATCCGTGGCGACCACACCCGAACGCCCGGTCCCCGACGAGCGGGAGACCCGGGGATCGACATCCGCGAGCCCCTCGCCCCACCGTCACCGAACCCGCACAGCACCTGCGTGCCTGCCGCCTCAGCGTTCGATGATCGCTCCGGCGGCACGCATCTCGGTGATCAGGTCGTCGGGCGACGCGCCGTGCATCACCGACAACGCACGCAGATCCTCACCGCGGATCGACAGCATCTGCCGGTTGAAGTCGCCGCGCTGCACCTGGATGGACTCGAGGTACCGGCGGACCGGCGCCCAACCCTCACCCAGCAGTTCGAGCTTCTGCAGATCGATCACGACGCCAGATGACGCGTTGTCGCGCCGGATCGACGGTTCGCCGGGGAGGACCTCGGCGGGCGAGACCTCGTAGAACTCCGCCAACTCCAGCAGCCGCGTGGCACTGATGTTGCGGTCACCACGTTCGTAGGAGCCCACGACGGCAGCCTTCCACGCCCCGCCCGAGGTGCGCTCGACGTCCTGCAGTGACAGGCCACGATCCACGCGGATACGGCGCAGACTCTCGCCGACTTCCTCCGTGTACGACACTGCGAACCTCTCGTGTTGCTCGAACCCGAAACGCTAGCGGCCGACAGCCGGACGTTGCGCATCTGTTGCTACTGCTGCGACGCGGGGCTCGTTGGCGGCAGCCCAGGCGAGCGTCGCGGCCAGGCCCTCCTCCAACGTCGTCCACGGCTTCCAGCCGAGTTCCCGCCCCGCCCGACGGGCATCGAGGCTGCTGTGGCGGACCTCGCCCGGGCGTTCCGGTGCACGCAAGGGCTCGTGGTCGTAGCTCGTCGCCGCTGCCAGCGCATGGAACAACTGGTTGATCGAGGTGCGCTGTCCGGTTCCGATCAGCAGGCGTTGGCCAGCCGCCCGGTCCGCTGCCAGCACGAACGCGTGGACCACGTCATCGACGAAGACCAGATCGCGGGTCTGCTGGCCGTCACCGAAGATCGTGCAGGGTTCGCCGGCGAGCATCCGACCGATGAAGGTGGCCACGACGCCGCCCTCGCCGGACGTGGTCTGCCGGGGCCCGTAGACGTTGGCGATCGTCAGCGCCGTCCACTCGAGGCCGTAGAGTTCACCGTAGGTACGCAGGTAGTCGATCGCGATCCGCTTCGAGGTGCCGTAGGGCGACAGGGCGGGGAGGCTGAACGACTCGTCGACCGGCAACTGCTCCTCGTCGGGTTCACCGTAGGAGCCGATCGAACTGGCGTAGACGACCTTGCGGACGTTGCCCTGACGTGCGGCTTCGAGCACCGCGATCGTCCCCAGCACGTTGACCGAGGCGTCGTGCTCCGGGTCGGTGACGCTCCGGCGCACATCGACCTGTGCCGCGAGGTGGTAGATCACCTCCGGCTGGAGGCGTTCGACCAGAGGCACCAGGCCACCCTGCCGGATGTCCATCCGATCGAACTCGAAGCGGCCGGGATGTCGTTGCCGGGCGTCAGCGAGGTTCGCGAGCGCGCCGGTCGACAGGTCGTCGACGCCGATCACCCGCCGACCGTCCTCCAGCAACCGGGCCACCAGGTTCGACCCGATGAATCCCGCCGCACCGGTGACCAGGACCGGCCGTTCCGACATCGTGACCTCGACGTTCAGCGGGATGGTGTCAACCGTCGCAGCGTATCGCCCGGCCCGGGTGGCCCCGTGGAGCCGGGGGCGGGCACACCGCCG
>JAWLFE010000053.1:2039-19198 GCA_041685735.1 Nitriliruptoraceae bacterium
CTCAGCCGTCGGACCGCGGGCACTCAGCCGTCGGACAGCGTGGCTTCGATACGCGCGATCAGTCCGGACGGGGCTTCCTCGATGCAGTCGCGGCGGACGATGGAACGCAACTGGTCCTCGAACGACGCACGGTCGGTGCAGGGATAGCAGGCCGTGAGGTGCTCGCGCAGATCCTCGACGTCGGTGTTGGGCAGTTCACCGTCGAGGTAGGCCTCGAGCCGGGTGAGTGCCTCCTGGCAGTCGTTGCCACATCCGGGTTCGTCGGCTGCTGCGTTCACGTGTCCGCCTCCGCTCCATCGCTGCTGTCGAGGTCACCGCTGATCAACCCTCGGGACCGCGCATACCCGGCCAACGCCTTCTGGAGCGCCTTCCTTCCCCGATGCAGGCGGGACATCACCGTGCCGACCGGTGTGTCCATGATCTCCGCGATCTCCTTGTAGGCGAACCCTTCGACATCGGCGAGGTAGACCGCCATCCGGAAGGTCTCAGGCAGGTCGGCCATCGCCTGCTTGACCTCGTCGGCGGTCAGCGACTCGAGCACCTCACGTTCCGCGGACCCGCCCGTGCGGGCAACCTCGTCGTAGAACGAGAAGTCGTCGATCTGCTCCTGCAGTGACTCCTGCGGGCGGCGTTGCGCCTTGCGGTACATCGAGATGTAGGTCGTGTGGAGCACCCGGTACAGCCAGGCCCGGAGGTTGGTACCGGGCCGGTACTGGTGGAAGGAGCGGTAAGCCTTGACCATCGTCTCCTGGACCAGGTCCTCCGCGTCGGAGGGGTCACGCGTGTAGCGCAGCGCCGCCGAGTAGAGGCGGTCGACGAAGGGAAGCGCCTCCTCAGCGAACCGCCGACGACGCTCCGCGTCTGACAGCACCTCGTGGTGCGGGGCATCGACACCACCGGTGCCGTCAGGCATCGGGCGGGAAGGGCTCCGAGCATCGCTCACCGCGTCTGCGCTCCTGGATCACTGTGCCGAATCGTGCCTCACCGTGCGTCACCGGGCCGCTGACGGGCCGGTGACGGGCCGGTGACGGGCGATCGTCCACCGCCGTGGCGCCGAGCGTAACGGGACGGCTCGGCGCGGAGCGCACCGGGACGACTCGGCGCGGAGCGCCCGCCTGGCCCCACCTGGCTCGACCGGTTCCGGTCTTCCACAGGCGAACGAATCCATGTATAACGAGATAGCACGAAAAGCTATCTTGGTCTCACGGCGGTCGCGCGGGACCACCCGCCCCGGATCCCGTCGCGGCGCCCGCCCCGGCCGCCGTGGGACGCGGCCGGGGCCCAGCACGGAAGGTGACGCTCATGCACGACGATCCGGTCTGGTTCGACGAGCCCGAGGAGGCATCCGCCGCCCGCAACGGACCGCGTCGAGCCGTCGTGATCGCGATCGCCGCCATCCCGTGGGTGCTCGTCGCCGCGCTCGTGCTGCTGCCCGACCGATCCGTCGATCCGCCACCCACGGCCGGGACCTCCTCCGTGACGCCTGACACGGGGCCGGACGCGACGCCCGATGCGACCCCCGACCCGACGCCTGATTCGCCCTCCGACGCGACAGATGGCGGGCCGACGCCGGTCGATCCGGACCCGCCGGCGGCATCCGACCACTCCGCATCGACTCCTCCACGGGATGCCCCGACGATCGGGGCGACGACCCGGACCCCGCGAGCGAGCCTCACGGAGGACCGCTCGACCAGGGATGCGCTCGCTGCGGTCGCGACCGTGGTCGCACGGGCCTGGCTGACGGGCGTGTCACCGCACCTGGACGTCCCGGGCCTCACCCCGATCGACCCGGCGAGCTACGCCGAGCACGTGGTCGTCGAGGCCATCGAACACGACGATCCTCACCTGGCCGTCGTCAGCGTCCTGGCCGTGCTCCTGCGTGAAACCTCGGAGGGCCTGCGTGTCGAGACCCGACGGGCCGCCGTTCCCCTGGCCATCACGGACGGTCGGGTCCAGCCCGCCGGTGAGCCGTGGTGGCTCCCGGCGCCCGACCTGCGCTCGGTGGACCTCCCCGTCGAGGCACAGACCGACCCGGCCTGGTTCGAGGCAGCCGCCGCTGGCCTCCAGGAGGCGGGCTTCCGGGACGTCGAGGTGTCGGCGTTGGAACGCACCGACCGCTGGCCATGGCGCGCGCACATCACCGCGCGGACCTCCGACGGTCAGGCCATCGACGGTCCGGTCTGGCTGCGCTGGACCGGCCAGGGCTTCGAGTTGTCGGGGCACCGACCCATGACCGACGGGCCGGGGATCGGCAGCACCGACGAGAACGACCCGCCGGTCGACGACGAACAGGAGGTCGAGCCGTGAGCCGTGCACCAGCACCTACCTCGAGACACAGCGCAGCCACCACGCCCCGTAAGGCGACCGCACCGGACCCGGACCGACTCGCACGCCTGCTCGTTCGGGTCTGGCTCGAGGTACGACACGGTCGGCGGCCCTTCGCGCAGCTCATCCCACTGGTCACACCGGCACTCCGGCGCCGGTTGCTGACGCAGCTCCCACGCCGCCCCATCCTCGACGGTGCGCCCTGCATCCGGGTCGTGCGGGTGATCGGCTGCCGGCCGCAACCCGACGTCTACGAGGCGGCGGTCCTCGTCGAACGCGACAGCCGGACGACCGCGGTCGCCGTCCGTCTCGAACAGCACCACGGCGCGTGGCGGGCCGTGGAACTCACGGCCCCGGAAGAGGGCCTGCGCCCGCTGACCACGGCGTCGCTCCCCCGGCCGACGGGGCCACCCCGCGACGCCTTCGACGAAGCCCGCGACGAGGAGATCGCCCGCCAGCGCCGCTCAGCCTCGCGGTAGTCACGCAGCCTCGACACCGCGTCGCACAGCCTCCCTGCCGGTCGCACAACCACCGCGTGACGGGGTCGCTCAGTTGGGAGCTCCGTGACACTTCTTGTACTTCACACCACTGCCGCAGGGACAGGGTTCGTTGCGGCCGACCTCCGCCTCGTCCTTCTGGTAGGTCGATCCCGCCGCGACGGTCCGTTGCGTCGACCCATCCTCGCGACGTTCGACCTCGCGGCCGCGCGCGTCGGTGGTGCGGCCGGACGCCGATGCGACCGCTGAGCCGCCACCGGACTGGTAGGTCAGGCGCTGCTCGTCACCGCGCTCGTCGAGGGGGATCGCCGCAGCCACGTCGCGGCGCGCGGTGTCGTCCTCGCTGGTGGTCACCGAACCGTCGGACGAGCCGCCGATCGTCGGCATGCTGGTCGCGGTCGCCGCCGCCGACCCGGGCGTGACGCTCGGCCCGGACGGCGCCGAGGGGGAGCCGCCATCGTCGCCAGCGTCTCCTTCGCCACCCTCGTCACGCTTGACGGGGAGACGGAAGAAGTAGGTGACGGCCTCTTCCTTCACGCCGGCCATCATCCCGACGAAGGAGTCGTAGGCCTCACGCTGGTACTCGGTCAACGGGTCGCGTTGCCCGACCGACCGCAGGCCGATCCCGTCCCGGAGCGCGTCCATCTCGTAGAGGTGCTCACGCCACTTGCGGTCGACCACCGACAGGATCACGCGGCGTTCGATCTCGCGCATGACCGAGTCGCCACCGACCTCCTCGATCCGCCGGTCGTAGGCATCCTCGGCATCGGCGATGATGTCCTCGAGCAGGCTGTCCCGGTCGGTCTCGTCGAGGTCCAGGGTGGCCAGATCGATCGTCGCGTCGTAGATCTGCTCGAGTCGGGTGGTGAGCCCCTCGAGATCCCAGTCCTCCGGGTAGACGCCCTTCGGGCAGTGCTCGTCGACCAGATCGGTGAACGTGTCGTCGAGGTACTTCAGCGCCAGTTCCTCGACGTCTTCCTGCTCCCCCTCCAACAACCGTTGGCGCTGGCCGTAGATGACCTTGCGCTGTTCGTTCATCACGTCGTCGTACTTGAGCACGTTCTTGCGTCGGTCGAAGTTCAGGCTCTCCACCTGACCTTGGGCGTTCGCAACGGCCTTGGACACCCACTTGTGCTCGATCGGGACATCGTCCGGGATCTTCAGCCGCGTCATGATCTTGTCGACCGCGGAGGCGTTGAACAGACGCATCAGGTCGTCTTCGAGCGAGAGGAAGAACCGGCTGGCCCCCGGGTCACCCTGCCGACCCGAGCGGCCCCGGAGCTGGTTGTCGACCCGCCGCGACTCGTGGCGTTCGGTACCGATCACCAACAGGCCACCGAGCTCCTTGACCCGCTGACCCTCCGCCTTGTTGTCCGCCCCCAGGCGCTTCACGGCGGCATCGAAGACCTCCTGCCGCTCCTCCTCCGTCGCCTCCGGGGGAAGCTCAGCGGCCTCCATGCGTGCCATCTCCTCGGCGTTGCCGCCGAGGACGATGTCGGTTCCCCGGCCGGCCATGTTGGTCGACACCGTCACCGCTCCCAGGCGGCCGGCCTGCGCGACGATGTCGGCCTCACGGGCGTGGTTCTTGGCGTTGAGGACCTCGTGCTTGACCCCCATCTTGGTCAGCAGTTTGGCGAGGTGCTCGGACTTGTCGACCGACGTCGTCCCGATCAGGATGGGCTGGCCTTCACGGTGCCGCTCCTCGATCTCCTGGGCGACGGCGTTGAACTTGGCCTCCTCCGACTTGAAGATCAGGTCGGCGCGGTCGTCCCGGATCACCGGCTTGTTCGTCGGGACCTCCACGACACCCAGGTCGTAGATCTCGAGGAACTCGACCTCCTCGGTCTTGGCCGTTCCCGTCATCCCGGCGAGCTTGTCGTAGGTGCGGTAGTAGTTCTGCAGTGTGATGGTCGCCAGCGTCTGGTTCTCCGCCTTGACCTCGACACCTTCCTTGGCCTCGATGGCCTGGTGCAGCCCTTCGGAGTAGCGACGACCCGACAACACGCGTCCGGTGTTCTCGTCGACGATGTTGACCTCGCCATCGGTGACGATGTACTCGCGATCCCGCTTGTAGAGGTCCTTGGCCTTCAGCGAGTTGTTCAGGTGGTGGATCAGCGGGGTGTTGACCGACTCGTAGAGGTTGCCGACCCCGAGCAGCTTCTCGACCTTGGTGATGCCCTCCTCGGTGACCGCGACGGTCCGCTTGGCTTCGTCGATGACGTAGTCACCGGTCGCCTCGCCGGGCTGGTCACCTTCCACACCCTTGGTGAGGTTGGGAGCGATGCGACGCGCGAAGATCCGGTAGAGGTCCGCGGACTGCTCGGCCGGTCCGGAGATGATCAGCGGCGTGCGGGCCTCGTCGACGAGGATCGAGTCGACCTCATCGATCAGCGCCATGTGGTGGCCGCGTTGGACCTGCTTGGCCTTGTCCAGCGCCATGTTGTCGCGCAGGTAGTCGAAGCCGAACTCGTTGTTGGTGCCGTAGGTGATGTCGGCGCGGTAGGCCTCGCGCTTGGCCGCCTTGGTCTGCCCGGAGTACACGACGTCCACCGTCAGGCCGAGGAACGTATGCACGCGACCCATCCAGTCGGCGTCACGCTTGGCGAGGTACTCGTTGACCGTGACGATGTGCACGCCATCGCCCGCCAGGGCGTTGAGGTAGACGGGCATCGTGGAGGTCAGGGTCTTGCCTTCACCGGTCTTCATCTCCGCGATGTTGTCGTCGTGCAACGCCGCACCGCCGAAGACCTGGACGTCGTACGGACGTTCCAGCAGGACCCGCGCGGCCGCCTCACGGACCACGGCGAAAGCCTCGACCTGGATGTCGTCGACGTCCTCACCGTCGGCCAGTCGCGCGCGGAACTCGTCGGTCTTGCTCCGCAGTTCAGCGTCGGACAGGGCCGCGGTCTCGTCGGCGAGGTCGTTGACGGCGTCGACGACCTTCTGCAGTTCCTTGGCCTTGCGGCCTTCGCCGGCACGCAGAACCTTGTCGAGAAGAGGCATCGGGTGATCTTTTCGTCGCATCGAAGCGGTGGGGGTCGTGGGTGGTTGCACACCGCCCGCGATGGTACGCCACGTTCGGCGCGACACCGATGGTGTGCACCGGGCGACGGGCCACAGCCACGGTGGGTGGACCGTGCTCAGTCGATCTCGACCAGGTTCTGGCGGACCGCGTACAGCACCGCCTGCATCCGCGAGTGCAGGTGGAGCTTCTCGAGGATGTTGCGGATGTGGTTCTTGACCGTGTTCTCCGCGATGGACAGGGACTCGGCGATGTCCCGGTTGCTCAGGCCCTTGGCCACCTCCTGGAGCACCTCAACCTCCCGTGGCGTCAGCCGGGGAGCCGGGACGTCCTGCGGCACCGGTTGCTCCTTGCGCACCAGGTCCGCGAACTCGGTCAGCAGCTTCGATGCCATCGAGGGGGTGATCAGCGACTGCCCGGCATGGACCGAACGGACCGCCGCAGCGATCTCGTCGATCGAGATCTCCTTGAGCAGGTAGCCGTTGGCGCCGGCCTTGACGGCTTCGAAGAGGTCGTCCTCCTCATCCGAGATGGTCAGCATCAGGATGCGGATGCCCGGCTGATCGGCCTTGATCAGTCCGGCCGCCTCGATCCCGGACACCGACGGCATCCGGACATCCATCACCACGACGTCCGGTGCCTGATCGCGCGCGAGGTCGACCGCTTCGCGGCCATCGCCAGCCTCAGCCACCACCTCGAGGTCGGGTTCGTCGTCGAGGACCATCCGCAGACCACGCCGGAACAGCTCGTGATCGTCTGCGATCAGGACCCGCAGTCGGTCGTCGCCCACGCACCCTCCGAGGTCGGCCCGGGACGTAGCCTACTGGGCCCCCCGGCGACGGACGGCCGGGACGACGCGCAGGGATGCTGCACACGCCGACCGGTCCGCCCGTGATCGCCTCAGGTCAGGACGTGGGCCCGGATGCCGGCATCGGCGCCTGCTGGTCCTGGTGGGCAGCCGCATCGAGACGGGGCTTGGACACCAGCTTGGTCTTGAGCTTGCGGACCTGCCGCGTGAGCTTGGCCTCGGCACGGTCGATGGCGGTCTGGTGGTCAGGACCGGACGCGGACGCTCGGAGGTACTTGCCCTTGGCGTGGAGGACGACCTCGCAGTGGACCCGATCGGTGATCCTCGGGTTGGTCTCCTCGGAGAAGACCACCTCCATGTCGATGAAGCGATCGAACAGCCGCCGGACCTTCGACAGCTTGGCGATCGCCTCCTCGCGGGTGCGATCCGAGACATCGCAGTTCTTGCCCTTGACGGTGATCTGCACGGCTCCTCCTCGTCCAGCGGCGCCCCAGCGGAGCGCGGACCTGCTGACCGACACCGGGTGGTGTGGTCCTGCCCGTGCTGCGGGGTGCGACCCGAGCGCGGGGCCGTTTCGCATCAGGGTGGTCTTGAACCACCGTGGTGCCCGGCCAGGGTCATCGGCGAGGCGGGGAAGTGATGTCCCCGGCCGTTGACCCACGCTACCACTGGCCCTGCGACGGCGGGCCGGAAATCCCGGCCGCCACGGCCTGCGACGCACCGCTCAGTGGATGCGCCCCCGCTCGTGCCAACACGGCAAGCACGATCCGCCCGGCGCCCGCCCGGCGCAATGCGGTCGCCGCCCGCACCGCGGTGCCCCCGGTCGTCACCACATCGTCGACCACCAGCACGTTGCTGCCCGGCAGGTCGATGACCGCCCGGTACCGGTCGCGTCCGTCACGAACGGGGACGGCATCGAGGCCGTGGACCAGGGGTAGTTCCAGGCGATCCGCGACCGCGGCAGCCAGCACCCGAGCGTGATCGATCCCACGGGAACGCACCCGGAGTCGGGGCGTGGTGACCCAGGTCACGAGGTCGACGTCCGGCTCATCGGCCGCGACCGTCGCTGCGAGCGCACGCCCGAGCGGCCCCCATCCAGCGGTCGCCCCACGGAGCTTGGCGGTCACCACGGCCGCGGCGACCGGTCCGCGGTAGTCGTAGACGGCCAGGGTCCCATCGATGGGGGCGCTCGACGGCCAGCAGGGGTGGCCCCGACCTCGCGGGGCGGCACAGCGCGGACATCCGGCCGGCAGCACACGGACCTCGGTGGCACAGACCGCGCACCAGGGCATCGCCGCGCGACGTCGACACGCCAGGCACCGGGGTGGCGCCAACAGGTCGAGCACGGACCGGGCGATGGAGGGTGGCATGGCGACATCCGACCAGCACGGCCCGTCGGCGTCGAGCACGTCACCGGGCAACCTGTGGACGACGGCCGGGCGGCACCGATCGACCGCGAGGTCAGCGCGACGGTGTCGCTTCGTCGACGAGCATCACCGGGATGCCGTCACGGACCGGGAACTGCAGCCCGCAACCCGCACAGACCAGCACGTGCCGGCGTTCCTTGTGGTCCAGGGAGGACCGGCAGGCCGGGCAGACCAGGATCTCCATCAAACGTTCGTCGAGCGCCATCGCTGACTCCTCGGTGGTGGGTCATCATCCAGGTGTTCGTGTGGCCGCGTCCACGCTGGCGAGCACCTCGTCGGTCAGTTCTCCGAGGCCGCCCGCGTCCGCGGCCTCCACGTTCAGTCGGACGACGGGTTCGGTGTTGCTGGGCCGCAGGTTGAACCATCGGTCGCCGAGATCCACGGTGAGCCCGTCCTCGGTGTCGTGCGCGGCCGCACGATCGACGAAGGCGCCCGCCACCGCACGGATCGCGCCGTGCGGATCAGCCACCTCGAGGTTCAGCTCACCGGAACCGTGGTAGCGATCGTAGGGGGCCACCACCTCGGACAGGGGAGCATCCGCGACCGCGATGGCCTCCAGGAGCACCAGGGCGGCGATGATCCCGGAATCCGCCCGGAAGTTGTCGCGGAAGTAGAAGTGGCCGGAGTGCTCCACGGCGAAGATGGCGCCGGTCGCCGCCATCCGTTCCTTGATGAACGAGTGGCCGACACGGGTCCGGACCGGCTGCCCGCCGGCGGCGAGGATGGTCTCCGGCACCGTCCGTGAACAGATGAGGTTGTGGAGGACGATGGCTCCCGGATCGCGGAGCAACAGGCGGTCGGCCACCACCGCACCGATCAACGACGACGCCACGGCTGAGCCCTGCTCATCGACGGCGAAGACGCGGTCGGCGTCACCGTCGAAGGCGAGCCCGATCGCGTGCCCCCCGGCGACGACCGCCGCCTGCAGGTCCTCGAGGTTCGCCGGGTCCAGCGGGTTGGCAGGGTGGTTGGGGAAGGTGCCGTCGAGCTCGAAGTAGAGGGGGGTGGTCTCGATCGGCAGTCCCTCGACGACCGCTGGCCAGATGTGCCCGGCCATGCCGTTCCCGGCGTCCACCGCCACGGACACCTCGCGCAGCAGTGAGACGTCGATGAAGGAGCGCACGTGCGCGCCGAAGTCCGCCAGCAGGTCCCGGTGTGCACGCGCGCCGCTGCCCGTCGCGTCCTCGAAAGCTCCGGACGCCGCGCGATCGCGGATCTCGGCCAGCCCGGAGTCGATCGCGACGGGCACGGCCCCGGCGCGGCACAGCTTGATCCCGTTGTAGGTCGGGGGGTTGTGGCTGGCGGTCACCATCGCGCCCGCGGCCTCCAGGGTGCCGGAGGCGTAGTACAACTGATCGGTCGACGCGAGGCCGATGTCGACGACGTCGACACCTGCAGCGGTCACGCCGGCGACGAAGGCGTCGACCCATGCGGCGGACGACGGCCGCATGTCCCGCCCGATCACGAACCGACCGCCGGGCTCGACGAGGACCGCGGCAGCCGCGGCGCCGAGTCGCTGGACGAGGCGGACATCGAGCTCGTCGTCGACGAGTCCGCGGATGTCGTAGGCCTTGACCACGCGGTCCAGCCGCTCGCGATCGGTCGGTGAGGTTCGCGCCATGCCGGGATCCTCCGCTGGAGGGCCGACGCTAGCCGCCTGCACCGTCGACACCCCGGTCAGTGGTCCGCCGTCCTCATCAGAGATCGGGGGCGACCTCCTCGAGGTCCTCACCGGGGAGGTGACGACCGATGTAGCGCTTGCGGGTCCGGCCGTCCTCCTTCCAGTAGGCGTACCAGTAGGGACCGTGCGGGCAGCGGGTGCAGGCCGCCTTGCCGCACTGCACCTCCTCCTGCCGGTAGGTGAGGCCCGGTGGCAGGGACGGCTCCTCCTCGCCGGGCGGCCCGTCGAGGTGCAGGAGCAGGCCGCGGACGAGGATGAGCAGCCGCCGCAACTCGAACTCGTCGAGCCGCCGCACGCGCGCCATGAGCTCTCGATCCACCGCCACGGCGTTGCCCTCCTCCTGCATCGATGGTGCGGGGCGAGCCTAGGCGGGTGGCGTCTTGTGTCGAAGGAGGCACCCAAGAAACCACAGGAGCAACCCTCAAGGGTTGAGCTGGCGATCCGGTGGCCAGACCCCGGATCGCCCGACTCGCCGGCCCCGGACGCCCCGCGGCACCATGTCCGGGCACCGCGCTGCCCGTGGCACGCGCGGTACCGTCCGTCCTCACGGCCGGTGGGTCAGCCCACGTCGTCGCGGACCGCCAGAGGCGGTCGGGGACGCGCGGAACGCGGATCAGCCCCGAGGACCGGGGAAGGGTCGTCCTCGGGGCGTGATCGGCGCGTCGGTCCGTCCGCAGCCGGCGCGGCCAGCTCGGGCTGCTCCGCGGCGGCTGCGGTGGCCCCAGCACCGTCCTCATCGACCTGGACGTGGTGCGGTGAGCGGACAGCACGCTCGGGAGCGATGTCCGGGACCGCACGCAACGCCGCAGCGAGCACCGCAACGGTGCGTTCGCCGCCGAGGTCGGAGGGTGTGGCGGGTGGGGGATCGATCCGCCGGTCGTCATCGGATCGGCGGTCCCGCAACTGCCAACCGTGTGGTGGTCGGGTTCGGGATGCGTGACCGGCACACAGGTCGTAGGCCTGCGGTTCGTCGGTCGACTGGAGCGGCTCGATCCACGCCTGCCGCTCCGCGTACGCGAAGGTCAGCGTGGCTCGCGCCGGGGCGGGACACCCGGGCCGCGAACAGGGTCGCTGCGCCGCCCGGGACAGGGGGTGAACCGCGGCGTCCGGGCGGACGTCGCGAACCGGCTCGTTGGAGGTCGTCATCGGTGGCACGCTAAAGCACAC
The DNA here is from genome assembly GCA_041685735.1 of Nitriliruptoraceae bacterium. GTDB lineage: Bacteria > Actinomycetota > Nitriliruptoria > Nitriliruptorales > Nitriliruptoraceae > CSSed11-175R1. The sequence continues at coordinate 12,967 of JAWLFE010000053.1, forward strand.
CCGTGTCATTCGGCAAGCACGCTCGACGCCACCAGGGTCGCCTCGTCCACGCTCTCCATCGTCTTGGGTAACCAGCCGCACCCAAGACGATGTTGTGATTCAGGGGCGGTGCCAGGGCGCCCAGTGGTGGCCCGGGTGCGACCCATCCGGACGTTCGACCCGGCCGGCCGGGACTACCCTCGGCCGCATGAGCGAACGACATGCCCGCCATCGCCGGTCCCCCAGCGATCGCCGTCGCCGGCCCGTGGACGGGTCACGGGCGGCCAGCACCAACCGGTTCGAACGCATCGTGGCGGACGCCGTCGCCTCCCTCCCGCCGCGGTTGTCCGACCACCTCGAGGGAGTACGGATCGCCATCGAGGACGTGCCGCCCGCGCAGCCACGCGGCATCGGCGACGAGGTCCCACTCGGCCGCTTCGACGTCGCCGTGCCGGGCGGGCGGGAAGCCCGACGCGACGGGTCACCACCGGACCGCCTCGTGCTCTACCGGCGGCCGCTCGAAGCTCGTGCGATCAGCCAACACGACCTGGCGGACCTCGTGCGCCAGACGTTGTCGATGCAGATCGCCCGGCAGGCAGGGATCGACGACGATCCTGGTGGGTTCGACGGGAACTGACACGCCGAACCCGTGCGGGTCACCCCCCGTCCACCTCGTCGCCCGCGTCGGTGGATGCCTCGGCGTCCGCGTCGGTGGATGCGCCGTCCTGATCCGGCGAGGTCTCCGGGTCGGCGTCCGCCCCGCCACCACCCTCGCCGTCGGGGGTCGGTCGTCCGAATAGGTCCTCGTCGAGCCGGGCCCCGACGTCCGCGTCGTCATCAGCACCGTCGTCGGCGACGTCAGCGCCATCGTCGGGATCATCAACGCCGTCGCCGGAGGCGTCAGCACCGTCGCCGGTCCCTCCGCCGGGTTCCGTCGGCAGGTCCTCGGATCCGTCCTCGGCATCCGGCAGGGGCTCGAGGTCGGGACCGGGTTGCTCGGGCACGGACGGGAGGCGCTCGGCCCGCGCGATCCCCAACGCCGTCGCGTACCGCGTCAATAGGCCGTCGTCCCGGACCACCGCCCGTGCCGACGACTCGGTCCGCCAGGCCGCCGATGGGACGCCGGGGACCGCGACGAGGTTGCGTCGTCCTGCCTCCGCGCTGCCCACCCGCCCCACGACAACCTCCCCGGACGTCGCGGTGACGAAGGCGGTCCAGGCATCCACGTCCCCGAGCGCATCGTCCACATCGAGCACCCGGCTGGCGCCCGGCTGGATCGTCAGCTCCTGCAGTTCATCGGGACGTTGGATGGTCACGCCGGTGAACAGTTCCACCGACAGCGTGGCGGGCGAGCCGCCCGGGTTGCTGATGTGGAGCTGTTCGACCCGACCGTCCGTCGCACCGCCGCTCACGGTCCAGGACACATCCGGCGCCGGGACCCCCAACTGGACCGCGAACCCACTGCGGGCGGCATCGGCGCTGCGGAGCTCGTTCGCGGCGGACACGACCACCGGCGCTCCGTCCGATCGGGCGCTGACGGCGGCGACGTTGCGCCCTTCCGGCAGGGTTCCCCGCAGGTCGACCCGACGGAGCTGACCCGGATCGACGACGACCTCGGCGAGGCCCTCGGGGACGATGCCGCCATCGGGCGTGTGGTAGGTGAGCTCGACCAACGCCTGGCGCTCGCCGGGGTTGTGGACCCACAGCCAGCTGGCAAGATCGTCCCCATCGACGATCCACGGCACGGTCCAGCTCTCGGACGCCTCGGTCGCCGCGGCGAGCGGTGAGACGCCATCGACCCCGCCGATGGCCGCGCGCACCAGTTGGTAGCCCTCGACCGCGACGCGCCCGCTCGCCACCGACACCACCGCCGCCAGGTCCGGCCGCTCGGGGAGGAACTCGTTGACGTCGACCTCCAGGGTGTCCCGCGCCCGGACCGACAGGTTGCGCAGAGCGAGCGGCTGCAGCGGCCCCTCGGGTGCCACGAACCCGACCGCGATCGTCGCATCGGACGGGAAGGGGTTGGCCACCCGCAGCACGGCCTGGGCTCCCCCGCTGGTCGCCAGACCCGGGATGATCCAGCGGTCGGAGAACGGTTCGGCACAGGCGCCGGCCACGATGCCGGCGGGCAGATCCCCGACGTCACCGCCGAGCGTCCACTCCCGCTGCACGACCGCCGGTCCTCCCCGCCAGTCGACCGCCGTCACCGCCTCGGTCCCGGCCGGCGTCGTGTGACGCAGCGCCGAGCCATCGAACAGCTGCGATGACGTCTCCAGGGTGCGCTGCCCATCACCGATGGCGAACACCTCGACGTCGCTGGGGGCGTCGGTGTCCGATGGCGGGCGGGCCACCGTGGTGACCGCCTCCGTGCCGTCGCGCGCGTCGCCGACGGGGCAGACCCAGCCCCCGCCAACGGGCTCGACCGCAGCGGAGGCCACACCCGTGCCGGCGTCGTGAACGACCGGTTCGACCAGCAGGTCGGCCGCGTAGACGCCCACAGCGACGGCCAGGCTCAGGACGAGCACGACGAGGGAGCTCCGTCGACTCACGGGGACACCTCCGAGCTCCAGAGGCCCGTCGGCAGGCGCTCGGCCGTGTCCTCGTCGACCGCGTCGTCCCGACGCCGCGCGAAGCTCGGTGGCCGCAGGGCCAGCGAGATGACGAGCAGCAGCGCCAGGACCTGCCCCGTCACGGCCAGACGACGGGCTTCGCGACCCTCGTGGCTGACCTCCACCGTCGTGTCGGCCTCCACGCCCTCCAGCACCGTCGGGGTACCCGAGGTGCGCGACAGGGTCCGGTCCCCGGCGGAGGCCACCCAGCCGGGATCCTGCGCGTCGGCGACGACCACGGACCCGTCGAGACGGGCACGGCCGATCCAGATCCCCTGATCGTTGCGCCGGAGCTCCTGGACCGTGGCATCCTCGGGCAGCACGCCCCGCTCCCGCAGGTACGCGACATCGTCGCTGCTGACCACCGAGACCGGGGGAAGCACCTGTCCGACGCGGAACAGCTGCCCATCGGACAGCGGACGTGGCTCGATCCCGACCTGCCTGCGCAGCGACGCATCCAGCTGGTCGCCGGTCGCACCGGAGGGGACGAACACGTAGCGGATGTTCAGGGAACCGAGGCCCGCGAGCGCCTGCGGGTCCGCACGATCCAGCATGTCGGTCACGCGGCGCTCGACCTCATCGAGCGCCGGGGACGCCGGAACCCCGAAGGCGGCCATGGACGGACCCGACCCTGGGACGACCTCCCAGCGCACCTCATCCGAACCCTCGGCGAGGACCAGGACCCGGAACGGTCCGTCCTGCTCAGCGGCGACCGTCAGGAACGCCGGCAGCGCGGGATCATCGACCGCGTAGGCATCCCACGGACCGCGCACCAGATCGACGGCGACCACCCCGAGGCTCAACGCGACCGCCACGGCGGTGGTGCCAGCGGCGATCTGACGCCACCCGAACGTGAACCGGGACAGCGATGCCTGGGCGGAGGCGAACGCGGCGGCGAACAGCCCGGCGAACGCCGCAGCCGTGACGATCAGCGGCAACCCAGGCCAGGTCACCGCGCCCGTCCGACCGAGCCACCACGCCCCGACCGCTCCCGCCAGCGCGGCGACCCACAGGGCGATGATCAGACCGGGGGCCCGCGGGAGGCTCACGACCAGACCGAGGATCCCGGCCAGCACGAACCCGACGCCGGCGAGGACACCGGGGAAGCCCATCAGGTCCGGACTGAGCATCAGCCAGCGCCACAGTTCGCCACCGACGGGGTCGACCTGCACGCCCCGCAGTGGACCGTCCGGCTCCAGCAAACGCAGGCTCCACGGCAACAGCAGCACCCAGGCACCGACCGTCGCTGCGACGACCCGGATAGCCAGCGCCCGCTGCCAACTGGACCCGGGGTTGGAGACCAGCGCGCCGAAGATCATGACGGTGCCGATCCCGGTGACCGCGACCAGCACGACGGGCTCGAAGGACGCCGCCAGTGCGGTCAGCAGGGCGACCGCGGACACCGACCGCCAGGCACGGGCGGGAGGCGTGCGGCGTCGGGACAGGGTGATGCTGGCCGCGACGATCCCGGGGAACGCCGCGAGCAGCACCAGCGCACCGACCTGTCCCGTCGCGAGCGCCGCGAGCGCGGGCGGGGACAGGACGTACGCGGAGGCGGCCACGACCCTCGGGAGGCGGCGGCGCGAGTAGACCTGTGCCGCACGCAGTGCGAGGATCCACGCGACGATGATGCTGCCGAACAGCAGGACCCGGGACGCGACCAGGCCGCTGCCACCAGCCAGCACCTGGAGCAGGCCCAGCACGGCCTGCGCGGGGCTCGGATCGGCGCTGGTCCCGAACGCCGCCGCCTGCGACCAGCCGGACGTGTAGTCGGTGAGGAAGGCCCCGGCCGCGTCCGGCCACGGTGCCAGCTGACCACCGCGCAGCTCGCCCCCGACCAGCAACGGCCACGCACCGATCCCGATGAGCAGACCGAGCAGCAGGCTGGCGACCAACACCGGCCGTTGCTTGACCCGGCGGACGACCCGCCTGAGCGATGGTTCGACGACGGAAGCTTCCTGCCCCTCACGGAGCGGCTCCGCGGGCGCGACCGGATGATCGCCACCGGCGATCCAGTCGGCGATCGCCTCCGCGTACGCGCGGATGCGTGGTGAGATCCGTCCGAACAGCTCCCGAAGCTCACGATCGGACCGTTGGCGCACCGCGACGGATCGCCCGCGGAGACGGAGCGTCTCACGCAGGTGCACGACGTTCCAGACCCACGCCCGGACCGTCTGCCAGGCATCGGAGACCCGCCGTGTCAGGACGAACCCGACCACCTTGGCCAGGCCGACCACGATGTAGAGCAGGAGCACGACCGGGAGCCGCCCCGCTGTGTAGTTCTTGATCAGGGTCGCGAGGGTGTTGCGTTCGGCGAAGTAGCGCGGACCGATGAAACGGGTCTGGCCGAGGCGCACGTAGGTCGACGCCGCCGCGACATGCTCCCCGGTGGCCGCCGGGACGACCTCGACCTCGTAGCCGGCCAGCCAGGCCCGCCAGCACAGGTCGAGGTCGTCGCGGAACACGTGGTACCGACGGTCGAAGCGCCCCAGCCGCTCGAAGACATCCCGGCGCACCAACATCCCCGCGGTCGAGACGTACAGCACCCGCCGCTGCCGATCCCACTGCCCCTGATCGAGCTCGCCGGGATCGACCCCGGAATCAGCGCGGCCCGTGAGGTCGATGGTCCAGCCGACGGACTGCAGGAGATCCGGCTGGTCCCAGTCCCGGAGCTTCGGTCCGACCATCGCCAGCCGCGGATCCTCATCGAGCGCCGCGACGAGCGACTCGAGCGCGTCCGGCGCTGCGGCCAGATCGTCGTGGAGCAACCAGACCAACTTCGCATCGCCGTGGTAGGCGTCGAGCGCCATCGAGACGGCGGCACCGAACCCCAGATCACGGTCGGCAACCAACACCGATCCGTGCCCCAGGCGCTCGAGCAGCACCTCGCGGGAACCGTCGCTGCTCCCGTTGTCGACCGCGAGGACATCGACCTCGTCGTGGGTCTGCGCCGCCAGCGCATCCAGGGTCAGCGGCAGCCAGGTCGCGCCGTCGTGCGCGACGAGCACGACGAGCACGCGCGACGCAGCGGTGACCTGCACGGTGGGCTGGCTCCTGAGGATTCGAGGACGTGGCGCCGCCAGCGCACCACGTCGCGCACCGGCTGCTCGGGGACACCACGCGACGAGCGACAACCGCGCTGTGGATCCGCACCGAGGCGTCGCGGGACGCTACCACAGCGGCTCTGGGCGACTCAGGCCACGCGGGTCGGACGGCCACGTCCCAGGCAACCGCGCAGGCCGTGCCTCAACCGCGCAGGCCGTGCTTCAGGCGCTCAGGCCGTGAGGCGCTTCGCGCGACGACGCTCACGCTCGGAGAGACCGCCCCAGATGCCGAAGCGTTCCTCGTTGGTCAGGGCGTAGTCGAGGCAGTCGGAACGGACCGGGCAGGCGCCACAGATGCGCTTGGCCTCACGGGTCGAACCACCCTTCTCCGGGAAGAACGCCTCAGGGTCGGCGTCGAGGCAGGTGGCCTGGAGCATCCACGCCCGATCATCCGCATCGAAGGCGAGCTTGGTGGTGAGCTCGGCGATGGCGCCCAAGATGGTCCTCGCGGTCGACAGTGATGGAACTACACGGACGTCATTCTGTCGCACCGCGGACCTGCGGTCAAGGCCAGACCACTACCGGTTGTGTGTCGGACGA
>JAWLFE010000155.1:0-4707 GCA_041685735.1 Nitriliruptoraceae bacterium
CGGTGGCGGTCGCGTCGTCCGGTCCGTCCATGGGTCGACTCCGAAGCTTCGATGCTCAAATGTTACTATCATCGAAATGAAACTGGGCGCGAGGTCCAGCATCGCGCCCCGGGTACGGGCCGCGGGTGCCGGACGGATCATCGCGCATCCGCCCGATGGCGTGGGTCGCACGCGTCGGTTCCCCTGGAGGTATGCACGATGTTGGCGCTGTTCGACCGTCTCGCTCGCATCATCGAGCGTCGACCGGGCCGCGTCGTCGCGGTCATGGTGCTGTTGACGCTGGGGATCGGCTCGTTCGCCGGTCAGGCCGTCAACGAGGACGGCGTCGCCGTCGACAACGAGCGCTCCGCAGCGCTCGAGACGATCGACACGACCTTCGGGGAGCGTCGGTCGGTCGCGCAGATCGTCGTGACGAGCACCGATGGCGACGACGTCCGGCGGGTGGACGGGCTGCTGACGTCGCTGGCCATCCAGGAGGCCATCGAGGCGAGCAGCGTCGCGGACACGCTCATCCCCGAGGGCCAGCAGCCACCGATCGCGTCCTACCTCGGTGGTGCCGAGGTGGCGGTCCGGATGGCGGGGCTCGATCCGGCGGGCCTCGACGACGACGCCCTACTGGAGCTGCAGGCCGACGCGCTGGCGATGCTGCCGCCGGAGGTCGCCGGGCTGTTCGAAGGGCTCGTCGGGAGCGACCAGCCACCGACCGCCGGGCTGATCCTGGTCTTCCAGGACACCGAGGGGCTGGACGATGACGCGATCGTCGAACAGCAACGTGCGCTCGCGGCTGTCGTGGACGACGTCACCGTCCCGGACGGACTGGAGGTCGAGACGTTCTCGTTCGGGCTGCTGCTGAGCGGGTCGGACATCGGCCCGGAGGTCGGACGGTTGTTCGGCACGGCCCTGCTCATCATCCTGTTGGTGCTCGCCGTGGTCTACTGGGTCAAACCCGATGCCGGTGAGCGCCTGCGGCTGGGTCGACGCACGGCCGCGGACGTGGGCCTGACCCTGGCGGTCATCGTCTTCGCGGTGGTCTGGATGCAAGGGCTCGGCGTGCTGCTCGGCCCCGACTACGCCGGGCTGATCGGCTACTTCTCCCCACAGACCCAGATCGTGCCGATCCTGATCATCGGGCTGGGGGTGGACTTCGCGATCCACCTGCTCGCCCGCTACCGCATGCAGGTCGGTGCCGACGGCGATCCGGCCGCCTCGCTGGGCGTCGCCATCCGCACGGTCGGACTCACCCTGCTGCTGTGTACGGCCGCGACCGCCATCGGCTTCCTCACCAACCTGGCCAGCCCCGTCGACTTCCTGGCCACCCTGGGGGTGCTCGCGGCTTGTGGCATCGTGGCCGCGTTCGTCCTCACCCTGACCTTCCTGCCCGCGGTGCGCCTCATGCTCGATCGCCGGGCGCAGCGGCTCGGACGCCTGCCGGCGCACGCCCTGGCGTCCCAGTCGAGCGCGACCCTGCCGCGGGTGGTCGGCCGGACCGCCTGGCTGGCCGAACGGGCGCCGGTCCCGACGCTGGTGGTGGCCGTGCTGCTCGTCGGGCTCGGTGGCTACGGCTTCACCCAACTCGACAGCGAGTTCAACCTGACCGACTTCGTGCCCCAGGACGAGCCGCTGCTGGCGACGTTCGACGTCATCAGCGAGCGCTTCAACGGGGGTTTCGAGGAGTCGACCGAGGTGCTGCTCCGGGGCGAGGACGTGCTCACGCCGCAGGCCCACAACGGGCTCGTCGACGCGCTCGGTGCCGCCGCCGACATCGACACCGTGGAGACGCTGGGCGGCCGGCCGGATGCGACCTCGATCGTGTCGGTCCTCGGTCAGGCGCTCAGCGACGAGCAACTCGCCCCCGACCTGGCCGAGCTCGGGGTCCAGGAGGACCTGCGCGTCGGCCCGGAGACGGACGTCGAGGCGTTGTACGCCCTGCTGCTCGACACGGTCCCGACCGCGGAGAGCGTGGTCGCGCTCGACACCGCCACGCCTGTGGCGCGGGTCAGCCTGCGGACCTCCGCCGGTCAGGCCGGCGCGGGCAGCCTCGGCGATGGACTCGAAGCCGCCTTCGGGCCGGTCGAGTCCGCCGGGGTCGAGGTGATCGCCACCTCGCAGGAGATCGTGCAGGCCGGTATCGGCGCCGACATCGAGGATTCGCAGATCGTGTCGCTGCTCATCGCGTTGGGCGCAGCGATGGCACTGCTCGTCGTGCACTTCACCCTGGCCGACCGCAAGCCGCTGATCGGGGTCATCACCGTGCTGCCCGTGGCGCTGGTTCTGGCGTTGACCTTCGGCACGATGGCCCTGACCGGCATCCCCCTGAACCCCGTCACCGCCACGTTGGCGGCGCTCTCGATCGGTATCGGCGTGCCGTTCACCATCCACGTGACCTCACGGTTCCTGGAGGAGCGGATGCACGGCGAGGTCGACGGGGTCGGCCCGCTGCGGCGGACGCTGACGCAGACCGGCGGTGCGCTGGCCGGCTCTGCGCTGACGACCGCCATCGGCTTCGGGGTCCTCGTCACCTCGACGCTGGTGCCCTTCGAGCAGCTCGGCTACGTGATCGTGTACGCGATCGCCTACTCGCTGGTGGCTGCCCTGCTGGTCCTACCGAGCCTGCTGGCACTGTGGGACCGTGCGCGCAGCAGCCCGACCGTGGCCGGTCGATCGCGGGTCAGCGATCGATCAGTTCCTGCTGCTCGAGCAGGACGTTGACGATGTCGCGGATGGAGATGACGCCGGTGACGGCGCCACCCCGGGTGACGGCGAGGTGGCGCACCTCGCCGGTGGCCATCGCGCTGGCCGCGTCGACGACCGACGCGTCCTCCTCGACCCCGATGATCTCCGCGGAGGCGTGATCGCGGACGCGGGCGAGATCGAGGTCGGTGTCCTCGACGATCGCCGCGATGAGGTCACGCTCGGAGAGCACCCCGTGGACACCACGCGGTGACACGACGACCAGCAGGCCGACGTGGTCGGCAGCCAGGGCGTTCGCGGCGTCGCGGAGCGTCGCGGTGGGGCTGATGGTGGCGACCGGTGAGCCGATGAGGCGACCCACGGGATCGGTGAGACGGATGCCGAGCATGACGGTCCCTTCTGGACGGGAGCTCAGCATCGAGCCCACGCGATCGAACCGGCAGGGACGGAGGTCACCGACCGTCGGGTCCATCGCCGGGCTACTCAGGCGTGGGGGTCGATCTCGCCGTCGTCCATCAGGGCGTCCACGTCGGTGGTGTCGACACCCGGCAGCTCGCCGAGCAGGGACGCCTTCTTCAGCGCGAACTCCTCGTCGGTGAGGTGCCCCCGCTCGCGCAGGTCGGCGAGCGCCTCGAGCTGCTCGATCGCATCGCGGGCGCGGGTGGATCCGCCGCCCTTGAAGTGCAGGCTGCGCAGCTCCCGGGCCCGGTAGATCTCGGACTGGAACGCCTCCGGATCCGGGATGTCCATCAGCCGACTCTGCCCGGTCTGCCCGGCCGACTCGACCAGGATGTCGCCGTAGCCGAGCAGCCGTTCGAGCACCTTCTGGGTGAACAGCACGTTGTTGATGTTCTCCAGCGGGATCTCCGTGCCTTCACGAGCGACCATCCCGGAACGCACGATGATGCGTTCGGTCGTCAACACGTAGTTGGTGAACCACCACCGGAGCAGGCGCTTGGTCGACAGCAGCAACCAGAGCACGACCGCGATGCCCAACGCCCACAGCCCGTAGGGCTGGTCCGACGCGGCGAACGCGAACGTGAAACCGACGAGTGCCGCGAACAGCATGGCCCAGCCGAGCGCCGGGAGCAGGACCCGCCAGTGCGGACGGAACTGGTGGAGGATGTCCTCGTCCTCGGTCAGCAGCCGCTCGGGATAACGCACCCCAACCCTCCTCGTGATCAGCCGGGCGTCAGCGTAGGCCCACCGAGCCGGCGGAGGCCGAACGTCTCTGTCGGACGGCCCGAGCGGCCCTGGTCGGTACACCGTCGAGGGGGCATCATGAGGGCGTCATGGAGCGGGTCGCGCTGGTGGCGCATGGCGCAACCCGGTCGAGGTCGACCGAGAGGAGTGGTCGCCATGGAACGCATCGTGGTCGGGATCGACGGCTCGCAGGACGCGCGTCGCGCGTTGCGGTGGGCCCTGAAGGAAGCGGCGGTGCACGGTGCCGAGGTCCAACTGGTGCACGCCTACCCGACGCCGGAACTCGTCGCGCTCCCCGCGGTCGTGACGCTGCCCTCCGACGACGAACTGCGGGGGGCGGCCGAGGAGGTCATCGCCGAGGTGCTGGCCGAAGCAGGTGGCGCAGGTGACGTCCCGATCACGACCACCGTCATGGCCGGCGGCGCGGCGGCGGTGCTGTGCGAGGTCGCCAAGGGCGCGTTGATGATGGTCGTCGGTGCCCGTGGACTCGGCGGCTTCCGGGGCCTGCTGCTCGGCTCGGTGACGCACCAGGTCGTCGCGCACAGCCCGTGCCCCGTCGTGGTCGCCGTGCCCGAGGGGCGTTGACAGCCACTACGCTGCGCGGCCAGTCGAGGCTCGGACCGACCCCACCGACGGGGTCGTGGGTACCGTGTGGAGCGCAGGCGTTCCCGGTGCCGCCTGAGGCCGGGAGGCATGACGTCATGCGGTCCATCCCCGTTCCGCCATGTGGTGGTGACCGGTGAAGGTCGAGCGCTTCACCCTCGCGCTCGAGGGGTTCAGCACCCCGGTCACCGCTGAGCGGCAGGCGCCGGC
>JAWLFE010000156.1:0-4627 GCA_041685735.1 Nitriliruptoraceae bacterium
GTGTGCACCCGTTCGTCGCCTCCACCTGGGTCCACGTCGGTGGCCTGATCTTCGCCGTGGTCGGGGTGCTCGTGATCCCGCGGTTCAGTTTCGAGTTCGCGGTCGTCCGGCAGGCGCCGTGGGGGCTGCTCGGGGGCGTCGCCGGGGTCCTGCTCGTCACCGGTATCGCCATCGCGGTCGGCGGGATCGGCCTGGCCTCCACCCTGGCGGTGGTCACCGGCGTGCAACTGCTGGTCGGGTTCGCCATCGAGACCTATGGACTGGCGGACCGGGCCGTGGCACTCGATCCCCTGCGCATCGGTGGGGCGCTGCTGATCGTGACGGGCGTCTACCTGGTCGTCAGCCGCGGACCCGCCGCCGCGTAGCCGAACACGCCGAGGTCGAGCCGCCGCGGCGACCGCGCCGACGGTGACCGGCCGCCGCGTCGACACCTCCGACACGGCTACGTTGCCCACGAGCCATGCGAGGAGCCATCGTGGGACGACATGTCCTGGTCTGGGACGCGCCCAACGTCGACATGACGCTGGCCAACATCATCGACGACAAGCCGACGGCCAAGGAGCGGCCGGACATGGCGGTCCTCGGGCGGTGGCTGGTCGATCACGCCGACGAGGCCGACGAGGTCAGCGCGTCGGTCTTCGTCAACGTCGCGCCCCACGTCGCCGGGCCGCTGCGAGGCTGGGTGCTGTGGCTGCTCGAACAGGGCTTCCACGTGTTCGCCAAGCCCAAGGACGGCGACAGCGACGTCGATGACGACATGATCGACCACCTGTGGGATCAGTACGACACCGGTGACCTCGACGCCGTCTACGTCGGGTCGAACGATGCCCGTGCGTTCATCGGCCCGCTCGCGGACCTCCTCGACAAGGGCGTGGCCGTCACGGTCCTGGGGTTCGCCGAGTACGCGGGTGGCCTGTCGACCGCGCCGGGGGTCCGGTTCGTCGACCTGGAAGCGGTCGAGGGGCTGTTCGCCGAACCGCTGCCGCGCATCACGCTCGAGGCGCTGCCCGCCGACGGGCGCTGGTTCGCGCCGACGGGCAAGCTGGGGGTCGGCGCACCCCGCACGGTGCCCGACCCATGAGGCGACGCCGCTCGATCCGGCCCTACCCGACCCGGTCCTGCCCGACCCGGTCCTGCCCGACCCGGTCCTGCCCGACCCGCCGCGACTCCGACGGGACCCCCGCGACCCGTCCGAAGGGCCACACGTCGTGACCCCCTCCATCCGCTCCGAGGTGGCGCCGCTGTCCAGCGTGCTGCTCCACCGTCCCGGTCAGGAGCTCAGCCGGATCACCCCGTCCAACAAGGACGAGCTGCTGTTCGACGAGCTGCTGTGGCTCGAACACGCGCAACGGGAGCACGACGCCTTCGCCGACGTGCTCCGGTCCAACGGCGTCGAGGTCCTCTACGTCGAGGAACTGCTCGCCGAGGTGGCCGCGGATCCGGTCCTGGCCGCCGCACTGACGGAGCGACACGTCACCGAGACGACCTGCGGGCCCCAGGCCGTCGATCGCGTGCGGGAGCTCGTGCAGCAGGGAACGCCACGGGAACTGGTCGACCACCTGATCGCGGGGGTCACGCTCGAGGAAGCGGGTGACCTGGACGGTCTGGTGGCGGTCGCCAGCGCGCCGACGGACATGGTCCTGCAACCGCTGCCGAACCTGGTCTTCACCCGGGATTCCTCGGCGTGGGTCGGCGAGGGCGTCGTGCTGTCGCCCATGAACCGTCCGGTCCGCCGCCGTGAGACCGACCTGCTGCGCACCGTCTACCGCGAGCATCCCCGGTTCGCCGCCGCCCCCGTCTGGTTCGGCGGCGACCCGTTCGACCACTACCCGGCCACCTTCGAGGGCGGTGACCTGCTGGTCGTCGGCGAACGGGGGCTGGCCATCGGCCTGTCGGAACGCACCACGCCCGCGGGGGTGGAGGCGCTGGCCGCCCGCCTGTTCGCCGCCGGGGTCGTGGACCGCGTGTTGGCGGTCGACCTGCCCAAGGTCCGGGCGGCGATGCACCTCGACACCATCGTGACGCAGGTGGACCTCGACACCTTCATCACCTACCCCCGCATGACCGCCCACCTGTCCTGTTACCAGATGGTGCCCGGACCCGGCGGCCGGCTGACGGTGACTGGGGCCGACGACTTCCTCGACGGGCTGGCCTGGGCCGCCGGCCTGCCGGCGGTGCGCGGCATCGAACCCGCGCTGGGGTCGATCCGGGCCGAGCGCGAGCAGTGGAACGACGCCAACAACACCCTGGCCATCGCACCGGGGGTGGTCATCGCCTACGAGCGCAACCTCGCCACCAACGAGATCCTCGAGGCTGCGGGGATCACCGTGCACACGATCCCGTCGTACGAGCTGCCCCGGGGCCGTGGCGGTCCCCGCTGCATGTCCTGTCCGATCGCGCGGACCGCCGCGTGAGCCGGGCTGTGGAGAGCACGGGCGGCATCGCGGCGCTGCGCGGGGTCGGTGTGACCGTCAACGGGGCGACCATCCTGGATGACGTCGATCTGGATGTCGACGCGCGTGGACACCTGGCGGTGCTGGGTCCCAACGGTGCCGGCAAGACCACCCTGCTGCGGATCCTGTCGACCTACCTGTATCCGACGCGGGGGTCGGCGACCGTGCTCGGCATGACCTTCGGCCGGGGGGACCTGCGCGAACTGCGTCCCCGGATCGGGTTCGTGTCGGTGGGACTCGATCCGCTCACCCACGAGCGGGCAGCGGCGTTCCCCCTGGTCGCGGTCGCTCGGCAGGGTGGGCTGTGGCCCCCGCCGGGCATCCTCGACGACCCGGAGCTCCGGGACGCGGCGCTCGCCGCGCTGGGCCGGGTCGGTGCCGTGCACCTGGCGGAGCGGCGCGTCGACACCCTGTCGCAGGGGGAACGGCAACGGGTCCGGATCGCCCGCGCGCTGGTCGCGGAGCCGGAGCTGCTGTTGCTGGACGAACCCTTCGCCGGGCTGGACCTCGGCGGCCGCGAGTCGCTGCTGGCCGACCTCGATGCCCTGCTGGCGGACGTGGACGGTCCGACCGTCGTGATGGTCACCCACCACCTCGAGGAACTGCCGACGGGCATCGTCGCGGCCCTGCTGCTGCGGGGCGGCCGGACGCTCGCCGGCGGTGGCGTCGACCAGGTGCTGACGGATGCCGCCGTCAGTGCGGCGTTCGGCCTGCCGATCGCGGTGCGGCGGCGGGCGGGCCGTTGGTCGGCGACGGCGGCGGACCGGTGACGGTGTCTGGAGGATGTCTAGCGGTGGTGCGCGGTGACGGCCGCTGGCCGGTGGGGTCGCGGGTGGACGAGTAGCCTGCGGGGCCGCTGCAGTTCCCGTGCGTTCTGGGAGGACCGCCATGCCTGAAGCCGTGATCGTCGCCACCGCCCGCACCCCGATCGGTCGGGCCTTCAAGGGCTCGATGACCGAGCTCCGGCCCGATGACCTGACCGCCACGATCGTCCGTGCGGCGATGGCGCAGGTCCCCGAGCTGTCGCCCGAGGACATCGACGACCTGCACCTCGGCTGCGGGCTGCCGGGTGGTGAGCAGGGCTTCAACATGGCACGTGTGGTGACGACGTTGCTCGGCTGGGAGACCCCTGGGACGACCCTCACCCGGTACTGCGCCTCCAGCCTGCAGACCACACGCATGGCGTTCCACGCGATCAAGGCGGGCGAGGGCGATGTGTTCGTCTCCGCAGGTGTCGAGATGGTGTCCCGCTACGTGAAGGGCAACTCGGATTCGCACCCGGAGACGATGAACCCGCGGTTCGATGCGGCCCAGGAACGCACCAAGCAGGCCGCCGAGACGGGCGCGGATGCCTGGGAGCCCTCGGAACTGCCGGACATCTACATCCCGATGGGCCAGACGGCGGAGAACCTCGCACTCGTCAAGGGCGTGTCACGTGAGGCGATGGACGACTTCGCGTTCGAGTCCCAGGCCCGGTACGCCAAGGCACAGGCGGACGGGTTCTGGGCCAACGAGATCACCCCGATCGACCTCCCGAACGGCGAGACCCTGTCCACCGATGACTCGCCGCGTCCCGCCGACCGCGACAAGATGGCCGAGCTCAAGCCGGTGTTCCGCCCGGATGGACGCGTGACCGCTGGCAACGCCTGCCCGCTGAACGACGGTGCGGCCGCGGTGATCGTGATGAGCGATACCAAGGCCGCCGAGCTCGGGATCCAGCCGCTCGCACGGATCGTGTCCACCGGGGTGTCGGCGCTGGATCCGGAGATCATGGGCCTCGGTCCCGTCGGGGCCTCGACCCAGGCCCTGGCCCGGGCGGGCATGTCGATCGGTGACATGGACATCGTGGAGATCAACGAAGCGTTCGCCGCGCAGGTGATCCCGTCGGCGGAGGACCTCGGGATCGACCACGAGCGCCTCAACCCGCACGGTGGCGCGATCGCGGTCGGTCATCCGTTCGGGATGACCGGCGCCCGCATCACCGGCACGCTGCTCAACGGCCTGCGGCACCGCGACGGCACGTTCGGGCTGGAGACGATGTGTGTCGGTGGCGGCCAGGGCATGGCGATGATCGTCGAGCGACTGCGCTAGCAGGCGCCGCCATCTGTCCGAGCGACTGCGCTAGCAGGCGCCGCCATCTGTCCGAGCGACTGCGCTAGCAGGCGCCGCCATCT
>JAWLFE010000157.1:0-4625 GCA_041685735.1 Nitriliruptoraceae bacterium
GGCGGTCGGCCTTGAGATCCACGCGGGCGACGAACCGGTCGCGCAGGAGGAAGGGCAGGACGTAGTAGCCGTGGACCCGCTTCGCGGCCGGGACGTAGATCTCGATGCGGTAGTGCAGATCGAACAGCCGCTCGGTCCGGTCGCGGAACCACATCACCGGATCGAACGGGGAGACCAGCGTGGCGGCGCGCAGCTCACGCGGGGTGGTCGCTTCCGGATCGAGGTAGACCGGCTCGTCACCCCAGCCCGCGACCCGGACCTCCCGAAGAGCTCCCTCGGCGGCCAGTTCGTCGAGGATGCGACGGGCCGGACGGATCGCCTGGCGATGGTGGTCGGCCAGGTCGGCGGCGGTGCCGATCCCGTGCGCCCGGGCGGCGATCAGCAACAGCGCACGACGGGACTCGTCCCGCGGTGGTGGCGGCGTGTCGAGGACCTCGGCGGGCAGCACGCGGTCGGTCCGGTCGTAGACGGTGACGAAGTTGCCGGTGCGGTGGTGCACCGCCAGTTCCCCGCCGAGGAACAGTTGCTGCAGCGCTCGTTTGCCGCGCGGGTTGCCCCACCACGGACCGGTACGCCCCCCGGCGTCGATCAGGTCGGTGACGCTGGTCGGTCCGGCGTCGGTGACCTCGTCGAGGATGCGCTCGAGCAGGCCCGGATGTTCCCGTTCGAAGGCGGCTCGCCGGTCGCCGGTCCGGAACGCCGCCCGTCGGTGATGGAGCAGTGGCCAGTGGGCGACCGGGGTCAGCGACGCGACATGCGCCCACCCCTCCGTCAGTTCCCCGCTGTGCCACAACAGCCGGTCGCGGGCGGGGTGATCGTGCGCCCCGAGCCGCGACCAGAAGGGCATCGCATGCGCCCGGGCGAGCACGTTCACGCTGTCGAGTTGGACGATGCCCAGCCGGTCGGTGACACCACGCAGGTGGCGCACGTCGCGACGGGTCCCCGGGTCCGGCCGGCCGTCCGCCAGCCCCAGCGCCCGCAACGCGATCCGGCGCGCCCGGTCGATCGGGATCGTCTGCATCACATCCTCACGGGCGGTGGGCGGCGGACCGTAGCGCGCACGGATCGAGGATCGAGGCTGTCCGCGGGAAGCACGGCGCGCCGGTCGGCGTTGTGTCCAGCGCAGGTGGGATGGTGACCCCGGTGGGGAGCGATGACCCGCCCGGCTACCCTCGGACCCGCCGGTCCGCGTGGTAGCAGTCCGACCCCCGCCCGCGTCCACCGTTGCCCTTCGTCGAGTATCTCGACCCGAAGCGAGGTCCCCTGTCATGGCTGTTGTCCGCATCCCGACCGTCCTGCGCAAGCACACCGATGGTGAGGCCAAGGTGGCCGCGCCCGGCGGCACCGTCCGCGAGGTCTTCGGCGCGCTCATCGCGGACCACCCCGGGCTCGGCGACGACCTGCTCGACGACGGCGAGGTCCGGGGGTTCATCAACGTCTACGTCGACGACGAGGACATCCGTTACGTGTCCGGGATCGACACGCCGGTCGAGGACGACGGCGAGATCGCGATCATGCCGGCGGTCGCCGGCGGCGCGCAGGGCTGAGGGCACGTGCGTTTCGGTGACATCTCCCAGGCGGTCGGCAACACGCCGCTCGTCGGATTGCCACGGCTGTCACCGGCGGGCTACACGATCCACCTGAAGCTCGAGGGGCACAATCCCACGGGCTCGGTCAAGGACCGGGTGGCCAAGTACCTCATCGACGAGGCCGAGCGGTTCGGGCGGCTCCAGCCCGGCCAGCGGGTCCTGGAGCCGACCTCCGGCAACACCGGGATCGGGCTCGCGGCGATCTGCAAGGTCCGTGGCTACCCGTTGACCTGCGTCATGCCGGAGAACACCTCCGAGGAACGCAAGCAGCTGCTGACGATGTTCGGGGCGCAGATCGTGTTCTCGCCCGCGACGGAGGGCTCCAACGGCTCGGTGCGGGTCGCGCGGGAGCTGGCGGCCGCCGATCCGGAGGTGTTCATGCCGTTCCAGTACGGCAACGCCGCCAACGCGCTCGCCCACTACGAGACGACCGCGCCGGAGATCATCGCGGACCTGCCCGACGTCGCCGCGTTCGTCGCCGGGCTCGGCACCGGCGGCTCCGTCACCGGGGCCGGCAAGCGCCTGAAGGTCTGGAACCCGGCCATCAAGGTGTTCGCCGCGGAGCCGGAGTACGGCGACCTGGTCTACGGCCTGCGCAACCTCGACGAGGGCTACGTCCCCGAGGTGCTCGACCAGTCGGTGCTCGACAGCCGGATCAAGGTGAACTCGCTCAAGGCCCTGCAGGCGACGCGCGACCTGGCCGAGCACGAGGGCATCTTCGCCGGGGTGTCCACGGGCGCCTCGATCGTCGTGGCCCAGCGGGTGTGCAAGCGGCTGCCCGAAGGATCCCACGTCGTCGCGTTGTCCCCCGACGGCGGCTGGAAGTACCTCTCGACCGGCGCCTACGCACCGGGTGACGTCAAGGCGATCGCCTCCTCGATCTCCGGGACGCTGTGGGCCTGAGGCGGGTAGCGTCGCGAGCAGAGAAGCCGCGATCGTTCCGTCGGCGTCGACGCGCGACGGATCGGACCTGGGAGGTGGCGCCACGATGTTGAGCGCCTACACCCCCCGCGTGATGCTCGACTGGCTCCGGGACGAACCGGAGGCCACCTGGCGCTCGATCGATGCGACCCTGGTCTTCGTCGACGTGTCGGGCTTCACCGCGCTGTCGGAGCGGCTCGCCGAGCTCGGCCGCGTCGGTGCGGAGGAGTTGACCGACACGATCAACACCTGTTTCGAGGCGCTGTTGGAGGTCGCCTACACCGGCGGCGGCAGCCTGCTGAAGTTCGGGGGCGACGCCCTGCTGCTGCTGTTCAGCGGTCACGAACACGTCGCCCGGGGTTGTCGAGCCGCCCACGACATGCGCGCGGCGCTGGACGAGCTGGGCAGCCTGCAGACCTCCGTCGGCCCCATCGCGCTCCAGATGTCCATCGGGATCGAGTCCGGTGACGTGGACCTGTTCCTCGTCGGCGGATCCCACCGCGAGTTGGTGGTCGGTGGGCCGGTCGCCACCGCGACCGTGGGGATGGAGTCGGCCGCGGACGCCGGGCAGATCGTGGTCGGACCCGGCACCGCCGGTGCGCTCGAAGCGCCGCTGCTGGGCGCGGAGCTCGGTCCGGGCCGGCTCCTGGTGGCGGCCCCCGCAGCGCCGCAGCGCGATCCCGCGAGCCTGCCCAAGCCGACGGGTCCCGACCTGGTGGCCCAGGGCATCCCGGCGGCGTTGCGCGTCGCGCTGGCCGACTCGGAGGGCGCGGCCGAGCACCGCCGGGTCAGTGTGGCGTTCCTGCGGTTCATCGGGCTCGACGCGCTCGTCGGCGAGGGCGGTGACGCGGCTGCGGCGGCGCTGGACGAACTCGTCCGGGGCGTGCAGCAGGCGGCCGACCACCACGGGGTGACCTTCCTGGCCTCCGACATCGATCGTGATGGCGGCAAGCTGATCCTGGTCACGGGTGCGCCGACCTCCGAGGGCAACGATCAGGAGCGTCTGCTGCTCGCGCTCCGGGACATCGTGGAGCGCCCGACCCGGCTGGGCGTGGCGATCGGCGTGCATGCCGGCGAGGTGTTCGTCGGTGACGTCGGCCCGTCGTACCGGCGCGCCTACACGGTGATGGGCGATGTCGTGAACCTCGCGGCACGCCTGATGGCCCGGTCGCTGCCGCGTGCCATCCTGGCCACCGACGACCTGCTCGCTGCCTCGCGCACGCTGTTCCGCACCGACCCGTTGCTGCCGTTCGCGGTCAAGGGCAAGTCGCAACCGGTCAACGCCTCCGCGATCGGTCCGGTGGTCGGGATCCGGGCATCGCGTGACCCCGGCGAGCTGCCCTTCGTCGGTCGCGAGGGCGAGCTGGCCACCTTCACCGCGGTCACCGCCGCAGCGTTGGACGGATCCGGACAACTCGTGGACGTGGTCGGCGAGGCGGGGATCGGCAAGTCCCGGCTGCTCGAGGCCTTCCGGGCGGTGACGACCGATCGACGCGTCATCGAGCTGGTGGGGGAGCTGCACCGCGCGTCGACGCCCTACGCGACCATCCGCAAGCTGCTGCGCGAGGAGCTCGGTGCGCCGGCGGAGGCGACGCCGGCGGTCGCGGCCGAGCATCTGCTGGCCGTGCTGGAGCGGGAGCGTCCGGACCTGCTCGAGTGGGCCCCGCTGATCGCCATCGCCTACGGGACCGAGCTGCCGGCGACCCCCGCGACGCGGAACCTCGATGAGCAGTTCCTGCGGCCCCGGTTGCACCAGGTCGTGCTGGAGCTGCTGCGCTGGCGGTGGAACGAACCCGTGCTGCTCACCGTCGAGGATGCGCAGTGGTTGGACGAGGCGTCGGTCGATCTGCTCCACGCGCTGGCGGTCGAGCTGGCGGACCAGCCGTGGGTGGTCTGCACCTCGCGCCGGACCCGTGACGACCGGCTCGTCAGCGACGTCGCGGTGACCACCATCGAGCTGCAGGGGCTCGACGACGACACGCTCGTGGAGCTGGCGCGCACGGCCACCGAGCAGGAGCCGATGTCCACGCACGATCTGCAGGTGCTCGTCGAGCGCAGCGGGGGCAACCCGTTGTTCCTGCAGGAGCTCATCGCCGGGGCGCGCGCCTCGGGTGG
>JAWLFE010000158.1:0-4617 GCA_041685735.1 Nitriliruptoraceae bacterium
GTGAACCCTTCGGTGTGAACGTCACGTCTCGGTATCCCATCCGCCCCCGGATGCGAACCTCGGCACCAACAACAGTACCGAACACCTGTTCGGTATGCAAGTCTGCGGTCGATGGAGCCGTGCATCGCACACCCGGCCAGCCACAGCGCACACCCGGCCGGTTGCCACCCACACCCGGCCCGGATCCCGGACGGCAACCCGACCCACCCCAACCGCGGACGGCAACCCGACGCACACCGACCGCGGGTGGCAACCGCGGACGGCAACCCTCGGCGACGACCCGGGCCAGGGCCGGCAACGGGACCCACCCCGGATCCCGGACGGCAACCCGACCCACCCCGGACGGGTTCACCCGACCCACCCCGGACGGCTTCAACCCACGACACCCCCGGCCTGTGACCACCCCACGGCCCCACACGGGTTCCCCACCGAACGGCCGCGCCGCGACCGACCAGCGACCGCCCAGCCGGGATGGCTACCGTCGCCACGGGGAGATGCCCGCCGCGATCGACGACGAGAACGATCGCGTCCGGGCGTTGACCGCACGCGAGAGGCGGGCGCACGCCCGAACATCGCCCCCGACAGGGGTAGGCCGGACCTACGACCGTGAGGAGCCACCATGTCCGACGTCGCCGCCGTCATCCTGGCAGCAGGCAAGGGCACCCGTTTCCGTTCCGACACCGCCAAGGTCCGCCATCGCGCGGCCGGCCGCAGCCTGGTGGGCCACGTGCTCGAGGCGGTCCGACCACTCGGGCTCGCGCAGGTGCTGGTGGTGGTGGGTCACCAGGCCGACGAGGTCCGCGCCGAGGTCGAGGCCATCGGTGTCCCGGGTACCGCGACGGTCCTCCAGCACGACCAGCTCGGGACGGGGCACGCCGTGCAGCAGGCGATGCCTGCGCTCGACGCGAACGTCGACCGTGTGCTCGTCCTGCCCGGTGACACCCCGCTGCTGACCAGCACCACCCTGCAGCACCTCCTGGATGCCGGTGCCGACGTGATGGGCCCGGCCGGAGCGACCGGCGGCGGCGCGATGCTGACCGCCCACCTCGACGATCCCGCCGGCTACGGGCGGGTCGTGCGCACCCGGGACGCAGCTGTCGCCCGGGTCGTCGAGCACCGGGACGCGACCGAGGAGGAGCTCACGATCACGGAGATCAACGCCGGGATGTACCTGCTCGACCGGACGCGCCTGGCGGCGGCGCTGGATGACCTGGGTGACGACAACGCCCAGGGCGAGGTCTACCTCACCGACGTGCTCGCGAGGTTCGTGGCCGGTGATGCGCCCGTGACCCCCGTCCTCGCCGACGGGGACGAGATCGCCGGGGTCAACGACCGGTCACAGCTCGCGGACGCGGCACGGGTGCTGCGGGGCCGGCACCTCGACCACCTGATGGTCGAGGTCGGGGTCTCCGTCACCGATCCGGCCAGCACCTACGTCGACGTCGACGTCGAGGTGGGCGTCGATGCGCAGCTGCTGCCGGGCACGATCCTGGAGGCGGGCACACGGGTCGGCGCCCGCGCGGTCGTGGGACCCCACAGCCACCTCACCGCGTGCACCGTGGGGGAGGACGCGACCGTGCACTCGACGCGGGCCGAGCGGGCCACGATCGGGCCGCGGGCAAGCGTCGGTCCCTACACCCATCTGCGCCCGGGGACGGTGCTGGGCGAGCGCACCAAGGTCGGCGCGTTCGCGGAGACCAAGAACGCGACGCTCGGCGTGGGGTCGAAGATCCCGCACCTGGCGTACGTCGGTGATGCCACCGTCGGCGAACGGGTCAACATCGCGTGCGGGGTGATCACCGTCAACTACGACGGGACCACGAAGTCCCACACCACCGTCGAGGACGGGGCCTTCGTCGGTTGCGACACGATGCTCGTCGCGCCCGTCACGATCGGCGCGGGCGCCTACACCGCCGCCGGGTCCACCATCACCGACGACGTGCCGGCGGGCGCGCTGGCGATCGCCCGTTCGCGCCAGACCGTCAAGGAGGGCTGGACCGAGCGCCGCCGCGGCTGACGACCCGATCGAGGTGGCAGCAGGCCACCTGGCGCCGCGCCGGTGCCGACGGCAGCGCTGCAGGCAGCTAGCGTCGCTCCCACCCACCGCCGGCTCGGGGAGCCCATGGAAGTCACCACCAGGAAGCGGATGATGATCTTCTCCGGGTCCTCGTACCCGGAGCTGGCCCGCGAGGTGGCCGACCACCTCGGCATGCGGCTGGGGCAGGTGAAGCTGTCCCAGTTCGCGAACGGGGAGCTCTACGCCCGCTTCACCGAGTCGGTGCGTGGCGCGGACGCCTACGTGCTCCAGTCCCACCTCAGCCTGCCCGACGGGATGAGCATCAACGACTACATCATCGAGCAGCTGGTCATGCTGGATGCGCTCAAGCGCGCCTCCGCCAAGCGGACCGTCGCGGTGATCCCGTACTACGGCTACGCGCGCTCCGACAAGAAGGCCCGTTCGCGCGAGTCCATCTCCGCCCGCATGATCGCCGACATGTACGAGTCCGTCGGGGTGGACCGGATCATGTCGGTCGACCTGCACACCGGGCAGATCCAGGGCTTCTTCCACGACCCCTTCGACCACCTCACCGCGCTACCGCTGCTGAAGTCGTGGATCGTGGAGCACACCGATGCCGAGAGCCGGGTCATCGTCTCCCCGGACGCGGGTCGGGTGCGGCTGACGGAGAAGTTCGCCGGTCAGCTCGGCGCGCCCATCGCGATCCTGCACAAGCGCCGGGATCCGGACCGTCACAACGTGTCGGAGACCCTGGACGTCATCGGTGACGTCAAGGGCCGTGACGCCATCCTGGTCGACGACATGATCGACACCGCCGGCACGATCGTCGGCGCTGCCGAGCTGCTGAAGGAGCGGGGCGCCCGCCGGGTGATCGCCTGCGCGACCCACCCGATCTTCTCCGGACCGGCCGCCCAGCGGCTCGAGGAGTCCGTGATCGAGAAGGTCGTGGTGACCAACACGATCCCCGTCCCACCGGAGCGGCGCACCTCCAAGCTGGTGGTGCTGTCGATCGCCCCCATCCTGGCCTCGGCGCTCAGGGCGGTGTTCGAGGACCAGTCGGTCTCCGAGATCTTCCAGGGCGAGAACGTGTGACGGTTGCCGCCGTGGCCAGCGCGGCGGTACCGTTCTAACCACGGCCCGCGTTCGACGCGGGCCGAGCGCGTGTCACCCGGCGGGTTCGATCGCAGCGCCGAGCTGGCCAGAGACGTCCGGGACCACGTGCGCCCCACGTGACACCTCGCCGCCGTCATGCCGGTGACCGACCCGCGCTGGGGACCCGCCACGCGAAGGAACCGCGATGTCCGATCAGCTCAACATCACCGCCGAGACCCGTACGGAGCTCGGCAAGGGTGCCACCGGCCGCCTGCGCCGAACGGGCCGTGTGCCCGGCATCGTCTACGGCTACAAGGTGGACCCGACCCCGGTGCACGTCGACGCGCTCGAGCTCTTCCACGCGCTGCACACCGAGGCCGGGGCCAACGCCCTGATCCGGCTCGAGGTGGCGGGGGAGACCCACCTGACCGTGGCCCGTGACATCCAGCGTCACGTCGTCAAGCGGGAGATGCACCACGTCGACTTCCTCGCGGTGAACAAGGACGAGCAGATCGCGGTCGAGGTCCCGATCCACCTCGTCGGCGAGGACGACCTCGGCGACGCCGCGGGCGTCATCAACCAGATCCTCTACACCGTGCCCATCCTGGTCAAGCCGCTGGAGGTGCCGAACTCCCTGGAGCTGTCCGTCGAGGGCCTGGAGATCGGCGACGTCAAGCGGGTCGAGGATCTCGGCGACATCCTGCAGGCGGGCGCGGAGTTCGACATCGACCCCGAGCGCACCATCGTCACCATCAACGCCCCGATCTCCGAGGAGGCCCTGGAGGCCCTCGAGGAGGGCGCCGGCGTCGAGGCGGACGAGCCGGAGCTGATCGGCGAGGAGCCCGAGGACGGCGAGGCACCGGACGAGGCCTGATCGCCCGTGGTGGTCTCGCGGTGGCGACGGCGCACCGCGCCCCCGGAGGACACCGTGGCCGACGATCGCTGGTTGGTGGTCGGCCTCGGCAACCCGGGCGAGCGCTACGCAGCGACCCGGCACAACGTCGGGGCCGATGCGGTACGGGTCCTGGCCGACCGTGAGCACGGCACGTGGTCGCGGAACAAGCGGGCCCGCTGCACCATCGCCGAGGTCCGGCTGTCGGCCGGCCGCCTCGTGCTCGCGATCCCCGACACCTACATGAACCGTTCGGGCGACCCGACCCAGGCGGCAGCGGCCTGGTACAAGGTCCCGGTGGAGCGGATCGTCGTCTGCCATGATGACCTCGACCTCGATCCCGGCCGGCTCCGCCTCAAACGAGGTGGAGGGCACGCCGGGCACAACGGGCTCAAGGACATCGACCGGGCGCTCGGCTCCACGGAGTACCACCGGATCCGCATCGGGATCGGACGCCCCCCGGGGCGCATGCCCGCCAAGGACCACGTGCTCCGCCGCTTCGCCCCCACCGAACGGGCAACGATCGACGTGGCGCTCGCCGAGGCAGCGGACGCGATCGAGTTGCTGGTCACCGAGGGCCTCGAACCGGCGCAGAACCGCTACCACGGCCGCTGAG
>JAWLFE010000159.1:0-1603 GCA_041685735.1 Nitriliruptoraceae bacterium
GACCTGGTCAGCTCCTACGACCCGGTGCTGAAGGTCAACCCACCCGTGCGCACCATCGAGGACGTCCAGGCGCTCCGTGCGGCGCTCGTCGACGGCACGCTCGACGCGGTCGCGACCGACCACGCCCCGCACCCGCCGGAGATGAAGGACCAGGAGTGGGAGCACGCGCCCTGCGGGATGCTCGGGCTGGAGACCGCGTTCGCCGTGGTCAACACCGATCTGATCGCGACTGGCCAGCTGGATCCGCTGACCGCGGTCGCCCGGTTCACGTCCGGGCCGGCGGCGGTGCGTGACGTCCGCGGACACGGCGGCGCGATCGTCGCCGGCGCGGCCGCCAACCTGACCGTCGTGGACCCCGACCACACCTGGACCGTGGACGGCGCCCGCCTGCACAGCCGCGCGCGCAACAGCCCGTTCCACGGCCGCACCCTGACCGGCAAGCCCATCCACACCCTGCTCCGTGGCCGTTTCACGCTGCGTGATGGCCGGGTCGCGAACGACCAGGAGGTCCCCGCGTGACGCCCCTGTTCACCACCTCGACGCAGGACGCCCTGCTCATCCTCGAGGACGGGACGACCTTCCGGGGTCGCTCGATCGGCGCACCCGGCACGGTGCTCGGCGAGGCCGTGTTCAACACGGGCATGGCCGGTTACCAGGAGGTCCTCTCCGACCCCTCCTACCGGCGCCAGATCGTCGCGATGACCGCCCCCCACATCGGCAACTACGGGCTGAACGTCGCCGACATGGAATCCGACCGCATCCAGGTCGCCGGGTTCGTCGTCAAGGAGGCCGCGCGCCGCCCGTCGTCGTGGCGCTCGGAGGACACCCTCAGCAACGCCCTGTCCGACGCCGAGGTCCCGGGCATCGATGGCGTCGACACCCGCAGGCTGACCCGCCACCTGCGCGACCGCGGGGCGATGCGCGCGGGGCTGTCGACCGAGATCCTGGATGCGGATGCGCTGCTGGCGAAGGTGCAGGACAGCCCCGGGATGGAGGGTGCGGAGCTGGCCTCCGAGGTCACGACCCACCTGCCCTACGTGCTCGACCCGCAGACCGAACGGCGGTTCCGGGTCGTCGCCCTGGACTTCGGGATCAAGCGCTCGATCGGCCGCTACCTCACTGAGCAGGGGGCGCAGGTCCACGTCCTGCCCTCGTCAACGACCGCCGACGAGGTGCTGGCGCTGGAACCCGACGGGGTGTTCCTGTCCAACGGTCCCGGCGACCCGGCCACCGTCGCGCAGGGCATCGCGACGACCCGCGCGCTGCTCGGGCAGGTGCCGGTGTTCGGGATCTGTCTCGGGTCGCAGTTGCTCGGCCACGCGCTGGGTGCGGAGACCTACAAGCTCACCTTCGGACACCGCGGGGTGAACCAGCCGGTCCTGCGCCGCAGCGACCGCGTGGTGGAGATCACCTCGCACAACCACGGGTTCGCGGTCCAGGCCACCTCCCTCGGCGAGCAGTCCGCCGAGCTGACGTTCGACACCGCCGAGCACGGCCGCGTCGAGGTCTCGCACCTCAACCTCAACGATGACGTCTGCGAGGGGCTCAGCTGCCTCGAGGTTCCCGCCTTCAGCGTCCAGTACCACCCGGAGGCGGCCCCGGG
>JAWLFE010000159.1:1703-4613 GCA_041685735.1 Nitriliruptoraceae bacterium
CTGGGTGCGGACCTGGAGGCGATCCAGACCGCCGAGGACCGCCAGCGGTTCAAGGAGGCGATGGACGAGATCGGCCTGGAATCCCCCAAGTCGACCTACGTGCGCAAGGCCGAGGAGGCGTTCGGTGCGGCGGAGGAGTACGGCTATCCCGTCGTACTGCGTCCGTCCTTCACGCTCGGGGGCAAGGGCGGTGGGATCGCCTACGACCACGATGAGCTGACCCGCATGATCCACCAGGGGCTCTACGACTCGCCGGTCCACGAGGTGCTGGTCGAGGAATCGGTCATCGGGTGGAAGGAGTACGAGCTGGAGGTGATGCGCGACCGCAACGACAACTGCGTGATCATCTGCTCGATCGAGAACCTGGATGCGATGGGCGTGCACACCGGCGACTCGATCACCGTGGCGCCGGCCATGACCCTGTCCGACGTCGAGTACCAGCAGATGCGCGACGCGGCGTTCGCGGTGCTGCGGCGCATCGGCGTGGAGACCGGCGGGTCCAACGTGCAGTTCGCGGTCGACCCCGCGACCGGGCGGCAGCTGGTCATCGAGATGAACCCGCGGGTGTCGCGATCGTCGGCGCTGGCGTCCAAGGCGACCGGGTTCCCGATCGCCAAGATCGCCGCGAAGCTCGCCATCGGCTACTCGCTGGATGAGATCGCCAACGACATCACCCGCGAGACCAAGGCCGCGTTCGAACCCTCGATCGACTACGTGGTGGTCAAGGCGCCGCGGTTCACCTTCGAGAAGTTCCGCGGGGCCGACGACACGCTGACCACCCGCATGCGGTCGGTCGGCGAGGTCATGGCGATCGGGCGGACCTTCCGGGAGTCGTTCAACAAGGCGATGCGCTCGTTGGAGAACGGCGGTATCGGGTTCGGGGCGGCCCCGCCGATCGAGGAGGACGACGCCGCGATCGAGGAGCGACTGCGCCGGCCGACCGCCGAGCGGCTGCACGCCGTCGACGAGGCGCTCACGCGCGGGTGGGACGTCGACCGGATCAGTCAGCTGACCGGCTACGACCCCTGGTTCGTCGACCAGATGCTGCAGCTGGTGGAACGTCGCCGGTTGCTGCGGGGCCACGAACACCTCCACGCGGTGCCCGACGAGCTGCTGCGCGACTGCAAGGCCGACGGGTTCTCCGACGCGCACATCGCGTCGATCCTGCAGACCACCGAGCGGGCTGTGCGGGAACGGCGCCACGCCGCTGGCATCCGGCCCGTGTTCAAGACGGTGGACACGTGCGCGGCCGAGTTCGAGGCGTTCACCCCGTACCACTACTCGACGTACGACGACGAGGACGAGGTCCGCGATTCGGACCGCGACAAGGTCATCGTGCTGGGCTCCGGGCCCAACCGCATCGGGCAGGGTGTCGAGTTCGACTACTGCTGCGTGCACGCCGTGTTCGCGCTGAAGGACGCCGGGTACGAGACCATCATGGTCAACTGCAACCCGGAGACGGTCTCCACCGACTACGACACGGCCGACCGGCTGTACTTCGAACCGCTGACGCTCGAGGACGTCCTGGAGGTCTGCCACCGTGAGCAGCCCGCCGGGGTGCTCGTGCAGCTCGGGGGCCAGACCCCGCTGAAGCTCGCGCAGGGCCTGCACGAGGCCGGCATCCCGATCTGGGGGACCTCGCCCGATGCGATCGACGCCGCCGAGGACCGTGGGCGCTTCGGCGCGCTGATGGAGTCGCTCGGTGTCGCGATGCCACCCGGCGGGATCGCCCGGTCGTTCGACGAGGCCCGGGACGTCGCGGCGCGGGTCGGCTACCCGGTCCTGGTCCGCCCGTCCTACGTGCTCGGCGGCCGCGCGATGCAGATCGTCGACGACGAGGCCGGCCTGCAGCGCTACCTCGACGAGCTGATCTCCGCTGCTTCGGACCTGTTCGACGGCAAGGTGCCCTCCGCCGCGAACCTCCCCGCGATCCTCGTTGACCGCTTCCTCGAAGGTGCCATCGAGATCGATGTCGACGCCGTGTTCGACGGTGAGGAGCTGTTCGTCGGCGGCGTCCTGGAACACATCGAGGAGGCCGGGGTGCACTCGGGCGACTCGGCCTGCACCCTGCCGCCGATCACCCTCGGACGCGGGCAGGAACAGGAGATCCGGCGGGTCACGGAGGGCATCGCGCGGGGCCTGCAGGTCCGTGGACTGCTGAACGTGCAGTACGCGCTGAAGGACGACGTGCTGTGGTGCATCGAGGCCAACCCGCGCGCGTCGCGGACCGTGCCGTTCGTGTCCAAGGCGACCGGGGTGCCGCTGGCCAAGGTCGCGGCCCGCGTGATGGCGGGGGCCTCCTTGGCGGGCCTGCGCGATGAGGGCCTGATCACCGCGCAGGACGCCGTCGAGGGACCCCGCCCGCCGCACATCGCGGTCAAGGAAGCGGTCCTGCCGTTCGACCGGTTCCCGGGGGTGGATTCGCTCCTCGGTCCCGAGATGCGCTCCACCGGCGAGGTCATGGGCATCGACGTCGACTTCGGTGCTGCGTTCGCGAAGTCCCAGGCCGGCACCGGATCGATGGTGCTGCCGACCAAGGGCAGCGTGTTCGTGTCGGTCGCCAACCGTGACAAGCGGGCGATCGTGTTCCCGGTCAAGCGCCTGGTCGACCTCGGGTTCGACATCGTCGCGACCGGTGGCACGGCCGACGTCCTGCAGCGTGCCGGG
This sequence comes from Nitriliruptoraceae bacterium, assembly GCA_041685735.1. Lineage (GTDB taxonomy): Bacteria > Actinomycetota > Nitriliruptoria > Nitriliruptorales > Nitriliruptoraceae > CSSed11-175R1. The sequence continues at coordinate 4,371 of JAWLFE010000159.1, forward strand.
ATCCCGGCACAGGTCGTCGGCAAGGTCTCGCAGGGGGAGCGGTCCATCCTGGACCTGATCGAGTCCGGCGCGGTCGGACTCGTGCTCAACACCCCGTTCGGCTCCGGGACGCGCGGCGACGGCTACGAGATCCGCCAGTCCGCCGTCACCAACGGCGTGCCGTGCATCACCACCATGGCCGGCATCCTGGCAGCGATCCAGGGCGTCGAGGCGCTGCGTCGTGGCGCATTGACGGTCCGGTCG
>JAWLFE010000160.1:0-4603 GCA_041685735.1 Nitriliruptoraceae bacterium
GCCTGGACCGGGTAGATGCAGACCAGCAGCCCGATCAGCCCGATGATGACGGCGAGGTAGCCCGACAACGGGTCGAGCACGTACTCGATACCGATCGGCGGTGGCCAGCCACCGAGCTCGTAGCTCAGCGGCCCGTCGGCGGTGACGGTGAACAGTCCGATGACACTCAGCACCAGCGAGGTGGCGGTGGCGACGACAGCCACGATCTGTGCCGCGCCGGCACGCCAGACGGAGGCGAGCACGGCGAGCACGGCCCCGAACAGCAGGGGCAGCAGCGGCAGGATGGGGAGCTGGCTCATACCTCGTCCCCGTCGTGCCCGCCGGTCGGGCGGTCGTCGGGTGCACGGGTGCCGTCGGATCCGGCGCTCGGATCGGGCGATGATGTGCTGGTGTCGGGCGCGCCGGTGCTGTTGGGCGCAAGGATCCGCGCGGCGATGACGTCCTCGTCGAGGGTCCCGTAGGCGCGGTGGATCCGGACCAGCAGCGCCAAGCCGACGCCGATGACCCCGACGCCGACCACGATCGCGGTCAGGATCAGCAGGTGGGGGAGCGGATCGACGTACAGCGACGGGTCGCTGCCACGGGCGTCGATGACCGGTGCGGTCGCATCGTCCTGGACACTGCCCTCGATGAAGAAGAGGTAGATGGCCGTGGAGAAGATGGTCAGACCGATCAGCTTCTTGAGCAGATCTGCCTTGAGCAGCACGCCGGTGAGCCCGATGGCGAGCAGGACCAGGACGAACGCGTAGATGTAGCGCGCGAGGAAGAGGTCGATGAGCGCATCCATCACTCGTCCTCCCGCTCGGCGAGGACGTCGAAGATCATGAGCATCGCCCCGGCCACGGCGAGCCCGACCGCGGCTTCGACCGCGAGGATGCCGAGGTAACGGGCACGTGCTGCCTCCAGGTCGCCGACCACGTACGCGGCGTAGTCGAGGAACGCATCACCGCTGAGCAGGGCGAGCACACCGATCAGCAGGAACCCGAGCAGCCCGAGACCCGCCGCGATCGGCCCGATCGAGGCCGGGATGAGGCGGTAGGACAGGTGGGTGGGCAGCGTGAGCCGAGGCAGGATCGCCCCGACCGCGATGAAGACGCCGCCGGCGAACCCACCGCCCGGGCCGTAGTGGCCATGGGCGATGATGTAGAACCCGAACACGACGATGAACGGTGTGAGCAACGCGCTCACGACCCGGACCACGACGGAGGGGTAGGCGCCGGTCAACATCAGCGGTCCTCCCGGCTCGGTGACGGGTCGGTCTCGGGACCGTGGGACGAGTCGCCGCCGGGCTCGTCGGAACCCGGTGACGGGTGGTCGTGGTCGTCTTCGGACGGGTCGCCGACGGGCCCGGGCCCGGCGGCGCTGAGCGCCTGATCGTCGTCGTCAGCGCGGCGACGCCGGCTCGGGAGCAGGACGAGCGTGGTGGACAACGCAGCGGTCACGATGACCATCGTCTCGCCGAGCGTGTCCATCGAGCGGTAGTCGGCCAGCAGGCTCGTCACGACGTTGGGTGTCTGGGTGTCGTCCAGCGTGTTGGCCACGTAGTAGGCCGAGACGCCGAGCTGTCCGGGCGCTTCCGGGTCGCCGCGGTCGGGCAGCCCCGTACTGGCGTAGAGCAGCAGGCCGACGAACGCGACGATGGGGACGGCGCCGAGCAGCCGCTTGGGCGAGCGCTGCTGGCGCTCGGCGTGACGCGTCGTCGCGAGGATGGCCATGACGAGCAGGACCCCGGTCAGACCGGCGCCGAGCCCGGCCTCGACCAGCGCGACGTCGACGGCGGACATGCCGGCGAACAGCACGGCGGCGAACAGGCTGTAGGCCGTCAGGAGCACCACGGCCGCCAACAGGTCACGCACCCACAGGGACATGACGGCCGTGGCGATGAGCACCACGAAGATGATGATGTCGAGCGGGAGGATCATGAGTGGTCCTCCAGCTCGGCGTCGGCACGCCGCTGGTCGATGACGGTCCACGGGAGGGCACCGGAGCGGGACGCGGCGCGGACCAGGGCGTGGACGCCGGTGGGATTGGCGAGCAGGGAGAAGATGACGACCAGTGCGAGCCGTCCGGCCATGCTCAGGGTCAGTTCGGGTCGGAAGAACAGTCCGGCGAACAGCAGCAGCAGGCCGAGTGTCTCCGACTTCGCGACGGCGTGGGCCCGGGTGTAGAGGTCCGGCATGGTGATCAGGGCGACGGTGCTGACCACCATGAAGGCGATCCCCGAGCCGATCAGGATGTTGGCGACGATCGTCATGCGTCGTCCGATCGGTCGTCGACGGGCGAGCCGTCGTGGGACGCCCCGTCCTGTCGTTCCTCGAAATAGCGCCCCAGGACGACCGGCAACAGGAACGAGAGCATGGCGAAGACCAGGGCGATGTCGAGGAAGAGGTCACCGCGCTCGAACACGAAGCCGAGCAGCACGAGCAGGGCGACCGCGTTGACGGTGACCAGCGACACGGCGACGAGCCGGTCGAACACCGTCGGTCCGAGCACGACCCGGACGAGCGCCGCCGCCGTCATCAGGGCGAGCAGGACCAGCATGGTCAGCAGGAAGGGGCTCACTGAGGCTCCTCCGGCATCGCGTCGTGGATCTCGTCCCAGCGCATCGTCGGTGGATCGTCACCGGCGACCCGGAAGATGCGGGCGATGCGGCGTTGCGTCGCGGCGTTGGCCAGATCGATGACGGCGTCCGGCGTGAACGCGTGCACGACGAACTCGTCGTCGATGACGTTGAGCGTCATCGTGCCCGGAACGAGCGTGATCGAGTTCGCCAGCAGTGAGCGGGCGACCGGGCTCTCGAGGCCCGTGCGGAAGCGCACCACCCCGGGGCGTGGCGTGAGACGCGGATCGAGCACGATCCGGGCGATGGTGAGCCCGGCCGGCGGGATGCGTGTGACCAGCCACAGCGAGTAGCCGATGAGCTGCACCGGGTCGATGCGGGGGCGTGGGCTCACCGCGACACGCGCGCGATCGGTCGGGTGCGGGTCGGTGGTGATCTGCTCGGCGCGGTCGCTGGTGCTGTTGCGCGGCGCCGAGATCACGCCCTCGAGCAGGATCACGCCGAACCAGGCCGAGACGGCGCACGACAGCACGCCCAGCACGATGAACAACGGATCGATCCGTGCCGACAGGATCTGCCAGAACACGCCGAGCAGCACGAACAGGGTGAGGAAGCGCAGGGTTCGTCGCATCAGTTCACGCTCGCGAGCAGCAGGAGCACGGTGGATGCCGTGAGCAGGACCCCGCCGAGCAGCCAGGTCGGGGTCAGGCCGGCCGGCGTCGTACGGACGACATCGTCGATCCGGAGCATCAACGGCCGTTTCGGCGTGCTGGCCGGAGCCGGAAGCGCTGCCTGGCCATCCGTGCGGCTCCGGGCGAACGCGGCGGTGACCCGGCGAGGCAGTTGGCGGTAGACCACGTCGGTGTCGATCGAGATCTTCGCCTTGGCGTGCAGCTGATCGAGGAGCAGCCAGAAGCCCAGGCCCGTGAACAGCAGGATCTGACTCTTCTCGACGACCTTGCCGAAGCTGTAGGGGGTGTAGTCGACGGGGAACGGCAGCAGCTCGTAGAGCAGCCCGGGCGCGAGTCCGATCGCCGTGTTGAGCACCGCGCCGATCGCCATCGCGACGTACATCGACCGGGCGACCGAGCCGACGTGGATCTGCGCACCGGCGTTGGTGGTGGGACCGAGTCCGCGCGTGCCGATCCACGTGCCGTAGGGCAGCTTCAGGCCCGTGTGCAGGAAGGTCCCGACCGAGGCGACCTTCAGCAGGATCACCAGCCAGGTCAGATCGCCCTGGTAGGCGGCCTCGACGACCAGTTCCTTGGACACGAACCCGCTGAACAACGGGAAGCTCGAGATGGACACCGCGCCGATCATGTACAGCGCCAGCACCGGCTTCATGCGGTTGGCGATGCCACCGAGCTCACTCATCTTGGAGCGCCCGGTGGCGTAGATGACCGCCCCGACGCCCATCAGCAGCAGACCCTTGTAGAGGATGTGCGCGAAGGCGTGGGCGGTCGCGCCGTTGATCGCGATCTCCGTGCCGATGCCGACCGCCGCCACCATGTAGCCCACCTGGCTGATGATGTGGTAGCCGAGCAGCCGTCGGACGTCGTTCTCCAGCACCGCGTAGACGACCCCGTACAGGGCCATGATGATGCCGAGGTAGATGAGGATCTCGAAGCCGTTGAAGCCCCGGGCCAGCGCGTAGACGGCCGCCTTGGTGGTGTAGGCCGAGAGGAAGACCGTGCCGGCGACGCTGGCCTCCGGGTAGGCGTCGGCGAGCCAGGCGTGCAGCGGTGGCACGGCGGCGGAGATGAGGCAGGCGAGCAGGATCAGGGTGCTCGCCACACCCGGCTCGAAGGTCTCGAAGGTGAGCGACCCGGTCTGCGCCAGATGCACGAGCACCCCGGCGAGCAGCAGCTTGCCCCCCACGATGTGGACGAACAGGTAACGCATCCCGGCCCGCCCGGACCGCTCGGTCCGGCGCGCGAGGATCACGAACGTGCTCGCGATCGCCTTGATCTCCCAGAACACGAAGAAGGTGAGCAGGTCGCCGGCGTAGACCACACCCATCGCGGCGCCGGCGTAGGCGAGGGC
>JAWLFE010000161.1:0-1893 GCA_041685735.1 Nitriliruptoraceae bacterium
ACCACTCGATCAGGCGATGTCCGTGCTGCCCCCGCGTCGCCCGTCACCGACACGGACCCCCGACGGGCGTACGGCATGGACGCCGCCGAAGAACAGGTCGGTCTCCTGCCAGACGTTGATGGGCCGGTCCGCCGCCAGGTCCTCGAGCGCCTGGGGATCGAACCCCGGCTCGACCTGCACGGCGCTGCCGTCCCAGTGGATCCGCGGGGCGGCGACCGCGTCGGGCAGCGACCGGCCGTGATCGAGGATGCCGACGAGCACCTGGGTGATCGCGCTGCGGATGCGCTCGCTGCCGCCGGACCCCAGCACGACCGGTTCCCCGTCGGCGGGCAACAGGATGCTGGGCGACATCATCGACCCGACCCGCTCCCCGGCCTCGGCCGTGTGGAAGCCGGCCGGGTGCAGGTCCGCCTCCCCCATGATGTTGTTGGCCATCACCCCCGTGCCGGGCAGGATCACCCCGCTGCAACTGCCGTTGGACGTGGTCATGGACGCGAGGTTGCCCTCGTCGTCAGCGATGCTGACGTGGGTCGTGCCCTTGCTGCTCGCCAGGCGGGGCGTGGTGTGGAAGCGGGTGACCTCATCGAGGGTGTCCGCGAGCTGGCGGAGGCCCTCGCCGGACCCGAACGCCGGTGCCGCGCCCTGCGAGGACAGGGTCATCAGCGCCCGGGCGATCAGGGTGCCCCCGTAGGAGGGTGGCGGGTTGGTCAGGAACCGTGCACCGCGGTGCCAGGCAGCCAGCGGTGTGCGCTCGACCACCTCGTAGCTGCGCAGATCCTCGGCGGTCAGCACGCCGCCACCGGCGAGCATGTCCGCCTCGATGACCCCCGACAGCTCCGGATCGTCGAAGCCCCGGACCTCGCCATCACCGATGGCGGCCAGGAACCCCGCCAGGGGCTCGTTGACCATGACCGCGTCGTCGGTGTAGGAGCCACCATCGACGAGGTAGCGATCGCGACCCTCCTCGCTGGCGGTCAGGATCGGTTCGAGCAGCCGGACGACCGCGGCCTGCTGGGGTCCGATGACCACCCCCTCGCGGGCGAGCCGCACGGCGGGGGCGACGATCTGGCGCAGCGGGAGCCGTCCCAGGCGGTCGTGGACGTGGAGGTAGCCGGGAAGGCAGCCGGGGACCGCCACCGATCCGTGTCCGGTGTGGAACACCTGGTCAGCGCCCTTGAACCGCACCACGACCGGCGTCAGCTCCGGCGGTGCCGCGACGTCGGCCCGACCCCGACCCGGGGTGTCGACGAAGAAGTCGAACAGGACCTCCTCGGGCGCCCGTCCGTCGGATCCAGCCGTGCGGGCCAGCAGGAACCCACCCCCGGCGAGCGACGACAGGCCGGGCTCGGCGACCGCAGCGGCGAACCCGGCAGCGACGGCGGCGTCGTAGGCGTTGCCGCCGGCACGCAGCATCTCGATCGCGGCCGCGACGGTGTCCGGGTGCCCGGCAGCGACGACCCCCCGTGGGCGCGGTGGATCCGACAGGGTCACGGTGCTCTCTCAGGGCGAGGGTTCCGGCGCCCGATGTGGGAGCCACCTGCGGAGTGTGCCCCGTCGCGCCGGGCGACGTCGACACGGTCTGACGTCGCGTATCCTGCGCGACGCCAGGGCCCGTAGCTCAGCCTGGCAGAGCGCTGCCTTTGCATGGCAGAAGTCGTCGGTTCGAATCCGATCGGGTCCACGTCAGCGGTCGACGTCCCGGGGCCGTGGCACGTCGGGACATCCTGCCCGACGCACCAGCGCGGCGCCCTCCCCCGACCCGACTCGACCCGACTCGGCTCAACCCGACCCGAACGACACTCGCGAACGACAAGGTCACGGTGTGGCGCGGTTCCCTCGGATCAATCCCATCACCGAAGGATGGTTCGCCAAGCAGACGCCGATCCAGTACGT
>JAWLFE010000161.1:1993-4576 GCA_041685735.1 Nitriliruptoraceae bacterium
CCCGACGACCAGGACGCCCGATGACCCTCGGCGTCGACGTCGGTGGGACCTTCACCGACCTCGCCCACTGGGACGGTGGGGTGCTGCACATCGGCAAGACCTCCAGCACGCCGGATCAGAGCGAGGGCGTGATCGCCGGTGCCCGTGACCTGCTCGGGGACACGACCGTCACCACCTTCCTGCACGGCACCACGGTCGCGACCAACGCCCTGCTGGAGCGCCGTGGCGTGCGCACCGCCCTGGTCACCGACGTCGGCTTCGCCCACCTCATCGAGATCGGGCGCCAGGACCGCCACAGCCTCTATGACAGCTTCGTGGACCGCCCCACCCCCCTGGTCGACCGCCCCGGCCGCTTCGAGGTGGCACCCGATGATCCGGCCGCGATCGACGACCTGCTCGAGCGACTCGCCGCCTACGACCCCGGTGCCGTCGCGATCAGCTTCCTCTACGGCTACGAGGATCCGGCCGCCGAACAGCGGATCGCCGAGCGTGTGCGCGACCACCTCGACGTCGCCGTGTCGACCTCCCACGTCGTCTCCGGCGAGTTCCGTGAGTTCGAACGCTTGTCGACCACCGTGCTCAACGCGTACCTGACCCCGGTCGTCGAGGGCTACCTGCGACGGCTCCGGGACCGGGCGGCCGATGCCGGCCTCCCCGACAACATCGAGGTGATGCGTTCATCCGGCGGCCTGATGTCGATCGACGCGGCATCGGAGCTGCCCGCGGCGGTGCTGCTGTCCGGACCGGCGGGTGGGGTCGTGGCCTCCGCTGCGCTCGGACGTGCACTCGAGCTGCCGCACGTCGTGTCGTTCGACATGGGCGGCACCTCCACCGACGTGTGCCGGATCGACGATGGGCGTCCGGACGTGGCCTACGAGCGCGACATCGATGGTCTGCCGTGCCGGCTGCCGGCCGTGGCGATCCACACCGTGGGTGCGGGCGGCGGCAGCATCGGCTGGGTCGACGACGGCGGCGCGTTGCGGGTCGGGCCCCACAGCGCCGGCGCCGACCCCGGTCCGGCCTGCTACGCCCGCGGCGGGACCCACGCGACCGTCACCGACGCGAACCTGCTGCTCGGTCGGATCGACCCGGGCGGCAGCCTGGCGGGGACCGTCGAGCTGGACGCCGGCGCCGCGGAACGGGCGCTGACCGACCTGGGTGGCCGCGCGGGGCTGGACGCCCGCGCGACCGCACTCGGCATGGTCGAGGTCGCCGAGGCCCACATGGCCCGCGCCATCCGCGTCGTGTCGGTCGAGGAGGGATCCGACCCCCGTGATGCGGTCCTGGTCTCGTTCGGGGGCGCCGGGGGGCTGCACGCGACGTCGCTGGCCCGGGGCCTGCAGATGGCCGGCGTCGTGATCCCACCCTACGCGGGGGTCTTCTCCGCGTTCGGCCTGCTGCTCAGTCCGCGGCGCACCGATCGGGCCCGCAGCACCCCCCTCGTCGAGGCCCAGATGACCGACCTGGCCCGGATCGCCGGCGAGGTCGCCGACGATGCGCGCACGGAACCCTCCGGCGACGACGTCACCGTCTCCCTCCTGCTCGACGTCCGCTACGTCGGCCAGGCCCATGAGACCGCGGTGGCCTACGACCCCGGTGACGACTGGGCCACGATCGCGGAGCGCTTCCACACCGCCCACCACGAACGCAACGGCTTCGCCCGCCCGGACGACCCGATCGAGGTCGTCACCGTCAGGGCGGAGGCGACCGCCCCGGCAGCGTTGACCTGGGACGACGTGCCGGCGATCGAACCGTCCGGGACACCCCAGCGCGGACGACGTCGGGTCGTGACCGCCGACGGTGTCGTCGACGCCGACGTGTGGTGGCGCCCCGGCCTGCGACCGGATGACGAGATCACCGGACCGGCGATCATCGAGGAGCGCGAGGCCACCACCTACCTCGCGTCCGACGAACGCGCGGTCGTCCACGCCAGCGGGGCCCTGGAGGTCGCGTGGTGATCGACACCGCTGTCCGGTACACCGATGCACACACCCGTCCGATGACCGAACCCGCACCGACGACGAAGGACCCATGATGGCCGCCACCTCGCAGATGCTCGACCTGGGCACGCCCGCGCCCGACCTCGCGTTGCGCGAAGTGACCGACGGCACCACGGTCTCGTTGGCGGACGTCGCCGACGCACCCGTGCTGCTGGTCGCGTTCCTGTGCAAGCACTGTCCCTACGTGATCCACGTGCAGGACGCGTTCGCGCGGTTGGCGGCCGAGTACCAGGACCGCGGTGTCGCGGTGCTCGGCATCAGCGCCAACGATCCCGGGATCTCACCTGAAGACACCCCGGAGGGCCTGGCGGAGCAGAAGCGCGAGGTCGGCTTCACCTTCCCCTACCTGTTCGACGCCGACCAATCGGTCGCAGCCGCCTACCACGCCGCCTGCACCCCGGACTTCTTCGTGTTCGACGGGGAGCGCAGGCTCGCGTACCGCGGCCGCATGGACGCCAGCCGTCCGGGCCAGGGCGAGCCGACCGGTGAGGACCTGCGCGCCGCGCTCGACGCGCTGCTCGACGGCGGGGAGGTGCCCGCAGACCAGGCCCCATCCATGGGCTGCTCCATCAAGTGGACACCG
>JAWLFE010000162.1:0-4552 GCA_041685735.1 Nitriliruptoraceae bacterium
GACCGCGAGCAGTTGACCGCTGCGCTCGAGGATCTCCGCACGTGAGTAGCCCTCGTTCATCAGCGCGACGCCACGACGTGGGTGCGAGCCGAACACTTTGGTCAGTCCGCGGACGCGGAGTTGGGGCATGGGTGACATCACCGAGGGTCGGGAGCAAGAGGGGCCAGAACGCTCGTGGGCCGTGATCACTGTTGCGGGCGCCGTCCGTAGCCCCTTCGTACAGGGTCGGCCCGGCGCAGAGACAGGAGGCCTGTGTCCGTGGCGAGTCGCTCACCGTACGGGGTAGCGCTTGCTCAAGCAAACGGGCTTCAGCCGGCACCGGCGGGCGCTTCACGCCGGATGGGTGACCCGGGGAGGGCCTCCACCGCGACACGAGCGCGAGGACCAGGGTCACCCCGGTGAGCATGGTCCTGCGTCGCGTGGTCACGCGCCCCGGCCGTGCACAACGGCCGGGGCAGGGCCCAGCGCCGCGACGCCCACGACGATCCCGGCGCGACCGGTGGGCCCCCGCTGCGTATCAGCCAGCGCTCAGAAGGCCGCCGTCGATGACGTACTGGCCTCCGGTCAGGAACGAGGCACCGTCCGAGCACAGGAACACGACCACGTCGGCGACCTCGCGGGGCTGGCCGATCCGGCCCATAGGTCCTGCGATCGCCTCCTCCAGGCCGGGGTTGTCCGCGATAGCGCGGGTGATCATCGCGGTCTCGATCGCGGCAGGGTGGACCGACACGATCCGGATGCCCTGCTCGGCGTACTCGAGTGCGACGGCCTTCGTCAGCCCCGCCACGCCGTGCTTCGACGCGGTGTAAGGCGCCAGCTGCGGGTACCCGCGCACGCCAGCTGTCGACGAGGTGTTGACGATGACCCCGCCGCCGCGCTCGAGCATGTGGGGGATCTCCGCCTTCATGCAGTAGAAGACCCCGAAGAGGTTGAGTTCGACCACGCGACGGAACTCGGCGCTGTCCATCTCGGCCAGCGGTGACTGCTTGCCCTCGGTCCCGGCGTTGTTGTACGCGTAGTCGAGACCGCCGAACCGGTCGACCACCGACCCGACCATCGCCTGGACGGCCTCCTCGTCGGTGACGTCGCACGCGAGGAAGCTCGCCTCTCCACCCGCCTCCTCGACCTGACGCACGGTCTCGGCACCGCCGTCCTCGTCCAGGTCCACGACGGCGACCGCCGCACCGCGGTCGGCGAACGCCAGCGACGTCGCCCGACCGAGCCCGCCGCCTCCTCCGGTGACCAGTGCGACCTTGCCCTGCATGTCCGTGCTCATCGCTGCCTCCCGATGCGCCGAGAGGGGCGACCTGTCCGGGTCCCTACGTCCCCGACGGCGTCGGGGACGACGCTAACAGGGCATCGGACGACCGCAACCCCTCACCGCATGATGGCGTGCACGGCGCGGTCAGCGGCGGCGATGGCGCCTTCGATGTGGCCCGGGGCGGTGGGCGCGGTCTCGGTCGAGGCCCAGTGGAGGCGGCCATCCCCGGCTGGTTGCTGGTAACGGGCGTGCGCGTAGGTCGCCATCGACCTGCTGGGCCTGGCGTCGGGCGGCACCGTGTGGGGGTCGGTGCTCCAGTCCTTGACGATGATCTCGGTGGGCGCGGCCGCGGCCGGTCCGAAGATCTCGACCAGCTGCGGGATGATGGCGTCAGCGTCCGGCGCGGCGATCCCGGGAGCGAGCGGCGCGAACCCGAAGAGTGCGCTCGGGGCGCCATCGGGGCCGCTCAGGTCGTGGAGTTCACGGAGGGGGCCGACGTGGCTGATCGCCGCTCCGGCCAGCCCGGCGTGGCGCCAGAACGCCTCCGGGTAGACGGCCACGGCCTTGCTCACGGTGCCCATCCACACGGGGGTGGCAGCGGCCAGCGCATGGAGCTGCTCGGGCAACGCTGGGCGGAAGGCGATGTGGTGGACGGCCAGTGACGGTGGCAGCGCCAGCACCGCGTGACGTGCCGTGAGCGAGCCGCGCGTGTGGTGGATCTGCAGGTCATCACCGTGCCCGTCGATCCCGTGCACGCCGGCCTGCAACGAGACGACGTCGCCGAGGTCGGCGGCGAGACGTTCGGCGAGTTCCGCGGCGCCGTGGCTGAAGCGGCCGGCGGCGACATCGATCGGGTTGCCGTCGAGGCGCTGGGCGCCGCCGGGGACGTGGTAGAGCGCGTCGCCGGCGAGGTGGTGGGCGTGGGTGCGAACCTCGAGTTCGTCGGCGAGCGCGGCGACGCGTGACTCGCCAGGCCAGAACCAGGTGGCGCCGAGGTCGAACCGACCGGCCTGACTGGCGTGCGTGAGGAGCCGGCCCCCGACACGGTCGCGGCTCTCGAGGACCACACACCGCAACCCGGAGCGGACCAGCCGCCTCGCGGCCACGAGGCCGGCGATCCCGCCGCCCACGACCGCGACGTCGACGTCGACGTGGTTCGCGCTGCTCACCTGCAGCCTCCTTCGGTCGTGTCCGACCCGGCACGAGTGGGTCGTGAGTCTACTGACCAGTAGACTCGGGTCGACGACATGGGAAGTCCAGGCACCGCCGAGGAGGGCGACGTGGCCGATCAGGAACGTGACGTCCGGTTGCCGTCGGCACTGCGAGCACCGCTGTCGAGGAACGTGCAGCTGCTGCTGCAGTCCCGGATACCGGCCAGGTTGGCGTGGAACGACCTCGCCGGTCGGCCACGGGTCGCACCGATGTGGTTCCGGTGGACCGGCCGAGCGTTCGAGCTGTCGGCGTTCGTCGGTTCCCGCAAGCTCGATGAGCTGCACGACGGCGACACGGTCGCCATCACCATCGACACCGAGGACTTCCCCTACCGCAGTCTGCGGGCACGCGGGCCGCTCACGCTCGACCACGTGCAGGGCCTCACCTCCTCCTACCGGCAGGCCGCCGTGCGCTACCTCGGGGAAGATCCCGCCCGGGACTGGTGCCAACGGCTGGCCGGTGCCGACCAGGTCCTGCTGACGGTCCACCCGGTCGAGGCATCGGCGTCGCAGATGTGGGACGCGGGGTACCTGCGCGAGCCGGTCGGCGAGCGCTGAGCGGTCCGTCGAGGTGGAGCCATGGCACGCCCAAGTGGACGCGACATCCGTCGCGAGGTCATCGAGGCCGCGAGCCGGGCCATCCAGTCACGTGGCGCCACCGCGTTCTCCTTCGCATCGATCGGCCGGGAACTCGGGATCACCGCGCCCTCGATCCACCACCACTTCCCCCGCAAGGCCGACCTGTCGACCGCCGCGGTGGCCCACTACACCAGCAGGTTCCACCAGCAGGTCGACGGCCTCGCCGGTCACAGCGCCCGGCGCCGCCTCGAGGCCTACGCCGCGCTGTTCCTGGCGCCGGCGCAGCGCGACCTGATGTGCCTCTGCGGTGCGGTAGCTGCGGACTGGAAAGGGATCGATCCCGACACCCGTGCCGAGGTCACCGCCTTCTTCGACCGTGAGAGCGGATGGATCGCCGCCCAGGCTGCCGAAGCGAAGGAGGCGGGCGAGTTCCGTCCCGACCTCGACCCCGAGGCGTTCGCGACGACCTTCCTCGCCGCGCTCGAAGGTGCGCTGCTGCTCGCGCGCGCCCAGGACGACCCCAGCACGGTGTCCGGCGCGGCCGCCTTCCTGCTCGCCCAGGCCGCCCACCGCCCGTGAGCATCGGCTGTCGAACCTGCGGAGGGTCATGCGGACCGTCCTGGTGGGTCAAGTTGCGCCGTCCGCCGCTCCAACACCTGTACATCATCCGCGAGGGCGGTGAGGCGGGCATCGAGGCGCTGGATGCCGTCCTGGCAACGCTCCAGCTGCTCCGACGAGGCGGGTGCCCGGTCGAGCTGCATGCGGGTACGGGCGATGGACAGCAGCTGCCAGATCAGCACGGCGAGCAGGACCGTCCCGAACCCGAGTACGAACAGCGCGAAGGTGTTGTCGTCCATGAGATGCTCCGATGGCTCTGTCGGGGGTGTTCAGCCGGTCACGGTGATCAGGCCCGTCATCCCGGCGTGCAGGGTGCACTCGTAGGTGAAGCTGCCAGGTTCGTTGAAGGTGGTGCTCCAGGTGCCCTCTTCGAGGATGGGGCTGCCGTGCTGGTCGTCGAACAGGACATCGTGAGGGCTGTCGGCGGTCGCGAAGTCCCACGTCACGGTCTCACCGATGGCCACCTCGGTCACATCCGGAGCGAAGCGGTTGTCGCGAACCTCGATCACGATGTCCCCGGCCTCGAGGCTGTCGGTCGACTCCTGCTGGGTGTTCGACGAACCGGAGGCGTCCGAGCTCGCAGCACCGTCATCACTGCAGGCCGTGACGCCGAGGAGCAGTAGCGCAGGGAGGATCAGGCGTGGGCATCTGCGGGGCATGGGAGCGCCTTCGAGCGAGGTCGGGGAGCGATGTCGGGTTCACGGTCTGGACGCTACGGATGACCCGCTGCTCCGCCGTCCGCCACGCGGTGTCGATCGGCTACTCCGTCTGGCGTAGCGTCAGGTGGCCGGACTGCGCCCTACAGCCGTGGCGACCCTGCGTTCGCGCCTAGGGACGGGCCAGCCCGGTCTCGTAGGCGATCACGACGAGCTGGGCGCGATCA
>JAWLFE010000163.1:0-4550 GCA_041685735.1 Nitriliruptoraceae bacterium
CATCGTGCGGCTGCGCATCCGTCCCCTGACGCTGACGGAGCGGGGTGTCGCCACCCCCACCGTGTCCCTCCACGACCTGCTCAGCGGCACCCGACCCCATCTCGAGGGGACGACGTCGATACGGCTCGATGACTATGTCACAGAGATCCTCGCTGGCGGGTTCCCGGGCATGCGCACACCCGTCGGTCGTGTCCGACGAGCAGCCCTCGACGGCTACATCGACCGGATCGTCGACACCGACCTGCCGGAACTGGGGATCGAGATCCGACGCCCCGCGACGCTCCGCCGGTGGCTCACGGCCTACGCCGCAGCCACCGCCACCAGCGCGTCCTACGAGAAGATCCGTGACGCAGCGACGGCCGGCGACGACCAGAAGCCTGCGAAGACGACCACCATCCCCTACCGGGAAGCTCTCGAGCGCATCTGGGTGCTGGAACCGCTGGCAGCGTGGGCTCCCACGCACAACCACCTGAGCCGCCTCGTCCACGCGCCGAAGCATCACCTCGCAGACCCCGCTCTGGCCGCACGCCTGGTCGGGATCGATCGTGCGTCGCTGTTGTCCGGCCACGGACCGTCCGCGGTTCCCCGCGACGGCACCTTCCTGGGCTCGCTGTTCGAGTCGCTGGCGACCCTCGGGGTCCGGGTGTTCGCCCAAGCGGCGGACGCTCGCGTCTTCCACTTCCGAACGAAAGGCGGGGCACGCGAGGTCGATCTCATCATCGAACGTGATGACGGACGCATCGTCGCGATCGAGGTCAAGCTGTCCGCGACCGTCGATGACCACGACGTGACGCACCTGCACTGGCTGCACCAGCGCCTGGGCGACCAGCTGCTCGATGCCGTGGTGGTGACGACCGGACAGCACGCCTACCGACGCAGCGATGGCATCGGCGTCGTGCCCCTCGCGCTCCTCGGTCCGTGAAGGGAGGGGCGGGATCGCGGGGCGAGGGTTGACTCCCCTCCGACGGCGCAGGGGCTCAGCTCTGGCAACGTCCAGGAGCTGATCGATGACGCGACCGTTGGCGATGGGGTCGTTCGTCGACCAGCTGGAGGATGGTCCTCGGGGCCTGGTCGAACTCGATGACGTCGATGAGGACCGATCGGCCGAGCATGCCATCACCGAGGTCGTCGCGCCCTGGCCCGTCCGATTGAGGTCCCCCGTGACCGGCAGGCCAGACCTGCACGGCAGACCTTAGATGTCCACAGCTTTGAGAGCCGATCCCTGGTCCAGCGACCGGCTTCGTAGCATCGGTGCCTTGCCGCCGACCGAGGAGACGGGCATCATGGCTATCGACGAACGCCGCAGGATCGCGTTGCACCGTCAGGCGACCGAGAGCTGGGGCGAGGAAGCAGCAGACACCTTGCTGGAATTGGGCGCCCCGGCGGGCCAGGAGGTCGCCACGCGATCCGACCTCCAACAGTTCGAGCAACGCCTCGAACGGCGCTTCGAGGGCATCGATCACCGGTCCGGAGCGAGCGACGCCCGGATCGATCACCGGTTCGAAGCGCTGGACCATCGGCTGGAGGCGATGGAGCACCGCCTCTCGACCATGTTCGAGCGCCGGATCTCCGCCGCCGTGACGGCGCAGACCCGCACACTGGTGTTCTCGCAGCTGGGCGCGCTGGTGGTGATCGCCGCACTGGCTTTCGGGCTGCGCTGACGTCTGGGAACCACCGTTCAACGTGTGGTTGGCACTGACCGCGACGACCACCTACCGGCTGACTCCCCGACATCGGTTGAGGCGCTACTCAGACGCTCAGGCTCGGGCGACGTCCAGGAGGTGATCGATGACCTGGCCGTTGGCGACGGCGCGCCGTTGAAGCCGTTCGCGGGCCTCCTCGACGGGGCCGGTCGCGTCCATGACCTGCGCCAGCGCACCGGGGATGGTGTCCAGATCGCCCGGATCCCAGGCCAGCAGGCGGGCGCCGCCGCCCAGTTCGTGGGCCAGTGAGCTGACCTTCGAGGCGTAGTCGATCAGCACGACCGGACGCCCGGCGAGTGTCGCCGCGATGCCGCCGTGGTAGCGCATGCTGATCACGGCGCGGGCGGCGGCGAACTCCGCCAACACCCCGTCGAGGTCGGGGGTGGCGAACTCGATGTCGGCGGTGGTCATCAGCTCCGCGGTGCGTCTGTGGACCGCATCGTCCCGATCGGCCTGCAATGCCACGAAGCGCACCTTCAGGCCCGTCTGGACCGCAGCCGCGTCGATCCCACGCGCCAGAGCCTCAACGTGAGGTTGAGGTGTGGTGTCGGGCGCTTTCGAGGCCGGTCTGCGACGACGCGTGGGGCCGCCCCACCGGCGCAGCGACACGACCAGCCGGTCGCTCGGGGTCACGGGCGGAGCGGTGAGGGCGAACGCGACGTCGGCCGCCAGCTTGGATCCCGGGACCCCGACCTCGGTCAACAGGTCACAGCTGGCCGCGTCGCGCACGGTGATGGCCACCGCGGCGCCCATCGAGCGGCGCACGAGCCGCCGGCCGAGCACGCTCGACAGCCCCCCGACCCCGAGGCCAATGCCCGCGAACGGCGTGTCGCGTTTGCGTGCCACCTCGACACGGCTGAGGTGGTAGGGGAGGTTCAGGGGGCTGCTGTCGTCCTGGAGCAGACCCCCGCCCCCGAAGATCATCACGTCGGCCTTGCGAGCGGCGCGGGCGATCGCGCCGACGTCCTTGCCGGACACCGCGCGGGCCCCGTGGGTGAGGTAGGTCGCGTCCGGGTCCTGCGAGATCGCGACCGGCGTGATGCCTCGATCCGCCAGCAACCGACGCATGCCGGCGAAGACCAGCTCGTCGCCGAGGTTGGTCGACCCGATCCACCCGGCCACCAGGACCCGCATCCGACCTCCTGCCGCTGCTCGACCACCAACACCGCGCCCGACACACGATCGTTCCAGAGCCTACTTCGGGGTTCCATCCACAGGTTCCACATCGCTCCACCGGATGGCCGCAGGATCGCGCAGACTGGTGCACCTGACCGGGATGTGGCAGAAGGGCGAGCAACGACGTGCGTACACCCCGGGAACCTGGCACCACACGGCGGGCACCGTTGATGTACATTCATGAACAAGTCGGATGTACAGGAACGGCTATGGCCGAGGTCGGCGTCGCGCAGCTGCGGCGAGAGCTCAAGGACTGGCTGGACCGCGCCGGTTCCGGCGATGAGGTCGTGATCACCGAGCGCGGACGACCCATCGCCCGACTCACCGGGATCGACGTCGCTCCGCTGCTCGACCGCCTCACGCAGGACGGGCAGATCAGCCCGGCTCCTGACCAGCCCCGTCCCAGCGCTCGCGGCATCCAGCGGGTGGCGACGTCCGGCGACGTCTCGGCGCTCGTCACCGCCGAGCGGGACGCGAAGCGGTGAGCCTCGCCTATTTCGACGCGAGCGCGTTGGTGAAGCTCGTGGTCGAGGAGTCCGGCAGCGACCTGGCGGCTGCTCTCTGGGACGGGGCGGACGGGGTCTTCAGCAGCTGCGTCGCCCCTGCGGAGGTGCGCGCCGCCATGGCCGCTGCCCATCGGGCCGGGCGGCTCGACGATACGGGCCTGCGCCGCACGACCGATAGCTGGACGTCGCTGCGCCCCAGTCTGCGCATGATCGAGTTGACGGGAACGGTCGAGGAGCATGCCGGCGAGTTGACCGGACAGCACGCGCTCAGCGGGTTCGACGCCATCCACCTGGCGAGCGCACTCACGCTCGTGGAGGCTGCCCCGATCGTGGCGACCTGGGATGCGCGCCTGCTGCGCGGCGCACAGACCGAGGGGCTGCGCACGCTTCCGGCTGCGCTCTGACGTCAACGATCGATCGGTGCTCGGTGACGCGCCGCCTCGACCACATCGCAACGCGCGAGTTAGCGGATACGCTAACCATGTGTTGGGTGGCCGACAGGAGCAGCCCGCGTGACCCCTGGAGAACTCATCCGTCAGCACCGGCAGGAAGCCGGGTTGACGCAACACCAACTGGCGGTGCGCGCGGGGACGACCAAGACCGCGATCAGCCGGCTCGAAGGCGGTCACCTCGATCCGAGCATCCCGACGCTGGATCGACTCCTGCTCTGCATGGGCTACGCGCTGCAGCTCGAGGCGACACCCCTGCGGCCACGCACCGACCCGTCGCAGCTTAAGGCCGTGGCCGGGTTGACCCCGACGCAGCGCCTCGACCACGCGCTCGCATCACAGTCGTCGTTGATGGACCTGCTGGGAGCGGCCCATGGACGCTGACCAGACCCCTCCCCCGCTCGACCTCGAGCGCATGATCCAGACCCTCAACCGCCACCGCGTCGACTTCGTCGTGATCGGGGGCATCGCAGTCCTCGCGCACGGGCATCCACGCACGACCTTCGATGTGGACGTGGTCGCCGACCTCGCCGTGGACAACATGGCCCGGCTCGCCGCTGCGCTGAGCGACCTGGGCGCACGGGTGCGTGGCGTGGACGCCGACCTGCTCGAGGTCGACCCCACGGACCCGAGCCAACTCGCCTCCGGCGCGAACTGGACGTTCGTGACCGACGCGGGCTGGCTCGACTTCATGCCCGCCGCGGAAGGGGCGCGCG
>JAWLFE010000164.1:0-2095 GCA_041685735.1 Nitriliruptoraceae bacterium
GAGGGTTCCGAACGGCAATGTCTGACCGACCTGCGCGACGCGACACGAGGCCACCCGGAACTCCTCGACGCTGCCCACCGCCGGCTCGACGGCGCTGCGGTTGCCGAGCCGGCGATCTGTGAGGCTGCCCTGCACCTGCTTGATCGCGCACGGGGCTGCGGCCAACGAGACTGACACGCGAACCCGGTGATGAACGCTGCCGAGGCGACCGCACCGGCAGTCAACAGACGCCGATCTCGAAGGAGGTATCACCGTGATGGCCACTGGCCACCCGCAAGCCGATCTGCTGCCGTTGCATGACGAGCTCCTGTTCGAAGCCAGGTTCACACTGCATCAAGCCCTCGCCTGCCTTGACGCACCACGGACACACCCCGATGCCCGACACGGCGCGAGCCGTGACACCGCCGAACAGTTGAGGATCGCACTGGAGTTGCTTCACCGTGCCGAGCTTGCCGTGGCAGGCCGTGACGGGTCCCGCCCATGAGGTCGGGCGGCACGTGCCTGCTGCCAGCGTGTGATGGATGTGCCGTGCTGTGGTCGTGCGGTACTCGACGGTGGTGGTGATGGGCTCGACGATCCGGGCCATCGCGGTCGACTACGACGGCACGTTCACCGACACCGACGTCCCTGACGCCGAGGTACTGGCGGCGGTGCGTGAGGTGCGGGCGCGCGGACAGGCCGTCGTGCTGGTGACGGGACGGATCCTGTCCGAGCTGCGTGTGGACTTCCCGACGGTCGACCGCGAGTTCGATGCGATCGTGGCGGAGAACGGTGCGGTGGTTGCCGACGCCCGTGGGGTCCGTGACCTGGCCGAGGCCGTCGACCCGCGGCTGGGCCATGCGTTGGCGCACCGAGATGTCCCCGTGCGGCAGGGCCGGGTGCTGTTGGCCTGCGACGCGGCGCATGCCGCCACGGTGCACGACGAGGTGAACCGGCTGGGCATGGACCATCAGCTGGTTCGCAACCGGGCGGCGTTGATGGTGCTCCCGGCCGGGGTCACCAAAGGCACCGGCCTCGCCGCGGCGCTCGGTGACCTGGGGATCTCACGGCACAGCACCATCGGCGTAGGTGACGCCGAGAACGACCACCACCTCCTTGCCACCTGTGAGCTCGGCGTTGCGGTCGCCAACGCGGTCGAACCGCTCAAACGGCGTGCCGACCTCGTGCTCGACGAACCGGCCGGTGCTGGCGTGGCCGCGCTGCTGCATGGCTCACTCGTGCAAGGCAACACCACACTGCCGCCCCGCACCTGGCGTCTCACCTTGGGCGAAGATGACCAGGGCCAGCCGGTCGACATACCGGCCTCGCAGATCAACCTGCTGCTGACCGGCGCGAGCTGCTCCGGCAAGTCGCACCTCGCAGGCCTGTTGATCGAACAACTCGGCCAGATGGACTACAGCGTGCTCGTCATCGACGCTGAAGGCGACCATGCCCCGCTGGCAGAACACCGGGGGATCATCGCCGTGGGCGGCGCAGAGCCACTGCCCACCCCGGACCACCTGAGCGCACTGCTGCGCCACCGCTTCGGCAGCGTCGTGCTCGACCTGTCCCATCACGATCCACCGGCACAGAGCGCCTACCTTGACAGCATCGCCCCGATCGTTCTGGCGCAGCGGGCCGCGACCGGGCTGCCACACTGGATCTTCGTCGAGGAGGCTCACACTCTGCCCGTCGCGTCCGGCCCGTGGGCGGATGCGCTGGTTGACGGCGAGAAGGGGTTCTGCTTCAGCACCTACCTGCCCGAACTCCTGCCCCAGATGGCGCGAGCCGCCATCGACCACATGGTCGTCATCGCCGGCGAAGGCGTCGGTGCCGACGACTCTCTGGCCTACAGCGCCTCCCAGGCCAGCCTCGAGATCGCCGCGGTCACCGAAGCGCTCGGGCACGAGCATGGTCGTGCGCTCCTCGTCGCAGACCACGACCACACCCCGGTTGCCTTCACCGTCGCTGAGCGTGACTCCACACACGTACGACACTGGCACAAGTACATCACCGGGCAGCTGCCCCAGAACCTGCGCTTCTACTTCCAGCCTCCCGACGGCCACCGCATCGCCGCCAACCTCCGGGAGTTCCACCGGCACCTGGGCGCCTGCCG
>JAWLFE010000164.1:2195-4541 GCA_041685735.1 Nitriliruptoraceae bacterium
CCGCGCGCATCGCGGTACATCCGCTCGAGGGGCAGGTCTGCGCTGATGCCGGCCGCACCGTGCACCTGGATCGCCCGATCGACCACGTCGTGGAGCATGCGGGCGACGTGGAACTTGATCAGGGAGGTCTCGATGCGTGCCTCGCCGCCCTGGTCCATGATCCGAGCGGTGTCGAGCGTCATCAGGCGGGCGGCCTGGATCTGGGCAGCGGATTCGGCGACGTAGCGGTGGATCTCACCTTTGTCGCGGAGCAGCGAGCCGTGGGCGTGACGGATGTTGGCCCAGCCGCACATCAGTTCGAAGGCGCGTTCGGCCTGACCGAGCCACTGCATGCAGTCGAACACCCGGACGGGCTGTAGGCGCGTCTGGGCGATCCGGAACCCGTCGCCCCGCTCGCCGAGCAGCGCGCTGGCCGGTACCCGTACGTGGTCGAGGCGGATCTCTCCGTATCTGCTGGTGGGGTCGCCCATCATCGGGATGAGCCGCTCCACCGTGTAGCCGGAGGTGTCGGTCGGCACCAGGAAGACGGAGAACTGCCGGTGCAGCGGGGCGGTCGGGTCGGTCTTGGCCAGCACCGTCATCACCGACGAGCGATCGGCCCACGACACGAACCACTTGTGGCCGTCGATCACCCAGTCTCCGCCGTCGAGCACCGCGGTGCTGCGCATCAGCTTCGGGTCGGAGCCAGCGACCTCGGGTTCGGTCATCCCGATACTCGAGAAGATCTCTCCGTCCACCAGGGGACGCAGCCATCGCGCGCGCTGCTCTTCGGTCGCGTACCGCTGGAGCAGCAGCGCGTCCTGCAGCGTGTGTGTGCCGAGCGCGACGGCCGCCGGTGACGAGCGACCGATCACCTCGTTGACGTAGACGTACCCGATGAACGACAGGCCGCCACCCCCGAGCTGCTCGGGGTGGCCGAGTGCCCAGAGACCTGCCTGCTTGGCTCGGGTCATGAGATCACGTAGCAGCTCCGCGTTGTCGAGCAGCAGGGCGTCCTGCTCGACGGGCACCACCTGCTCGTCGACGAAGCGCCGCACGCTCTCGCAGAGCATGCGGATCTCATCGGTCAGTCCAAAGCCATCCATGCCGGGCTCCTGTCGCGGTGGGCTGTCGTGACGGTCGCGTGGCGCCGGGGCGAACGCAGGACGTGGACGTCGGGTCCAGGTGTGCCACGTGGCGTGGGGTTCCGGTAGAGACGAAGGTCAGCGGTCTGCCCGGCGGTCGTTCCGCGACTCACTCTGCGTTCGCGGGCTCGAGTTGGAAGCTCAGCGTCTCCCCGGCGCAGAGCACGCCACGCTGTTCGTCGCAGGTGATCGTCACCGGTGGGAGATCCGATGACGGGGCGGTGACCCGCAGGTTGGTGTGGTCGAGTGCGAGGCGCAGGTGGTGGCCTCGGTAGTACAGCAGGAGGTCCAATCGTGGAACCCCGACCGGGAGGGCGGGATCGAAGTGGAGTTCGTTCTCCTCGACCGTCAGACCCGTGTAGCCGCGCTGGACCAGGTCCAGGGTGCCGGTCATCGCCCCGAGGTGGATCCCCTCGTGCGTGGTGCCGCCCTGGATGTCGGCGATGTCGCTCTGCAGCGCGTACTCGAACAGCTCCCAGGAGCCGGCACGGTCCGACCGGGTCAGCAACCACGCGAACACGACCGCGCTCAGCGTTGAGCCGTGGGAGGTTCGTGCCCGGTAGTACTCGATCGTCGTCGGGATGCGGTCCGGGGTCCAGTCGTAGCCCAGCGAGCGCATGATGCGGTGCAGTTCGTCAGCGGAGAGCAGGTAGAACAGCATCACGACGTCGGCCTGTTTGGCCACCTGGTACCGGTTGGGCGTGTCACCCTCGGCGTGCAGGATGCGGTCGAGCCGCTGGATGTCGCCGTAGCGTTGCTCGTAGCCGTCCCAATCGAACTCCGCGAGCTCGCCGTACCCGGCGAACTGGCTGATGATCCCCTCGCCGTGGAAGGGGATGGACAACCGCCGGGTCAGATCCTCCCACCGGTCGAGCTCGACACGTGTCAGGTCGAGTTCGGCACAGGCATCGTGGCGGGCATGTTCAGGCAGCATCTGCAGGAGCGCGAAGATGCGCTGGAAGGTCCAGACCACCATCACGTTGGTGTAGGCGTTGTCGTCCAGGCCCGGGTCGTCACGGTCGGGGTAGCCGTCGTGGAACTCATCGGGACCCATCACCCCCCGGATGTGGTAGCGGTCCCCGAGCCGGTCGTACACCGCCAGGCTCGAGAAGAACCGGGCGATCTCGACCAGCAGTTCCAGCCCGTAGTAGCGCAGGAAGTCCAGATCGGCGGTGGTCTCCACGTACTGCCACACGTTGTAGGCGATGGCGAGGTTGATGTG
>JAWLFE010000015.1:0-58397 GCA_041685735.1 Nitriliruptoraceae bacterium
GCTCATCGGGCTGACAGCCGGCGGCGCCGCGATCCCCGGGACCGGCGCCGCGTTCACCGCGGTCGCCACCAGCACCGGCAACATGTTCGCCACCGCCGCGCCCGGGCCCGTGGACGACGATCCTGTCGCCGAGCCAGAGCCCGTCGGAGACCTCATCCTGAGTCCAGAGGCTGGCGGCGGAGGGGCCGGAACGGTCGACGCCGGCGACACCCCACCCGGCCAGTACCAGACCTACACCTTCGTCTTCTCCGGCAACGACACCGTCGACATCGAACTCGTCGGCGAAGCCGTCGCCCAGCTCTCACTGCGTCGCAACGGTCCCGGCAACTCACCCGGCGACGCCGTGGTTCGGCTGCTGGACGACGGTGTCCAGATCGCCGCCGGGAACTCCGGGAACGTCACCAACGGCGAGTTCGCTCTCATCACCTTCACCCTCGACGGGCCCCTGGTTGGCACCTACGACCCCAACAGACTCACCGTCGAGGTCGATCTGCGTCGGCTCGAGATGGACCTCACCGGCGAGCGGTCGAGGATCATCCTCCCCCACGCCCTGTGAGGCGGCCGCACCCACCCCTGCCCTCAGAACGCTGGCTCAGCGCGGTGGGTCAGACATCATCTGACGCACCGCCCAGCCGCCCGTCGAGCAGATCGAGCAGATCGTTCCACCGGTTGAGGTGTTCGATACGGGCGTGGCGCTCGACCCAGCCGACGAAGGCGCTCTTGCCCGATGAGGTCAGCTCGACGTGCTGGACCCCGTGCAGTTCACGTTCCCCGCGGTGGCTGGCCGGGCCCTGCTCGCGCGCGAACCGCCGGACGAGCTCCAGGTCGAAGAGCGTCTCGGCCTCGATCCCCGGCGGGGACCCGTCGAACACGTCCGCGTAGGTGATGACCTGCGTCCGCCGGTCGAAGCCGAACCTCGACGTCAGCGTGTCGCGGGCCCGCCGACCCGGATCGTCGTGGTCGAGCAGCACGACCAGCGGGACCTCCAGCTCCGCCCGCAGCACGATCGCGGCCAGCGCCGCGCCCATGGCCCCGCCCGACGGCTGGATGACGACGTCCTGCAGGACGTCGTCCCGTCCCAGGCGCGCTGCGACGGTCTGCAGGTAGGCGAGGTCCGTCCCGCCCTCGACGATCAGCACGCCCCGGGTGTCGGGGGCGACCCGGCCCAGCCGATCGAGCACGGTCGCCAGGCCGCCGTCTCGCAACAGGCCACCGAGCTGACGGGCCTGCGCGGCGTCGCCGGGAGCGGCCCCGACCATGCCCGTGCGACCGCCGGCGTCCCGGGCCAGCGCCACGATCGTCGCTTCCGCGACGCGGGGGATCACGAACGGCGAGGTGGTCGTGATCACCACGGGACGATCGGTGTCCCGCGCCACCTCGAGCAGCAGCGCGGCCAGGTCCTCCTGCGCGGCCGGATGGAGGAACGCATCCGGTGACTCGATGATGGTGGCGCTCACCGGCTGGCCGATGGCGGCGAGGTGGCGCGCCAGGCCGAGCGCGACGAGCGGACGGCACAACGGCACGGGCAGGCTGGCGCCGACGTCGTCGTACAACAGGACCTTCTGCTGCTCGTCGACCTCGGCCGCCACCACCTCCGGGACGATGCGCTGCGCCGTCGCCACGACCGCATCGCTCAGCTCCTCCAGCGACAGCGCCCCGAGCAGTTCGGGCGGCAGGCGGCGCAGCAGATCCCGCGGGGTGTGGTGGATCTGGCTGTAGATCACCCGCCCGGCCGTCGGATCGTCGGTCGACGGGGCTCCCGTGACACGGCGCTCGCCACCGTCCGGGTCCCACGCCACCTCGATGCTGTGGGATCCTTCGACCCGGAGCGCGACGTTCGGGTGACCGCCACGATCCCGCGGCAGATCGCGTCCCGGCCGGAAGGCGATGCCGTCGTCCAGGGCCGCCGCCAGCGCGAAGGCGACGTTGCTCGTGCCCGCACGGTTGGCGCCGACCAGCACCGTGACGCGGTCACCGAGCGGGAGATCCTCGGCGGCGCCCCAGATCGACCGGACGTCGCGGATGCTCAAGCCCGCGAACGGCATCGATCACGCGAACCGGGCGAGGAAGTAGCGCTTCTTGCCGACCTTCAGGACCATCGTGGTCGCTCCGACGAGGTCGGCGGGGGTCACGACCCGCTGCGTGTCGTCGACCACCACGTTGTTGAGGCGGACCGCGCCCTGCTCGACCAGTCGACGTGCCTCGCCGTTGCTCTTCGACGCGCTGACCTCGGTCATCAGGGTCAGCAGGCCGAGCCCCTCCTCCAACCGCTTCCGCGGAAGCGCCACGGACGGGGCCTCCCCGAACGCGTCCGCGAGCACCGCATCATCGAGGTCCACCAACTCCGCGTCGCCGAACAACGCCGAGGTGGCACGTTCGGCGGACGCGACGCCGTCGTCACCGTGCACGATCCGGGTCGCCTCGCGGGCCAGCGCGCGGTGGGCGACGCGGGCGCCGGGTTCGGCGGCGTGCTGCTCCTCGAGCGTCGCGATCTCGTCCAGCGGCAGGAACGTGAACAGTCTGAGGAACCGGATCACGTCCGCGTCGGGGACGTTGATGAACCACTGGTAGTAGGCGTAGGCCGAGGTCAGCTGCGGGTCCAGCCAGATCGCCGTGCCGTCCGACTTGGAGAACTTGCGGCCGTCCGAGCGGGTGACCAGCGGCCACACCAGGCCGTAGACATCCGCGCCGTGCATGCGCCGGGTGAGGTCGACGCCCGCGACGATGTTGCCCCACTGATCGGAGCCGCCGGCCTGCAGGCGGCAGCCCTCGCGGTCGTAGAGCACGGCGAAGTCGTAGGCCTGGAGCAGTTGGTAGCTGAACTCGGTGTAGCTGATGCCCTGTTCCCGTTCGGTCAGGCGCTTCTTGACCGAGTCGCGGGCGATCATCTGGTTGACCGAGAAGTGCTTGCCGACGTCGCGCAGGAACACCAGCGTGGTCAGGTCGCGGGTCCAGTCGTAGTTGTCGACCAGGATCCCGTCACCGTCGGACAGCCCGATGATGCGGTCGAGTTGCGCGCGGATGCCGTCGAGGTTGGCGTCGATCTGCTGGTCATCGAGCAGTTCCCGCTCCGCGTCCCGGAACGACGGATCGCCGATGCGTCCGGTCGCGCCGCCGGCCAGCGCGATGGGTCGGTGCCCGAGCCGCTTGAGGTGCGCCATCGCCATGATCCCGACGAGGTGGCCGATGTGCAGCGAGGCCGCCGTCGGATCGAAGCCGACGTAGTAGGAGACCTGTTCGGTCGCGAACAGCTCACGCAGTCCGTCGGCGTCGGTGACGTCCTGGACGAAGCCGCGGTCGCGCAGCACGTCCAGGGCGTTCGTGGATGCAGGCGCGGTGGCGGGGGTGGAGGTGGAGGCAGGGTGGCTCATGGTGGGGTGGACGCTAACGGCTGACGGCGGGGTCGGTGGCATCGCGATGGCAGATGAGGCCCAGGCGCCGTGCAGGGCGAGGTGCGGTCACCGCCAGGCCGGCAGGCTGTCGCGCACACTCGCCGGGGGCGTGATCGCCGGGACCTCCCGGGCATGGAGCCAGTCGGGCATGCCGTCGGCCCAGACGTAGGTGTCGGGCACGACCGTGCCGTCGAGGACCAGCCGCCGCACGGTCGCCAGATCCAGCGGCCCGTGCTGCTCGTCGCCCTGGAGGTGGTACCAGCGGGCGGGTTCGGTCACGGCAGGGCCTTGTCGAGGGAGCGGATGCGACCCGCCACGGTACCGCCGTCACGTGGGTACCGTCCGAGGCACCGACGTGTGGAGACAGCAGCGTGGTGCAGTGCCGGTGCAAGGTGCTCAACGGCCTGAGTGGTGATGTGGCGCGTGACTACCTGACCGGCCACCTCGAGCGCTTGCGTGTCGATGGCATGGGCCGCACGATCCACCAGTGTCCCGACACGGACATCGAGTGGGCCGAGGAGCGCGAGCCGGGTGGCTACGCCGATGACGTCACCGTGCTGCGCCGGGTGCGCTGACCGACGACACCGATCGACCACGCCGTAGGGAGGTCCCGTGGGGATCCTGAACAAGAAGTCCGAGGACGACGACGAACTCCCCGGCTCGGGGATGCGTGTCGACCTCGACACCAAGGTCTGTCCGCAGTGCCGGCGCGAAGCGATGCCCTGGGAAGACGTGTGCCCGGCGTGCAGCGTGTCCACCGTCTCCCCGGAGGACGTGCCGGCGACCGAGATCCCGCTGCCGCCGGGCCTGCGCGACCTCGACGATGAGGCGCTCGACGAGCAGGACAGCGACGACGAGCAGGGCAGCCAGCCCGGCGGCGGCTGACCCGCCGGCGCCTGAGCTCTGCAGGTCCGGCCCGTCATGGTCCGACCCGTGCTGGACCGGCCCGTCATGGTCTTGCCCGTGCGGGTCCGGCGCGTGCAGGTCCAACCTGTGCAACGAACCGGGTTCAGTCCGGCCGTTCCGTGTCACGCGCCTGACGCAGTCGGCGGGTCGTCGATCGCCAGCCGGATGCGGCGGAACCCCTTGCCCTTGGACTCCACCTTGGCGACACGGACCCGCCCGACCTCAGTCGTCGACGCGACGTGCGTGCCGCCGTCCGCCTGCCGGTCCAGCCCGACGATGTCGATCACCCGCACCTCACGCAGCGACGGCGGCAACAACGACACCTTCGTGCGGATCAGCGACGGGTCCTCGTCGGCCTCCTCGCGTGGGAGGAAAGACACCTCCACGGGACGGGCCGCGGCCAGTTGCGCGTTGAGCTCGTCCTCCAGGCTGGCCTTGTCGTCGGGGTCCCAGTCGGGCAGCTCGAAGTCCAGGCGCCCGACGCCGGGCTCCATGTTGCCGCCGGTGACCGGTGAGGCGTAGCGGGTCCAGACGACCCCACACAACGCGTGCATCGCCGTGTGGGTGCGCATCAGGCGGTAACGGCGCTCCCAGTCGACCTCGCCGTGGACCGCCGTGCCGGCGGACGGCAGCCCACCCTCGAGCCAGTGCCACACGCCGCGGGCGTCCTCCGCGACCCGCACGACCGCCAGGCGATCGTCGCCGATGACCAGCTCGCCGAGGTCGTGCGGCTGGCCGCCCCCGCCCGGATAGAAGACGGTGCGATCCAGCAGGACCCGCCCGTCGTCGCGATCGACGTCCACGATCCGGGCGTCCACCTCCCGCGCGTACTGGTCGGTCGAGTAGATGCGGTCGGTCATGCCACAGCCTCCGGGTCGCGATCGGCACACCACGCGCCGGCACCGGCGTCGGCACAGCAGACGCAGCAGGCGCTGCCGGGGGCACGTGCACCATCCACCGTAGTCAGGCCGTAGCCTGGACAAGATGCGATGCCCCCGGTGCCACGACGAGTACGAGGACGGCGTGGTGCGGTGTGCCGACTGCCGGATCGAGCTCGTCCCCGAGGACCAGATCGATCCCGATGCCGAGGCCGCCGCACCAGCCGATGTCGATGCACGCCTCGGTCGGTTCCACCCCGCCGTGGCGGAGCGGATCGGTGAACTGTTGTTCCGTCGTGCCATCCCCCACCTGCTGCGTGTCCACGACGATGGTGTCGAGGTCCTGGTCGAACGCTCCTGGCGTGACGAGCTCCGGACCGAGTTCGCCCTGGGGTGGAACGAGGTGTTCCGCACGCTCGACGAGGAGGTCGCGGACGAGGTGCGCGAGACCGGCGGCAGCGCTCCCGGCTGGTACGACGCACCCCGCGGGGGGCACGTCGATCGCCACGGTCGCACGGTGCTGGACCTCGACGATCAGGAGGAGGCCGCGACCGATGCGGCACGGGTGATCGGTCCCCTGCTGCTCACCACCGGCGCCATCGCGGTGGTCGGCGGGTGGTACCTGATGTCGTCATCGGCGATCGTCGTCGCCGGCATCGCGCTGATCATCGTGGGGTTGTTCACCCCGCGGTGAGCGCCCCTGCCGGGGGTCTCCGCGCCGCGTGAGCGGACCTGCCGGGGTCGTCCACTCCTCGGTGAGCGGACCCGCCGGTCCATCGGCTGCGCCCGGCAGGGTCGCGATCGCGCTGGAGGCTCAGCCGGCGTTGACGTCCTCATCACGCGCCACCAGTTGGAAGGACTCCACGAGGTGGTGCCAGTGGCAGGCCCGGCAGACCTCGACCGTGTAGGCGGTCAGCTCCCCGAAGCGCTCGAGCTGACGCGGCAACGCGTCACGCGGAACCGCGCGGCCGCCTGGTGAGCGCGTGGAGCCCTTGCGTTCGAACACGTAGGTGACCTGGGTGAGGGTCTCATCGTGGCACATCGGACAGTCGTCGGTCGTGGCGGTCCCGATGTGGATCGCCGCCCGCAGCAGATCGGGATGCGCATCGCAGACGTCGGCGGGAGAGCGCAGCCCGGAACGGACGTCGGCCAGGACGGCCCGACGTTGCATCCGGTAATCGATCGCTGCTCTGCGCACCGTGCGACGGCTCCTCGGTGTCCGATGACGATCGGAGAAGGGTACGGGTGGTGGCGCCGCCGCGCGCGAGAACGTTCCGAGGGCTGTGGAGGCGGGTTACCGTCGACGCGCCGCACCGGGACGCGCACGCGCGGTCCGGTGCGATGTCCGTGGAGCTGCCCGTGACCGATGACACCGCCGTGACGAGGACCGCTATGCCGCCACCACCGACCCGACGCGACGACCTCGTCGAGGAGTTGCACGGCCACCGCGTCGCCGATCCCTACCGGTGGCTGGAGGCTCCGTTCAGCGACCCCGAGCTCGCCTCGTGGGTCGGCACCCAGGCGGACGCGGCCACCGCCTACCTGCGCGAGCTACCGGCGCGAGCCGCGTTCCGCGAGCGCCTCGGCGAGCTGTGGAACCACCCCCGGCGCGGCGCCCCGTGGCGTCGCGGGGACCGGTGGTTCCAGCTCTCCAACGACGGCACGCAGGAGCAGGACGTGCTCTGGACCGCCCCGGCTGTGGTGGCGGCACCACGGGCAACGGTCCCGGCGACCGGGGACTGGTCGGTGCTGCTCGACCCGACGAGCTGGACCGAGGACGACACGGCGGCGCTGACCGGCTTGGCCGTGACCGACGACGGACGTCGGGCCGCGTTCGCGCGGTCGGATGCCGGGTCCGACTGGATGGTCTGGCAGGTGGTCGAGACGGCAACGGGACATGTCCACGCCGAGGAGGTGCCGTGGTCGAAGTTCTCCGGCGCGGCGTGGCTCGCGGACGGCAGCGGCTTCCTGTACGGCGCCTACGAGCCTCCGGCGCAGGCGGACACGCACACCGCCGCGAACCGCGATCAGCAGGTCCGGTTGCATGTGGTCGGGACGGACGCCGCCCACGACCAGCTGGTCCACGCGCGTCCCGATCAGCCCGAATGGGGGTTCCACCCCTCGATCAGTCACGACGGTGCGTGGTTGATCCTGACGGTGACCCACGGGACCCACCCGACCACGCGTGTGCACGTCGCCCCCGTCGATGAGGGTGGGATCGGTGCGGTGCGACCGCTGCTGGACGAGGGCGATGCCCGCTACACCCCGCTCGGGATCCTCGACGACGAGCTGATCGTGCTCACCGACCAGGACGCCCCCCTCGGGCGCATCATCGCGGTCGACCTCCACGACGGGGCACGCTCGCGGGAGCTCATCGGGGCGGGCGACGATCGACTGCAGGACGCGAGGCTCGTCGGTGGGGCGACGGCCACGGACCGGGCGTGGATCGTGATGCACGCATTGCACCATGCGACCTCGAGGTTGCAGGTCCACGACGGACGCAGCGGGACCCGATACGGCGAGGTGGCACTGCCGGGGCCGGGGACGGTCACGGCCGTCAGCGCGGGCCGTCACGACACCGCCGCGCACCTGACCTTCGAGTCGTTCACCGCCCCCGCAGCGGTCCTGCGCATCGACCTCGACGGACCCGGCCCCGACCATGACACGGTCACCCCCGACGGCGCTGACAGGACCCCGCACGGCGCCGGCACGACCGCGCCCGAAGGCGACACGACCGCGCCCGAAGGCGACACGACCGCGCCCGACGACACCAGGGCCGCAGCCGACACAGCTGCCGGCGGGCCCCTCGCGTGCACCGTGGTCACCCCGCCGTCTGCCCCGATCGCCGACCACCTCGCCGTCGAGCAGGTGCGCGTCCACCACGATGATGTCGCGGTCCCGCTGTTCCTCGTCCACCGGCGCGACGTGATCCCGGACGGCGCCGCGCCCACCGTCCTGTGGGGCTACGGCGGCTTCGACATCGCCGTGACCCCGATGTACCGGCCGGGCTGGCGGGCCTGGGTCGACGCCGGCGGGGTGCTGGCCATCGCGTGTCTCCGGGGCGGCGGCGAGTACGGCCGCACCTGGCACGACGACGGGCGGTTGGCGCACAAGGAGCACGTCTTCGACGATGCCCTGGCCTGCGCCGCGTGGCTCACCGGACGCCGTCGCACCGCGGTGACCGCCACGCCCGTGACGGACGGCACGTCCGGCGATGTCGTCTGGTCGGCGCCCGAACACCTCGGCATCGAAGGGCGCTCCAACGGTGGGCTGTTGGCCGCCGCGTGTCTGACCCGCGAGCCCGGGGCGTTCGGCAGCGTCGTGCCGGAGGTCGGGGTCCTGGACATGGTCCGCTTCCACCGGTTCACGATCGGCTGGGCGTGGACCTCGGACTACGGCTCACCCGACGCTCCGGACGACCTGGAGGTCCTGCTGCGCTACTCGCCGTACCACCGGATCCAGCCCGGCCGGTCCTACCCGCCGACGCTCGTCACCACGGGCGACACCGACGACCGGGTCGTGCCTGCGCACTCCTACAAGTTCGCCGCGGCCCTCCAACACGCCCAGGGAGGCGACGCGCCGGTCCTGCTCCGGGTCGACATCGCAGCCGGGCACGGTGCCGGCAAGTCCGTCAGCAAGCTGCTCGCCGAGCGTGCGGATGTGCTCGCGTTCCACGCCCGGCACCTCGGACTTTCGCTCGGAGATGGTGACCGAACGGCGACCTCGTAGCGCTTCACCTGTCGGCGCCGTCGCCGATGCTAAGACCGTCAGGACCCGGTGCCGCGGCGCAGACACCTGCCGTGCGCGCACCTGGTGGTGCCAACCCGTGTTGCCACCCCGTCGCGCCACCCCAGGGGCCGTGACGTCACAGGAACGCAACGCACGTGGAACCTCGGCGCGAAGGGAGATGTGCAGGATGACAACCATGACGGTCGGTCCTCCTGCTGCAGCATCCCTGCCCTCGTCCCCGCACGGGACGGAGAGATGCCCGATGCCTGATCCAGACGGATGGGTCCGTTTCCGCTGCCGCTGCGGTCGCAGCGTTGCCAGCCCCGATGGCTCAGCGGCGGCGGAGAGCCACCGCTGCTCGCGCTGCCGTGAGCGGGCCGCCTACCGCCGGTCCCTGTAGGCCCCATCCCGCACCCGGCCGCTGGCCCGCACCCCGCTGCTGGCGGCCGCGGCCGGTCGCTGGAGGGCCAGGCCCCCGTCTCCGGCCCGCAGACGCGCGGCGTCACGCCGCCATCCGGGTGCCGAGAACCAGCGACGCCGCGGCCGGGGATCGGCTCGCGGCGTCGCGTGGGAACGTGCGCAGATCGTCAGCTGGTCATCCAGTCGGGCTTGCCGCCCTTGGTGGCCCAGAAGATCTCAGCGATCTCATCGATCTTGGCCAGCAGGTCCTCGCCCGCCTTGGGGTCCATCGTCTTCTTGGCGTCCCCGGCGGCCTTGATCGCCAGCCAGAACTTCTCGTGCAGGTCCGGGTACTCCTCGAGGTGCGGCGGCTTGAAGTAGTCGGTCCACAGCACCGACAGGTGGTGCTTGACCAGCTCGGCGCGCTCCTCCTTGATCGAGATGCACCGGGCCCGGAAGACCTCGTCGTCCGAGTCCTGGTACTTCACGGCGCACTGGTGGACGGATTCCGCTTCGATGCGCGCCTGCTCCGGGTAGTACACCCCACACATCAGGTCGCAGTGGGCGTCGACGACCGGGACGTCGAACAGTGCGCGGAAGGTCGATGAGAACTTCATGGTGGCTCCTCGTGTTGACGGGCGTTCGCTTCGAGGTTAGCCATCACTGCGGATCTCGCGAACGGACGAAAGACACCTGCGAACCGTCCGCAGGAACGGTCGATCGAGGAGGCCTCGAGGTGCGACCCACCGCCACGCTCCGACGCACCGGCATCGTCCTGCTGGTCGCATCGTTGGCCGGGATCGCACTCCGGCGGTCCTTCGTGGATGTCGCGGGACCGTCGATGGAACCCACCCTGTGGCCCGGTGACCGACTCATCACGGTGCCCGCGCACCCCCGCTGGTTGCGGATCGGCCAGGTCGTGGTCCTCAACGACCCGGACGACACCTCCCACCGCATCATCAAGCGCATCACGGCGATCGATGGCCGCCGGGTCGAGGTCCGCGGCGACGACCCCACACGCTCGACCGACAGCCGGTGGTGGGGGCCGGTGGCGACGCGTGAGATCCGCCGCGTCGCGGTGACCCGCTGGCCGGCGGTCCTGAGCCCCTTGACGCGCCGTGCCGCCGCGTCCCGCGGATCGCAGGCAGCTCCGGCCGGCCCCTGACCAGGGCTGCACCCCACCACCTCCGAACCCGCGACAACCTCGGAGGGTCCTCGTGCGTCGGAGAGGGTGACGGCGCCAGACACGGCGTCGGCTCCCACCCCCGAAGGTCCGAGGAGGTCTTCGCCATGGAACGCTCCCACGCTCTCTTCCCCCTCGCCGGCCACCCCGGCCGGCGCACCCCCCTGCTCGCCGTGCTGGCCGCCGCGGTCATCGCCACCGCCTGCGGTCCTGCCACCGACGACGTCGCGTCCGACGACCCCGGCCAGGACGTCGAGGTTGAGGCCCCGCTCGACGAGGACGCGTCCCCGGACGACGGCGACACCGACGGATCGGACGGTCAGACCGACGGACCGACCCCCGCGACAGCGGCCGACGAGCCTGCCGACCAGCCTGCTGACGAGCCCGCCACCGAACCCGAAACCGAAGACGACGGCGAGCAGCACACCGCC
Source organism: Nitriliruptoraceae bacterium (assembly GCA_041685735.1). Taxonomy (GTDB): domain Bacteria; phylum Actinomycetota; class Nitriliruptoria; order Nitriliruptorales; family Nitriliruptoraceae; genus CSSed11-175R1. The sequence goes on from JAWLFE010000015.1 coordinate 10,919, forward strand.
GCGCTGACCGTCGGCTTCGATGAGCACGAGGTCACGGTGTTCGACACCGACGGCTCGGAGGTGGTCGGCTTCGGCCTCCCCGACGAGCGACTCGACCGAGTGACCGACGTCGTCGTCCGACCGGGCGCGACCGCGACCGAACTGGACGCCGTCGTCGTGGTCCTGCGCGGTGAGGTCTACCGCCTGTACCACCTCGAGGTCACCGACGGTCAGGATGGGGTCTTCACGGCCTTCCCTGACCACCTGCAACCCCAGGACGCCCTGGAGGCGGTGATGACCGTGACCTGGACACCGGACGCGGACAGTCTGGTGTGGACCGAACCCAGCGGCGACGGGGTCGTCCTGCGGAGCGTCGGCTGGGAGGACGGTCCGGGGACGGACCGCCCCGCCGACGACAACGCCTCGTTCGTGCTGGAGCTCCCCGCGGACGTCTCCATCGACGGCTTCGAGGTGATCGGCGACGACCGCTGGACGGTGCAGCTGACCGACGGCATGGGGACCCCGCACGAGGTGGTGATGGAGCGCCAGGCGGACGGGGCGCTGGCCCTGCCGTCCTGACGCCTCTCGACGTGACGACCCAACCGGCCGGCGCGACATGCGCCGGCCGGTCCACGTGCGACGTCGCTGCCCGATCCCGTGCATGCACGCGCGGCCGGTGGTGACCGGCGCGCCCGCGCCTCCGGGGAGCTGGCGGCGGAGGTGACCCGGTGGCGGCGGTCAGACAGGGGGTCTGGAGGCGGGGTCAGCCAGGGACATGGCTCGGAGGCCGGGATCAGACGGGACGGTGGGCGACGAGCAGGAGCTCCGGATCGTCGAGCCCGACCTGGCCATCGGCACGGCGTCCGTAGTGACCCGGCTCGACACCCCGGACGCCGCTGACCTCCAGCCCGGCCTGCTCGACCAGCCACACCGCTTCCCGGACGGTGTAGCTGGCGGTCCACAGATCGAACGGTCGTCGGGCGTGATCCGGTCCCCGGACCTCCGCCCGCTGATGGTGCACCAACTCGATGGTGTCGAAGGCATCCCCCGGTGCCAGGTGCCGGGCAGCGAACAGCGCGTGGAACAGGGTCACGACCACGACCCCACCGGGCCGGACGGCAGCGGCCAGGCCGCGGAGGACCTCCGGGTCGCTCGCCGGCGAGGTCCCGAGCGCTCCCTGGCACAGCGACCAGGCGACGTCGAAGGTGCCCACCCGGTCGCCCAGCACCGCCCAGAGGTCGCGGGCGTCGCCCACCACCAGGTCGAGCTGCAGCTGCGGCGTGGTCGCCGCCCGCCCCGCTGCGAGCAGACCCGGTGAGATATCGGTGCCGACCCCGACCAGGTCAGGCTGCCGGCTGAGCAGGGCCCGCAGGTGGCGTGCGTCGCCGCACCCCACGTCCAGCACCACCGACCCACTCGGTAGTTCGCCGCGGTGCCCAGGAACCGACCCGGGGTCGACCGCAGCGCCGACGATGGCCTGGAGGACCGAGACCTCCTCGCCGGTTCCCGCCGCGAACGCGTTGCGCCGGTAGTCCCCACCCTGGAACTCCCCGATCGGAAGGTAGAACGGCGCGGTCTCGGGTCCTGGCACCGGCGGTGCCACGACCGGCCGGTCCTCGGCGTCGCGCCAGGAGCGACCGGTCGGCGGCGTCACGCGGGGTCTGACGTCCGCTGCGCCCACCAGGCATCGAGCGCCTCGAGCGCCTCGTCATCGGTCATCTCACCGCGGTCCAACCGCAGGTCCAGGAGGTGCTGCCACGCCGCACCGACCGCCGGACCCGGGGAGATGCCCAGGTGCGACATGATCCGGTTGCCGTCGATGGCCGGTCGCATGGAGTCGAGCTCCTCCTGCTCCCGCAGTTCCGTGACACGGACCTCCAGGTCGTCGACCCGACGCTGGATCCGGGCCGCCTTGCGGGCGTTGCCGGTGGTCACATCAGCCCGCGTCAGCGCGTTCAGTCGGCTGTAGAGGTGTCCGGCGTCCCGCACGTACCGCCGCACCGCCGCATCGGTCCAGCCCTGCTCGTAGGTGTGGAACCGCAGGTGCATCCGGACCAGTTCGCTGACGTCCTTGACCGTCTGCTTGTCGAACCGGAGTTCGCGCATCCGGTGCCGGGTCATCCGCGCCCCGACGACGTCGTGATGGTGGAAGGTCACCGATCCGTCGTCGTGCAGCTCCTTGGTGTCCGGTTTGCCGATGTCGTGCATGACCGCGGCGAACCGCAGCACGAAGTCGGGGTCCTCGCCCTCCAGGTCCATGGCGTTCTCCATGACCGCCAGGGTGTGGAGGTAGACATCCTTGTGACGGTGGATCGGATCGCGGCACTCCCGCAGCTCGACCAGTTCGGGGATGACGTGCTGCATCAACCCCGTGCGCAGTAGCAGTTGGATGCCCCGTCGAGGACGTTGGCCGCAGATCAGCTTGACGAGTTCGTCCCGGATCCGTTCGGCCGAGATGGTCGCGAGTTCACCGGCCATGTCGGTGGCGGCCTGGATCGATGCATCCGACGCTTCAGCATCGAGGACGGCCGCGAACCGGGCGAGCCGGACCATCCGCAACGGGTCGTCACCGAACGAGGTGTGCGGATCGATCGGCGTGCGCAGATGCCGTCGCTGCAGATCGTTCAGCCCCCCGAACGGATCGATGAACGCGAAGTCGGGGACCCGCACCGCCATCGCGTTGACGGTCAGGTCACGACGTGACAGGTCGGCCTCGATCGAATCGCCGTACTGCACCTCGGGGTGGCGTGACCCGGGCTGGTAGACGTCGGCACGGTAGGTCGTGATCTCGATCTTGCGGGTGGGACGGTCCGACGTCTCGCGCTGGCACGACACCGTCCCGAACTCCGCACCGGTGAGCCACACCGCCGTCGCCCACGGACGCACCAGGGCCTCGGTCTCCTCCGGAGGGGCCGAGGTCGCGAAGTCGAGGTCCACCGTCGCGGCCGCCGTCAGATCCCCGCCGGCCAGCAACGTGTCCCGCACGGTGCCGCCCACCAGGTGCAGTTCGTGGCCCGCGGCGGCGAAGCGCACGCCCAGCTCCCGTGCCTCCGGATGGACATCCACCAGGGCACCGAGCTGTGCGGCCTGTTGCGGGTCGAGTTCCTGCGGCACGCGGGTCCTCCTCACGGCGCACGGAGCCTACTGGCCGCCTCCCGACGGCCTTCCACGCGGGCCGGACACCGGCTCTCGCTGCGAGCCGGGCGTCGGGTCACGGGCGGACGGCAGGCGGTCACCGGCGCACGGGCAGGCGGTCACCGGCGCACGGGCGGATGGTCCGGGCGGCTGGTCGGTACCGTCGACGCTGTCGGGTCCGCACCCCGACACCAGACGTGCACCCGGGTACCTCGCCAGCCACGACCACCTCACGTCACGACCGCCTCACGTCGCGCCCTCACGTCACCGTAGGACACCCGCTTGTCGGATCATCCGCCACCGCCACCACCACCGCCGCAGCCCCCGGCTGCTGCGGGGCCCACTGCGGATGTGGAGCAACCGGCTGCCACCGGCCAGGCCGCTGCGGCGACCCCCGACGACCTCGACCCGTCCGACCTCCCCGCCGAGCCGCTCGACGACCGCGAACGCTCCCTCGACCCCCGGATGGTCATCGTCTGGCGGGTGTTCGGCGGGCTCGCCCTGCTGTTCCCCCTGATCGGCCTGAGCGTCGCGGGCTACTTCCTCGTACCGCCGGCACCCTGGGTCGTGCCCCTCGTCGCCACGATCGTGTGGCTGATCGGCGTGACGTGGTACCCGCGGGCGCGCTACCGGGCCTGGCACTGGCGGCTGACCGACATCGCGCTCGAGTTGCGCTACGGCGTGCTCGTCCACCGCCACGAGGCCGTGCCGTACTTCCGCGTGCAGCAGATCGACATCAGCCAGGGACCGTTCGACCGACTGCTCGGGCTGGCCACCCTGCAGGTGACCACTGCATCCGCTTCTGGCAGTGCGGGACTGCCAGGGATCCCCGCAGCGGATGCGCCACAGATCCGGGTCCAGCTGCTGGCTCGCGCGGCCGTCGCGGTCGGGGAGCAACCCGACGAGGTCCGCGATGCCGTCTGATCCACCCCCACCGCCGCCGTCCGGCGGGCCACCGAGCGACCCACTACCCCCGCCGTCCGGCGGGCCGCCGAGCGACCCACCACCGCCGCCCCCACCGAACACCGACGATGCGGCCGCCGTGGCGGGCTTCGCCGAGCCACGACGGCTGCATCCCGCGTCGGTGGTGCTCGGCATCCCCCTCTCGCAGGTCATCCAGTCCCTGATCTTCCCCCTGTTCGCCGGGTTCGCGGCGGGCGGGATGGTCACGCTCTGGATCCTCGCGATCGTCGGCGTGTTCTCGCTGGTGTTCCGCATCTTCGATTGGCAGCGCCGGCACTTCTCCTTCGATGGTGAGGTCCTCCGGGTCGACAGCGGCGTGCTGAGCCGGAGTCACCGCAGCCTCGATGTCGATCGCATCCAACAGGTCGAGATCCAGCGTGGGCCGGTGCAGCGGCTGTTCGGCCTCGCGGCGATCCGCGTGGAGACCGCCGGCAGCGCCAGCGAGCCCGAGGTCGACCTCCGGGTGCTCCCGGAAGCGGATGCGGTCGCACTCCGCGCCGCTGTGCGGGCCAGCAAGGCCCGGGCGAGCGGACGTCCGTCGCAGGCCGGCGAGCTCAGCGAGGATGGCGAGCCGGTGGGGCGAACGGTCCTGGAGGTCCCCGCGAAGCACGTCGCGCTGGCGTCGGTCACCGGCGCCCGGTTGCTGGTCCTGCCGGCGATCATCGGGGCGTCGCTGCAGTTCGTCGGTCAGCAGGCCGGGCGGTTCACCTCGTGGATCGAGGAGCAGATCGGCCGCATCGATCCGTCGACGTTGAACGACGGGGTCTTCGAGGGACCCGACTGGTGGTTGATCGCTGCATCGGCCGTGCTGCTGGCGGTCCTGGTCATCGCGTTCGCCATCGGGGTCGGACTCGTCCGCGACGGCCGGTTCCGCATCGAACGGTTCGAGGACGATCTGCACGTCTCACGCGGGCTGGTGACGACGCGCGAGTCGGTGGTGCCGCTGCGGCGGGTCCAACTCGTCGTGATCCAACGCAACTGGCTGCGACGGCTGCTGGGCTACGCCTCGATCCAGATCCGATCGGCGGGTGGGTCCACGGGCGGCGACGGACGGGTCACCGTGCCGCTGCTCCCCGGCACGGACATCGATCGGCTGCTGCGGGAGGTCCTCCCGGGGGTCGAGGGGATCCCGCCGCTGACGTCCCACCCCCGCATGGCGTTGCGACGCGCGCTGTTCCGGTGGCTGCGGCCGGCCTCGTACCTGATCGCCGCCCTGTGGCTGGCCCCCCAGGTGTTCGACGTCCTCGACAACGTCATCGTCGCCCGGGCCGCCTGGGCCTCACTGGCGCTGCTGCCGCTGAACGCGGCGCTTGCCATCGTGGAGTACCGCCACCTCGCCCATGCACTGACCGACATCGCCGTGGTCTCACGCCGCGGTGCCCTGTCGATCTCGACGACCTTCGCACCCGTCGTCAAGGTCCAGGCGGTGACCGCGCGGGCGAACCTGTTCCAGCGCCGCCTCGGACTGACCTCGGTCGTGGTGCACGTCGCGGGACCGGGCGCGGTCGTGGAGATCATGGACGCGGCGACCGACGACGCGGACGACCTGCACCAGCGTCTGACCGAACACGCGGCCGCGCCCAGTTCGGCGGCGGCCGCGGTCGTGGGCTCGTTAGGAAGCCGCGAGCCCGAGCCCGCGTAGCGACACCCGGAAGTCCTGCGGGTTGGTCGCCGCGGCGAGCGCATCGCGCAGGGCCACCTCGCCCTGCTGGTACAGCTCCAGGAGGTGCTGGTCGAAGGTCTGCATCCCGTAGTAGGACCCCTCGGCGATCGCGTCCTCGATCTGCGCCAGCTGCGCCGGATCGGCGACGAACTCGTAGAGCCGGCTCGTCATGACCAGAGCCTCGACCACCGCCACGCGACCCTCACCGGTCGCACGGGGGACCAGGCGCTGACACACGATGCCCTTCAGCGAGTTGGCGAGCGACAGACGGGCCTGGTTCTGCTGTTCCTTCGGGAACATGTCGACCACACGGTTGATGGTCTCGCGCGCATCCGTGGTGTGCAGCGTGGAGATGACGAGGTGGCCGGTCTCGGCCGCCTGCAGCGCCGCGGTGACCGTCTCGATGTCACGCATCTCACCGATGAAGATCACGTCGGGGTCCTGGCGGGAGACCGCCTTCATCCCGGTGACGAAATCCTCGGTGTCGACGCCGATCTCGCGCTGGTCGATGATGGCGTTGTCGTCCCGGTGCATGACCTCGATCGGGTCCTCGAGCGTCACGATGTGGCAGCGACGTGTCGCGTTGATGTGGCTGAGCATCGCCGCGGTCGTGGTGGTCTTGCCGGAACCGGTCGGCCCGGTCACCAGCACCAGGCCACGGTGCTCCTCCGCGAGCTTGCGCACCGACGGTGGCAGGCCGAGCGATTCGAACGACTGCGAGCCCGGCAGCACCCGACGAGCGACGGCCCCGATCGATCCGCGCTGCTTGAAGATGTTCATGCGGAAACGGCCGACGCCCGGGATCGAGTACGCGAAGTCGGCTTCGTTGGCCTCGATGAACCGCGCACGGATGCGATCGTCCATCATCTCGTTGCCCATGCGCTCCGTGTCCCCCTGTGACAGGGGCGGCAGATCGATGATCGGCTTGAGTTCGCCATCGATGCGGACGTAGGCGGGACCCCCGGCCTTGAGGTGCAGGTCGGACCCCCCGACCTCGACCAGATGGGTGAGGTAGTCGTTGACGCTGTCCACAGGACTCTCCGAGCGGTTCGCGGTGATGCTCAAGGTCATCGACCTCGATCTAGCTCTCCTTGAGCGCCGACGGGCGCGTCCCGGTGACGGTCAGCGCACTCTCAGAGCACGACGGGCGCGGTCGGCGCACACCCACCGCGGGCTCGGCCGGTTCACGGGAACACGTGTCCACTCACACCTCGATGAGCAGCGTGACCGGCCCGTCGTTGACGAGCGAGACCTGCATGTGGGTCTGGAACCGGCCGGTGGCGACCGTCGCGCCGAGTTCCCGGAGGCGCGCCACGACCTCGTCGACCAGCAGCCGGGCCGTCTCCGGGGCGGCCGCCGCCACGAAGGAGGGCCGTCGTCCCTTCCGGGTGTCGCCATACAGCGTGAACTGGGGCACGACCAGGACCTCGCCGCCGACCTCGGCGCAACTGGCGTTCATGGCGCCGTCCGCATCCGGGAAGATCCGCAGGTTCCACACCTTGTCCGCCAGGCGTCGTGCGTCATCGGTGGCATCGTCGTGGGTCACCCCGACCAGCACGACGAGCCCGGCGGCGATCCGCCCGGTCTCCTCGGGGGGCTCCGCACGGGACGGTGCCGAGGTCACCGACGCCTGCACGACCCGCTGCACCAACCCTCGCATCGCGCTCCCCTCCGGTTGCGCCTCGCCGCAACCAGGGCAGCCTCGCGTGGTGCGCTGGCACCCGTCAAGCCGGCGGGTTGACCCGATCGAAGGGGTCTCCCGGTCCGACGGCGCGGGGCCGGGCACCCCTCGCGCCGGGAGGTGCGCTCGCTACCCTCCTCCCATGCCCAGATATCCGACGCACCGTGCGACATCGGCGGGTGGCGTCGTGTGCGACGACCGTCCGGACGGACGGCGGTGGGTACTGCTCATCGCGCGGCGGAACGCGGCCGGACGCCCCCAGTGGACCCTGCCGAAGGGCGGGATCGAGGACGGCGAGACCGACGAGGAAGCCGCCCTGCGCGAGGTGCGCGAGGAGACCGGTCACGGTGCGCTGATCGACCACCTGCTGGGGACCATCGACTACTGGTTCGTGTGGCGACCCGACCAGATCCGCTACCACAAGTTCGTGCACTACTACTTCATGTGGTGGGACGGTCTGGCAGCCGGCGAGCGCGACGACGAGGCCGAACACGTCGAATGGGTCCCGCTCGACGTCGCCCTGGTCCGTCTCGCCCACCGCAACGAACGCAAACTCGTCGAGAAGGCGCGGACCGCCGACCCCGAACTCCCCCAGCCGCCCCGTCATGCGGACGTGAGCGCGGACCGGTGACCGACGCCCGCAACCGGCCATGGCGGGCCGGGAACGCCACGCTGCCGTCCGTCCCACGCGCAGCCGCCACACGGCTGTGCACGGGCGTCCTCATGCTTGGGCTCGTCGTGGTCCTCATGGTCCTCGTGGTGGTCCAGCCGGTGAGCGCGCAGGAGACCGCCGATGGCGGCGAGGTCCGCCTGTCGATCTCCGGGCTGACCGGTGTGCTCGGCCCCGGGAGCGTCGACCTGCCCGAGGAGGGCGACCGCGATCCGCAGACCGTCATGGAGCCCGTGACCTCGATGGGGTTGCGGGTCCTCATCGAGAACCGTGGCGACCAGGATGTCCGGGCGCTGCGTCTGGTCACCGAGATCCATCCGGCGGTCACCTCACGCAGCATGCTCCGCCAGGCCCTGGACGCTGAGCTGACCACCGATCCGGTGGCGATCCGTGACCCGGCACTGGAGGATGGTGGGCGGCTGGCCAGCGGCGAGGTTGCCCAGATCGCCCAGGAGTTCGCCTCCTCGGAGGTCGACTGGGCACCCGACGGTGGGGTCCACCCCGTCCGGATCTCGGTGACCCGCGGGACCCAGGTCCTCGACGAGGTCGTGACGGCCGTGGTGTGGTTGGCCGACCGACCGGCCGAGCCGATCCAGACGGTGATGGTGTGGCCCCTCGACGAAGCCCCCTGGCGCATCGCGGGGGGTGAGTACGACGCCACCGGCACCCGATCGATCCGCACGGGCGAGCGGATCGATGCGTTGCTCCGCGCACTGGAACACGCACCGAGCCCGCCGGTGGTCCTCGCGCCGGCACCACATCTGCTCGAGGATCTGCGTGATCAGGCCAACGGGTTCGTCCTGCGGGAACGGCGCGACGGTGGCAACGTCGAACCCCGGCAGATCGACCCGGAGGACGAGGAGGCCAGACGCGCGAACGACGCCCTGCGCCGGATCCGTGAGGTCGCGGACGACCTGCCCTACGCGCCGATCAGCGGGAGCTACGCGTCGGCCGACCTGTCGGCTCTCCACGCGACCGGGGATCGGCACGCGCGCAACCTCGCCAGCGAAGCCGCGTCGATCGCCCGCCAACGCCTGCAACTGGAGCTCGACCGGGCTCCCAACGGCGTCGTGCATCTGCTGGGCGGAGCCGTCACCGACCCGGTGCTCGACCTGATACCGGGTGACCAGCTCCTGGTCCCCTACGACGCCACCACCCTCCCCGACGCCCGGTTCAACCCCGACCTGGCCCCCGCCCTGCACGACCTGCGCTCACCCGCAGGACGCGCCCTGACCGCGATGGTCGCCGACCCGTACCTGACGGAGCTGTTGAGCGAGCCTGACGTCACCGCAGGTCCGATCAGCGCCACCCAACGCATCGTGGCAGAGACGGCCATGATCCACTTCGAGGCGCCGAGCGCCCGTGGCCGAACGTTGCTGCTGCTGCCAACGCCGGACTGGGACCCCGGCCTGGAGGTCGCCACGCTCACACTCGAGCAGCTCCAGGCCGCGACCTGGCTGGAGCTCGCTTCGCCCGAGATCGCGACGAGCAGTGGCCGCCGCTCGATGACGGCGCTCGACTTCCGCTCCCCCGACCCGGAGTCGTTCCCGGCCGACTTCGCGGCCGAGCTGCAGGCGGCCATCACCGAGCTCGCGGCCGCGCAGACCGCGTTGGTCGAGGGCACGTCGACGATCGGTGGTCGCGACCCGACGACGTTGGAGGACGCGCTCATCCGCTCGACCTCCCGGTGGCTGCGCTCGGAGGACCAGGCCGCAGCGGAGCCGCTCGTCCGAGACGTGCGTCGCTCCGTCAGTGATCTGCTGGGCGAGGTCCGGATCTCCGATTCCTCGGTGACGCTGACCTCGGACAGCGGGCAGGTGCCGATCACCCTCCAGCGCACGCGAGGTGGACCGATCAACCTCCAGATCGAGATCACCTCGCAGGGCCGACTGGTCTGGCCGGAGGGTCGACGGTCCGAGGTGCTGACGCTCGAGGAGGACAGCAGTACCACGGTCTCCTTCGCCACCGAGGCGCTGTCGACGGGCACGTTCCCCGTGACCGTCCGGGTGACCGACCCATCGGGTGGCGTGGAACTGCAGCGCACGACGCTGACGGTGCGATCGACCGCGATCTCCGGGCCGGCCCTGACCGGCATCAGCTCCGTGGTCGTGATCCTGCTGCTGCTCGGGGGGTTGCGCCGGCGCCACGACCCCCCTTCGCTGGAGCTCGTCACAGCCGAGGGTGGTCGTACTCCGGGAGGCGAGGAGCCATACTGACCCCGCGGGGGAGGGTGAGGTGCAGACTGTGTGGAGGCAACAGGACGGCGACATCATCTCGCGGTGGCTGCTCCAGCTGGTCCTGATCATGGTGGTCGTCGCCTTCATCGGCTACGAGGCGGTGAGCATCGCGGTGAACCACCTGTCGCTCGATGAGGACGCACGTCAGGTCGCCGCAGCCACGCGCACGGCGTATCGTGACGGTCGAGATATCGACGATGCCGCCGAGGCCGGTCTGTCCTCCGCGGCGGAACAGGGGATCGAGGTGAGCGACGTGGTCGAGGCTGAGGATGGTTCGAGCCTGACCTTCGAGCTCGAGAAGCAGGCATCGACCCTCGCGTTGCACCGGTTCGACCGGCTGGATCGGATCACCATCGCCCGGGCCTCACGCACCGTCCCGCTCGCGCCCTGATCCGTGACGCAACGTCGAGGTGCCCCACCGAACTCGGAGCAGAACGCCGAGGACCCGGGCGTCGCTGCCGAACGGAGTGAGGACCGGCAGACGACCGATCCGGGCAACGGGGGGGACAGCACTGCGCGAGGAGCCGACGAGGTGGTCGCGGGCGACCCCGGAGACGTCGACCAGGATGCGCACACGATCGTCGGCGACGCGTCACCGCAGACAACGACCTCGCGGGCCTGGCCCGACCGCTCGCACCTGGGCGCACGCTACGAACTCCTGGAACCGATCGCGTCGGGCGGAGCTGCGATCGTCTGGCTGGCCTACGACCAGCACCTCGCCCGTCAGGTCGCGGTGAAGCTGCTGCACCCGCACCACGCGAACGACGCCACGGTCGTCGAGCGCTTCGAGCGCGAATCCCGCAACGCCGCGCAACTCAGCCACCCCAACGCTGTCCGGATCTACGACACCGGGCGGGACGACGACCTCGTCTACCTGGTCATGGAACACGTGGACGGGCCCAGCCTGCGTGAGGTGATGCGCGATCACGGCCAGATGGATCCCATGGTGGTCGCAGCGATCGGCGAGCAGGTGGGGTCCGCCCTCGGCGCGGCACACGCGCACGGACTGGTCCACCGCGACATCAAGCCAGCCAACATCCTGTTGGCGTCCGATGGCACGGTCAAGGTCACCGACTTCGGGATCGCGAAGGCGTTGACGGGCTCCGATGCCACCCTGACCAACCCCGGGACCGTCGTCGGCACGGCGGCCTACGTCGCCCCGGAACAGCTGCAGGACTCCGAGGTCGATGCGCGCGCCGACATCTACGCCCTGGGGGTGGTGCTCCACGAGTGTCTGACCGGCCGCCCCGCCTTCAGTGGTGACACGCCCACCGCGACCGCCGCCATGCGCCTCAGCCACGATCTGCTCCCGCCCCGCCAGCTCCGGGCGGACGTCCCCCGCGCCCTCGACGACATCGTCTCGCGCGCGACACAGCGTGACCCGGTCGACCGCTACGCCGACGGCAGTGTGCTGGCCTCCGCACTGGCGGTCCTGGTCACCAGCAAGCCGAGCGATGTGACCGCGAGCCTGTCCCGCAGCGACCCGGCAGCCAGCGTCGACCCCGCTCCGATCGATCAACGGCCCTACTCCGGGTCGATGCCCAGCACCCGCCAGGAGTACGCCCGTCGGTTGGCCGCAGCACTGATCGGCGGCTTCGTCCTGGCGCTCGTCGCCTATTTCGCGACGCAGGCGCTCCGCGACGAGGACCCGACATCGTCGTCCGAGGCCGTCCCGTGGGAGATCGCGGAGATCGAGGTCTTCGACCCGACCGCGCCCGGGAGCGGCGACAACCTCGATGTCGCGGACCGCGCGGCCGACGGTGATCCGCAGACCGCCTGGACCACCCGCACCTACCCGGATCGCACCTTCGGTGATCAGAAGTCCGGGATCGGGCTGGTGTTCGACCTCGGAGAGCCCGTGGAGGTCCGGTCCATCACCATCGAGTTGATGCGTGGCGGGATCGACGTCGAGCTCTACGCCGCCGAGGAGCCACCCGATGCGGACGTCGGGCTGGACGGGTGGGGGGACACCCGCGCGGCACAGACCGACATCCGCCCCCAGCAGACCTTCCAGCTCAGCCCGACGACGCAGCGGTACTGGATGGTCTGGGTCACCGGACTGTCCGCGGACAGCGCCGGTGACTACCTCGCCGAGGTCGCCGAGGTCCGCTTCCGCGGCCCGTCCTGATGGTGCGGGAACCGGGGGACCCCGACGCCACCGCGACCGATGAGCAGCTGCTCGCCAGCTACCTCGCCACCGACCGCTCCCGGGCGGCACGGGAGGCCGCGTTCCGGGAGCTGACGGTCCGACACCGACACCGGTTGTTCGCGGTCTGTGTCCGGGTCCTGGGCTCGCCCGCTGATGCCGAGGAGGCGGTGCAGGAGACGTTCATCCGCCTCGCTCGGCACGCCGAGGGGTTCCGGGGGGACGCGAAGCTGTCCACCTGGCTCTACCGCGTCGCGCGCAACGTGTGCACCGATCACGTGCGCTACGACGCCCGCCGTCCATCCACGCCCGTCGCCGACCTCACCGAGCGGTTCGATGCGCCGGACGAGCACGACCCGATCGAGCGGCATGCGGAGCTCAGCACCGTCGGGCGGGCGCTCCAGCAGCTCGATGATCTGTCACGCCAGCTGCTCCTGCTCGTCGCGGTGGACGGCCTGTCCTACGCCGAGGCGGCAGAGATCGCTGACCTGGCCGTGGGGACGGTCAAGAGCCGCGTCTCGCGGGCCCGGCAGGAACTCGGACGGCTGCTGGCCGACGGGGACCATGACGGGTCCGGTGAGCAGCCACCGGGAGCCGACGCGCCGCCGCCGACCCGCACCACCCCGACGATCGAACCTCGGGGGCCGCCGGACGGCTGACCCGCAGGGATATGACCCCTGCCGACGCAACCCAACCGGGCGTCCTGACGTCCCACCGTTGCGAACCCGCAGGGCGGCCTCCCGTCCGTACCCCCGAGACACCCTCGCCCACCGCTGTCCCCATCACGAACCGACCGGAGCACCCGTGGACCCCGCCGCGCGTCTGGCCGATTACCTGGCCGGTCAGCTGGACCCGGACGAGCATGCCGCCTTCGAGGCGGAGCTCGCCCGGGATGCAGCGCTGCGGGCGGACCTGGACGCCATGCGCGCTGTGGACGACCACCTGGCGATGATCCCGGCGCCCAGACCTCCCGAGGGGTTCGAGCAGCGCCTGGATGCCGTGGTCAACCGCGAACTCGCCGTCGTGTTGGGTCCCGCGTCCGACGACGCCCCCGACGGTGCCGACGAGCTAGCGGCCCGTCGCGACCGCACCGCCGATGGTCGGGGGCTTCCGCGGTGGGTCACGGCCGTCTCCGGCGCGGCAGCGGCACTCGTGGTCCTCGCCGGTGCCGGGGTCGTGCTCACCAACGTGCTCGGTGGCGATGACCGCACCGACGATGCCTTCCAGACCCAGTCGTTGGACGCGATCGAGGAGGAGGCGTTCGACGAGGATGCTGAGATGACCGACGACGCGGAGCTCGCGGACGGTCCCCTCCTGCTCGCCGGTGACCGGTCCATCGACGACGAGGACATCCAGGCGTTGCTCGAGGACCAGGATGCGTTCGGGATCACCGCCCGGGACCTCGATGCCGCCGGCGCCCGGGACCTCGCGGCACCGTTCGCGGAAGCGTTGGGTGCGGGACCCGCGGACACCGCCGGGGGCCAGGACACCGAGGCCGACGAGGCCGAGCCCGGGGCCGACGACGGCGACGCCGCCATCGCCGAGGATGCGCCCGACGCCACGGCGCCCGATGACGAGGCCGACGACGACCAGGCCACCGAGGAGGAGGCTCCGAGCTCCGGACGCGCCGCCGCGCACCTGCGGCTGGGTCCGGACGTGTCGGCCGCGGACCGCGCCCAGGTCAGCGCCTGCCTGCAGCTGCTGCTGTCGGACACCCCCGATGTGATCCCGACCTACGCGGAGCTGGTCGTCTTCGAGGGCGAGGATGCCATCGTCTTCGGCCTGATCTCCGAGGATCCCGGGACGGGACGATTCACACGCCGCGAAGCCTGGGTCGTCGACCGCGACTCCTGCGAGGTGCGGTTGTTCACCCAGCAGTGAGCGGCACGGCAGGGCCCCGATCGATCACCTTCCCCCCGAGACCGGGAATGCCCGGGTGCCCGGTCTGGTTACCTTGGGGTGCGAGGTGCATCGGGCACGATGCGTGCCACGCTCCCCACCCGTTCTGCCGCCTGCTCCCGTCATGAGGTCCCCGATGTCGCTCACGGACACCACCCACCAGGTCACCATCATCGGATCCGGCCCCGCTGGCCTGACCGCCGCGGTGTACGCGGCCCGAGCCAGCCTCGAGCCTCTCGTCATCGAAGGGGTCATCGAGGGCGGTCCGACCGGAGGCCAGCTGACGTTGACCACCGATGTCGAGAACTTCCCCGGCTTCGCGGACGGCATCATGGGTCCGGAACTGATCCTGCAGATGCGAGCGCAGGCCGAACGTTTCGGGACCACGTTCGTCACCGAGGACATCGTCAAGGCCAACGTCGAACAGCGGCCGTTCACCCTGGAGACGGCATCGGGCAACGTGATCAGCACGGACGCGCTGATCGTGGCGACCGGTGCCAAACCACGCCGACTGGAGATCCCCGGCGAGGACGAGCTGTGGGGCGCAGGCGTTTCGGCGTGCGCCACCTGTGACGGGTTCTTCTTCCGTGATCAGCACGTGGTCATCGTGGGCGGTGGGGACTCGGCGATGGAGGAGGCGACGTTCCTGACCAAGTTCGCCTCGAAGGTCACGGTCGTCCACCGTCGCGACGAACTGCGTGCCAGCAAGATCATGCAGGACCGGGCGTTCGCCAACGACAAGATCGAGTTCGTCTGGAACGCCATCCCGACCGAGGTCAAGGGATCCGATGGCAAGGTGTCGTCGCTGACGCTCAAGGACACCCGGACCGGGGAGATCAGCGACTTCCCGTGCGACGGGCTGTTCCTGGCCATCGGCCACATCCCCAACACCTGGCTGTTCGACGGCACGCTCGAGACCGACGACGATGGCTACCTCATCGTCGACGAACCCTCCACCTACACCAACGTGCCCGGCGTGTTCGCCTGCGGTGACGTGATGGACCACACCTACCGTCAAGCCGTCACGGCGGCTGGCACCGGGTGCCGCGCCGCCATGGACGCCGAGCGCTGGTTGGCCGCGGGTGGCGACGCCGCCCCACACTAGAACGATCCCCCCAGACAACCGACCAGACAACCGACCACCCGACAGGAGATCCCATGGGTGCCACTCCCGTAACCGACAGTGACTGGGCCACCGAGGTCCTCGGATCCGACCAGCCCGTGCTGGTGGACTTCTGGGCCGAATGGTGCGGACCGTGCAAGATGGTCTCACCGATCGTCGACGAGATCGCCGATGAGCACGCCACCAACCTGAAGGTGATGAAGCTCGACGTCGATGCCAACCCGGGGACCGCCCGGGAGTACGGGATCATGTCGATCCCGACCCTGATGGTCTTCAAGGGCGGACAGCCCGACAAGAAGATCGTCGGCGCGAAGGGCAAGGCCGCACTGCTGTCCGACCTGGCCGACTACACCGGCTGAGGTCGACCGTGGGGGTCGTGGCACCGCATCCAGGGTGCCCGGCGGCCCGCATAGGCTCGCGGTATGGAGTACATCAGGCTCGGCCGTGCGGGTCCCGAGGTCGAAGACGTCCAGCGTCGCCTCGAGAACCTCGGCTTCGCCTGCCCGGATGACACCGGCATCTTCGGCACCGCCACCGAAGCGGCCGTCCGCGCGTTCCAGCAGGTCCGCGGTCTGCCCTCCGACGGCATCGTCGGCGAGGACACGTGGCGCACCCTCGTGGGGGCGTCCCACCGGCTGGGTGACCGCATGCTCTACGTCACCCGGCCGCTGCTCTACGGTGACGACGTCCGTGAGCTGCAGCGACGGCTCAGCCGGCTCGGCTTCGACAGCGGGTACGACGATGGGCTCTACGGGCGGCAGACGTTCGACGCGGTCCGTGAGTTCCAGCTCAACGTCGGGATCGCCGTCGATGGGATCGCCGGACCCACGACCATCGACGGGCTGACCCGGCTGCACCGACAGCACCAGGCCGCTCCGGCCTACGCCGTACGGGAGCGCGAGCAGCTCCGGCGGGCACCCCGACGATCGCTCGCCGGCGCGCGGATCATGATCGATCCGGGACGTGGCCCCGACGACCTGGGCGCACAGGGCGCCGACGGCGTCCGCGAGGCCTCCCTCACCTGGGAGATCGCCTCGGTGATCGACGGGCAGCTCTCCGCGCTCGGTGCGCACGTCGTGCTGAGCCGGGGTCCCGGGACCTCGCCGACACCCTCCGAGCGGGCGGAGCACGCCAACCTCGAAGATGTGGAGATGATCCTGTCGATCCACATGAACGAGGACCCCTCCCCTCGGGCCTGTGGCGCCGCCGGCTACCACTTCGGGACCGACGGGTTCGTCTCTGACCGGGGCCGTGCGCTCGCCGAACTCGCCGTCGACCGCTTGGTCGAGGTGACGGGCACCGCCCACTGCCGGGTCCACCCATCGGCATTGGCGTTGCTGCAGCGATCGCGGGCACCGGCGGTGATCGTCGAGGTCGGTTTCCTCAGCCACCCCGAAGAGGGTGTCCAGCTCACCGAACCCACCTACCAGCGACTCGTCGCCACCGCCCTGGTGGATGCCACGGTGCGCTTCCTCCTCGGCCGCGCCGTCACACCGGACCACGGCGGGGCGATCGACGGGTCGGGCGACGTCTCACCGGCCGCGATCTGCTGAGCCGGGAGCCACCTCGCCCTCGGCGCCGGGTGGCGGACCGCGCTGCACCGGTGGCGCCACACCCGCCGTCACGTCCGAGGTCGTGGCCTCGGGCTGCGCGGTCATCGTCGGAGCATCGACCGTGGCGACCGGGACCAGGCGCGCCCGCCGCAGCGTGAGCATCAGGGCCCCGATCGTCACGCAGACGGCACCGGCGAGGAACGCCGCCGCCGGCCCGCCGACATCGACGGCGGCCCCCGCCAGGGACGCGCCGAGGGCGAAGCCGAGCAGGACCGCGGCCTGGGTCCACTGCTGCGCCTCGGTCTGGGTGCCACGGATCGCCAGGTCATCGATCAGTTCGAACGCGGCGATGGTCGTCGGCCCGAGGAAGACGCCGGCGAGGAACAGCGCGACCGCGAAGACCGGGATCGAGGCCAGCGACAGCGGGATGATGAACAGCCCCACGGCGAAGACGCCGGACAGCACGCACAGTCGTGTCGTGATGGTGCCCGGCCACTGGCGGCCGCCGTAGACGACACCCCCGACCAGGCTCCCGGCAGCGATCGAGGCGATCAGAGCCGCGGCCCGGGGGGTCTCCATCAGCTGTGCGAACGCCGGGACGGCGATGTCGAGGACACCGAACACCACGGCGATGAACCCGATCGCCAACACCAGCACCCGGATCCCGGGAGAGCGCAGTGCGGCCAGGGCATCGCGGTTGCGATCCCGGCGGGGCACCGCACGGGCGGCCGCGGTCGCCCCGAAACCGAGCGCACCGATGCCCGCGGCCAGGCCGGCCCCGACGACGGCCCACCCGGCCCCGACGAACTCGGCCACCCCCACGGCCACGAGCGGCCCGACGATGAACCCCAGTTCCACCGCGATCGTGGAGATCGCGAACGCGGTGGTCCGCAACTGGCCGGTCGGGAACAGGCGCGACAGCACGACCCGGGCGCAGGCGGTGGTCGGGGGATAGACGGACCCGGTCACCCCGGCCAGGAGCACCAGGACGACGACGCCGGGTTGGGTCGGCACGACCATCACGAAGATCACGGTGCCCGCCAGGTAGAGCAGGCCATCCGGCAGCAGGATCCGGGGTGGACCGAAGCGGTCCGCGAGCTTGCCCTGGAGCGGCGAGGCCAGCGCCACACCGACCTGATGGGCCGCGGTGACGATCCCGGCGACCGTGTAGCTCGCGTCGAACTCCACGAGCAGGAGCACCATCGCCAGCACGATCATGCCCGGCGTCAGCCGCGCGATGGTCGAACTGATCAGCGGCCACCGTGCTTCCGGCGTCGCCAACAGGCTGCGGTAGGCACCCATGGGCGGATCCTTGCGGTGCGCCGGACCTGGATCGGTCCACGCCGACGGACGGGATACGTCGAGGTATCTCGACGTCAAGAGGACATGGACGGTACCGCAGATGGGTCGCCGGTCAGGCGTCGGTGCGGCCCCGTCCGGTGTCCATCGTGGCGGTGGCGATGTGGTCGGGAGCCAACGCCGGTGCCGGATGCGGCAGGCGACCGAGGACCTCCTCCCATGCCTGCTCCAGTGACCCGGCCCACCGGACCGTCCGGCGAACGTCCAGCCGGAACAGTGGGGTGCGTGGATGCTCCCCGTGGACCTCGAAGCCCTGGTGCAGCAGCCAGCCTGCCGGCAGAGTGCAGCTGCGGTCGTGGAACCGACGATCGCCGTAGACCTCGACCGCCCGGGCATCGATCCGGACCGCCTCCCGGAGGGCCGCCCGGAGCAGCAGCCGTCCGATCCCCGCCCCCCGGTGCCGCGGGACGACCCACGCGGTGGCCAGCAGGATGGCATCGTCACCGGTCCTCGGGACGGTGGGTCCGCGGGGCGCGTAGGTGCCGGCGGGGGCGAACGACGCGTACGCGACGACCTCCCCATCCAGCACCACCAGGCGACCCGGCGGGAAGCCCTCCTGCACCCGGGCGGAGACCCAGGCCTGCTTGCGGACCGCCGGATCGGAGGGGTACCGGTCGACCAACGGTCTGCCGGCCGGGACCGCACGCGTCCGTGGCTGCGGACAGTCCGCCCCGAGCTCCCAGAACAGGCACCGCGAGCACGGCCCGGGGAGGCGCTCGACGTCCTCACCGGTCAGTTCACGGACACGACGCGCCATCGCCGATCACCCGTCGGTGGCCGCGCCCGGACCACCCTCCCGCGCAGGGTCGCCCTGCCCGGTGGTGCCACCCACCGGCGCGCTCGGTGCAGCCGCCACCTCGTGATCCGGGACCGCACGCCCTGCCCGCCGTGGTCCATCCTCGCGTGGCAGCAGCAGGGCGATGACCGCGCCGGCCAGCAGGCCGAGCACCAACGCGAGCACGATCCGGACCCAGCCGTGGGGGCCCGCACGGTCGTCAACCTCGGACGCCTCCATGAGGATCTGCGGTCCGTCGTCGATCGTCGCCACCTCGGCTCTCCTGTGCGGGGTCACGTGGTCGCTACGCTCGAGGCTACCGGCGACACCGCCCTGGCCGGGTGGGAACCGGACGATCGGGAGGCCAGTGCGGCTCGACACCGACCCCTACCTGACCCGCTACGCGCAGCGGGTCCAGGGCATGAGTGCCTCGGAGATCCGGGCTCTGTTCGCCGTGGCGTCCCGTCCGGAGATCGTGTCGTTCGCCGGCGGCATGCCCGCCACCTCGGCGTTGGACATGGAAGCCGTGGAAGCGGTCGCGGCACGCGTGATCCGGGACGCCGGTGCGACCGCGCTGCAGTACGGCGGCGGCCAGGGTCGTCCCGAACTGCGCCGGGCACTGGTCGAGGTGATGGACCACCAGGGGATCCCGGCCCACGCCGACGACCTGGTGATCACCGTTGGCGGGCAGCAGGCGCTCGAACTCATCGCGAAGTGCTTCATCGACCCGGGTGACGTCGTGCTCGCCGAGGGCCCGACCTACGTCGGGGGGATCGGGGCGTTGACGAGCCATCAGGCCGACGTCCGCCACGTGCCGATGGATGCGGACGGCCTGCAGGTGGATCTGCTCGAGGACCGTCTGCACGCCCTGGCCGCTGAGGGTCGCCGCGCGAAGTTCGTCTACATCATCCCCAACCACCAGAACCCCGCCGGCGTCTCGATGTCGGTCGAACGACGGCTCCGACTGGCAGAGCTCGCCGAGGAACACGACCTACTGCTCGTCGAGGACGACCCGTACGGCCTGTTGTCGTTCAACGGTGACACGCTGCCGTCGCTGCGCTCGCTGGTGCCGTCACGGGTGATCTACGTCGGCACGATGTCCAAGACCTTCGCCCCCGGTGTGCGCACCGGGTGGATCGTCGCCCCGCGGCCGATCCGCGACAAGCTGGTGCTCCTGCGGGAAGCGGCCGACCTGTGTCCCTCGAACCTCACCCAGATGGTGGTCGAGGGCTGGCTCACCAGTCAGCCGTGGCGTGAGCAGATCAAGCGGTTCCGGGAGGTCTACCGCGACAAGGCCGACGTGATGCTCGGCGCCCTCGACGTCGAGATGCCCGACGGCGTCACCTGGACCGTCCCCGCCGGGGCGTTCTACGTGTGGCTCACGGTCCCCCGAGGCATCGACACCTCCGACCTGCTGGCCAAGGCCATCAACAACCGCGTGGCCTACGTCCCCGGCCGCGGCTTCTACGCCGACGGCAGCGGCGGGGACCAGGCACGCCTGTGCTTCAGCTACCCCGAGGTGGATCGCATCGCCGAGGGTGTGCAACGGCTCGGTGAGCTGCTGCACGCCGAGCTCGAACTGGTCACGGCCGTCTACGGCGACGACGCCCCGGAGCTGCGGGCGCGCCGCACGGGTCAGGCGTCGGGGCTCGGCGGATGACGACCGATCGCGACCACGGCAGGGACGGCAGCGACCCGACGGAAGGCAGGACGGTGGCAGGTTCGATCGCGGTGCTCAGTGGCGGCATCTCGCTGGAGCGGGAGGTCAGCCTGCGATCCGGAGGACGGATCGCCGACGCACTGTCCGACCGTGGCCACCAGGTCACCCGGGTGGACGTCGACGCGAACCTCGTGCGCACCCTCGAGGAGGAGCGGTTCGACGTCGCCTACCTCGCGCTCCACGGATCCGCCGGCGAGGACGGCACGATCCAGTCGCTGCTGGAACTGATCGGCCTGCCCTACACCGGCCCGGACGTGCTCGCCAGTTCCATCGCCTGGAACAAGCCGATCGCGCAGGGTCTCTACGGCCGCCACGGCCTGCACGTTCCCGACCGCGTGACCCTGAGCCAACAGGCCTTCCGCGAGATGGGTGCCAGCGCCGCGGTGGACCGCATCGCCGGCTCGCTCGGCTCGCCCCTGGTGGTCAAGCCGGCGACCGGTGGCTCGTCGCTGGGCCTCAGCATCATCCAGGATGCAGCCGCCCTCCCCCAGGCCATCGTCGGTGCGTTCAGCTACGCCGAGGTGGTGCTGATCGAACGGTTCGTCGCCGGCACGGAGATCGCGGTCACCGTGCTCGACGGCGAGGCGTTGCCGGCGGTGGAGATCCAGCCCAAGGAGGGCGCCTACGACTTCGCCGCCCGCTACACGGCTGGCGCGACCGAGTTCCACGCACCCGCCCGGCTCGACCCCGATGTGCTCGTCGCCTGCGCACAGGCCGCGGTCACCGCCTACACGGCCATCGGCGCCCGTCACCTGTCCCGGGCGGACATGATCGTCGACGCAGCCGGCACGCCGTGGATCCTGGAGATCGACACGTGCCCCGGGATGACCGGGACCTCGCTGGTCCCGCTCGCGGCCGCCGCCGCCGGCCTGGATGTCGGTGAACTATGCGAGCGGGTGGTCGAGCTCGCCCTGCGCGACCCCGTTGGTGAGCCACCGTCGGGGGGCTCGCGGTGAGCGATGCACCGAGCACCACGCAGGACCCGACCACGGCCCCCGACCCGATCACGGCCCCCGACCCGTCACCGCCGGTCGTCGACGATGGTGGGACCGAGCTGTCGACCGGTCAGGTCGACGACGGCATCGACGAGATCATCGATGGAGAGGACCTCGACGACGTCGCCGTCGACACCCAGGAGCTGCCCGATCCGGACGGTCCCGCGCCGTCGGTGGTCGTCTTCGATATCGGCGAGGTGCTGATCGACGAGAGCCGCGTGTGGGCGATCTGGTCCGGACTGCTGGGCGTGTCACCTCTGACCTTCGCCGCGGTGCTCGGGGCCGCCATCGCCCAGGGGGGCGACCACCTCGACGTCTTCCCCCACATCGCGCCCAACGTCGACTGGGAGGACTTCATCGAGGAGCACGAGCGCCGCTACGGGGGCTTCCACGAGGAGGACCTCTACACCGATGCGGTCCCCTGCCTCACGGAGCTCCGCGACCTCGGGTTCCGGGTCCTGATCGCCGGGAACCAACCGGCGATACGGACCGAGCAGCTCCGGGCGCTGGATCTCCCGCAGGAGCTGATCGTCACCTCCGCGGAGCTCGGTGCGGGCAAACCCGACGAGGCCTTCTTCCGGGGCCTGTTCCGCGCGGCCGAGCTCGAGGATCCGACCGACGTGCTCTACGTCGGCGATCGGGTGGACAACGACGTCCTTCCCGCGTCAGCGCTGGGGATGCGGACCTGCTGGCTACGACGCGGTCCCTGGGGGCACCTGCAGGAGCTGCCCGATGACGTGGAACCGGACCTGGTGCTCGACGGGCTCGGTGAGCTCCCGCTGCTGCTGTCGGAGTGGCGAGGATGAGCGACGTCGGCAAGCGTGCAGCGGGCGAGGCCGCGGCGGAACTCGTCGAGGATGGCATGCGGCTCGGCCTCGGGACGGGGTCGACCGTGGCCTACTTCCTCGATGCCGTCGCGGCGCGGGACCTGAACGTGGCGGGGGTTGCGACCTCCGAGGCGACCGCCACGCGCTGCCGCGAACTGGGCATCGGGCTGCTGGACACCTCCGAGGTGGAGCGGTTGGACCTGTGTGTCGATGGTGCGGACGAACTCGACGCGGCGCTCCAGCTCACCAAGGGCGGTGGTGGCGCGCTGCTCCGCGAGAAGGTGGTCGCCACCCTGTCCGATCGGTTCGTGGTGATCGCGACGGTCGACAAGCTGGTCGACCGGTTGGCAGACACCTTCGCCCTGCCGATCGAGGTGGTGCCGTTCGCCGTCGGCCCGGTCGCCCGCTCGCTGACCGGACTGGGGTTCGAGCCACGGGTCCGCATGGCCGGTCACACGGCCTACCGGACCGACAACGGCAACGCGATCATCGACGCGCGCTGCGTCGGCGGGCTGGACGACCCGGCCGTCGCCGACGTCACGATCGGGCTGCTGCCCGGCGTGGTGGAGACGGGGTTGTTCATCGATCTGGCCGACCTCGCCCTGCTCGGCGACGACGCGGGCGAGGTGACCCGTGTGGCCGCGGACGACCAGATCGACGGCTGATCCGACGCGGGTCGTGACCCGACGCAGGTCGCGGCGCATCGCCGACAGGCCGTGCTCTTGCAGCTACAGGTTGTCGCTGGGCATCGTGATCGCGCCGCCGCCCGATTCCAGGCCGCCGGCGATGACCCCGACGATCCGCTCGAGGTCGTCGACGGACGCGAACTCGATGGTGAGCTTGCCGCGCCGCGCACCCATGGTGATGCGCACGCGGGACTCCAGCGCATCGGACAGGTCGTCTTGCAGGTCGATGAGGCCCGGAGCGACGATGCGGCGCTTGCTGCTCCCGGACGACGCGGCCGGCGATGCTCCCCCACCGCCGCCTGGTTCGTCCAGCAGCTTCATGCGGACGAGCTCCTCCACCGCGCGCACCGACAGGCCTTCGGCGACGACGCGTTCTGCCAGGCGTTCCTGCGCGGCCGGTTCGGGGAGGGCCAGCAGGGCCTTGGCGTGCCCGGCGGACAGCACGTTGGCCGCCACCCGCCGCTGCACGCCCGTCGGCAGGCTCAGCAGTCGTAGCGAGTTGCTGATCGCGGGACGCGACTTACCGATCCGGCTGGCCAGTTCCTCCTGGGTGAAGCCGAACTCCTCAAGCAGCTGCTGGTAGGCGGCCGCCTCCTCGAGCGGGTTGAGTTGGACCCGGTGGATGTTCTCGACCAGCGCTTCCTTGAGTAGGTCGGCATCCTCGGTGTGGCGGACCACGACCGGGATCAGCTCCAGCCCAGCGACCTTCGCGGCGCGTAGGCGCCGCTCACCGGCCACCAGCTCGTAGCGACCACCGTCAAGGGGGCGCACGACCAGCGGCTGCAGGACGCCGACGTCCAGCAGGGACACGGCGAGTCCCTCGATCTCCGCCTCATCGAAGACCTCGCGTGGCTGGCGCGGGTTGGGGATGATGTCCGAGGGAGACACCTCGGCCAATGTGGCTCGTGGCGCGACACCCGTGGTGACCGCCGGCACGTCGGTCCGGGCCTCATCCCCCGGCAGGTGGGCCGCGGCCTGGGCCCGTGGGTCGCCGGGCACCTGGCCGGGTGAGTGGGCCGGGGAGTGGCCCGGGGTCTCGCCCGGAGGGTCGGTCGCGGGTGGCCCGTCGCTGACGGACGGATCCGTCGGGGCGCGACCAGTCGGCGGCGGGTCGGTGGGGGCGGATGATCTGCTGTTGTCATCCTCCGCGGCCGGGGTTGGGGGCGTCTCCGGCGTCGTGCCCGCGTCGTCTCCGGGGTCGTCCGCCGGTTGCTGTGCCTGCGCGTCGGGGTCCTCACGGGGGGGCTCACTGGGTGGGATCAACGCAGCCAGGCCACGTCCGAGTCCGCTACGACGACTCACGTGCGCTCCTCCTCATCGACGGACAGATCCACATCCTGAGGTTCTGGATCGACAGGGTCCGTGGGCTTGTAGTCGGGGAGCGGGTCACGTCCGGACAGCAGGCGGTCCAGGGGGCTCTCCGCCGCGATGTCCACGGGCAGCGCGAGTCGTTCCGCCACCTCCCGCGCGAGCCGCTGGTAGGCCCGCGCACCGCGGCTCTGGGGATCGAAGACCGTGATCGGTTGGCCGAAGCTCGGGGCCTCGGAGAGGCGGACGGTGCGAGGGATGACGGTCGCATAGGCCCGATCGCCGAAGTAGGCCCGGACCTCGTCGACGACCTGTTGCGACAGGTTGGTCCGCCCGTCGTACATGGTCAGGACCACGCCACCGAGCTCCAGCTTGCGGTTGAGGCTGTCTCCGACCAGTTGCACGGTGCGCATCAGCTGGCCGAGACCCTCCAACGCGTAGTACTCGCACTGGATCGGCACGATGATCTGATCGGCGGCGACCAGGGCGTTGATGGTGAGCAGACCGAGTGACGGGGGGCAGTCCACGAAGATGACGTCGTAGGAGGCGCGGACGGGCTCCATGGCCTTCTGCAGCCGGAGCTCCCGCGAGAACGCCGGGACGAGTTCCACCTCGGCCCCGGCCAGATCGAGTGACGACCGCACGACATCCAGGCCATCGATCCCGCTCGGGACGGCCGCCTCGACGAGCGGCAGCGAGTCGACCAGGACGCCGTAGGTGCTGGGATCATCCTCATCGGCCCGCAGACCGAAGCCGGTGGTCGCGTTGCCCTGGGGGTCGAGATCGACCAGCAGCACCCGGGCACCCAGCGCAGCGATGGCGGCCGCCAACGAGACCGTGGTCGTCGTCTTGCCGACCCCACCCTTCTGGTTGGCGACACAGACGACCGTCGCGCGCGCCGCAGCGGCTTCGGTGGTGGTACTCGATGGATCGGTACTCGAACGTATGTTCGCCACCGCGTCCTGGAGATCCTGGTGCACCGGCGCATCTGCCGGGAGCCGGTCATCCCGGCTGAGGTCGCTCACGGTGCCTCCATCGGCCAGTTCGTTAGGTGGCGCGGCGGAGGCCCCCGATCCAACCTCACGTCACCCGTCGGAGCATAACAACCCGAGGTGCCTCAGGGCGGTGCGAGGTCGGGCCGAACCGCTCGTCATCGGACGGGGTCGTCTGCACCACCAGTCCGCGCCGCTCGATCTCCGGCATCGCCTCGTCCACCTCAGCAGCCCACCGCTCCCCCTTGATCGCGTACAGGGCGCCCTGCGAGCGCAGGAACGGGGCGGCCCAGCCCACCAGCGTCACCAGCGGCGCGACCGCGCGAGCGGTGACCACATCGAACGTGGCTCCCAACTCCCCCGACCCGAGCGCTTCGGCACGCCCCGTGTGGACCTCCACGTCGATCCCCAGTGTCGCTGCCGCTTCGCGCAGGAACGCCGTCTTCTTCCGGGTGGCATCCAACAGGTGAACCCTCCGGCCAGGTCCGTGCAGGGCGACCACGATCCCAGGGAACCCGCCCCCACTCCCCAGATCCAGGAAGCGTCCCCGCTCGGGGAGCAGCTCAGCGAAAGCGAGGCACTCCGGGATGTGGCGAGCAAGCAACTCCTCGCGGGCCCGCGCGGAGACGAGGTTATGGGGTGTAGTGCGTACCAACGTCGCGAAGCGTTCCAACGCCGGTGCCAACGCCCCAGGGGTGTCGGATGTAACCATCAGGCCATCCTAGCCCCAGATGGCACCTTGGAGCGTGGTTCCACGTGAAACAGCGCGCACAGGCGGCCTCGGCGAAGACGGTGAGCAGCCCCAATCATGCGCACACGGGCCCATACCGATCAGGATGCCGCAGGAGTTCACGACAGCACCCACACCATGTCACACCCATGACCATTCAGTTGCATCCTCAACGATCGACCCGATCACGTGCACCACGCTTCTCCGAGCCAGCCCCTGCCTGATCCGCGGCCTGGTGGCCCCTTGCCCTCGGGAGCCCAAGGTCGGGATCAGGGGCGGCAACGACACGGGTCGGCTCACCACCACAGCCAGAACGCGCCATGTCGGACCGGAGCATCACCCAACACGCCATCTCTACGACAGCATCTCGGTGGCATCCGACGCCATCCACACACCGACCGCTCCCCACGACCGACGTGGGCACGCCCGCCATCACCCGCCGGATCCGATGGGCTCAGCCCCCTGCCGGTCGACCATGGACCGGCCAACCCGGACAGATCATGCTCCGAAAGCCGCTCGGCCCCGGAGCTCCGCGTGTCCGTTGAGGGATACTCCCAGGACGTTCCACGTGGAACGTCACACAAGTCGGGCCGACAAGGTGCCGTCGATCTCGTCCGAGAGGCCGCCTAGAGATCGCCAGCCGAGCGACCACACCATCGACATCCGCGCCGTTCCACGTGGAACACCCCTGGGACGGTACTGGTCAGCGGTGACGGACGGATAGCTACAGATGCTCGCAGATCCGAGGAGCATGACCATCCACCGTTTCATGCCACCGATCGCATGCACAACACCTCCACGCCGACTTCTTCACGGGCCACGGATCTCCGTATCCACATCAACGGGCATCAACAGATCGGGCATCTTGACGGTGTGCCACCGAGACGCAACTCGACCAGAGAGCACCAAGCTACACACGACAGACCTGTGGATACTGGACCCAGCATCCCCCCACTATCCCCAGGAAGCCTGTGGATAACCGGCACCGTTCCACGTGGAACGACCAGGACGACCACGGCCCCACGATCCCCGGCGACAGGTCCACCGACCGCCGGCTCGCGACGGCATGTCAGCTCCAGGTGGCTGTCCGATCGACACGAACAGCCCCACACGGCGTCGAGGAGGCCGAACGGCATGCTTCCGCCCGATGACACGACAACCCCGGGTGCCACTAGCTGTGCCAGATCGGACCCAAGGAGCAGCCGCGGCGGCGGGGCGAGCACGGCGGCACCTGGCGCACAGGATCACCACCACCCTGTGGATAGTCAGTCTCATCGTTCACCGGATGACCGTCGATGGTCCCGCCGCGGCCAGGATGCACATCGAACCGCGGGCTGGCTCCAACCCAGCTGACAACGGCGCCCGCAGGTCCTCGGGGTCGGTGCGCTCGACCGGGTACCCGTGCGCAGCACCGCCACCTGTGGTGCACGATCAGCCAGACGACAGCCAGCGCGGTCCGTCCGAGCCCATGTCCCCGACACGCGTTCCCCCCGGCTGATCCGTAGCGTCCCCATCCAGGGACGGGTCCACCTGCGGCACCCACGGGGTGTCGTCACGCCTCCATCCGGGCACCGTCCGGGTACTCGGTCCCAACGTGCCTCTCGAGGCGATCGCTCCCTGATCCTGCGCCGGTTCCAGGCCTGAACTGGGGAAACGCGCGAGGATAGGCTCTGACGGCTCCAGACGGTCTGCCGACTGTGTCGGTATACGTCGCTCGGCGCGATCTTGCTTCCATCGGCGGCCCTGGACGGGTTCCACGTGGAACCTCCGACGGAAACGGGCCCCGGCGATCGCCGGGGCCCGTCGCGGTCGTGATCGGTTCAGCCGTCGCGCTCGATCACGATGCGACGGCCGGGCTCGCGTCCCTGACTTCGGCTCGCTAGTCCCTCCACCTCGGCGACCAGGTGGTGGACCGCCTTGCGCTCGAACACATCCATCGGCTCCAGGCGTTGTGACTCCCCCGTCTCGAGCGCCGTATCGATCGCTTCCTCGGCCTTCTCGAGCAACTTCTCCAGACGCCGTGCGCGGTAGCCCTCGACATCGATCTGCACCCGAGAGCGACGCTCGAACTGTCGCTGCATCGCGCAACGGACCAGTTCCTGGATCGCCTCGAGTGTCTGGCCTCGGCGGCCGATCAGCGCTCCACTCCCGACCTCGGCGATCTCGACCTCCGCGTGCTGCTCCTTGATCCGGATCCGCAGATCACCGGGGAGGTCGAGCGCATCCAGGAGGCCCTCGAGGAAGTCGGCCGCTGCCTCGGCTTCCTCGTCGAGCTCTGCCGGCGTGACCTCATCGGAAGAGCTGCTGTCCGACCGATCTCCACCCGTGTCGGTGTCGCCCCGGTCGCGCTGTGGTGTCGGGTCGCTGGCCGGCGCGACCTCCTCGACCGCGGATGGGGCTGCTACCTCCAGCTCAAGGACGAACGATCCGGTGAGATCATCGAGACCGGGCGCCTGCAGGTCCAGTTCGACCTTCTCCGGCTCGCAATCAGCGAGCGCCGCGATACCGCTACGGAGCGCATCGGTGAGGTTCGAGCCTGCAGCGTGCGTACGACGGGACATGGGGCTGCCTTTCAACGACGGGGACGGCGGGGGAGGTGATCACGCTTGCCCGGACGGGGTTCGTCGGCGCCGGACCCGCCTTCTCGGGCGCCATTGCTCGATGCTCCCCGGCCGCTGGAGGAGGAACCGTTCGCTGACGTCGTCCCCTTCCCCGGCTTGTCGGGAGCATCCTTGGAACCCCCGTCGCCACCGTTGCCCGATGACGAGGAGGTTCCCTTCGACGGCCGCGGGGTGTCCTTGGACGATCCTCCCGATGAGCCGGTCGAGGAGGTGCCGTCCTTCGGAGGTGTCTTGCCCTTGGGCGACTTCGTGGAACCAGACCCATCTCGGTCCGACCCCGGCTTCTTCTTGTCCTTCGAGCCGTCACCGAGACCCGAACGTTTGTTCGTTTCTCCACCGCCCGGGTCCTTCTTCACCGGCTTCGTCCCCGAGGACGCTCCCGGGGATCGACGCGGAGCATCGCCCGAACCAGCGTCATCAACCGCCGTACCCCCGGGCTTGTCCGGCAGGGTGCCCGCGGCCTTCTCGGAGGTGACCTCACGCAGGATGATCCACTGCTGCACCACCTGCCACGCGTTGGTCGTGACCCAGTACAGCAGGATCCCGAGCGGGAACTGGAACGAGATGACCGCCAGGAACAGCGGCATGACGTACAACAGGATCTTCTGCTGCTGTGCCATCGGATTGGCGTCACCTTGGGTGACCGCCGTGCGCGCCATCATCTGCTTCTGGGACAGGAACATGGTCCCCGACATCAACACGATCAGCAGCCACCCGGGCCAACCGGCCTGGTTGACCAGCGCCGCGAGGCCGGTGAACTCCGACTCCGCCGAGACGAACTGGGTCACGAAGTAGAACGGCGCACCGGCCAGGTCATCGAAGTCCCGAAGGGTCCAGAACAGCACGAGGAAGATGGGTGCCTGCGCGAGCAGCGGCAGACAACTGGCCGCCGGGTTGGCTCCCTCCTCCTTGTAGAGGGCCATCATCTCTTCGTTCAGCTTCGCCTTCTTGGCCTTGTACTGCTCGGGGTCCTTCTTCAGCAGTTCCCGGTCGACCTTGTACTTCTTCTGCAACGCCTTCATCTGCGGCTGGATGGCCTGCATCGCCCGCATCGAGCGCGTCTGCTTGATCGCCAGCGGCAGGAGGAGGATCCGCACGATCAGGGTCAGGACGATGATCGCCCACCCCCAACTGTTGGCGCCGAAGACCGGCACCAGAACGTCGTGCAGGAAGGTCAGGACCTGCGCGAACGCGCTGAGGATCGACTGCCAGAGAGCGACCATCGTGAACTACTTCCTCGGGGGGACGTGGTCGACCCCACCTGGGTTCCAGGGATGACAGCGGCCGAGCCGGCGCGCGGCGAGTCCCGCCCCACGGAGCGCGCCATGGGTCGTGACGGCCTCGACGGCGTACGTCGAGCAGGACGGGTAGAACCGACAACGCGGCGAACGGAAGGCTGCGGTCCAGCGGTACACCGTGATCAGGCCGAGCAGGAGCAAGGCCCCGGGGGACCGACGCTCGCGCGCGGGCTGGTCAACGGCATCCGTACCGCCCAGGGAGGATCTCACATGGCCTCCCGCGACACACCGAGCTCTGCCGCCAGGCGGGTCAGTTCCGCTTCGACGGCCGCAAGGCCGCTCTGCGCACAGGCACGCCGGGCAACGATCACGACATCGACCTCCGGGATCCAGTCGATGCGCTGCGCCGCCGCGCGGATCAGGCGTTTCGCACGGTTGCGTTGCACGGCTCCGCCGACCCGACGCGACGCGACGACGGCGATCCGTGCCGGTTGACCCGATGGACCCGGCCCGCGGTGCACACCAACGAGGCGACCACCACGTTGGTGGCGCCCTCGAAGAACGGTCGCGATATCGCGACCGTTGCGTAGGCGTGCGACGGTGCCGGCGGTCACCGGGTCAGGCCGAAAGCTTCGCCCGACCGCGACGGCGACGTCCGTTCACGATCGCGCGACCCGAACGGGTGCGCATCCGGGAGCGGAAGCCGTGCTTCTTGGAGCGGCGGCGTTTGTTCGGCTGGAAGGTGCGCTTCACGGCGAAGCCCCTCGTTGGTGGATGGTTGTCAGACACACGGCAAGGCGTGGCGCCAAGACCGCGAGGCGGATCATGATGACCGACATGGTGACCACGGGCATGGTGACCACGGGGTCTCGAGGTTGCAGATCCGCGACCGAACCGGGTCTGATGGAGTCCGGAGCGTACCGGCAGGCTCGCCTCCCGGGCAACCGGGCGGCGTCCCCGGCTCATTGTGGACAAGCTCTTGCAGGGTGACGTCCCCGCAGTGTACGGTCCCCGATCGTTCGTCGGGAAGTCGACCAGGAGCACACGGTGAGCACACGACGACCACCGGTGTCCCTGCAACGATGACGCATCGGGTGCACCTCGCGGACGCACCCGATGTAGACGCCGGACCTTCCCCACCGCGGCCTCGGCCCTGTGCAAGCAGACGGGAAAGCTGCACTGTCCACACCTGTGGACAGGCCTGTGGAAACAGGTGGTGAGCTGCAGTGACACCCATGTCGTGCCCCGCACGGGTGAGCGTCGGCCGGTGACCATCGTCATCGGCACCGGATAGGTGGAAGACGGCAGGAGTACGCGTGACCGCAGCAGCGACGTTGGACCTCGGACAACTCTGGCACGCAAGCCTGGACCGGGTCCTCAGCACGATCGGTTCACCGACCCAGCGCCAGTGGTTGCAGGCGACCCAGCCGGTGGGATTCAGCGACGACACGGTCGTGCTCGCCACCCCGCACGCCTTCGCGCGTGAGTGGCTCGACACACGTTGCGGTGACCGGATCCGTGATGCGCTCTCGGACACCGCCGGTCGGCCCCTCACCGTGGTCATCACGGTGCAACCCCGTCCCGAGCCACTCGATGAGCGCCCGGCGCCCGACGGCGACGCCCCGACCGCCACCGACACCCCCGGGACCGCTCGCTCCCTTGCCGGACCGGACCTCGACCACGGCGACGGTCACCGGGGTCCAGATGCCGCACCGGCGCGCGCCCGTGGTCAGGACCACGCAGAACCGTCGGATGAGCGCAGCGCTCGACACGCCGAGACACCGGACCGTGGCCAGGGCCCCGAGCCGCTGCAGGACTGGACCCGGTACGACACCACCGACGACCGGGAGCTCCAGGCCCCGGGTCGACCGTCCGGTCCCACGGTCAGCCTGCCGGAACCTCGTCGGCAGGAGCCGGACACGGCCACGGACACCCAGCTCAATCCCAAGTACATGTTCGACGACTTCGTCATCGGATCGTCGAACCGGTTCGCGCACGCCGCGGCGACCGCGGTCGCCGAAGCCCCGGCCAAGTCCTACAACCCGTTGTTCATCTACGGCGGCGCGGGGCTCGGTAAGACCCACCTCCTGCATGCCATCGGCCACTACGTGCGCAGCCTCTACCCACGCCTGGCCGTGCGGTACGTCACGACCGAACAGTTCACGAACGAGTTCATCAACGGCATCCGGCACGACCGCATCACGTCGTTCCAGCAGACCTACCGACAGGTCGACGTCCTGCTGATCGATGACATCCAGTTCCTCGAGCGCGCCGAGCGGACCCAGGAGGAGTTCTTCCACACCTTCAACGCGTTGCACAACGCTGAGAAGCAGATCGTCATCTCCAGTGACCGCCCCCCGAAGCAGATCGCACAGCTCGAGGATCGCCTGCGCAGCCGTTTCGAGTGGGGCCTGATGACCGACGTGCAACCTCCCGACCTCGAGACCCGGATCGCGATCCTGCGCAAGAAGTGCGAGACCGACCGGCTCGGGGTCGATCCCGAGGTCCTGCAGTTGATCGCCTCGAAGGTCCAGTCCAACATCCGTGAGCTCGAGGGAGCGCTGATCCGCGTGTCGGCGTTCGCCAGCCTGCAGCGGTCCGCTGCGGACAGCCAGATGGCGGAGACCGTCCTCAAGGATCTGTTCCCCGACGACCGGGAACAGGAGGTCTCGGTCCAGGTGATCATGGACGAGGTCGCCGAGTACTTCTCCCTGACCGTCGAGGACCTCTGCTCGCCCTCCCGCAGCCGCCAACTGGTCACGGCCAGGCAGATCGCGATGTACCTCACGCGTGAACTCACCGAGCTGTCGCTGCCGCGGATCGGCAAGGCCTTCGGAGGTCGTGACCACACCACGGTCATGCACGCGAAGTCCAAGATCGCCGGGCTCATGCAGGAGCGACGCACGATCTACAACCAGGTCCAGGAGCTCACCAACCGGATCAAGACCCGGGCTCGTCGATCATGACGGACCCTGTTGCCACCACGATCGGTGGACCAACCGGTGGACGACAGGTGGACAACCCCTGCACAGCC
Source organism: Nitriliruptoraceae bacterium (assembly GCA_041685735.1). Classification (GTDB taxonomy): domain Bacteria; phylum Actinomycetota; class Nitriliruptoria; order Nitriliruptorales; family Nitriliruptoraceae; genus CSSed11-175R1. Next base: position 44,253 of record JAWLFE010000015.1, read on the forward strand.
GGCACCGATCGGTGGACGATCGCGGCGCACCGGTGGACCGACCGAGCACATCGGGTCCCCATCGCCGGTGGACGAGACGTGGGTAACCGGTGGACACCGGCACAGACCCGTGGAAGCACAACCGTGTCGTTCGCCCGGCTCGGGACAACTACGCTACGGACACACAGGGGGTCCACCGCCCTCGACCACCGCTGACCTGCACGAACAGCACTTGTCCACCGTTTCCACAGCCCCGATGACGATGACGAGATACCAGTAAAGAAGACCCTTCTTCATCACGACTGGGGACAACCGTAAGGAGCAACGACGTGAAGTTGCGTGCTGAACGTGCGGAGTTCGCCGAGGCGGTCTCCTGGGCCACCCGCACCGTGGGGGCCCGGGTCACACTGCCAGCGCTGTCGGGGATCCTGCTCGATGCGCAGGACGGCAGGCTGACGTGCCGTGCCACCGACCTCGAGGTTGCGGCGGAGATCTCGATCCCCGTCCAGATCGATCAGCCGGGCCGCGTGCTGCTGCCTGGTCGCCTGCTCTCGCAGTTGGTGGCCCGGTTCCCGGATGCCCCCGTGCAACTCTCTGCCGACGCTGATCGTGTCGAGCTCACCTGTGGCCGCGCCACGTTCCACGTCCGGGGGATGCAGGTCGAGGATTTCCCGACGCTCGCCGGCCCGGCCGAAGATGCTGCCCAGGGGCGGGTCAAGGCTGATGCGTTCGCCCGGCTGGTGTCCCAGGTCGCCCGTGCGGCCGCTAGCGACGAAGGGCGCCCGGTCCTCACCGGGGTGCACCTGGAGGCTGCCGATGGCCAACTGACCGCAGCAGCCACCGACAGCTATCGGCTCGCGGTCCGCTCGTTGACCTGGGAGGAAGCGGTCGACGGGACGGCGCTGGTCCCCGCACGGTCGCTGCAGGAAGCGGCCAAGGCCGCGTCCGAGGTCGGGGGCTCGGTCACGATCGTCCTCGAGGAGGGCCAGGTGTCGTTCCTGTTCGGCGATCGTCGCCTGACCACCAAGCTGATCGAAGGCTCGTTCCCGAACTACCGTGCGTTGCTCCCGGACGGCCACGAGACATCGGTCATCGTTGAGCGCGCGGGACTGATCGAGGCGTTGCAACGCGTGTCCATCGTCGCGCTCGGTCAGGCCAACACCCCGGTCAGCCTGACCTTCGGGGATGGGTCGGTGGACCTGCAGGCCTCCAACCAGGAGATGGGTGACGCGGCTGAAGCGCTCCCGGCCGAGATCGATGGTGATGGCCTGACCATCTCGTTCAACCCCGGCTTCCTGCTGTCGGGTCTCGAAGCCAACGGGACCGAACACATCCGCATCGAGTTGCGGGACGGGCTCAAGCCCGCGGTGCTACGACCTCATTCGGCCGACGGCGAGGTCGACGACCTGACCTATCTGCTCATGCCCATGCGGGTGAACTGAGCAGGTTGCGCGCGGTCATCGCGGCAGACGAGGCGTCCATGCGGTTGCGGCGATTGGAGCTCTCCGACATCCGCTCCTACGACCACGCGGCGGTCGACCTGGGGCCGGGGGTGACGATCCTGGTCGGCCAGAACGCGCAGGGCAAGACCAACCTGCTGGAGGCGGTCCAGCGGGCCGCGACCGGATCATCGCACCGGGTCGCCGGGGATGGACCCCTCGTGCGGTTCGGGGCGGAACTCGGGATCGTGCGCTGTGAGCTGCTGACCGACGATGGGCGGCGCCGCACGCTGGACCTGGAGATCGGCACCGGTCGCCGCACGCGGACCCGGGTCGACGGGCAGGATGTCCGTCGGGCCGCGCAGTCCGTCGGGGTCCTGCGCGTCGTGCTGTTCGCACCGGAGGATGTCGCGATCGTCCGAGGCGATCCCGCCGAACGGCGCCGCTTCCTCGACGATGTGCTGGCCCAACGACGTCCGGCGTTCGCCGCCGCGAGGTCGGAGCACGACCGGGCACTGCGTCAACGCAACCAATTGCTCAAGCAGATCCGAGGGTTGTCCGGGTCGGCCAGGGACGCGGCGATGTCATCGCTGAGCGTCTGGACCGAGCAGTTGGTCACCCACGGCACGCAGATCATCGCTGCCCGGATCGCCGCGATCCGAACGTTGGCGGGCCCCGTCGACCGCTTCTACCGTGACCTCGCGGATCGCCCGGAACCGATCGGTCTGACCTACCGGAGCTCAGCCGGCGATGACGTCGGTGGTCGGCTCGACTCGTCCACCGCAAGCGCGTCGACCCTGATCCCGGAGCCCGCACCGATCGCTGCGGCCATGCGTCGGGCGTTCGCGGAACGGGAACGTGAGGAGACGGCCAGAGGCTTGACGTTGGTGGGCCCACATCGGGACGATCTCGACCTGAGCATCGGTGAGCTGCCGGCGCGCGGCTACTCCTCGCACGGTGAGGCCTGGTCACTTGCGCTGGCACTGAAGCTGGCGACCTACGAGGTCCTGGCCGAGGTAGGGGATCGTCCGATCGTGCTGCTCGACGACGTGTTCGCGGAACTGGACACGACCCGTCGGCAGCGGCTGGCTGCAGCCTGCGCCGGTTTCGATCAGGTGCTCGTGACCGCAGCCGTCGAGGCCGACGTGCCGCTCGACGGCGCGAAGATCGACGTCGAACTGATCGACGGGCGGACCCGGCTGCGACCACGGGACATGGGTGGAACGGCACGATCCAGGGTGGTGTCCTGATGGCGGGATCGGGTACGGATGGGCGCCGCGGTGGTCGGGCGGGAGGCCGACCGGCCCGCGAACCCGCCCGTGACCAGCCCGTGGCCCGGGACCGCAAGGCTGCCGCAGCGGACCGCGATGAGCGCATCTACGCACGCAAGCGCGCGAACCTGCAGCGGCAACGGGCGCGACAGGATCGATCCAGCTTCGATCCGTCACCACCCGAGGACGACGACTGGACCATCGCGGCCAACGACTCCGACGGGCTCGTGCGCATCACGCCGCCCACCGCGGTCGGAGAGACCCTGCAGCGCCTCGTGCAACGTCGGGGGTGGGATGAGCGTCTCCGTGGTGCCGCGGCTGCGTCGCGGTGGGGCGAGATCGTGGGCGAACAGCTCGCCGATCGCTGTGAACCGGTCCGTCTGGTGCATGGCACACTGACCGTTCGTGCCGAGAACCAGGTGTGGGCGACGCAGCTGCGCTACATGCTCCCGCACCTGCGAGCCAGCGCCGAGGTGGTCCTCGGCCCCGGCACGGTCAAGGAGGTCACGCTCGTCGTGGGGAACCTACAGGGACACGGTGATGTGCTGACGAGCACCGACAGGCCCGACCCGCAGCCACCCGTCGACCGGCCGGAGGGTCGCCACCGATGATCGCCATCGCCGAGCGGACCTTCGGGATCCTGGCTGTGTTCGCGCTCGTGATCACCCTGGGCACGACGATCGCGCTCATCACCCGGCGGGTCCCCGCGTGGCTCTCGACGGACGTCGCCCTGCCGCTCGCGACGTCGATCGCGGTCGTGGCGACGGGTGGCTCCCTGCTGCTGAGCGAGGTGGCTGGCTACACACCCTGCACCCTGTGCTGGTACCAGCGCATCGCGATGTACCCGATGGTGATCGTGGTCGGGGTCGCCGCGTGGCGTCAGGATCGGCAGGTGTGGCGAACGGCCCTACCGCTCAGCCTGATCGGTGCCATCATCGCCGTGTGGCATATCGTGATCGAACGTCGGCCCGCGTTGGGTGGCGTCTGCGATCCGGCTGCTCCATGCGCCGTCAGGTGGGTGGAGGAGTTCGGGTTCCTCACGTTGCCGACCATGGCCCTGATCGCGTTCGCGGCCATCGCGACGCTGACCCTCGCTGCACGCGCCGCCCCGGCGTCCGAAGGAGACCGACGTGCCGACGAACACCCCGAAGAAGCGACCGAACCCGCGGGCTGAAGCTCGCCGGGCGGCGGAGAAGCGCCGCCGCCTGCTCCTGCTCGGCGGCGGCATCGCGATCGTGCTGCTTGCGGTGGTGATCGCCGTGGCGTCCATCGGTGAGTCCACGGCCCGCGTCACGGTGGCGGACGTGGCCGGCGACGTCGAGGTGGCCGGTGACCCGTTGCCGCTCTTCGAGGGTGATCCCGCGAACGATCCCGCGATCGGGTTGACCGCCCCGGTGGTCGAGGGCCGCAGTTTCGGCGGTGATGCCCGGCAGGTCGGTGGCTCGGGCCCGCAACTGATCGCGTTCATGGCGTCCTGGTGCCCCGCATGCGAGCAGGAGATGCCGGAGCTGACCGCCTGGTTGGACGAGGGGCGCCTGCCCGATGGGGTCGAGCTGGTGGCGGTGTCCACGTTCCTCGACGAGGGGCGACCGAACTGGCCACCCGACGAGTGGTTCGACGGGTTCGGCTACCCGGGACCGGTCATGGTCGACGATGCCTCCTCGACCACGGCAGAGACCTTCGGGTTGTCCGGGACCCCGTTCTGGGTCGCGGTGGACGCCGATGGCGAGGTGGTGTGGCGGACCTCCGGGCTGATCCCGATGGAGCAGCTCGATGAGGTGGCGGCCCAGATCGCCACGAGCTGACCCGGACGCTGTCATGCCGGAGCTGCCCGACCTCGAGGACTACCTCGCTGCCATGCGGGTCCGCATGGTCGGCGCCACGATCACCCGGGTCCGCGTGACCGGGATCAGCCTGCTGCGGACCTACGATCCTCCGGTCGAACGGCTGGTGGGTCGCCGCGTCACCGGTCTGCATCGTTGCGGCAAACGGCTGGTCTGGGAGGTCCGCGAGGACCGCGCAGACGCCGCGGGCGATGACCCATCCTCGTCCGACGCTGACGAACCCTGGTTCGTGATCCTGCATCTGATGATCGCCGGACGTCTGCGCTGGAGCGGCCCCGACGCCGACCCGCCCGGACGCGTGGGCCTGGCGGCGTTCGGCTTCACGGCACCGGACGACCCTGCCGCACCGGGTGGGACCCTGCTGCTGACCGAGGCCGGCACGAAGAAGCGGGCATCGCTGCACCTGGTCCGTGGCCGCGCGGCCCTCGCGGCGCACGACCGTGGTGGGATCGAACCGCTCGACGCCGACCTGGCGGCCTTCGAGCAGCAGCTGCTGGTGGAGAACCGGACCCTCAAACGTGTGCTCACCGATCAGCGCCGGTTCGCGGGGATCGGCAACGCCTTCAGCGACGAGATCCTCCATGCCGCCGGCCTGTCGCCGGTGCGTCGGACCCGGCACCTCGAGGCGGAGGAGATCGCGCGGTTGCATCGGGCGACACAGGAGGTGCTCGCCACCTGGACCGCGCGGCTGCGTGACGCGACCGGGGATGGCTTCCCGCAGAAGGTGACCGCTTTCCGTGAGGGCTTCGCGGTCCACGGACGCTTCCAGCAGCCGTGCCCCGTCTGCGGGACGCAGGTGCAGCGGATCCGCTACGCGGAGAACGAGGTCAACTACTGCCCCCGCTGCCAGACCGGCGGTGCCGTGCTGGCGGACCGCAGCATGTCCCGGCTCCTGAAGGACGACCGTCCCCGCACGATCGAGGAGCTCGAGGATCGTGGGTGAACACCGGTCGGGCCGGACCGGCCCGACCGCGCGAACGCCGCAGGAGCCGATCGGGGTGTGGGGGGATACCGGGGTAGCTGGAAGGGTGTCCGACCGTCCACAGGGCGTCTGAGGAGCACGGAGGGCGAGCCGCCAACTGGTAGGCTCGAAGACGCCCGGTCGCCTGCGTCTCCCCGCGCTGACGCCGCACCGACCCTTCTGCACGAGAGGCCGTCGCTTGTCTGCTGTCCCTGATGCTTCTGCGCCCGAAGGAGGTGCTTCTGCGCCCGAAGGAGGTGCTTCTGCGCCCGACGGCGCGGTCACGCCCGATGGTTCCCCGCCGACGGATGCCGGCCCCGCGGCGGCCGTGACCCTGGACAGTGGCTACAGCGCGAAGAACATCACGGTGTTGGAGGGCCTCGACGCGGTCCGTCGCCGTCCCGGGATGTACATCGGCTCGACCGGTGCCCGGGGTCTGCACCATCTCGTCTGGGAGGTCGTGGACAACTCCGTCGACGAGGCGCTCGCCGGGCGGTGCACGCGCATCGACGTCACCCTGCTGGCCGATGGCGGTGTGCGCATCAGCGACGACGGATCGGGGATCCCCGTCGACCTGCACGAGAAGGAGGGCCGGTCTGCACTGGAGGTCGTGTTGACCGTCCTGCACGCCGGCGGGAAGTTCGACTCGCAGGCCTACGCGGTGTCCGGTGGTCTGCACGGCGTCGGCATCTCCGTGGTCAACGCCCTGTCGTCGCGCCTGGTCGCCGAGGTGCGTCGCGACGGTGGGCTGTTCCGTCAGACCTTCCAACGCGGCGTGCCGGACGGTCCGGTCGAGCGGATCGGCGAGCCGACCCCGCACCTCGACGGGCTCGATGAGGGGCAGGAGATCACGGGGACCACCATCACCTTCTGGCCCGATCCCGACGTCTTCGTCGAAGGCGTCGAGTACTCGGCGGACACCATCGCCCGACGCCTGCGCGACACCGCCTTCCTCGCGGCCGGTCTGCGCATCGTGCTCACCGATGACCGTGTCGCCGCCGACGGCGACGAGGTCGACACCCCGCGGGTGCAGGAGTTCCACGCACCCGGCGGGCTCCGCGACTTCGTCGATCACATCCGCATGACCAAGGCCAAGGACGGCCTGCATCAGACGATCCACTTCGAGGCCGAGGAACAGGGCCCGAACGGTCCGCAGTCGCTCGAGCTCGCCCTGCAGTGGATCAACGACTTCAACGACTCGATCCTGTCCTTTGCCAACACCATCAACACCCACGAGGGCGGCACGCACGAGGAGGGGTTCCGGACGGCCATCACCTCGGTGATCAACCGGTGGGCGAAGGACAAGGGACTCCTGCGGTCCAAGGAGGTCGATTCGCTCACCGGTGACGATCTGCGTGGGGGGCTCGTCGCGATCGTGTCGGTCAAGGTCGGCGACCCGCAGTTCGAAGGGCAGACCAAGACCAAGCTCGGCAACTCCGAGGTCAAGTCCTTCGTCCAGACCACGACGTATGCGCGGGTCGGGGAGTGGCTCGATGAGCACCCCAACGAGGGCAAGCTCATCGTGCAGAAGGCCGAGAACGAGGCGCAGGCCCGGATCGCGGCCCGCAAGGCCCGGGACCTCACGCGCCGTAAGTCACTGCTCGAGTCCACGTCCCTGCCGGGCAAGCTGGCCGACTGCCAGTCGCGTGACCCGTCTGAGTCCGAGCTCTACATCGTCGAGGGTGACTCCGCCGGTGGGTCCGCGAAGATGGCCAGGGACCGCCGCACGCAGGCGATCCTGCCGATCCGGGGCAAGATCATCAACGTCGAGAAGGCCCGCCTGCCGAAGATCCTGGCCAACACCGAGGTCCAGGCGCTGATCACCGCCATGGGCACGGGGTTCGCCGACGACTTCGATGTCGCCAAGGCCCGGTACCACAAGCTCGTGCTCATGGCCGATGCGGACGTCGACGGCGCCCACATCCGCACCCTGCTGCTGACGTTCCTGTTCCGCCACATGAAGCCGCTGATCGAGGCCGGCTACGTCTACCTGGCGCGTCCGCCGCTGTACCTCGTGTTCCACCCGACCCGGAAGAAGGAACTGCACTACGCCTTCTCCGATCCCGAACGCGACGCGATCGTGCGCACGATCCGTGAGACGGTCCCGGACAAGAAGATCGAGGTCCAGCGCTTCAAGGGGCTCGGGGAGATGGACCCCGATCAGCTGTGGGAGACCACGATGGACCCGGAGCGCCGGACCCTGAAGCTCGTCACGCTCGACGACGCTGCGGCCGCGGAGGAGATGTTCTCGATCCTGATGGGCGACGACGTCGCGTCGCGTCGCGACTTCATCCAGACCAACGCCAAGTACGCCACGATCGACGTCTGAGATGCTGCGCAGTCTGCTGTGGTTGGTTGCGGGCCTCGCCGGGTTCGTGATCGTGATCGTGCTCAGTGCCCCGGAGCTCGCCTTCCGGGATCTGACGGGGACCGCGCAGTTGGCGTTGCTGGCCGGGATCGCCGGCGTTCCCGGTCTGCTCGTCCTGGTGACGATCGCGCTGCGACGTCGCCTGCGCAACGATCCCGGTCCGGACCCCGACGCCGACCCCTCGGCCCCCGATGCAGGCCACGACGCGACCGCGGTGACCGACGTGCGGACCGACGACATCGACCAGATCGACCAGGAGCACTGAGGTGGACCGGACCAAGCGCGCGGCCCTGCTCGCCGCCGTGATCGTCGCGGGGACGATCGGTGGGCTCGGTGGGTTCCTGGGGTTCCCCGCCGGTGGCGCCATCGTGACCGGCATCGTGCTGGGCTGCCTGGCCGGCCTGCTGCTGATCGCAGCGGGCCGGCGTGCCGAGACCTTCCACCCCACCGACCCCAACACCCACCTCACCGCTGACGAGCACGACCAGCGGCCCGACGACACCCCCGGAGCCTGACGTGTCCGATGTGACCCCACCCCCCGGTTCGCCTGAGCCGACCCCCGGCGACCCGATCGCGCGGACCGAGGACGGGACGCCGCTGGACGAGACGGGCAGCGTGCTGGCGGCTCGCGTCGAACCGGTCGTGATCGAAGACGAGATGCGGGCGTCGTACCTCGACTACGCCATGTCGGTGATCGTCGGTCGTGCGTTGCCGGACGTCCGGGACGGCCTGAAGCCCGTGCACCGTCGCATCCTGTTCTCGATGGACGAGACCGGACTGCGTCCCGACCGGCCGTACCGCAAGTGCGCATCGGCGGTCGGCGACGTGATGAAGAAGTACCACCCGCACGGCGACTCGGCGATCTACGACGCGCTGGTGCGGATGGGGCAGGACTTCTCGATCCGCTACGAGCTGATCGACGGGCACGGCAACTTCGGGTCCGTGGACGGCGACCCACCGGCCGCGATGCGCTACACGGAATCGCGGCTGTCGCGGCTGTCGATGGAGCTCCTGCGCGGTATCGACGAGGAGACGGTCGACTTCGTCCCGAACTACGACGGCTACGAGGAGGAGCCGCTGGTCCTGCCGTCGCGGTTCCCGAACCTGCTGGCCAACGGTGCGACGGGGATCGCGGTCGGGATGGCGACCAACATCCCACCGCACAACCTCGGCGAACTGATCGATGCGACGATCGCGCTGATCGATGATCCATCGTTGTCCGCGGTGGATCTGATGAGGCACGTCCCGGCCCCGGACTTCCCGACGGGGGGTCTGATCCTCGGCAACCAGGGGGCCTACGACGCCTACACGACGGGCAAGGGATCGATCAAGGTCCGGGCCGTCTGCACGGTCGAGGAGCCAGCCAAGGGACGGGACCGCGAACGCATCGTGGTCACCGAGATCCCCTACATGGTCAACAAGGCCAGCCTGCTGCAGAAGATCGCCCTGTTGGTGAACACCAAGGTGATCACCGGCATCGCCGACCTCCGCGACGAGTCCTCCCGCGAGGGGATGCGGGTGGTCATCGATCTCAAACGTGACGCCAACGCGCAGGTCGTGCTCAACCAGCTCTTCAAGCACACCCAGCTGCAGGACACCTTCGGGGTCAACCTGCTGGCACTGGTCGACGGGATCCCGCGGACCCTCACGCTCGATCAGGCGCTCACGCACTACATCGCCCACCAGGTCGACGTCATCACCCGTCGGACCCAGTACCGGTTGCGCAAGGCTGAGGACCGGGCCCACGTCCTCGAAGGGCTCTTGATCGCGCTCGACCACATCGACGAGATCATCGAACTGATCCGAGGCAGCGCGTCCGCGGACGTCGCCAAGGGTGAGTTGATGACGCGGTTCGAGCTGTCCGAGATCCAGGCGCAGGCCATCCTCGACATGCAGCTGCGTCGCCTGGCCGCGCTCGAGCGGCAGCGCATCCAGGACGAGTACGACGAACTGCAGACCCTGATCGCCGAGCTCCGCGCGATCCTGGACGACCCGGCACGGGTCCGCCAGATCATCAAGGAGGAGATGACCGAGATCCGTGATCGCTTCGCCGACGACCGGCGGTCACGGATCATCCCGGACGACGGGGCGATGACCGTCGAGGACCTGATCGAGGTCGAGGACATCGTGGTCACCCTCACCCGCGCTGGCTACGTCAAGCGCACGCCGATCGATGCCTTCCGGACCCAGAACCGGGGCGGCCGCGGTGTCCGGGGGACCGACATGAAGGAGGACGACATCGTGTCGGTCCTCCTCACCTGCTCGACGCACGACCACCTGCTGGTGTTCACGAACCAGGGCCGCGTCTACCGCATCAAGGCCTACCAGGTCCCGGAGAAGTCCCGCTCATCGAAGGGGGTGTACGTCGCCAACGTGCCCGGCCTGGCACTGGAATCCGACGAGACCGTGGCGGCGATCCTGGCGTTGGACGAGTTCACCGACGACCGGTTCCTGGTGTTCGCGACGCGACAGGGAACGGTCAAGCGCACCCGCCTCGACGCGTTCGACTCGCCGCGGTCGGTCCTGATCGCGATCGACCTGCGTGAGCATGATGAGTTGATCGGGGTCGCGGTCACCGATGGGTCCCGCGACCTGATGCTGGTCTCACGCGGAGGCCTGTCGATCCGCTTCGACGAGAACGATGCGCGGGCGATGGGTCGGACCGCAGCGGGTGTCCGTGGGCAGAAGCTCGACGATGGTGATGAGCTGCTGGCCATGGCGCCGGTGCCGCACGAGGACGCTGATGACGGCACCTACCTGCTGGTGGTGACCGAACGGGGCTACGGCAAGCGCACGCCGCTCGCGCGCTACCGCGCCCAGAACCGCGGTGGCCGTGGCCTGATCACCGCCAAGCTGACCGATGAGCGTGGCCGGTTGGCCGGCGCGCTGGTCGTGCCCTACGAGGCGGAGATCCTGCTGGTGACCGATACGGGCACGTTGATCCGCATCCCGATCGCGAACGTCAACCCGCTCGGACGCGCGACACAGGGTGTGGCGCTCATGCGGACCGGGAAGGACGCCAACGTCACGGGTGTCGCCCTGGTCGTCGAGGAGGATGAGGTCCTGGACGGCGACGGGAAGGTGCCCACGGTCCCCGGTGAGCTCCCGGTCGGCTCGGAACCGGCTCCTGGGGCGTCCGACGGGGCTCCTGTGGAGCCGGCAGGTGACGACGGTGATGTGACTGACGATGCCGACACCCAGGAGCGCGACTGATGTCGGGCTGGCGGCTGGGCGGATCGCGGGTCGCCGTCATCGTGGCGGTGGCCGCGTCCATCGGCTGCGCGTCACCTGGCAACGTCTTCTCGGTCGATCCCGGTGACTGCTTCGACGATCCGGACACCGCCGCGGACGAGATCTCCGACGTGGCGTTGGTCGATTGCGAGGAACCACACGACAACGAGGTGTACGCGGTCGCCGAACTCGACGACGGTGACTACCCGGGCGACGATGTGGTGCTCACCCGCGCGCAGGACATCTGCCTCGATGCGTTCGAGCCGTACGTTGCCGAGGCCTACGCCACCTCGGAGCTGTTCGCGACCTGGATCGTGCCCACCGAAGGGTCCTGGTCGGACGGCGACCGCGAGGTGGTCTGCGTGTTGTTCGACGCGGACGGACCACTCGAGGGATCGATGCGCGACAGCGGGCGATGAGGTCCGCCGCCGCTGTCGTTCGGCAGCAGCGGCTCAGGAACCCGGCCGTGTCCGGGTAGCATCCACAGACGAGCGAGGAGCCAGAGTCCGTGGCACGACGTCGAATGACCGTCAAACGCATCGACCCCTGGTCGGTGCTCAAGTTCGGCTTCATCGCCAACGTCGTCTTCCTGGCGATCTTCCTGATGCTGCTCGGCGTGGTCTGGTTCATCATCGACCGTCTGCAATTGATCGACCAGGTGTGTGGGATCGCGACCGACGTCGGCTTCACCGAATGCGGCATCAACGCCCCGAACCTGTTCCGGTCGATGATCCTGCTCGGACTGCTCGGGGTCGTGGTGCTGACCGCGGTCTTCGTCTTCCTCGCCTTCCTCTACAACCTGATCGCCGATCTGACCGGCGGACTCGGTCTGACGATCGTGGATGACAGCCTGCCGGCATCATCCGCGACGACCGGTGCCTCGCCACGCACCGTGGCGACCGCGGGTCATCAGCCGGGTTCGTCGTCGCCAGGGCCTGCCACCGGCACGGGACCCCCGGCAGCACCCGTGGCTGATCGCACCGGACCGTTGGCGCCCCAGGAACGGCCCGCCCAGCGTGCGTCGGCGCGGGACGTCTCCGCCGACGCCTCGACCAGCGCCCGGCCGTCGCGGACGCAGACGACCGATGAGGACCTCTTCGGTAGCCGGTGACGTGTAGCCCGCCGAGCGGTGTCCCGCGCCGCGCGTCGGGTCGGCCGTCTACCGGCAGCTACCGGTCGGGGGCGGTTCGCCAGCCCCCGGTGTGGTCGCTAACCTTCCCCGGCCGCGGTCGTTCGACCGTCGTCCTGGGCCAGTAGCTCAGCCTGGTTAGAGCGCACCCCTGATAAGGGTGAGGCCGAAGGTTCAAGTCCTTCCTGGCCCACAGGAGATCGCATCGCTGCGGGGCTGGTCCGTCGGGACCGGCCCCGCTGCCGTTGTGTGATCAGCCCCGGCCGGTCAGGGGGTCGCGGTCACCGGCTCGAGCGCGTGCCGGTACCAGCGGCGCGCGATGGCGTGCCAGCGTGGCCGGAAGGCGTAGACGGCTGCGAGCCGCAGTCGACAGGCAGCCTCGTAAGCGGGCAGACGCTCGAGCGTCGAGGTCGTGGGCGCAGCACCACCGAGGATCTGGTCACGGGCCCGGTCACGATCACCGGGGGACAGCTCACCCTGCTCGACCCGCAGATCGAGGTGCACGAGCAGGTTCGCGAGGTCGAGGGCCGGTTCGGCGGCGGCGAGGGTGTCGGGGTCGAGCATCCCCGGCGGACCGCTCGAGAACAGCAGCTGCCCATCGTGGAGATCCCGATGAGCGATGCCGAGTGGTCCACCAGCTCCGATCGTGAGGGGTGCGAGCACCTCCTCGATCGAGGCAGCGGGGAGCCGATCCGACGCGACCGCCCGATCGACCCAGCGCCGCGTGACCGCCGCCTCGGCCCCCGCGTCGTGGACGTTGAGGTCCGTCGGGGGCACCGCGGTCGCCAGCGTGTGCAGGCACCGCCCGACACCCTGCCAGCATCGCTCCAGCCCGCCGCGGCTGTGCCGCCGGCCGTCGAGGGGTGGTCGTCCCGCCAGGGGCGCGAGCTCCAGGCGGTCATCGGTGACCAGCAGGACGTGGGGGACATGGGCGTGACCCTCCAGCGCCGCGCGCAGCTGCTCGTGACGCCGAGCCAGCAGCTCGGCCCGTCCCGGTCGCGTCAGCTTCAGGAAGGTGCCGTGCCGGGTGCGCACGACGGCCCGCCGCTGCGGTCGGTGTGCGAGCAGGGTGGCACCGTCGGTGATGAGCCCGGCCAGATCACCGAGCCGACGATCGGCCCCGTCGGGTTGGAGGAGGAGTCGGGGCTCCTCCGCGATCGACGCACCCGGGGTGCGGTCGAGCTCCCGGAGGGCATGGCCGGGCTCGGCGAACCACCGGCCGACGACGCGATGCCCATCCGGGGTCGTGAGCTCCAGAGGGATCTCCTGCGCGGACCGGGGCCAGGCGCGGGACAGCCGCCAGATCCGGGCGTGGACGGTGATGGTGTCGGGAGGCGTCACGAGGCACTCGAGACGGCGGTCGGTCGGGCGGCCGCCTGCACGATCGCGGTCATCCGGTCCGACCAGTCCGCCATCCGTTGCTTGAAGGGGTCGGCGGCTCGCCGGAGCAGCTCGATCGGGACCCGCTCGATGGCCTGCTGCTCGGATGCGGGTCCGCCGACACCGTGGTAGCCCTCCCACAGCGCATCGGGGAGCCGCAGGTCGCTCGCGTCCCGTCGGCCCATCGCGACCTCGGAGGCGATCCAGCTCGCCAGATCGTTGCCCGGCGAACCGATCCCGGTGCGGTCCAGGTCGATCAGGGCGACACCGTCGGGCCGATGGACCACCTGATCGGGTGACAGGTCTCCGTGCACCGGCGTGAGCCGCGACGCTGGCGTCAACGCATGGGCGTGCAGACGGAGGCTCTGTCGCACCTGGTCGACGAGGTCTGGGCGCAGGGCCTCGATCGTGGCGATGACCTTCTCCGGATCGAGCGAGCCGAGCTGACGTCGGGGGAGGCCGGCAGGGTCGGTCTGGTGCAGGCGACCGAGGAGCTTGCCGACGCCGCGCAGGGTGGCACGGCGTCGGTCCGGCTGGACGTCG
>JAWLFE010000054.1:0-18474 GCA_041685735.1 Nitriliruptoraceae bacterium
GTCCCCAGCCGCCCTCCTCGGCGGCAACGGCGTACTCGACGGTCTCCTTGACCCCCAACCCCTGGCCATTACGGAGCCACACCCCATACCTCATCCGTCCCTCCGTTGCCGGATGGCAACAAGCGGGTCGGCTACCTGTGCGCGCTGGAGTTCGTTGCCCGCAACGGCGGAACCTGGACCCACCCGCCCGATGACCCCGACGGTGATGACACCGTCGCCATCATCGAAGGCGTCGCCGCCGGACAGATCGACGAAGACCCCCTCACCGTCTGGATCGAGCAACGACTGGTCTGACTCCGGACGCCGCAACACAGGCAGCTCGGACCGGTGCGTCGGAATAGCTACCCGCCCGAGGGGTGTTGGACGTCACGTGACGGCGTGCGAGCTCGTGCGAGTCAGCGCGGCGCGTGCCGCGTAGCCGCTACCGATGTGACCGAACGGATCACAAGTCGTCGATCGGCAGGTAGCGGATGCGGTAGCGGTCTTCCTCGATCACCACGACCGCGCCCTGGGACAGCTCGTACTCGATGCGCGGGAGGACATCGAGGATCGCAGCGACGCGTTCTTCGGCGGAGTCACCGACGCCACGTAGGAGCAGAACGTTGGGCCCCGCCGCACCAGTCAGGGCCAGGATCGTTCCGAAGTCCGTGTCCGTCGTCACGAGCACGCGTTCTTCGCTCAGCGCAAGGGCCATGATCTCGTCGTCGGTGTGTCCCGCGAGCCCGAGCAGACGGACGTGGCTGGCATCGTGACCGGCCTCCGTCAACGAGAGAGCCACGGCGTTCTGCAATGCCTCGTCGACGAGTAGCTTCACGCGCTCTGATCGAGCGGTACGACCCGCTGGTCGACGTTGGCGGCCGCGAAACGAAGAGCTTCGCGGATGTCATCCGCCTCAAGCTGCGGGTAGTCCTCAAGGATGCCCTCCACGGGCGTGCCAGCGGCGACCATGCGGACCAGCATGGCCACTGGGATACGGGTCCCCGCGATGCAGGGCAGACCGCCCATGATGCGGTGGTCGATGCTGATCCGTGTGAACGCCATGTCACCAGCTTACGCGACAGCCGACCTGTCCAGTTCGATCCCCACAGCTGGGCACCGTCGGCCCCTCCGCTCACGGCAAGCTTGGACGGAAGCGCCCAGAGCCGAAGCTCGGCGCAGCTCAGACTCCGGTAACCAACGCCCGTTGCAGCACCCGGCGAACGACGCCATCACCGTGACTGCGCTGCTCCTTCAGCGTCGGGCCGCACATAGCGGGCGAGTGCCACGAAGGATGGCAGTCAAGCTCGCGCATCGGCGGGATACCGACTTGTGTGGCAGACTTCATTCGGCTTGAGCCGTGTCTCGGCAGCATGGTTGGGGCCCGAGGAGCAACTTGTGGCCACTGACGAGCACGTCCGCGACGCGGCCCAACGCGTGACCGATTCCTTGACGCACCTGGAACAAGACACCGACCTGTGGATTGCGACCGGGCAGGAGGGCCGGCCGTGGCTGGTGCCGCTGTCGTTCTACTGGACCGGGTCTGCCCTGCTCATGGCGACCTTACGCCGCAGTCCGACCTATCGGAATCTCGACCAGGGCGGGGATCTCCGTCTTGCTTTGGGGGATACCCGCGACGTTGTCATAATCGACGGCGTGGCTGATCTGCCGGATTCACTTCCTGACGAGGAGGCCGCCGCGACAGCGGCTGCTGCCGGCTACGACCCACGCATCGAACCGGAACCCGGCTACGTGCGCGTGGTCCCACAGCGGGTTCAAGCGTGGCGCAACGGCGCTGAGATCACGGGCCGAACGATCATGCGTGATGGCGAATGGGTGACCTCCCCATCGAGATGAGGAGGGCTATTGTTCCACGATAACCTGGGCCGACGCACTGTCGGATACATGTCGCCGCCCGAGACCGCGACGAGCCCACCCCACTGGGCTGACCGCGCACCGTGGCCACGCTCTCGCAAGGCTTGGCGTCGCTGCGCATGCTCGTCGACGGTCAGCTCACTCTGCGCAAGCCGACGGTCCGGCACCTGGAGCGCGACATCGTCACGCTCGTCCTCGCGGCGTTGGGATAGCCACAGCACCGCCAACACGACCGCGACAGCCAGTAGGAGCCAGGACGCCATCAGCATCATCGTCGTTCCTTGTCGCGGTGGAGAACTCCCCACCGAACGTGCCGGCGACCCGGGTACGCGGGCAGCGGCGCGCGGGCAGCGGCGCGCCGCGCCGTGCAGTATCGGGGAGACGTAGGCTTCACGCTGCGCCTCGATGAACGAACGGGCGCCAGCTGCTGCCCGGCTGTTCGGCCACGCCGCTGTGTCGGCCGGCGCGACACGCCTGCTCGTCGTATCCGTGCACTGACGACCGGAGCACTTCTTGGTCATGTTGGGGACATCCTTCGACGCAGCCTCCCTCGGGTCCCGGTTCCACGGCGGCTCCCTGGAGATGCGCGACGGCGTCGACGAGTTTGCGAGAGCACCCGATGACGACCGCCGTGCACCGTGGGTGAACTCATGAACTCCGAGTACCGGGCGGACAGCCTGAGCCTCGCCGGCACGGTCGCGATGGGTACCGGTGTCATGATCGGTGCGGGCATCTTCGCGTTGACGGGGCAGATCGCGGAACTCGCGGGGCCGTGGTTCCCGGTGGCGTTCGTCATCGCGGCGATCATCAGCGGGCTCAGCGCGTACAGCTACATCCAGGTGTCGAGCGACTCCCCGTCGGCCGGCGGGATCGCGATGATCCTGTCGCGGGCGTACGGCCGGTCGACGGTGACAGCCGCCGGTTCGATGCTGATGGTGTTCTCGATGGTCATCAACGAGAGCCTGGTCGCCCGCACCTTCGCGACCTACACCCTGCGGCTGTTCGAGGTCGAGGACACCAGCGTGCTGATCCCGGTCCTCGCGCTCGGGATCATCGTCGCCGGGTTCCTCGTCAACATCGCCGGGAACGAGGCCATCGGCACGATCTCCAAGGCCGCCGCCGTGCTCAAGGTCGGTGGCATCCTGGTCTTCGCCGGCGCCACCCTGTGGGCAGCGGGTTTCAGCTTCCAGTCGGCGAGCAGCGGCGCGGTCGATTCCGGCGTGGGTGGGATGCTCGCCGCCGTCGCGCTGGGGATCCTGGCCTACAAGGGGTTCACGACGATCACGACCAGTGGGGACGAGGTCGCGGATCCGCAGCGGAACGTCGGTCGGGCGATCGTGATCTCGTTGGCGATCTGTGTCGTGGTCTATCTGCTGGTGGCCTGGGCCGTGGGCTCGACACTGACCATCGCCGAGATCGTCGACGCGCGGGACTACTCGCTGGCTGAAGCCGCGCGCCCGGCCTTCGGTGACGCGGGGATCATCTTCACGGTCGCCATCGCCATCATCGCCACCGGATCCGGGCTGCTGGCGAGCCTGTTCGCCGTGTCCCGCATGCTGGCCATGCTGACCGACATGGCGCTGATCCCGCACCGGCACTTCGGCATGCCCGGTGGGATCCAGCAGCACACGCTGGTCTACACCGTGGTCGTCGCCGGCAGCCTGGCGGTGCTGTTCGACCTCAGTCGCATCGCTGCCATCGGGGCGATTTTCTACCTCGTCATGGACATCGCCATCCAGTGGGGGGTGTTCCGCCACCTGCGCGGTGAGATCCACGTCCGCGCCTGGATCCCGCTTGCCGCGATCGCTGCCGACACCGTCGCCCTGGTCGCCTTCACCATCGTCAAGGCCGGACAGGACCTGCTGGTCGTCGCTGTCGCCGTCGGAGGGATCCTCGTCATCTTCGCGTTCGAAGCGCTCTACCTCCGCATCCGCGGTCCCGTCGACGACCACGCGGCAGATCAGCCGTAGCCGGGGGCTCGCGGTGCCTCAGCCGTCCTGTGCCCGATGCACCTCGCTGGCGCCTGTGACCCGCGGGCTTCGCCGTGAGCCGCCCGACGTCGCGATCGAGACCCTCGACGAATCAACGAGTAACGAAAACCTTCGTCAGGGCATCGAACGCATGCCCACACCGACGGCCATGCCCGCGAGTCAGGCGTCCTCACCCGAACTGAGCGAATGGAGCGTCGTTGAGACTGGGGAAGGTGGGTTTGGGCATGAGCTGGGTTTGCGGTCCGAGTTGTCGGACGCCGAAGCCGTGGTCGCCCGACCCCCCTGTTCGTTGGCAAGCGAGTGTCACGTGAGACGCTCGGCGACCCGTATCGGGAGCCCGTCTCTCGTGGGTCGTCCCGCCGCTGCATCTTTGATGATGACGGTCTCGTCTCGCCCTTGGTCGTGGGTCGTTTCACTTCCTGTCGAACGACCCACACCGCCTGCACGGTGACCGAGCAGGTGATCCGTCGGGCCGAGCGTGTGCGCGAGGTCGATGATCCGCCTGAGGTGCTGGCGCGTCGGGCGAGCTCGGGTCGACGATGTGGGTGGGCCACGTCTGCGCGACGTGCAATGCCCGCCAACGATCGTGCACCTGGATCCGCGGCCAGGTCGCTGGAGCCGTTGGCCGTGCGGTTCGATGCGTCCATCCCTGCCCTCCATGCACCCCCTGGTCTCGGTTCGCCAACCCGGTCAGCCCGATGCGACAGCCCTGTGTCAGGACGACCTGCACGGTGGGTTGTCGTCCGGGCGGATCGGCCGCGACGTTCGAACCAGCATGCCGTGACGCACGTGCATGGGAAGGTGATCGCCCCCGTCATGCCCGAGGTTCGTCGGACCCGGCATCTCGCTGGCTCCCGACGCCAGATCGGCGGTCAGGAGGTTGCAGCGTTCCACCCCAACCAGTCCAGGAGCAGCGATGCGGTCTGGTCCCGCTGGACCGACTCGGCCGGCCGGAACGTGCCGTCGAGATGTCCGTGGACGATGCCCGCCGCCCGGGCCCGAGCGATCGCATCCCCATGCACCGACGTCGCGGTATCCACGAAGGGAGGTCCGGCAGGTGGGAGCGCGACGCCGAAGACCTCGGCCGCCCGCACCAGGAGCGACGTGGTCTGGGCGCGCGTGATGGGCCTACCCGGGTCGAACCTCGTGGCGCTCACGCCGCTGATGATCTCCGCCGCGGTCAGACGTCCGATCGCGGAGGCATGCACGCCCCCCACGTCCGTGAACCGGTCCGTCGGCTCCGGGAGTTCGATCCCGGAGTTGGCCAGGGTCGCGGCGAGCACGCTGGCGAACTGCGCTCGGGTGATCGGTTCGCCGGGCCGGAAGGTGCCGTCCTCGAAGCCCCGGACGAGGTCGAGCGCCGCCAGGCACCCGACCCCCCGTGCGTGGGCACCGTCCGCTGGCACGTCACGGAAGGGTGGCGCGGGCGGGTCGGGACAGGTGACCCAGTCCGGAGGCGCACTGCGCCCGCCGCCGGGGCCCGGATCTTCAGGATCGTCCGTGGTGGCCAGCACCTCGATCGTCACCCAGGCCGCATCCGAGAGACGCTGACCATCCCACGCTCGATAGGCGAACCCGTCCGTTCCCACAGCGTCGGGGTCGGGCGTGTACACGAAGCTGCCGTCGCCGGCGAACGCCACCTGCCCGCGGGTCGGCGGGACGGTGAGGTAGCCCGCCAGCGGCTGGCCCCCGTCGTCCGCATCGTTGTTGAACACCCCCGGCGCCGCGACGACCAGGGGTGTCTCGGCAGGTGTCTCGAAGTCGTCACCGGCCGCGCGTGGTGCATCGTCGACGGAGGCAACCTCGATGGTGACCGTGGTCTCGGCGGAGTCGACAGCGCCGTCGGACGCGACGTAGGTGAAACTGTCCGTGCCAGCGAAATCCGGTCGTGGCTCGTAGACGAAGGAGCCGTCCGGCGCCAGCTCGAGCTGACCATCGGACGGCCCGTCGACGACCGCCGCACGGAGTGCATGGCCGTCCCCGTCGGCATCGTTGTGCAGCACCCCGGGTGCGGGCACGTCGAGGAGCAGGTCCTCGGTCGCGGTGTAGGCGGTGGGGTTCGCTTCCGGTGGCGTGTTCGGCAGGATCTGGATCTCGCGCACGACGTCGGCGAGCATCGGCGTTCCCGCGTACGAACGAACCAGCGCACCGATGTCGACGGTGACGAACGTGTCGGGGACGAACGGCCCCGGATCCGGCGTGAACCGTGCCGTGATTGCCAAGGACCTGCCCTCCAGGTCGGTCTCGGCATCGGGGAAGGACCACTCCCCGGGGATGTTCGCTCCCTGCTCATCGGACAGGGACATCGAGGTGGCGTCCAGATCGGCGCTGAGCATGTAGCGGTCGAAGACGACGTCGATCGCCGTGCCGTCGCTGGTGAGCCGGACCGCGGCCACGTCCGGCGGGGTGGGATCGACGAGCCCCACGTTCACATCGAAGTGCGGCGGCAGCACCTCGAGCGCGTCGGACTCGCCGACGAGGTACCCGTCGGCTTCGTAGCGGACCTTCCACCAGCCTTCCGGGACATCCCAGCCGTAGCGCCCGTCGGCGTCCGTGGTCTGTGGGTTGTCCTGCCCGAACCAGTCGGCATCCCACACCGTCCATGGCCCTTCGGCCGTCGGGGCCTCGAGCACGGTCGCGGTCACGCCAGGGAGCCGGTTCGACGGCACGGCTTCGAAGACGTAGCCGCTGGGATCGTGGATCCAGGTGGGATCGGCCAGCGGTGAGGGGGCGGGTCCGCAACTGCCGAGCTGCTCCAGGGTCTCCGCGGCCAGGATGCACTTGCCGTAGTGCCCTTCGGGGGTGCTCGGTTGCCAGTCTCCCACCGAGGTGGCGCTGGTGCCGTCCCCGTCACCGTCGTCCTCGCCGTCGTCGTCCTCCCCGTCACCGTCGTCCTCGCATTCGCCGTTGGCGTAGGCCGTGTCGATGGCCAGTTCCAGATCATCGATGAGCCCGGCCGTCTCGTCGTCGACGAACGATCCCATCGCGTAGGCGATGACACCCAGGCCGGCGGCGGGCACCGCGCCGATCCCCGTACCAGCGAGCCCGGTCACCGCCACCCCGGCCCCCAGTTTGAAGGCCTCGCCGCTGATGAACCGGGTCCGCAGCCAGTCCGCGGAGCGTTGCAGCTCCGGGCCAGCCTCACCCTCACAGGCGTAGGCGCGGGCGTGCTGCTCCGCGATGGACTCCGCGACGTCCGGCGAACCCATGGCCCCCCGGATGTCCTCGGCGCTCAGGAACACGTCGAGGCTGACCTCTGCGACCCGAACGACGTTGCCGGCGGCGGCCAGCGTCACCGTCGGGGCGGGGCCGACCATGGCGCGACCGTCATCACGCAGCAGGATGTCGCCGGACAGGGCCGACTGGATGATGGGCTGCAGGGCGACGGGATCGACGCTGCCATCCACGTCGCTCACCGCGTCGAGGGGCACGCTGAAGACGGCCCGGGCGCGAACCGACGTGTTGGTCACGCTGCCCGACACCGACGGGGAGTACACGGGCAGGCCGTCATACTGCTCGCGCGTGGCATCGGCGGCGGTGATCGTGTAGTCGTCGACCGTCGCCACGTCGATGTCAACGTCGATGATCCCGCCACCACCGGCCTGGTGGGTGCCGCTGAAGCTGGCGCCGGTGGCCGTCTGCTGCACCTGCATCGGTGCCGGCGGCTCGGTCATGGTCAGCAGCGCTGTCGTGAGGCCCTCTGCGAGCGCTTGCGGCTGCGACATCGCGGTCTCGGTGATCGCATCCTCGGGGCGGTAGGTGATGTCCTCGATCTCCACGTCGGCGAGGTGGGGGTTCCACGACTCGATCTCCGCATGGGTCGGAGGAGGTCGCTCGAAGATCGCGGCGCCGATGGCATGACCGTTGGTCACCCAGATCGGTCCGAGGCCGGAGGCCCACTGCGACATGCTGGCGACGAAGACACCATCGCTGCGCCGGAGGGCTGGGGCCGCTGACCGACCCACGACCACGACCGGATCGCGGACCTGCGACGGATCGGCGAAGGTCAGCTCGAACCGCAACTCCTGCCCCGGGTTGAAGGTGAAGGGGAAGCGGAACGGCTCATCGCCCAGTTCGATCTCCGTCACTCGCCCGTCGCTCTGCGCCATCGTGAGCGAGGTCAGCTCCGGCAGCGTCTCGTCGATCTCGACGACGGTCTGCCCGGTGACCGCTGGGCGCTCGGGATCATCGAGCTCTGCGTAGAGTCGGTGGTGGAACCACGGCCCCCGGTCCGGCAGCGTGACGGCTGCTTGCCAGCGGCCATCCGCTGCGGCGACGGCTCTCGCCAGCGGCTGGTCGTCACCATCGAACACGGTGATCGAGCCACCGGGGCGGGTGGATCCGCCGACCTCGAAACTCCGGGCGCGAACCACGGGCGGCACATCCATGGTCAGTGGTGTGACGGGTAGCTCGTCGCGGCCGATGAACCCGCGATCACCGGCGGTCAGCAGGAAGGCGCGGACGCCGACGAGGCGGTCGTCGAACCCGTCGGGCACCGCCAGGCGCGCCCGGATGGTGTGGCGCCCGTCGGCGTCGATGGAGCCGAGCGGCACGTCGATCGTCCGCGCCGACACCGCGGAGGTCACGGCGGTGCCGTCGACCGTCGCCACCTCGACATCGGGACGTGCCCCTGATGGATGTTCGATCCGCAACGTCGCGTCACTGACCGCCGGCCCCGCGTTGTCTAGGTCGATGCGCAGATCCAGCCACCCGTCGGGACCGGGCACGAGGTTGACCACCCCAACGTCCGAACCCCGCTGGCTGAGGTTCTTCTCCGTCTCGCCGATGAACTCGGCGAAGGGGCCGGGAGGGTCGAGCGGCACCACACCGAGCTCGGCCGTGGGAGTTGCCGAGGTGGCCGTCACCTCGAGCACGGTCCGGTCGCCCTCGTCGGTGATGACATCGATCGAGTAGGTGCCGAGCTCCCGCAAGGGCAGGGTGACATCTGGACCTTGGCCCGCATGACGATCGATGACGCGGTGCCCGTCGGTCGTCGCCTGGCGGACGACCGCGGACCACGCGGTGCTGGCGCCGATGGGCTGCCCGTCGGATGCGTGCAACGTGCCCACGGCAGCGCCCGGCCACACGAGCTCGATCCGTGCGTGCGCCACGTCGTCCGTGCCGATGACGGCCTCATCGCACGCCGCGTTCAAGCCCGCCTCCCAGCCGTCCGCACAGACCAGGACGCTCGTGTCCGCGAGACTCACGACGCGACGGAAGGGGTAGGAGCCGCCAGCGACGACCCGTGAGCCGACCGACGTGGTCACGTGGAAGTGGGCCGCCTGCTGGGAGTACATCGGCGCCTGCACGAGGTCACCATCAGGCAGCTGCGTGAACAGATCGAGCCGGACCTCGATCGGCCGGGTCGGCGCGGTGGCGATCTTCAGCGGGGTGACATCCCCGGCAGTGACGCTGGCCTCGACGGTCACCCGGGGAGCAGCACCGGCCACGACCCGGATGGTCCCCACACCGGTCGGTGCCTGGAAGGAGAAGCGGCCGTCCGCGTCCGTGGTCGCCGTGCTCAGGAGCGTCCGGCCGAGGTAGGGGTAGAGGTGCGTGACGGCGGCGTCTGCGACCGGCAGACCGCTGGCTTCCTCGACGACGGTGCCGTCGATCCTCCCCAGCGGTGGGACCGGCACGGCCGCCTCCAGCAGGTTGTCGCCCGGGTCGAGTTGGAGCGGCTCGTCCGTCAGGTCGACCTCGTCATGCAGGGAGTTGCCGTTCGGGACGAACCGGACGCCGACCGACGACCCCGACGTCAGTCCCCGGAAGGGCCCGGCGATCCCGGTGCCTCGGACACCACCGGAATCGAGGACGTCGCCGGTACCCGGGTCCAGCACAAGCACGGTGCCGCTCGGCACCTCGTCGGACGAACCGACGTCGACCGTCAGGCTCGAGGGCAGCGACACGATCAGGTCGACCGCGGTGGTCAGTCCCGCGTGCACGTCCACCGGCGGGGCGGGCAGGACGAGGTCGCTGCCGTCGGGGCCCACCAGGCGGAGTTCGTGGTCGTTCGCGGCGGTCAACGCGTCGATCCGGTACGGCCCGGGCCCACCCTCGACGGCGACCTGCGCCCCGTAGCCTGCGGACGGGATGGCGGTGATGCGTCCGGCGGTGACGTCACCGCCGCTGATATCGAGGGTGACCTCGATGGCGCCGGTCACATCGGTCGCTGGTTGCTCGGCGGTGACGGTGACGGCGCTGCCCGCTCCATCGGTCATGGTGGCGGCCACCGCGACGACCTGCGCGATGCCCTCGGTGAGCGGGAGCTCGCCCGTGTAGATCCCCGCATCGGTCTCCGACAGGGCAACCTCGATGTCTCTGGGTGCGGGTGCCGCCAGCCGGACCCCGTCGCCGTCGTCCCATGACTCGATCGTCACGACGGCGGCCACGTCCCGGTTGGGTTCCCCGACGACCTGGACCGTCACGGCTTCTCCCAGGAGCAGCCGCTGTGCCCGGTTGCGGGGACCGTCCCAGGCCACCTCGCCCAGCGTCAATGACGGTGTGACGACCGAGACCGGGTGGGTGTGGGCCAGCGTGTCCGTGCCGTCCAGCACGTCGATCCGATAGGTGAGCGTCGTCTCCGCCGGTTGTCCGGTGTCCTCATAGGACAGCACGTCCGCCCCGACGTCGGTGACGGTCTCGAACCCTTCGCCGGCGTCACGCAGGATCCGGTAGCCGTCGGCCGCCGTGGCTGGATCCCAGGTCAGGCTCACGATCCCGCCGGTGTGGGCCTCGGCCAGCAACGTCGCGGCTCCGTCGTCGGCCGCGGTGGTCTCGGTCGTCGAGGGGCCGGGCGTGGCGTTGTCCGCTTCGTCGACCGCGACCACCGTGAACGCGTAGGTCGTTTCCGGGGTGAGGCCCGTGACGGTCGTCGACAGGCTGGTGCCGTCGACCTCGGCGACCTGGGCGCCGTCCTGCAGGAGCCGATAGGCGGCGATACCTGTGTCGTCTTCGGCGACGTCCCACGTCAGGGTGACGACGGTCTGACCGACGTCCGATGCGCGCAGCGTCGCGCCAGTGGGCCACGTGGGCGCGGTGGTGTCGACGCGCGTGGCGACGAACAGCTGGACGTCCGCGAAGAACAGGGAGCGGCCGTCGTCGGTGACGGCCAGGTGCTGCGGTTCGTAGCTCGTGCCGTCCGGGTCCGGGGGTGTCATGTGGATGGTCGTCCCGGTGTCCAGGTTGCGGATGTAGCCCGCGGGGTCAACGGGTGCGTTCCAGGATCCCGGCCCCTCAGCCCGGAAGCCGACGTGGCTGCCGTCGGTGGCGATCGACGGCCACCTGACGTCCTCGGGTGCTACGTCCGCCTCAGGAGCGATCGAGGCGATCTCCAGTGCATCGGTCGACCGTTCCTTGACGAAGACGTCATCGAGGTCGTCGTCGGGGTCGAGGTTGTGGGGATCATCCCCTCGACCGCCGCCGAGGAAGACCACATGGTCGCCGTCGGACGTGACCCGGGGTTCCTGGTTGTCGCCGTTGCTGGGGGTGCCGTCGGGCAAGGCGCTGACCAGCGTCGTCCTGCGGGTGGTCAGGTCGTGGGCGTAGACGTTGAAGAAGCCGTCACCGACCGTGTCGACGAGGTTCTTGGCCAGGGATTCGAAGACCACCGTGGACCCGTCGCCGGAGATGTGCGCTTCGATGGTCTGCGCATCGCCCACCGCGCCGTCGTCGCTCGCGCGGCTGACCAGGAGGCTGACCTGCTCCCGGCGGTCGTACACCACCGCGTCGCGCACCCCGTTGGTGTCGTCCGGGTGGGCCTGATGGGGTGTGGTGAACGCCACGTACCGACCGTCATCCGATATCGAGGGGTCCTCACCCCGCATGTGCTCGCCGGACGGATCACGGCTGACCTGTTGGGTCGTGCCGGTCTGCCGATCGCGGACGAAGACCATCTGGCCAGCGGTGACCGTGCTCGGATCGGGGTCAAGATCGGTGCTGTAGGTGAACGCCACGTACCGCGCATCGGGAGTGATGTCGATGCGCGGGCCTGCGGTGCTGACGTCGGGTACCGGTTGCCCGTCGGCGTCGACGGTGAGCAACTCCAACCCTCCCGTGTCCCGGTCCAGCAGGTAGGGCCGAGGCCCCTTGGGTAGCTGGGTCGCGAGCAGATCGGTTGCATCCGAGATGAAGGCCACGTACCGCCCGTCCGGTGTCACCGCCACGTCGGTCACCCGCCCGTCCGACGGATCGAACAGGCCGAAGACGAGTCGCTCGGTGGTCACGGCCGCGGGTGGCACCTCCGTCGTCATGCGTGAGGCCATCAGGGTCTGGGCATCGCCCGTGTCCGGTCCGTCGGCGAGCTGGGTGTCTTCGGTGTCGAAGACCACCTCCAGCCCGTCAGCGGTGATCTGCGGCCGGTAGGTGTGCGTGGACGGTGACGGGTCGTCGTGGAGAGGGAAGGTGACCCCTTCCGCCAGGTCGTGGATGAAGATGTTGGCCCGGATGGTGTCCCAGGAACCCGCACCGGTGGCAGCGAAGGCCACACGCGTGCCGTCCCCGCTGATCCCGACATGGGCGGCACCCGAACCGCCCGGGAACTCCAACGGCGCGTCTTCGGGCCCGGGTGGGATCGTGGCGACCGTGACCGATCCCGTGTCGAGGTCCTTGACGACCAGGTCGCGTGTCGGGTCCCCGGTGTCGTCCAGGTTCCCGGCCTGCCGCACGTCGTCGATCAGCGGACCGTTCTCCAGGAAGGCGACATGTGCACCGTCGTCGCTCACCCGGGGTCGCGACACGGCTCCGTCGTGCTCCGAGCCGTCCGTGGTCGCGCTGACGAGCCGTGTCGTCCCGGTCGCCACGTCGAAGGCGAAGATGTTGCTGCTCTGGGTGGTCGGGGGGTCCAGGACGTCCTGGGACGTGGAGGTGTAGACCACCGTGCTGCCATCACCGCTGATCTGTGGGGTGTCGCTGGAGAGCAACTGCCCCTGCGCCGTGCCGTCGGCTCCGGCGGACACCAGCGTGAAGGCGTCCTCGGTCGTGTTGTAGAGGTACAGGTCGGGCAGGCCGTTGGCATCCTGTTCCGAGAGGCGGTCCGAGCTCGTACGGAAGAGGATCTGCGAACCGTCCCCACTGATGCTCGGATCCGAGCCACCGACGGCATAGCCGTCGTGGCTGCGGCTGACCATGCGGGTCTCCCCGCTCTGCCGGTCGTGGAGGAAGGTGTGCCAGCCCTGCGACGCACTGGAGAACTCGTCGAACTCGGGATCCACGGGCACGATGTCGTCGGCGACGGAGTTGTAGACCACGT
Organism: Nitriliruptoraceae bacterium; assembly: GCA_041685735.1. Lineage (GTDB taxonomy): Bacteria > Actinomycetota > Nitriliruptoria > Nitriliruptorales > Nitriliruptoraceae > CSSed11-175R1. Next base: position 13,093 of record JAWLFE010000054.1, read on the forward strand.
AGCGGCCATCGTCGCTGACGTCCGCGCCAAGCTCGCTGTTGAACCCCCTGTCGCTGCTCTCGCTCGGTGAGCCGTCCTGCGCCCGGGAGATGAGCTCCACCTCGCCGGTGTCGCGGTCGAGGAGGAAGATCTGGTGCTTGCGGGTCGGCTCGTCCTCGTCCGTGAAGGCGGTGTCCGAGGCGTTGAAGACGACGTAGCGCCCGTCCGCGCTGATCGCCTCGATCATCGCGGGTGTCCCGCGGCCGAAGGCGGAGTAGGTGAGCTGTTCGACCTGGACCTCGGTGGTCGCCTCCTGCGCGGTCGCTCCGCGTGTCACGACCGCCGCGAGGGCCGCCCCGGCGATGGCGACCATCACGGTCGTGGCGAGAAGCTGGAGGCACCGGGCACGGCGGATGCTGGTGGTCGTCAAGGTGGGCTCCTTCAGGGGCACGTCGCGCGAAGGGACAGCGCAGCCGAGGCATCGGGTGCCACGGTGACCGTCGCCTCCCCGGTCACGGCGGCACCCTCTGGCTCGTCCCCGATGTCGAGGTAGCGGTCTCCGGACGTGGCACCGTCGCTGACGTAGGCCTCACCCTCGCCCAGCGAAACGGCCACGTCGTCGCCTCCGCCGTCAAGCCGAGTGACCGACAGGATGGGGCCGTGCTCGAGCACCGGGCGCAGCAACCCGACGATGTCGGCGTCCGGATCGGCGACCCCGAGGAGGGGCTGCGCCAGCTCGGGTGGCGTGTCGATCGGCACCCCATCGAGCTGGAAGGCGACGATGCCGCCCAGGAGACCCGGGACATCGCGCAGACACTGGATCACCTGGAAGTCGAACGATTCCTCACCGACCTCCACCCGGGCGGTGCCCGTTCCGGCGCCGGTCGTGGGCGGCGGTTCCGGGTCATCGGCGGCCTGGGTGTCCTCCACGGGTGGCGCTGCGGCCGCGGCCTCGGGCTCGACGGATCCGTCGGTCCCGTCCCCGAGGTCGGCGTCGTCGGATGGTTCGGAGGCCGGGAGATCCGGGGCTTCGCTCACCGCGTTGGCGGTGGGCGCGGTCCCGTCGCCACACGCCGCAAGCAGCGCTGCCGCGACGACGATGGCCAGGGACGCGCACATGCGTCTCATCGTCGCTCCCGGGGGTACGGAGGCACGGGGGGAACCCACGGATGGCCCCCACCGGCCGCAGCCTGCCGGGACGGGTCATGACCGGGCACCACTCAACGGGAACGGGTCGACCACTCAACGTGGTAGGTCCGCGCGCATGCCGGGGATCAGCTGCCACCCAGGAGCACCGCGAGGCCCGACCTGCCGTCGAGCTCCAGCTGGCGGTAGGCGCGTGAGAGGTGGTTCTCTACCGTTCGCAGGGACAGCACGTGGTCGTCGGCGATGTCCCGGTTCGACCGTCCTGCCGCAGCGAGCGCGACGATCTCCAGCTGCCGGTGGGGCAGGCCCAGCGCCTCGATGCCGTGAAGGGCCGGCGTCGCGGCTCCGGGGCAGCGGCGGGCGAGTACCTGCGCCCGAACGGCGGCCCGGCCGGCCGCGGTGGGGTTCCCACGCTCAGCGTGGGTGCGTGCCGCCAGCGCGAGAGCTTCGGCGCCAGCCAGGAGCGCTCCGGCAGTGACGAACGACGTCCCGACACTTTCGAGCGAGGTGGGGTCGCGTTCGACGGCTGCCTGCGCATGGTCGGCATAGAGCCCCGCGAGGGGGGCGAGCGTCCCGGCGGTCGCTTCCTGCAGGAGCCCGACGACCTCGTGCGCGCCGCCGAAGCGGACAGCGTCATGGAACAGGTCACAGGCCCACCCCACGTTGCCGTCCTCGACAGCGCGGCGTCCGCCCGTCGTCGCCGTGCCGATCGCCTCCTGCGGATCGGAGCGGATGGCATCCCACGCCCGTGCCCGATCGGCCCAGACGCGTGCCCGCGGCTCCCGGCGTACCGCTGGGTCTGCCAGATCGGCTCGCAGCTCAGCCAAGGGATCGGTCGAACCGGACTGCGCGAGCGCCACACCGTGGACGCCCCGGACCATGGCCAGGTTGGCGAACGGATCCGATCGCTCCAGGAGGAGGAGCGCTTCGTGGGAGGCGACGACCGCTGTGGTGAGGTCACCTGTCGTCAGCGCGACCATGCTGGTGGCCATCCGCCAGGTCCCGAGCAGGGGCGAGTCCGGCTGGCCTCGCTCCGTCGCGAGTGCGAACACGGCTGCCGGTGCCTGGTAGCGCATCGCCTCCGCCTTGGTCAGCAGGAGCTGGTCGGTCGCCAGCGGCTCCTCTGCATGGAGGCAGGCTGCCAGGTCCAACCCCCGCGCGATGGCGGTCTCGAAGCCGTCCAGATCCAGCGACAGGCTCTGGCCGAGGGTCTCGATGATCAGCGCCGCCAGCTCCGCGCGTGGAGCGATACCTGGGCGACCCAGCGCCGCTCCGGCGACCCGCCGACCCTCCGCGAAGCTGCCGGCCGTCGCCAGCTGCAGTGCCAGCTCTGCCTCGACGGTCGCCTTCCATCCGCCGTCGCGGATCCGTGCCCGGGCGGCCTCCAGCGTCGCTCGCGCGGCTCCCAGATCCCCGAGGACCCAGAGCTGGTTCCGGGCGGTGGCCAGGGCTGCTCGGCCCAACTCCTCATCGCTCTGGGCAGACGCCTCGGCAGCTTCGAGCACCGCCTGAGCCTCGCTCCCGCGCCCCTGGAGGCGGAGCGATCGACCCAACAGGAGATGGGCCTCGAAGGGTCGGGCAGCCGTTGCGGTGACCGCGAGCCGCTCGGCGAGGCGGACGTCGAGCACCGACAGAGCGGCCCGAGCGCCAGCCAGTGCGAGCGTCGGCGGGGGGATCCGTCCCGCGTCGAGGACGAGCGCGGCGATCGTTCGCGCCTCGTTGGGGTCCGAGCCGTCCGTGTCGTCGACCAGCTCCGCCAACCTGGCGGCGATGGCGGCGAGCCGAGCACGGGGCATCGCGGCGCGAAGGACCTCGCCGTACATCGGATGGATCGCGCGGACGACGTCGCCGTCGTGGCCCACGGTGAGCAGTCGCCGCGTCTCGAGGCGTTGGAGTCGCTCGTCGCCGAGCTCGCGACGCGCCAGGGAGAGGCGCAGCGGTTCACCGACCGCGATGAACTCGACACCCGCACGGTCCATGGGATCGAGCCGCGCGAGCCGCGCATCGATGAGGTCGATGAGGCGGTGCGAGGTGGCCAGAGGATCCACGGAGGTCCACACCCCGGCGCGTTCGGTCAGGGCGCCCGTCGCGCGGACGGTGGTGATCAGCTCGTGCACGTAGAGCGGGTTGCCGCGTGTCAACCGCCAGATCTCGGCATCGAGGCTGCTGGCGGGCGGGCCGCCGAGGGTGGCGGTGAGGAGTTCGCTGGTCCTTGCGCGGTCGAGCGGGTCCAGATCGATCCGCCGTGCATGGCCGTCCTTCCACAACCCCAGGATCGCATCGGGGCACGGCTCGCCATCCCGGACGGTCAGCAGGCAACGGACCGCACCGTCGAGCACGAGGTGGCCGATGACGGCAGCCGAGCGCTCATCGAGCAGATGTGCATCGTCGATCGTGATCAGGAGCGGTCCCGTCGATGCACGCGCCGCCAGGTGGGCCAGGGTCATACGCACCAGGTGCGGGTCGTCACGCGCATCGAGATCGGGGAGCAGGCGGCTGATGGCCCCGAACGGCAGCGAGGCCGTCGCCGTGAACCCCGCAACGGCTTCGACCTGCCACCCACGGCCGGAGGCATGACGGCTGGCCTCCGCACCCAGTCGTGACTTGCCGACACCCGCACCGCCGGTCACGACGACCGACCACCCGGACGTGAGCGCATCATCGATGGCCGCGAGTTCGTCCTGACGGCCGATCAGTGGATCATTCATGTCCCGCCGCACGGTTCCGGGGTGGAGGACCCGCCGGGTCCGCCACCCGTCGGTCGGGACAGTCTGCCCGGTCGCTGCGGTGCATGACGGCGATCTGATCAGCGTCGGGATGTGCCACCCACCTACGCGGGATGGGGCCCCAGGTCAGGGCGTGCACCGGGGCGACCTCGGCGTGCGCGAGCTCGGTGAAGCCGTGGTGGGTCAAGAGGTCGTCGTATGCGCTGCTCGGAAGCAGTTGGTCGCGATCTGCGCCTCGAACGCGCTTACCGAGTCCGCCAACGTCCAGATCAAGTCGATCTGTCGCGCCGCCTGCGGGTTCCGCAACTGCACCAACTACGCCGCCCGGATCCGGCTCCACGCCGGACAGCCCCGTAGAGTCCCGAACACCACGAGGATCAGGCCCTACACCTTCACCACCGCAGCCTGACCCACCTCAGTGGGGAAGACCCCCGATGCTGGCCGCGGCCGGCGCTGAGGACTCCTCGAGCATGTGCGCACAGACGCTGTGGACCGTTTCGGGTGTGTCGCCGATCCAGAACACGACCTTGTCCCCGGAGTGTCCCTGATCGATCATCCAGGACACGTCGGTGTGGCGCAGCGAGTGCGACGAGACGCGCGGGATCTCGGCCGACACGCAGGCCTTGCCGAGGGCCTTGTCGTATGCCGAGTAGTTGACCGGTCGGCCGGTCGAGGTCTGGATCAGCCCACACGACCTGAACTGGTCGACGTCGTTCTCGCGATCGTCGAGCGGTGGGATCCTCGGGACGTCACCGGCCGCGGCGATCAGCCGCTCAAGGGTCGGCAACGTCATCGCGGGCAGTTCGAGGATGCGCATCCGGTGGTTCTTGGTCGCGCGGACCGTGCCGCGGTAGTGACGCCGCCGGATCGTCACCCGCTGGCGACGCAGGTCCACGTCGTGCGGCGTCAGTCCACCGATCTCTCCGACGCGGGCCACGAGCGCCAACTGCAAGAGCGCGGTGTCGCGGCGCCAGCCCGTGAGGTGCGACAGGAGCTTGCGGGCGTCCTGGCGCTCGAGGACGGTCTTGGCCTCGCGCTGCCGGCGTGGCCGGTGGTGCCTGGACTTGACCGGACTGCGGACCATGACATCGTCGGCGACGGCGGCGTTGAACAGCGCTGAGCAGGTCCGGTAGGCCGCCTCGGCGGTGGCGGACAGACACCGACGCCTTCAACCCGTTGATGAGGCGGGAGATCTCGGTCGGGGTGACGTCGGCAGCCGACCGGGAGCCAAGTACCGGCAGGATGTAGCGATCGAGGTTGCCCTGGTGGAAGACCCGGGTGGAGGTGGGCGAGCCGTCGCACGTCGTCATCCACCGCATCGCGTACTGCTGCACCGTGGTCCGCCGGGGGGACCGGATGACTGTCCCCGCCCCAGGCCGTTTGTGCATGGATTTGGGATGACACCCTGTGGATAACGCGTCGGCGTGATCGCCGGAGAACGCGAAGAAGACCCGCTACAGGCACGTGGCGGGCCGTTCGCGCGCTGGGCCGGATTCGAACATCCGGCCGCCTGATCCGTAGTCGCATGTCC
>JAWLFE010000055.1:0-18439 GCA_041685735.1 Nitriliruptoraceae bacterium
ATCGCTCATCGAACGGCTCCCGGCCACGGCACGCACGTCCACGACCAACGAAACACTGCCCGTCGCATCTCGGCGACCCCGCCCGGTCACCTGCGGCGGACATTCCTATGTCGGTCACGTGATACGGGCTAATCCGTGAAGCAGCCGATGCGGAGCTGTCCCCGGCCGAGCGTGGACGGCTGGTCCGCCCGCTCGCGGCGAAGGAAGATCGCGGTCTGGACGGCAAGTGGAGGATGGTGGGCCGTTCCACGTCAAACCGCTGGACCGTGGTGCCGTTCGTTTGGAGCTAGCCGGTCGGCGCCACCAAGGTCAGGCGTGTCCTCGGCCGCCAGCGCGCCGAGGTCGGCCTCGCCCTCGACCTGCACGGTGCTGCCGCCCAACTTCCGGCGCTGTGCCTCTTCGAGTCGGTGAGCGAAGCGGGTCAACAGCCAGATGACGAGGAAGTACAGCACGCCGACGACGAACCAGGTCTGCATGTCGTTGATGGGGCTGCCCTGGACGAAGGAGCGTCCACGGCCCATCAGATCGTCACCGACCGTGATGATGTAGCCCAGCGCGGTGTCCTTGGTCAGGGTCGCCAACTGGGCCACGATCGCTGGGGACATGCGGCGCAGGGCCTGGGGCAGGACCACCAGGCGCAACGACTGCCCGCGGGTCATCCCCACCGACAGCGCCGCCTCGGACTGGCCACGGTCCAGGGAGAGGATCCCGGCGCGGTAGATCTCGGCAAGGACCGCCGTGTTGTAGGCAGCCAGACCGATGACCAGGGCCAGCAGCGGATTGCGGGCCAGGGTGGTGGAGAGCGGGTCCGGCAGCACCTGGGGCAGCGCGTAGTACGCGAAGAAAATCATCAGCAGGACCGGCGGCCCGCGGAAGACGTCGATGATCAGCCCGCAGGCGGCACGCAACGGCCGCAGGCGTGAGAGTCGGCCGATAGCGAGCAGCAGACCGAGCGTCGCGGCGATCACCATCGCGCCGATCGCGGCGCGGAAGGTGCCCCACAGTCCGCTGACGAGGAACTGGGGCCACCCGGCCTCGAAGTCGACGAACTGCGCCCACAGACGGCCCTCGAACTGGCCCTCGGACTGCAGGCGCCAGATCAGCGCGCCGAACAGCAGGGCGAGCAGGGCCAGCGACACGATGCTCGCGACCCGGACCCGACGCTTGCCGACCGGCCCGAGATCCTCCACGAGCACGCTGCTCATCGGACGATCTCCACACGGCGCTCGATGAGCTTGATGATCTGGGCCGATCCGTACACGAGCACCAGATAGATCACCGCGACCACCGCGAATGCCGCCAGATAGTCGGTGATATCGGATCCGATCCGGCGTCCGGCACGCGTGAGTTCGTCGATGCCGATCACCAGGAAGACGGAGCTGTTCTTCAGGTTGGCGATCCAGAGGTTGCCGAGCGGCGGGATGACGGTGCGGATCGCCTGCGGCAGGATGATCGTCCCGACGACCCCGGTGAAGGGCAGGCCGATCGCGCGCGCGGCCTCGGCCTGCCCCACCGGAACCGCGTTGATGCCCGAGCGCAGCGACTCGGCGATGTAGGCGCCCGTGTAGAGACCGAGGGTGACGATGGCGGTCGTCAGGCGGTCGAAGGGCCAGCCCGCGCGGCCGCCGCCATACCAGAACAGGAAGGCGAGCACGATCAGCGGCGTGTTACGGAAAACCGAGACGTAGATGGCCGCGAAGCGCGACAGCACCGGCACTGGCGAGACCCGGGCCGCCGCGAGGACGTTGCCGATCGCGAAGGCGAGGAGGTACGACAGCGCCGCCATGAGCAGGGTGGTCCGCGTGCCGCTCACCAGCAGGTCGAGTTGCGGCCCGGTGACGGCGTCAACGAAACGGCCCATCTCGCCTCCTCGATGACGGGATGGTCGTCGGGCCGGGCGACGCGGAGGTCACCCGGCCCGACGAGCGTGTCAGTAGCGGTCGACCTCGGGCGGCTCCGGGGTCGCGCCGACGGCGCCGGCGGTGTCTTCCCAGGCCTGCGCCCACTCGCCCGACTCGTAGATCTCCTCGAGCCGGTCGTTGATGAACTCGCGGAACTCGTCCTCGCCCTTCTGCACGCCGATGCCGTACGGCTCGTCGGTGAAGGGGTTCTCGACCAGTTCGAACTCGCCGCGCTCGTCGATGAGGCCGAGCAGGATCACGTTGTCGGTCGTGACCGCAGTGACGTTGCCCTGGGCGAGTTCCTCGGCGCATGCCGAGTAGGTGTCCAACGATACGACCTCCGCGTCGGGTGCCATCTCGCGGAGGTTCTCGATCGACGTCGAGCCCTCGACGGAGCAGACGGGCTGCCCGTTGAGGTCGTCGACGCCCCCGATGCCCTCGGGGTTTCCCTCCTCGACCATGATGTCCTGACCCGCGACGTAGTACGGGCCGGCGAAGTCGACGAGTTCCTTGCGGTCGTCGTTGATCGTGTAGGTCGCCACGACGATGTCGACCTGGTCCTGCTCGAGCACCTCCTCCCGGACCGCGGACACGGCCTCGGACCACTCGATGTTGTCCCCGCCGCCCTCGCCCCAGATGCCCTCGGCGATGAGCCTGGCGATCTCGGCGTCGAAGCCCTCGACCCCGTCCGGGGTGTTGACCCCGAACAGCGGCTGGTCGTACTTCACACCGACGCGCAGGGTGCCGGCCTCCTGAATCTCGGCCATCGTCGAGCCCTCTTCGAACTCGCCTTCCTCGGCCGAGGCCTCGCCGTCCTCTTCGGTCTGGTCGGTCTCCTCGGTGTCGTCGTCACCCCCGCAGGCCGTGGCGGCCAGCGCGAGCGCCGCCAGGCCGGCGGCAACCCGCCAACGCATGGACTGTGTACGCATGTCTTCCTCCATCGCTTCAGTCACGTGGCCCTGATGGGCGCACGAGGTTCAGTGGGCCAGGATCTTCGACAGGAAGTCCTGGGCCCGGTCGGTCTCCGGATCGGTGAAGAACTTGTCGGGCGCGGCGACCTCGACCACCGCGCCCTCGTCCATGAATACGACACGACGGGCGGCCCGCTTGGCGAAACCCATCTCGTGGGTGACCACCACCATCGTGGTGCCCTCCTCGGCAAGCTCGAGCATCACGTCGAGCACCTCAGAGATCATCTCGGGGTCCAGGGCCGAGGTGGGCTCGTCGAAGAGCATCACCTTCGGGTTCATCGCCAGCGCACGCGCGATCGCGGCGCGTTGCTGCTGGCCGCCGGAGAGCTGGGCGGGCATCTTGTCCGCCTGGTTGGCGATGCCGACACGCTCGAGCAGTTCCATCGCCCGTTCCGTGGCCTCCGCCTTGCGCAGGCCACGGACCTTGATGGGGCCGAGCGTGACATTCTCCAGGATGCTCTTGTGTGCGAAGAGGTTGAAGGCCTGGAAGACCATCCCCACGTCGGCACGCAGCTGGGCGAGCTGCTTGCCCTCGGCGGGCAGCTCCTGGCCATCGACGAGGATGCGGCCGCGATCCACCGACTCGAGCCGGTTGATCGTGCGACACAGGGTCGACTTGCCCGAGCCCGACGGCCCGATTACGACAACCACCTCACGCCGGTCGACGGTGAGGTTGATGTCCTTGAGGACGTGGAGACTGCCGAACCACTTGTCGACGCCCTCGACCTGCACCAGTGGCTCCGACACGCGTCCCTCCCGTCGACGGCTCACGGATGACCACCGCGTCTTACCACTGTAGTACGCAGTCGGGGTGGAGGTCACGGATCGGTGCTTCGCCGCCCATCTGGGCAGCGGCTCACCCGAGCCCGACGAAGGCGACGACGGCGGCCGCCAGCGCGAAGAACTGCGCCCCGCTGATCAGTAGTAGGTCGAGGCACCACATCGAGGCCAACCGACCGGTCTGGTGGTCGAACGCCTCGGTCAGACGGCGGTCTAGCTAGGACTCCGAGACCGTGCGCTCGAGGCGGTCGACGATCTGTGCCGCATCGTCCAGGTCCACGCTTCCGCCAGGTGGCCCTCGAAGGCGCCGAGGGCGCCCCGCTGTTCGCTCATCGTTGCTGCTTTCCGGAAGTCACGTCATCGTCCCCGAGCCCGTAGAGGGCCGGCGGGCCCCCATCCGCCCGTCGTCCACACGCTTCTGGCCATGTCAGCGCGGCGGCCACCAGCCCCGCTCAGTCAGGTGCTCCATGATGCGGTCCACGGCCTCTTCCGTGCGGATGTCGCTGGTGTCGATCGACAGCGCCGCCTCGTCGGGAACCTCGTACGGATCATCGGTGCATCCAAGATGAGCAGCATCATCGCTGTTTCCTCGACCCGTCCACGGTAGGAGGCGCCGGTCACCCTGACGACCCGTGCCATCTGGTGGATCGAGGGCAGCTTGGCACCATTGGCCCCCGCGGGTGGTTGCACCGGTTCGTAACGCCCTCATGGTTGTGATGGCCATCGCGATCCGGATAGGGGACCTGTACGGTGGCGTGCGGGAAGGCCGCACACGATCCCGACGATGATCCTCTTCGGACTGATTGCCGGCCGCTGCTTCTTGCAGTGATTGCCGCCGCGATCTTGTGGCCCGTGCTCCTGCTCGTTGACGGCGTGATGGGACGCTTCGCCGGCCTTCTCGCCGCGGCCCTGTTCGGGGCAGCAAACGCTGCGGTCGGTGTGGCCGTCCACCAGGCCCTGCTCTGGCTCGTACGCCGCGTCCGTGTAGACACGGCAGGAGAGCCGACCTAAACACCGGGAGCTCCCGGAGGCCCTAGCAAGGATGTCTGTCGTCCCGCCACAGCCGCAGCGGAGCGACGTTCTCGCCTCAAGCCGGGAAATCCATCGGGCTCGCGACCTGCGCAGCGACCATGGCAGAGGAGCGTCATCGCCACCGCCCACGAGCCCGAGGCTGTTGCACCGACCTCCTGACGAGCACCCGCAGGTCCGATGTCACGAGCTGTCGCGTCTGTAGCCGCGAGGGGCGGTGCGTTGGGGCGACGCGCGTCGTCGCGGTTATGTCACCTGCCGTGTGTCGCCTGACCCAGGATGCGAGTCGCGCAGATCAGGACGATGGTGCGAACAGTTCTTCGAGCCAGGTGGAGGGGAAAGCCACGAAGTCGTACACGTTGCGGATGCCGCGCTCGCCGAGCGCGACCTGTTCGATGCCGTCGCGACCGGCCCACCGATGGAGGTTCGCGGGGGCAGACTGACCCTGGTCCGGAAAGTGGTTCCAGGCGAAGAACTGGCCGCTGTCCACCGTCCACTCTCCGTACAGTTCCCGGAGTGCGAGCTGGGTGTCCGCGAGTTGCACGCCGTCGTCGGTTCGGTAGATCTGGAGCCGAGGACCGACACCTTCCCCGACCTGGACGCGGACCTGGACGCGCACCCCGGCCGCCAACCGGTCACCTCCTGGAGACAACCAGACCTGGGTTGGTTCGAACGTCTCGCCGGACCCGATCGTTGCGACCGTCGTTCCGTCCTGGTCGGTGAGAACCAGCTGTTCGCACGGATCGCCGTCGCACCAGGCGACCCGCTCACGGGTCACGTCAGCCAGCCGCCACGCGCCGGCTTCGTCGAGTCGGCGCGGCGGCAGGAGACGACTCCGTCGGGCTGGCCGGGGTCAGCGCCCTCGTCGGGGACCTCGGCGATGACCGATCTGCAACGGCCAGTTGTGGACCTCGTCACGCAACTGGCGATAGGCAGTAGCCGAGCCGACAGTTCGAACTCGTCGCGATCAAGGCGATCGAAGGCGGCAACAGCCTCGAGGAAGCGCTCGCGACTGAACCCGGCGTCCTTCTCGGTCGCCAGGACGAACAGTTGCTCCCAACTGAAATGCCGTCGAAGCTCCGCGACGTCCTGGAAGTCGCGCGCAGCCGCGCGCCCGAAGAGCGCAAGGACCTTGCGGGCCGCCAGCTCTTCCAGCGAGACGATGGCCGTCGATCCTTCGGTGTCCGGCTCACGGATACGGACATCCGCAGCGAAGTCGATCCGGCACCCTTCATCGCGACCAGCCACGGTCAGGCGCGCGAAGGTCTCCGACATCGCGTCGCGGGTGACCGTCATCCCGGCCGCGGCGAGTGCCGTTCGGTTGCCTCCACGACGCGATGGATCACCCCAGGCGCCATCTCACGGGCACCGATGAAGAAATCGAGGTCGTTGGTGCCCCGCTGCACCGTGCCTCGCAGGATCAGCGCCGCGCCGCCTGCCAGCGCGAACCGGGCCGCCTCAGGCAACTCCCCGACCACGCCCAGGATCTGCCGCTGCAGCGGGCTCAGCACGAAAGCTGCACGCCACGGTGCCGAGCCAGCCACGTAGCCCACGCGCGACGCACGTGGTCGGGCAGGTACAGCTCGTCCCACAGCGCGACCAACTCGTCGACATCGATGAACCGGCGCACGTCGTCAGCGGTTCCCTCGACCAGCACCTGCTCGTAGACCCGAGCGCGCTGACCACGATGCTCCAGGTCGTACTGGCGGGACGGCGAACTGCACCGGACCCGCGTAGGTAGCGTGACCATGCCCGTGGCCTTCTCGACCCGGGGATCATCGACATCGTCGGGTAGCGCAGGCGGCCGGCGTGCGCGCCTGACCTCACCGTGCGGCGGGAGCGGTGTCATGGGGCAAGTATGCCGCACCGTGGAGCCAACGGCCGCCGAGCAGGGCGAGCGGTGGACACGCTCGGACACCGGCTGACCACCCAACCCGGGACCTTGTCAGAGCTCGAGCCCGGGACCTCATGGTGGCAAGATGTTGGCAAGGGGTCTGTCGGAGCCGGGAACGACGACCGCCCCTGACCACATTCGTGCTGGTCAGGGGCGGTTCCGTTCGAGAGGCGGGGACGGGAATCGAACCCGTGATAAAGGATTTGCAGTCCTCTGCCTTACCACTTGGCCACCCCGCCGGGGCGGGCGCAGCGTAGCGACCTGATCGCACCCTCGGCACGTCGCAGACCGCTGCACGCAGCCGACCCGCTCAACCGGCTCGGACGGCAGCACGCAGCCGCCCCGCATCCGCGGCCGGGATCTGCAACGAGTGCTGGGTCCCGAGGTCCAGTGCCAGCGCGACCCCGTCGGGCCAGTTCGCCAGGAGCTGGCTGGCCGGCACCTCCAACTGGTCGGCGTAGGGCGGATCGGCGTGCAGCAGCGTCCACCAGGAACTGAAGACCGCGATGGTGTCGTGACCATCGACGGTGATGACCGGGTACTCGACCTGATCACCGGGCTCGATGGTGCGCGGGGCAGCGGCCTCCTCGCGCGGTTCTCCGACCACCGGGAGGAACACCGTGCCGGCGAGCAGTGCATCGACGAACCTCGGCACGAGCGACGGATCGCGCCCACACGCGGCGGCGAGAACCTCGACCTCGCCACCGGCGCCGACGGGTGCGACGGCTCGCAGGGCCGTCCCGCGAGCCGACGCGGACAGCACCGCGACCGACAGCTCGACGTCGGCTGGCACCACCTCGGCGATGGCGCCACCGATCCGCTCGATCACCGGCTCCGGCGGCGTCGATGCATCGTGCAGGTCCAGGCCGACGAGGTCGGTCGCCGGCGCGAAGGTCTCGGCACCAGGTTCCTGCACCGCGATGGAGATGACGTAGGCGGCCGCGACCTCCGGATCGGCGGCCACCGCCCGTCGGAGCTGGTCCACGAACCCGGCGTCGGGCGGGAAGCTCGGCTGGCCGAGCTGCACGGAGCTCCCGGCGGGCACGTTCTGCGGCGCAGTCATGGTCGCTCCGATCCGTGTCGATCCGTTCCGTCGGACAGCCGAGGCGGACATCCACGCCGGGGTCGGCTGCCAGCACCGGGCGTCAACGCAGGGGTGCGTACCCCCAGCGGGTCTCGCCGAGCTCGCGCCAGATGCTGCGCGACCCGTCCTCGGTCGGCTGCTGGAACGAGTAGATCATCGCGCCATCGCCCATCCGCAGGGCCCTCTGTGCCTGGTCGTAGGCCGCCGGCGGGCGGTTGAGGTACCCGGCCGGACCGGGGACGATCCGGCCATCGACCTCGTCCGTGAGGTACTGCTCGTACTGCAACCAGCGCGCGAACTGCCGACGCTGCGTCGGGTCGCGATCCCGGTAGTAGTTCATCGGGAACACGGTGTCGACCAGGCCGCTGCGCAGCCATCCGTCCCAGTCCTGCAGGGTCCGCCAGAACGGCATCGTGCCGCGGAAGCCGGCACGATCCAAGGTACGGGGCCCGTCGCCCCAGGTGATCACGGCCGCGGACAGGTCGATGTCGTTGCCCGACGCGTCGATCGCGGCACCCGCGCGACGCATGATCTGGTCGGTCTGGGAGCGGCGCCACTGCATCCAGGCCGTATCGGTGGGCGCCGGCGTGTCGGTGCGCCCCGTCTGTTCCCGGAACCGTTGGAGTGCGGTCGGGTGGTAGCCGTGCTTGCTCGACTGGTACCGCACGTAGTCGAGGTGGATGCCGTCGACCTCGTAGCGCTCGGCGAGTTCCCCCACGATCGCCGCAACATGGTCCTGCACCGCCGGGACCCCCGGGTCGAGGTAGTCCGACCACGCGCCGGTGTCCGTACGGGTCACCCACCGCTCGTCCACCGGCGCACCGCGGCCGTGGGTCGAGGCCACCCAACCGGGCGGGTTCGGCAGGTCGTCGTACACCCGGTGGGTGGTCGGCGCGACCGAGATCCAGGCGTGCACCTCCATCCCCCGGGCGTGTGCTGCGTCCAGCAGTTCCGCCAGGACGTCGAGGTCCGCCGCGACGGTCGGGTCCGGGGTCCGCGGGAGCACGTCGGAGCGGTAGTAGGCATCGTGGCGACGTGCGACCTGCGCGATGATGGTGTTCGCGTCGGCCAGGGCCAGTTCGTCGACGAGCGCGTCGATGCTGGCCCGGGTCTTCAGCGACCCGTCGAACAGGTGCACCCACGCACCGCGCGTCCGGGAGGTGTACGGATCGTCCACACCGGGCGTGGCCTCCGGCAGCGAGACCTCGCCCTGCTCCACCAACCTCGAGGTTGCTCGCATGAGGAACGTCGCCATCTGTGCGCGCACGACCGGCGAACGGGGCTCGTAGCGGGTCGGGGTCGTTCCGGCGGTGATCGCGACGTCGGCCATGCTGCTGATCGCGGCCGCGTGCACGTTGTCGGTGGGGACGTCGTCGAACCTGGTGATCCCCGGGGGCAGGGCCGTGCCGATGCCGAGGTCGAACATGCGCACGATGACCGACGCCATCTGCGCCCGGTCGATCGGCTGGTCTGGTGCGAAGGTGGTCTCCGTCACGCCGGTGACGATCCCGAGCGACGCCAGCGCATCGATGTCGTGCTCGAAGAGGTGGTCGGTCGTGTCGGTGAAGCCGGCGGGTGGCACCTCCTCGACGTCGACACCGGCCTCGCCAAGCAGGCGCGCGATCATCGCCGTGGCCTGCCCACGCGTGATCTCACCCCCCGGGACGAAGCTCGTCGCGGTCCGGCCCGAGGTGACGTCCCACCAGGCCGCACAGTCGATCGCGGCCCGGTGGGGCGAACGGACGGTGTCGGTGAAGGCCGTCGCCGGCACCCCGTCGGCGGGGCAGGCGGCCCGTGGCTGTTGCGCCGCTGCGGGTGGCGCGCCCCCCGGGATCGCGAGCACGGCGACCAACGCCATGAGGCTGGTCACGACGAGCGAGCGGGTGGCGAGCAACGGTCTGAGCACAGGCACCTCGAGGTGGCGGCATCGGGCAGGCGGACGGGAGCGCCGGCCCACGCGAAGGTAGCGAGGTGGACGTCACCCGACCCCGACGCCGGACGCTGTCCGACCGTGCCCCGGACGGCCGCTGTGACGACGCCGGCGAGCGCGTCCGGCGGGTCGTCGGGGTCCTGCTGACGCCTCCGGCGGTTGCTTGACCGGGCTCGGTCCCGCGTGCGAGCATCGACGTGGCCGCCTGGGGGCGTGCCATCCGGCACCCAGCAGCGGCGGCCATGGACCCTGGGGAGTACGCCATGCGTCGGATCCTGACCATCGCCGTCATCACCGCCTTCGTAGCCGGTCTGGCCACCACCGCGGCGGCCACGCATCTGTTCTCCGACGTCCCGGATGACAGCGTCCATGCGGAGGGCATCGAATGGGCCTTCCTCCGGGGCATCATCCAGGGTCGAGAGGACGGCACGTTCGGTCCGAACGATGGCGTCACACGCGCGCAGCTCGCCACCATGCTGCAGCGGTTCGATGACGGCACGCGCCCACCGAACTACCTGCTGACCCCGGTCTGCGGGGAGACGACGATGCAGGTCGCCGACGTCGGTTCGCGGGGGTCGGGAGCCGCGACCGTCGAGTTCTCCGTCGACGGTGGTGACCGCACCGAGATCGCGCCGATCCCCGCGGACGGGTTCCTGACCTTCGATCCGGCCGCGAGCGGCATCGTGTCGCTGTTCGTCGACGGGCTCGCGTGGGCCCACGCACCAACGGCCGAGTCCTGCACCCCGTCGTCCTGATCCGCGAGGCCAGGATCGAGGACAGCGAGCAGCTCGCGGGGGTCCACACCCGCAGCTGGCAGGTCGCCTACCGCGGCCAGCTTCCCGACGCGTTCCTCGATGGACTCGACCCTCGCGATCGCGCCGCCGGGTGGCGGCTGCGGCTCGCACGACCCGGGCCGACCACGACCCTCGTGGTCGTCGACGACCGCTCGGACCGGATCGTCGGCTTCATCGTGGTCGGCCCGAGCCGCGACGACGAGCAGACCCGGCAGGGTCCCGGTCCCGGCGAGGTCTACGCCATCTACGTCGACCCGACCTGGTGGGGCCGCCGCCTCGGCGGCGATCTGCTGCGCGCGGGGATGGACCGGCTCCGGTGCCAGGGGTTCACCGAGGCGACCCTGTGGGTGCTGGGCGGCAACGAGCGCACCCGCCGGTTCTACGAACGGCACGGCTGGCGGCCGGACGGTCACCTCCGGACCGAACGGATCAGCGACGCCCACCCCGGCCTCGGAGACCCGCCGGGCATCGGGCCGGGCATCGAGGTCGACGAGGTCCGCTATGCCATCACCCTCCCGGCGTGAGACGGTCGGTTGACCTCCGGGGCGGGTCAGAAGGCGCGCTCGTGGTCCTCCGCGAGCAGGCTCAGGGGTCCGCGTCCCCTCGAGCTGCCGAGCCACCACGCCACACCGACGATCGCGACCCAGCTACCGAAACCGACGGCCTTCCACGGATCGCGCCACCCCTCCACCGTGCGGTGTGGATCGATGTCGCGGAACCGGCCGACACGGGTCACCTCGATGCTGTCGTGGGGTCCGAGGCGGGGGGCGGCGCCGTCGAGCGGATCGCGCCAGTTGGGGTCCACGCGCATGCGCCGCTTGAGGCGGGCCGTGTCGCGGGGCGTGGCGTCGCGGACGAACCGACGCGAGCTCCGCCAGGCGTCGCCGGGGAGCTGTCCGATGCCGCTCACGTGGCCACCCAGACACTCTTGACCTGGGTGTAGGCCTCGACGGCGTGGGGGCCGAGCTCGCGGCCCATGCCGGACTGCTTCATGCCGCCGAACGAGACGGGGCTGTCGATCTCGCCGTAGGTGTTGACCCAGACGGTGCCGGCCTCGATCTTCGAGGCGACCCGGTGCGCGCGGCCGATGTCACGGGTCCACACGGCGGCGGCCAGCCCGTAGCTGACGTCGTTGGCGAGGGCGATGGCTTCATCCTCGTCCTGGAAGGACTGCACGGCCAGGACCGGCCCGAAGACCTCCTCCTGGGCGATGCGCATGCCCGGGGTGACGCCGTCGAGGACCGTCGGACGGAAGAAGTAGCCGCCGTCGATGTCGACGGGGCGCGACCCGCCGGCGACCAGCTCAGCGCCCTCCGAGCGGGCGATGTCGACGTAGCCGCTGACGCGCTCGAACTGCTCGTCGGAGACCAGCGGGCCCATCCCGGCGCCCTCCGCCCAGCCCGGCGCGACGGTCGTACCGGCCGCCGCGGCGGCGACCTTGCTGACGAGTTCGTCGTGGATGGCGGCGTCGACGACCAGGCGGGTGCCGGCGGTGCAGACCTCGCCCGCGTTGTAGAAACAGGCGAACGCGGCGCGGCGGGCGAGCTTGTCGGTGTCGCCGGCGTCGGCGAAGACGAGGTTGGGCGACTTCCCGCCGAGCTCCAGGGTCACCTTGGTGAGGTTGTCGGCTGCGGTGCGCATGATGTGCTTGCCGACCTCGGTCGAGCCCGTGAACGCGATCTTGTCCACACCCGGGTGCTCGATCATGGCCTGGCCGGTGACCTCGCCGACGCCCTGCACGAGGTTGACGACCCCGTCGGGCACGCCGGAACCTTTCAGGATCCGGACAAGCCAGAGCGCGGACAGCGGGGTCTGCTCGGCGGGCTTGAGCACCGTGGTGTTGCCGAACGCGAGCGCCGGTGCCAGCTTCCACGCGGCCATCAGCAGCGGGAAGTTCCACGGGATGATCTGCGCGCACACGCCGACCGGTTCGCGCTGGGAGTAGACGAGCCGGTCCGGCCGGGACGGGATCACGTCACCGGTGACCTTGTCGACCCAGCCGGCGAAGTAGCGGAAGCAGTTGGAGGCGGCGATCATCTCGCCGGTGGCGTGCGTGAGCGGTTTGCCATGGTCGAGGGTGTCGACCCAGGCCAGGTCGCTGGCCGCCTTCTTGAGCGCATCGGCGACCTTGAGCAGCGCGCTGATCCGCTTGCCCGGGTCCAGTCCCCGCCAGCGGCCGTCGTCGTGGGCACGCCTGGCGGCCTGGACCGCGGCGTCGACGTCCGCTGCGGTCGCCTGCGGGATCTCGGCGAGCACCTGCTCGGTCGCCGGATCGAGCGTCGCGAACGTGCCGCCGTCGGACGCGCCCCGCTCCTGGCCGTCGATGACCAGCACCCCGGCCGATGCCAGGAAGTCGGTCACGGCTGGTGGGATCTCACGCCCGGCCATCACATCGATGCTCACCCGTTCGCCTCCCGTCCCCGTCCGTGTGCGGTTCGGCGGCAGCGTAGTGGCGGCGGTGTGGAAGGTCTGGCCGACCGACCGGCCGGACCTTCCACATCACGAGCACACCGCGCGGCAGGATCACCCGGCAGGAGCACGCGGGGCAGGTTCAGGCGGTGGGTTCAGGCGGGACCGCGCAGCGACGCCAACAGGCGGCGGTACGACGCCAGGCGTTCGGGGTGGATCCGCGCGGACGCGATGCGGCATCCGGGTTCACCATCGTGGATGCAGTCGTCCATCGGACAGTCCAGGGCGGCCAGTTCCGGGAAGTGCCGGGCCAGGTCCCGCGGTTCCAGTTGCCCGAGACCGAAGGACCGCACCCCCGGCGTATCGACCAGCCAGGCGTCGACGGCAGCGACGTGCATCGCACGGGACGCCGTGGTCGTGTGGCGGCCGCCGCGGGGGCCGACCTCGCCGACGTCGCGGTCGGCTTCGGGGACGATGCGGTTGAACAGGGTCGACTTGCCGACGCCGGAATGCCCGGCGAACGCGCTCCACGTGCCGGTGAGTAGCTCCAGCAGCTCGTCGACCCCCTCCCCCTCGATGGCGCTCGTGACGCACAACCGGACGCCCAGGGGCGCGTAGCGTTCCGCGAGGTCGTCGATCACCGACCGGTCGTCGATCAGGTCGCATCGGTTGACGCAGATCGCGGTGTCCAGACCGCCGACGGACGCGGAGACCATGACCCGGTCGAGGAACCGCGCGCCGAGGTCCAGGTGATCGGCGGCGAGTACCACCACGACCTGATCGGCGTTGGCGACGATGATGCGTTCGTCATCCTGGCTGTCATCGCCGGTGCGGGTCAGCACGGTGTCCCGGTCCAGGACCTCGACGATCCGGGGGACGTCCGACTCGTTGCGTGGCGCTCGGACCCGCACGTGATCGCCGACCGCCGTCTTGGTCCCACGCATCGTTCCCGCCAGCGGTGCCTCGACGAGCACGCCCTCGTAGAGCACGGTGACCCGCCCGCGGTCGACGGCGACGACCCGCGCGGACTCGAGCAGGTCGATCTTGGCGCGCGCTGCGGGACTCAGGTCACGCGAGCGCCGGACGGGGACCAGATCGTCCTCGTCCCAGTCGTCCTCGTAGGCGTCCATGTCGATCCGGGGCATGCCCCCATCCTGCCAGGTACCGCGGTACCGCGCCCATCCGCGTGGCGGGGGGACATGGTCGGGGGCGCAGCCGGGGACAGGGCCGGTAGCGTTCGAGCTCCCGACAACGAGGAGCCACGGGTGACGGACGGGACCAACGGTGGGGCCGGGACGGCGGGTGGCGGCGCCGGCAGCGATGCCGGCGACGTGATGTTCGACCACGCGCAGACGGCCGTGGAGGCCGCGCTGGCCGCCGGTGCGACCTACGCCGACGCGCGGGTCGTGCTGCGCCGTCACGAACGCATCGGGGCGCAGAACGGCGAGCTCGAATCCGTCAACAACGTCGAGGATGTGGGGTTGGGCGTCCGTGCATTGATCGGCTCGTCGTGGGGGTTCGCCGCGTCCAGTGAGCTGACGGCCGCTGCCGCGGGCACCGCCGGCGCGCAGGCGACGGCGACCGCCAAGGCATCGGCCCTGGTCCCCGGCGCCGGCCTGCAGCTCGCCGACGTCGAGGTGGCGCAGGACCGCTACGAGACCCCCCACGCCGAGGATCCGTTCGCGATCCCCCTGGACCAGAAGGTCGAGGTCGTGGTGTCGGCGACCCGGACGATGTTCGAGGTCGACGGGGTCATGGTCGCCACCGCCCAGCTGATGTTCTGGGACACCGAGAAGTGGTTCGTCTCCTCCCAGGGCCACCGCATCTTCCAGCACCTGGTCGAGACCGGCTGCGGCATGGACGCGACCGCCGTCGGCGAACACGAGACGCAGCGCCGCAGCTACCCGCAGTCGTTCGGCCACGTGCAGACCGGCGGGTACGAGGTCATCCGCGGGTTCGACCTGCCCGGCCACGCGATGGAGGTCGCGGAGGAAGCGGTCCAGTTGCTCACCGCCGACGACTGCCCCGCCGGCGAGATGGACGTGATCCTGGAGTCGTCGCAGCTGGCCCTGCAGATCCACGAGTCGGTGGGCCACGCGATCGAGTTGGACCGCATCCTCGGCTGGGAGGCGGCCTTCGCGGGCACCTCGTTCCTGGAGCTCGACCAGCTGGGGAGCCTGCGCTACGGCTCGGAGCTGATGAACATCACCGCGGATGCGACCATCCCCGGGGCACTCGCGACGTTCGGGTACGACGATGAGGGCACGCCGGCCCAGAACGTCCCGATCGTGGAGGAGGGCCGGTGGGTCGGGGTGCTGTCGGGCCGGGACTCGGCGCACCTGGCGGGCCTGCCGCCCGGCGGGATGGTCCGCGGCGACGGCTTCAACCGCATGCCGATGGTGCGCATGACCAACGTCGGGCTGCTGCCCGGCGACTCCTCGCTGGACGAGATCGTCAGCGAGACCAAGCACGGCGTCGTGATGGCGACCAACCGGTCCTGGTCGATCGACGACCGACGGCTGAACTTCCAGTTCGGCTGCGAGATCGGCTGGGAGGTCGTCGACGGCAAACGCACGAAGATGGTCAAGAACCCCACCTACACCGGCATCACGCCGCAGTTCTGGGGGTCGCTGGACATGCTGGCGGGCGGCGACGAGTGGTTCGCCTGGGGCGTGCCCAACTGCGGCAAGGGCCAACCGATGCAGATCGGCCACACCGGGCATCCGGCTGCGCCGGGACGCTTCCACAACGTGCGCGTGGGGGTGAAGGCATGAGTGGCGATCTGACCGAGCCGCTGCAGGCGCTGGCCGACCGGGTCGTCGACCTGGTCGTGGCGCACCCCTCCGGCGAGGACCACACGGTCGAGGCCAACGTCCGGGTCACCCGCAACCGCCACGGCCTGACCCGCTTCGCCAACTCGTTCATCCACCAGCACGTCGGCGAGGACACCGTCACCGTCGCCGTGACCGTCGCCGTGGACGGCCGCAGCGCGGGGGCGTCCACCACCGCCGTCGACGATGACGCTCTCACGGCGCTGGTCGACCGCACCCTGACCTCCGCCGCCCGGCAACCGGTCGACCCGTACTGGCCCGGTGCCACCCCCGTCGAGGCAGCGACCTTCGCCGGCAACGCCGATCCAGCCACCGCCGACGCCGATCCATCGACCCGCGCCGCGGGCGTCAAGGCCTTCGTCGATGCCGGCAGTGACCTGCGTGCGGCGGGGTTCCTCGATTCGGAGGCGACCTGGAGTGCGTTCGCCTCGACCGCCGGCCAGCGGATCACGGGATCGACGACCCGGGCCAGCGTCGACGGGATCCATCAGACCGCGACCTCCGCGGGTGCCTCGCACCAGACGTCCGTGCGGATCGGTGAGCTGGACGCACGTGCCGTCGGTGAGCGGGCGGCGGACCTCGCCCGACGCTCGGCGGAGTTCGTCGACGTGGACCCCGGCAGCTTCGCGGTGGTGCTGGGGCCGGAGGCGGTCGCCACGATCGTGACGTTCCTGTCCGCGTACGGGTTCAACGCGAAGGCGCACCTGGAGGGCGCGTCGTTCGCGCAGCTCGGCGAGGCGCAGTTCGACCCGAGCATCACGTTGATCGAGGACCCGACCGACCCCCGCGCGATCGCCCTGCCCTTCGACGCCGAGGGCAGCCCCCGACAGCGCTACGACCTGGTGCGCGACGGGGTGACCACCTCGCTGGCGCACGACCGGCGGACCTCGTTGCGGGCCGAGACCTCGACGACCGGCAACGCCGTCCCGGGCGGTGAGGGGTTCGGTGCGATCCCGATGAACCCGTTGTTGGTCCCCGGGACGACGACCCCGGTGGAGATGATCCGCAGCGTCACGCGCGGACTGCTGGTGACCCAGTTCCACTACTGCCGCATCCTCGATCCCAAGACCCAGCATGTGACCGGGCTGACCCGCAACGGCACGTTCCTGATCGAGAAGGGCAAGGTCGTCGGCGCGGTCGGCAACCTGCGGTTCACGCAGTCGTTCCTGGGGGCGCTCGGCCCGGGCAACGTGCTGGCGATCGGTGACGACGACCGGCACGCCGCGGGCGAGTTCGGACCGGGGATGGTCATCTGCCCGTCGCTGCACCTCGGCGCCTGGAACTTCACCGGCGGCGCCAAGGGCTGACCGGCCGACCGGCCAGCCGTCGCGGTCGGTGGTGTCGCCGGGGCGGTGGGTGGGGTAGCCGGCGTGGACATCCCCGGACTACGGTGCCGGACGACAACCGTGTGGGAGCACCGAAAGGGAGCGAACGTGGCGTCGGATGCGATCGAGGACCTGCTGCAGGAGGGGCGGACCTTCCCGCCGCCCGAGGCGTTCAAGCAGGAGGCGCTGGTCACGGCGGCCGACATCTACGACGAGGCCAACGAGGACCGCGAGGGGTTCTGGGCCCGGCAGGCCGCCGAACTCGACTGGTTCCAGGAGTGGGATCAGATCCTGGACTGGTCGCAGGCGCCGTACGCCAAGTGGTTCGTCGGCGGCTCACTCAACGTCAGTCACAACTGCCTCGACCGGCACGTCGACGCGGGTCACGGTGCGCAGGTCGCCTACCACTGGGAGGGTGAGCCCGGCGACACCCGCACCATCACCTACGCCGACCTGCTCGACGAGGTGCAACGCACCGCCAACGCCCTGAAGGAACTGGGTGTCGGCAAGGGCGACCGGGTCGCGGTGTACCTGCCGATGATCCCCGAGCTGCCGATGATCATGCTGGCGTGTGCGCGGATCGGCGCGATCCACTCGGTGGTGTTCGGCGGGTTCTCCGCGAACGCGCTGCGCGATCGGATCAACGACTCCGACTGCAAGCTGCTCGTCACCGCCGACGGCGGGTGGCGGCGCGGGTCGGTCGCGTCACTCAAGCCCGCCGCGGATGACGCGATCGAGGACACGCCGACGATCGAGCATGTGCTGGTCGTCAGGCGCGGCGAGAACGACGTCGAGATGGTCGAGGGCCGCGACGTGTGGTGGCACGACATCGTCGGCCGCCAGGACGCGGACTGCCCCGCTGAGCCGATGGACAGCGAGGACCTGCTCTACCTGCTCTACACCTCGGGCACGACCGGCAGCCCCAAGGGCATCATGCACACCACCGGCGGCTACCTCACCCAGGCCGCGTTCACCCACAAGCACGTGTTCGACCTCAAGCCCGACTCGGACGTCTACTGGTGCGCCGCCGACATCGGGTGGGTCACCGGCCACAGCTACATCGTCTACGGCCCGCTGGCCAACCGGGCGACCAGCGTGATGTACGAGGGGGTCCCGAACCACCCCGACGAGGCCCGGTTCTGGGACATCATCGAGCGTTACGGGGTCACCCAGCTCTACACGGCGCCGACGGCGATCCGCGCCTTCATGAAGTGGGGTGACGAGCACCCCGCCAAGCACGACCTGTCGAGCCTGCGGCTGCTCGGCACGGTCGGGGAGCCGATCAACCCGGAGGCCTGGATCTGGTACCACCAGCAGATCGGTGGCGAGCGCTGCCCGATCGTCGACACCTGGTGGCAGACCGAGACCGGCGGGATGATGATCTCGCCCCTACCGGGAGCCACGACGACCAAGCCGGGTTCGGCGACGTTCCCGCTGCCGGGTATCTCCGCGGAGATCGTCGACGATCAGGGCGAGCCGGTCGGGATCCCG
>JAWLFE010000165.1:0-4502 GCA_041685735.1 Nitriliruptoraceae bacterium
GATGTTGTCGAGGTGGACGCTGCTCTCGAAGACGTCGGTGAAGCCGCTGTCGCACACGCCACCGGACGACCCGGTCCCCTCACGGTCGACGAGGTAGATGTCACCAGCGCTATCGGTGTCGCTGGCGTCGAAGCCCGTCCCGGAGGAGAAGGTCACGAACCGCCCGTCACCGGAGATGGCCGGCTGCGACAGGTACGTCCCACTCGCACGGTCTCCCGCCGACCCGTCATCGAAGACCGAGACGACCTCGGCGGTGTCGGACTGTCGGTCGTAGACGGCGACGTCCGAGACACCGTTGGCGGCACCGTAGAGGTCGCCGTAGAACGTGAAGGCGACGAAGCGGCCATCGAAGGACAGCACCGGTTGGGGTCTGGTGGTGAGGCCGCTGCCTCCACCTGCCGGGATCCGCTCCAGCGTCCCCGCATCGGCGTCGTAGACGAACACGTCGTTGGTGCCGTCAGGATCCCCAGCCACGAGGTTGGTGTCCGGCGAGGAGAAGGCGACGAACCGGCCGTCACCCGAGATCGAGATGTCGAGGTGGCGGCTGATCGGGGCGGCATCGCCGATGCGGGGGTTGGCCACCTCCCAGGTGTCGGTCTGCCGGTCGAACAGGATCACGTCCTCGCCCGAGTTGAACTCCCTGGTCGTGAACGCGACGTAACGGCCGTCCTCGGAGATCGCCGGGCTTGCCGGCGATGCGCCAGCGGTCAAGCCGTCCCCAGCCACGCGCTCGCTGGTGCCCGCCACCCGGTCGAAGACGAACACACCGAAGGAGGGGTCGGCTGCCTCGAAGCCCTGACCGGTGAAGACGACGTAACGGCCGTCACCGGAGATGGCCCCATCCGCGGCCGACACGCCCTCGCTGCCGTCATCGGCGAGCACCCGCGTGGTCTCCCCGGTGTCACGGTCGTGGATGAAGACGTCGGGCCCGTTGTTGGTGTCGTCAGCGACCAGGTTGTCGGCGCTGGATTCGTAGATGACGTACCGGCCGTCGCTGGACATGTCGATGCGCACGCCACCGTCCGCGTTGGCCTGCGTGCCGTCGGACGCGACGGTGACGATGTCGACCGCCCCCGTCTGCACGTCCTTGACGTACACACCGGGACCGCTGAAACCGGGCACCAGCGCCGCCGTGGACCGGAACGCCACGAAACGGCCATCATCCGAGACCGCCAACTCCGGAGCGCCGCCGCCGCTCTCGGAGCCATCGGCTGACACGCTGACCCACGTGATGGTCTGGCTGGCGAGCGCCGCACTCCCCGTGGTAAGCACGAGCAGCGCACCGGCGATGATCCCGAGCTTCACGGACGTTCTCATGGCGCGCTCCTGTGCGATGGTGGCGAGGTGCTGCTCGATCGGTCGCCGAGGACGGGCGCGGACCCAGCCGACGTCCTCGAACTCCCCTGGAACTCCCCCTGGCTGTCTCGGACGATGATCCCGCCGGGCCCTTCCCCGTGCGCCGATCCTCGGTCCGCCAGACGCTAGGTTCGAGGCCAGCGATGACCATTACTCATCACGACCGTCCCACTACTCAAGTGGTCAGGGACGGATCGAGGGGCAGGCCCGCTCGAACGCACCGGCCGCGTCCGTGCCCGAGACCGTCACGCGGGCCAGTGGTCGATCTCGGTGGCCTTGACCGCCACCCACAGGGTGCGTCCCTCGGTCAGCGCCAGGTCGGCGAGCGCTGCGGCGCTGATCTGTGCGACGATCGGGATCGGCCCGTCGAGGTGGACGCGCACGTGGTCGTCGTGGGTGTCCAGGGCATCGATCGTTGCCTGCCAGGTGTTCCGAGGGGTTCCCTCCGGCCGATCCGGGAACAGCGCGACAGCACGCGGGTGGATGGTGACGAGCACGTCTCCCGGCGGGTCGGCCGCATCGGCGACCGACAGGGTGGCGCCGGACTCGAGGGTGAGGGTGTGGCCGTCCGCCCGACCGCGATAGTGGTTCAGCCCGACGAGCCGGGCCGCCCACGACGACCGGGGCCGCCGCGCGACGACCGCCGGCGGGGCGTCCTGCACGACGCGACCGTGCTCGAGGATGACGAGCCGGTCGGCGAGGTTGATCGCCTCCAACGGCTCGTGGGTGATCAGCAACACGGGACCGGGGAAGGCGCCAAGGTGGCGGCGCAGCTCCTGCCGCACCGTCCGGCGCGTCCCGACATCGAGTGCGGACAGCGGCTCGTCGAGCAGCAGCAGCGCCGGGTCGGTCGCCAGCGCCCGAGCGAGCGCGACCCGCTGCGCCTGGCCTCCGGACAATGCGCCGGGCTTCGCCCTCGCGTGATCGTCGAGCCCGACCCGTCCCAGCCACTCGTGAGCACGGATCCGCGCGTCCGTGCGTGACACACCGCGCGCCCGGAGACCGAATGCCACGTTCTCGAGCGCGCTGAGATGCGGGAACAACAGGTGCTGCTGGAACACCACCCCCACCGCACGTCGCTGTGGGCTCACGCGCACACGCGCATCGGCATCGTCCACCACGTGACCGTCCAGGACGACGCGACCGCGGTCGATCGGCAGCAGACCCGCCACCACCCGCAGCAGCGTGGTCTTGCCCGCCCCGTTGGGCCCGAGGATGGCGACCACCTCGCCCGGAGCAGCATCGAAGGAGACCTCGAGGTCGAACGTGCCGAGTCGCAGCGCCACGTCGACGGACAGCCCACCGGTGGTCCGAGGGTCGGCGCGAGCGGCCGCGGCGGAGCTCACGTCGTCTGCAGGAAGCGGTCGCGCAGCGCGACCAGCACCGCGACCGAGACGACGAGCAGGATGGAGCTGATCAGGTAGGCGGCTTCCGGGTTGCGTTCCAACTCGAGGTAGACCGCCAGCGGCATGGTCTGGGTGCGACCCGGCAGGTTGCCGGCGAAGGTGATGGTGGCACCGAACTCGCCGAGTGCCCGGGCCCAGCACAACGCCATCCCCGCGGCCAACGAGGGCCACAGTGCGGGCAACACCACCCGCCGCAGGATCGTCCACCGATCGGCGCCGAGGGTGGCCGCCGCGTCCTCGAGCCGTGGGTCGACCATCCGCAGTCCCGCCTCCACCGTGACGATCAGGAACGGCATCGCGACGAACGTCGCCGCGATGACCACCGCGGCCGAGGTGAACGGCAGGGTGATGCCGGCGAGCTCCGCCAGCGGCTGCCCGACCAGTCCTCGCCGGCCGAAGGCCGCGAGCAGCCCGACCCCACCGACCACCGGCGGGAGCACCATCGGCAGGACCGCGAGCGCCCGGACGAACGGCTTGCCCGGGAAGTCGATGCGCGCGAACACCAGCGCCAACGGCACCCCCAGGACCACGGAGACCGCCAGCGCGACGAGCGACGATCCGATGGACAGCCGCAGGGCCTGCAGCACCACCGGATCGGTGATCAGCTCACCCACCCGCGTCCACGGGGTCCGCAGGGTCAGGCCGACCAGTGGCAGGACCAACAGC
Organism: Nitriliruptoraceae bacterium; assembly: GCA_041685735.1. GTDB lineage: Bacteria > Actinomycetota > Nitriliruptoria > Nitriliruptorales > Nitriliruptoraceae > CSSed11-175R1. Next base: position 3,429 of record JAWLFE010000165.1, read on the forward strand.
GCGAAGCCGATGACTCCCAACACGACGGCAGTACGTGGGGGCGCCACCCCCGACAGCGTCGAGGTGGCACGGAGCGAGGCGTTGTCGTTCATGGGGCTGTGAACCCGTACGCGGCGAGGATGTCCTGCCCGGCATCGCTGAGCACGAACGCCACGACCGCGTCCGCGGCCGCCGGGTTCGGGGCGTCGGCGAGCACCGCGATCGGGTAGGACGCCGGCACGTTCTGCTCGGCCGGGATGTCGACCCCGTCGACCCGTGCTGCCGAGGCAGCGATGTCGCTCAGGTACACGATCGCTGCGTCCGCCTCACCGAGCTCGACCTTCGACCGCGCCGCTCGCACATCCTGCTCCAGCGACGACGGGCTCACCTCGACACCGGCCGCGTCCAGCGCCTCACGCGCGTACCGCCCCGCCGGGACCTCCTCGGTCGGCAGGACCAGGACCAGGTCCGGGTCTGCGAGGTCGGCCAGCCCGTCGATGCTGAGCGGGTTGCCGGGCTCGACGGCGATCGCCAGCAGGTTCGTCGTGAATATCGCCGCATCACGAGCGAGGTTGCCCGCCGCAGCGACCGCGTCCATCTGGTCGGGGTTCGCCGACGCGAACACGTCCGCCGGTGCACCCTCGTTGATCTGCCGCGCGAGCGTCTGGCTCCCAGCGTGGTTGACCACCACCTCGACGTCCGGGTTGGCCTGCACGAACGCCTCGATCACCTCGTCGAACGCGTCGGTCAGTGATGCCGCGGCGAAGACGACCAGCTCACCCGACACGGCATCCGGAGAGGCCTCGTCGTCGCTCGGACCGGTCGATCCGCAGGCGATCATCAGCAGGGGCAGCGCCAGCGCCAGCGCCAGCGTCCGCGTCCGCGTCGCACCCCTCACGCCGCCACCTCGGTGCCGCTGCCGGTGAGGTCGTAGCCGCCGATCGCGGCGAGCCGCCGGTGGACGCGTTCCCCGGTGAGTTCGTCCAGGAACGCGTCCAGCACCGCGTTGTCCGCGGCGTCCGCGGTGACCCAGAGCTGTGAGGCGTGTTCCTCGAGCGCGTGGAACGCGAGTCCGATCGCGCGTGCGGCCGGCTC
>JAWLFE010000056.1:0-18380 GCA_041685735.1 Nitriliruptoraceae bacterium
ATCCCCCGCAACTCCAGGGCGTCGGACATCATCAACTCCAGGGGTGGTGGCACGGGTCGGTGCGGGGCCGGTCGCGCAGGCTCGCGTCCTTGCCGACGTGCTCGCGGGCCGACCGTGGACGAACCTACTGGGTCACCGCCTGAGCCCCCTGCCGTGTTCGACGGAGCCGGGCGTCCGGACGTTCGACAGTCGTAGGATGCGGGCCTGAGCGCAACGCGTACCGTCGCTGTCTCAACACGACCACCGAGACCGACGCGACGACCGAGACCCCGAAAGGCACCACCGTGACCGACTTCGCCGGCGTGCACGTCGCCACCACCACGCCGTTCGACCCGGCCACGCTCGAGGTCGACCTCGCGCGCTTCCGTGAACACTGCACGTGGCTGCTCGACGAGGGGATCACCGGCCTGTTCCCGAACGGATCGCTCGGCGAGTACGAGAGCCTGTCCGGCGAGGAACGCCGCGGTCTGTGGCGCGCCGCCGTCGAGGTCGCCCACGGTCGCGGCCTGGTGGTTTCCGGGCTGTCCGGACCGTCCTCCCACGTCATCTGCGAGCTGGCCGACCAGGCCCGCCAGGACGGCGTCGACGGCGCCATGGTCCTGCCGCCGACCAACCACCCCTCGACCCTCGATGAGCTCATCGCCCACTACCGCGCGATCGCGGAGGTCGGCCTGCCGGTCATCGTCTACAACAACCCGTTCTCCACCCGGACGGACCTCACCCCGGACATCCTCGCCAAGCTGGCCGACATCGACGGGGTTGTGGGCGTCAAGGAGTTCTCGGGGGACGTCCGGAGGGTCTCGGAGATCATCGAGCTGGCACCCGACCTGCAGGTGTTGTGCGGCGCCGACGACCTGGCGTTGGAGTCCGCGGTCATGGGAGCGATCGGCTGGATCGGCGGGTTCACCGGCTCGTTCCCCCGACAGACCGTCGAGGTGTTCGAGGCCGGCGTCAACGGGGACGCGGACGATGTCCTGGAGGAGTATCGGCGGATGCTGCCGGCGCTGCGGTGGGACACGGGCCCACGGTTCGTCCAGGCGATCAAGTTGTCGATCGACCTCGTCGGCCGCCCGGGCGGCGGCATCACCCGCCCCCCACGCCTCCCCCTGGACGAGGAGGGGCAGGCGGCCGTCACCGCCGCCGTCGACGCGATCACGGGAGACCGCCCATGAGGTCCAAGCACGTCTTCCACGCGGTCGACTCCCACACCGAAGGCATGCCGACCCGCGTGGTCACCGGCGGTGTCGGCACCCTGCCCGGCGACACCATGGCGGAGCGTCGGGCCCTGTTCATGCGTGACCGCGATGACCTGCGCACCCTGTTGATGTACGAACCCCGCGGTCACGCCGCCATGTCCGGCGCGATCCTCCAGCCTCCCACGCGCCCGGATGCGGACCTCGGCGTCGTCTACATCGAGGTGTCCGGCTGCCTGCCGATGTGCGGCCACGGCACCATCGGGGTGGCGACGGTGGCCGTGGAGACCGGGCTCGTCGAGGTGACCGAACCGATCACCACGATCCGCCTGGACACCCCCGCCGGGCTGGTCGTCGCCTCGGTCGAGGTCGAGGACGGCGCCGCCGTCGGTGTGACCATCGCCAACGTGCCGTCGTTCCTGGCGGTCCGGGACGCGACGATCGATGCCGGCGAGGACGTCGGGGAGGTCACCCTCGACGTGGCGTACGGCGGCAACTTCTACGCGATCGTGCCCGCCGCGGACGTCGGGTTGGAACTCGGCCCCGGTGCCGACCAGGAGGTGATCCGCAAGGGCCTGTTGATCGCCCGTGCCGCCGACCGACAGCTCGGCCTCGAACACCCGGACGACCCCCGGATCTGCAACGTCCACCACACCATCTTCACGGCCCCCGGGACCGACGGTGCGTCTTCCCGCGGTGCCACGCTGATCGAGCCAGGGTGGGTCGACCGCTCCCCCTGCGGGACAGGCACCTCGGGACGGATGGCGCAACTACACGCCCGCGGTGAGCTCGGCCTCAACGAGGACTTCATCCACGAATCGCCGTTCATCGGCAGCCGGTTCCTCGGCCGCCTGACCAGCGAGACCACGGTGGGTGACTTCCCGGCCGTCACCCCGACGATCCGGGGTCGCGCCTGGGTGACGGGTATCGGGACCTACCTGCTGGACCCGACCGACCCGTTCCCGGCCGGCTTCCTGCTCAGTCAGGGACGACCCGACGCGGCCTCCTCCCCGGCCGCGGACGGACCGTCGTGACCTTCCGCGACACCGCACCGCGCAGCGCCGACGTCGTGATCATCGGCAGCGGGCTCGTCGGCGCCTGCTGCGCCGATGAGCTGTCCGCCGTGGGCTTCTCGGTCGTGGTCGTCGACCGCGGCAACCTCACGTCCGGCACGACCGCGTCGGGTGAGGGCAACATCCTCGTCTCCGACAAGCCCCCCGGACCGGAGCTGGAGCTCGCGCGCCTCAGCCGGCGACGGTGGGTCGAGTTGGCCGACGAACTGCCCGAGGACATCGAGTTCGACGAGAAGGGCGGGGTCGTGGTCGCCCCCGACGAGGCATCCGCGGCCGGCCTCGCCGACCTCGCCGCGCAACAGCGCAGCGTCGGCATCCAGGCGGTCGAGGCGACGGGCGACGACCTCCAGCAGCTCGAGCCCCACATCACCCCGGACCTCGCGCTCGGGATGCACTACCCGGAGGACTGCCAGGTCCAGCCGATCCTGGCCTCCGCTGCCCTGCTGCGGCGGGCTCGTCGCCGGGGTGCCGCGGTCCTCGGTCAGACGGTGGTCACCGGCATCGAGGTGGATGCGGTCCGTCGGGTCCGCGCCGTCACCACCACGCGCGGGACGATCGCCACGCCCTGGGTCGTGAACGCGGCAGGGCCGTGGAGCGGTGAGGTCGCGGCCCTCGCCGGCCTGCACCTGCCGATCGAACCTCGACGCGGGCACATCCTGGTCACCGAACCGCGGGGTCGGCTGATCAACCACAAGGTCTACGACGCCAGCTACGTCGGAACCCTGACCGCCGACCCCGGCGACGCGCAGGTCTCGGCCGTGGTCGAGGGCACGGCGTCGGGCACCATCCTGCTGGGCTCCAGTCGGGAGTTCGTCGGGTGGGACCGACAGGTCGACGGCGATCTCGTGCGCCGCATCGGTGCGCGGGCCGTCGAGCTGTTCCCCATCCTCGCGGACGTCAAGGTGATGCGGACCTACGTCGGGTTCCGACCGTGGTTGCCGGATCACCTGCCAGCCATCGGCGAGGAACCAGGCGTCCCCGGCTTCATCCAGGCCGCCGGCCACGAGGGAGCGGGGATCTGCCTGGCTCCCGCGACGGGACTGGTCGTGCGCGACCTCGTGACCGAACGCACGCCCGAGGTCGACATCACGGCGTTCCGACCCGCCCGCCCCGCTCTGCACCCGACCGGACCCGATCCGACCGGCCCCGATCCGACCGGACCCGATCCCGCCCACCCCCATCCGGAGCTCAGCCATGGGTGACCGTCCCGACCGCCCGGACCACGACAGCGCGGACCTGCGGATCCCGGCGGCGTCCGATCCCACGGGGATCACGCGCGAGGCCCCGTTCACCTTCCGCTTCGAGGGCCACCCGGTCATCGCCCATCCCGGCGAGACGATCGCCGCGGCCCTGCTCGCGGCCGGGTACCGCGAGCTGCGCCGGACCCGGGTCGCCGACCGGCCCCGTGGGCTGTTCTGCGCGATCGGCACCTGTTTCGACTGTCTGGTCTCGGTCGAGGGCGGTGGTCCGGTCCGGGCCTGCGTGACCCCGGTCCACCCCGACATCGAGGTGGAGGTGCCCCATGCCGGCTGACCCGGCCCCCGTCACCCAATCCGGCACCGGATCCGGCACCCGATCCGACGCCCGACCGGTCCACGTCGACGTCGCGGTCATCGGCGCCGGCCCCGCGGGGGTTCCCGCCGCCGTGGCCGCTGCGCGTGCAGGCGCGAGCGTCGCCGTCATCGACGCGGCGGAGCGTCCCGGTGGGCAGTACCACCGGCAACTGCCCCAGCGCTTCGAGGTCGAGGACCCCGGTGCGCTGCACCACGGGTGGCGGGCCGCGACCGCGGGGTTCGACGAGCTCGCCGCCGACGACCGGATCCGCCACATCGCCGGCACCCGGGTGTGGCTGGCGGAACGATCGTCGGCCGGGGTGCGGCTCCACACCACGGGCACCCACCGCGGCAGCGTCACGGCACACCACCTGATCCTGGCCACCGGTGCCGCCGAACGGGTGCTGCCGTTCCCGGGGTGGGACCTACCGGGGGTGCTGACGGTCGGTGCCGCCCAGGCGCTGGTGAAGGGGCAGGGCGTGCGTCCGGGCCACCGGGTGGTGGTGGCCGGCACGGGTCCGCTGCTGCTCGCGTCCGCCAGCACGCTGCTCCGGGCAGGGACCGGGGTCCTCGAGGTGCTGGACGCCAACGGTCCCGCCACGTGGCGTGCCGCGGGCCCGCAGGGGCTGGCCCCGGGCAAGGCGGTCGAGGCCGCCGGTTACCTCCGCGATCTGGCCAGGTCGCGCACCCCGTACCACCCACGCCAGGCCGTCATCGCGGCCACCGGCGACGGTCGGGTCGAAGCGGTCACGGTCGCCGAGGTGGACCGCGACTGGCACGTGGTGGCGGGCACGGAGCGCAACCTCGATGTCGATGCGGTCTGTGTCGCGTACGGCTTCAGCCCCAACGTCGGGATCGCCGCAGCCCTCGGCTGTGCGCTCACCCCGGGCGGCAGCCCGGCGGTCGAGGTCGATCGGTTGCAGCGCACGACCGTGCCCCGCGTGCTGGCCGCCGGCGAGGTCACCGGCGTCGCCGGTGCGGACGTCGCGGCGCGGGAAGGCAGCATCGCCGGGGCCGCCGCGGCGGCCGCCTGCGGCTACGACATCGACCGGACGAGCGTCCGGCGGCAGGTCCGCCGCCGCGAGAAGGCACAGCGGTTCGCCGCGGCCCTGCAGCGGGCGACGCCGATCAGGCCGGGTTGGCAGTCCTGGCTGAACGACGACACGGTCGTCTGCCGCTGCGAGGAGGTCGATGTCACGACGGTCCGTTCGGCCATCGCCGATGCGGGCGCCCGGGACGTCCGGTCGCTGAAGATGACGACGCGGTGCGGGATGGGGTGGTGCCAGGCGGCGATCTGTGGACCCAACGTGGTCGACCTGCTCACGAGCGCCACAGGCACGGTCCCGGAGGACGCGAACCGACTGGCCGCACGCTCGATCTCGGAGCCGGTCGCGCTCTCGGAACTCTGAGCCCCGCCGGCCGCACCGGATCCCGCCGGGCCGCCCGGCACGTTGGCGTCAGGCGCTCAGGCTCGGGTCGACGTCATCGACGGTCCCGACATCCAGGTCCACCTCATCGGCAGCCAGCAGACGGACCGTGGCCCGGTCGCGGCCCCCACGCTTCGCCTGGTACAGCGCGACGTCCGCGGCGGGGAACAGTTCGTCGTAGTCCCGCTGACCACTGGCGACGCCGACCGAGACCCGGATGCGCAGGCCCGGCAACAGGTCCTCCCACCGGTGGAAGCGCACCGCAGCCAGGACGCGTTCGCTCAGCAGGCGGGCATCGTCCGGGTCGCAGTACCGCGCCAGGATCACGAACTCGTCGCCGCCGTAGCGTCCGACCACGTCCCGGTCCCGGGTGTGCTCGAACAGCAGCGTGGACATCTCACGCAGGACGTCGTCACCCAGTTCGTGTCCGTGCGTGTCGTTGACGATCTTGAAGTCGTCGATGTCGATGTAGAGCACCGAGGCCCACGATCCGGGGCGCCAGGTCAGCATCTCCGCGCGGTCCGCATCGATCCGACGACGGTTGGCCGCCCCGGTCAACGGGTCCTCCAGCAACGCCCGCTCGACGCGCTCGTGATCGCGTCGCAGCCGGCCGATCCGCAGACGATCGCGTGCCGCTTCGACCCGCCGGCGACGCAACTCCCAGACCTGGTCGGTCGTGAGCTTCGCGTAGGCCCACGTGTCACGCACCCCCCGGTGGTCGGGATCCTCGGTCGTCGCGATGCGGGCACGCTCCCACAGCAGCATCGAGTAGACCGGTTCGCCCTCCAACGGGTTGACCGCCGCCAGGCCGGCCGCCGCCTCGTCACGGGCCTCGTCCATCCGCCCGACGTTGGCCAGGCCGTGGGCGAGCGCGAAGCGCACGAAGCTCCGCGGCTCGGTGTTGATGTCGGCAGTCATCCGCTCCAACGCCGCACGTCCAGCCTCGATCTGGACGTCTCCGATCATCAGGTCGGTGAACAGGCACAGCGCGTTGAAATCGAACCTCGCCTGTGACCGGCTCATGTCCACGGCGTCCCGGGCCTGGGTCGCCGCGATGCGCAACCGGTCGTGCGCGGCGTCCCGCTCCCCGATACGGATCAGCGACAGCGCCCACGCCGCCTGGTTGAGCAGGCGGTTGTAGACGAACGCCTGCTCGGCCCAGTCGTCGTCGACCAGGGCCGCGATCTGACCCAGACGCTCGTGGATCCGGTCGGCGTCCTCGAACAGCCCGAGTCGCGAGTAGGTCACCGCGATGCCATTGAGCGCGACCCCCAACTCGATGGAGGCTGGCTCATCGTCGACGAGCAGTTCCGCCTCGACGATCTGCGCGAGGGCGACGTCCTCGTTGCCATCCGCCAGGGTCAACCGGGCGACGTACTGTCGGCCGGTGCTCTCCCAGGCCGGGGAGCCACCCTCGGCGCCGCGCTGGGCCGCCAGTTCCGCGGCCGCACGACCCCGTTCCCGATCGGCGGCGATCGACGCAGCCGCCATCTCCGAGTACAGGGCCGCGCATTCGCCGGGGAGGTCCCCCGCGGCGCGGGCGACATCCAACAGTTCTTCCAACTCGGCCCGGACGTCCTCACCGGCCCAGACACGTGGCAGCAGCGCTCGCGCCGCCGTGACCGATGCGGTCGCCGGCAGGACCTCGGTGGTGGTTCCCGATCCGCTCATGGCAGGGATATCGGCCGACCACCTCGCTCTCTGTAGTGGCCCTCCTGGCTCGGGCGGTGACCGCCGCGGCCCCGCGGTCCGATCAGCGACCCCGTCGTTCGATCAGCGACGACCCGTCAGTCGAGCGAGCTTGAGCCCCAGGTGCAGCGCGAGCCGCTCGCCGCCATCCTTGAGGTCGGTCCCGCACAGGTGCTCGATCCGGCCCAGACGGTGGTACAGCGAGGTGCGGTGCAGCGACAGAGCTTCAGCACAGCGTTGGGCGCTCCCGGCCAGATCGAGGTAGCACTCCAGTGTGTCGACGAGGTCGGTGGCCTCAGGATCGCCGAGCAGCCGCTCGAGACCCGGATGGATGCTGGCCGCCTCCAGGTGCTCCGCCGACAGGTGGGACAGCGCACGGTAGATGCCCAGTCGCGACCAGTCGGCGATCGGCCCGACGGCCGGGAGGTGGATCGCGACGTCCGCGGCCTGTCGCGCATCCTCGTACGAGCGGCGTGTCTCTGCGAGGGACGCCTGTCTGCTGCCGACCCCGATCACGATCCGGTCGACCTCCTCGAGCCCGTGGCAGGCACGACCGAGCGCGTCGTGCAGCGAGCGTGCGAGGTCGCTGACCGGATCCCCCGCGCCATCGACCGTGACCAGGAGCCCGTGATCGAAGCGCACCAGGTGCAACGCCAGTCGCGGACCGAGGCGACGTCGGACCTCGACCAGCGCCTGCTCGATGGCGACCCGCAGCAGCTCATCGGCCTCCCGTTCCCCGCCCAGCACCGGCCGGGCGACCAACGTCACGATGCCCGATCCCTGCGGGAACTGACCGGTCGCGAGCACCTCGTGGGCGACCTGCACCTGCACCTCGGGCTCCCCCGTCACCAGGTTGCGCACCGCCTCGGCATCACGGTTGCTCGCGAGCTCCCCCGCCAGGTTCTCGCGGTACAGGGCGAGGGCGAACCGGTCGCGCACCTCATCCACGGCCGCCAGTTCGTCCGCGCCCAGGGAACCGTCGGGATCCACGAACCAGAGGAACCCGAGCAAGAGGTCCTGGTGGCGGATGGGGACACAGACCCTCGGCAGCAGACCGAGCCGCGCATCCGCGGGCGTGCGGACCGGCTCGGTCGCCTCGGCGATCCCGAACCGACGGAACCAGGCGATGACCTCCGGCGCGGTCCGCCGGCTGAGGATCGATCCGGACCGGACCCGGTCCACCGGATCACCGTGTTCGCTGTAGACGATCATGCGCTGGCGGCGGTCCTCCAGCACGATCGGCCGCCCCGTGCGGCGGGCCAGCGCATCCACGAGATCCTGCAGATCGGCGACCAACCCCACACCTCCGACATGCACTCCGACGTGGCGCAAGCGTAGGAGCGGCGGCCGCCCCGGTCGGACACCTGCAGGATGTCCGACCGGCCACGTCGACTAGCATCCGGCCGATGACCTCCTCCTCGTTCGACGACCGCGCCGCCACCTGGGACGACGATCCCCGCAAGGTCGAGCGGGCCCGCGCCGCAGCCGCGGCGATCCGCGCCGCCACGTCGGTGTCCAGGGACACGCGCCTGCTGGAGTACGGGGCCGGGACGGGCCTGCTCGCCGAGCAGTTGGTCGCGGACGTCGGGCCCATCACGCTCGCCGAGCCGTCCGCGGGGATGCGCGACGTGGCAGCCGTTAAGGTGGCGGACGGTCGGCTGCCGGGAGCCACGATCTGGGACCTCGACCTCACCCGCGATCCCGTGCCCGATGCGCGGTTCGACCTGATCGCGAGCCTGATGACGCTCCACCACATCCCCGACCTCGCCATGGTGCTCGATGGCTTCCACCAGCTACTCACCGACGATGGCGTGCTGTGCATCATCGACCTCGAAGAGGACGTCGACCGGTCGTTCCACAGCGAGGACTTCGACGGCCATCACGGTTTCGACCGGGATCACCTCACCCGCGACCTTCGGTTGGCCGGGTTCGGGGCCGTCACCTTCGAGCCCTGCCACACGATCACGCGCGACACCGGAACCTACGAGGTGTTCCTGGCCACCGCGAGGTGGCAGCCACGGACCGATGGTCCGGAGCCGCTGGCATGACCATGATCACCACGACCGACTACCACACCGCCGGCGAGCCCTTCCGCATCGTCACGGCGGGCGTCGCGGTGCCACCTGGCGCCACGGTCCCGGACCGCCGCCGCTGGGCGATGCAGCACCTCGACGACGTGCGATCGCTGCTGTGCCAGGAGCCGCGGGGGCATGCGGACATGTACGGCTGCTTCGTGACACCGCCAGACGATGATGGTGGGGACCTCGGCACGGTCTTCTTCCACGGTGACGGGTTCTCCACGGCCTGCGGTCACGGCACGATCGCCCTGGCGACCTGGGCGATCGACACCGGCCTGATCGACGCCACCGGGATCGCTGACGGCGACGAGGCGGTGGTCACGATCGACGTTCCGTCGGGGCGGGTCCGGGCCGGGGTGACGATGGACCGGGGACGGGCCGGCGCGGTGCGCTTCCACAACGTCCCGGCCCACAGCCACCACCTGGATGTCGACCTGCAGACGGATGCGGGCACGGTCACGGTCGACGTCGGCTACGGCGGCGCGTTCTACGCGATGTTGGACGTCGCGACGCTCGGACGGTCCGTGGTCCCGGCTGACCTGCCGCAGCTGATCACCCACGCCCGGTCGATCAAGGCCGCGGCGAACGACCAGCTCGACCTGACCCTGCCGGACGCGAGCGGTGACCGCGGCCTCTACGGCGTGATCTTCCACGAACGCCTCGGTCCCGCGCATCAGCGCAACGCGACGGTCTACGCCGATGGGCGGGTGGACCGTTCGCCGTGTGGGAGCGGGACCTCGGCACGGTTGGCGGTCCTGGCGGAACGCGGCGAACTCCAGGTCGGGCAGCCGTTCATCCACGACAGCGTCATCGGGACACGGTTCGTCGGTCGGGTGCTGGGTGAACTCGAGACCCGCGACGGGGTGCGGCGGTGGGACAACGAGATGCAGGGCCGGGCCTCGCGGACCGGTCACCACACCTTCGTGGTGGATCCCGACGACGAACTCGCCGGCGGCTTCAACCTGCGGTGAGGCATCCCGCCTGGAGCTCAGGTGCCGATCCGAGGTGTGGCCGGGCTCGCGATGCTGTCGCACCTCCGTGCGAGGCTCGTCCCCGCCGTTGGACCACGCCCTTCGACCTCGGTCCTGCGGGCTGCGACCGAGAGCATCGCCATGGACACGATGACGCCGATGGACACCCCGACACCGGACAGCATCGCGACCTGGGGCGCCTTCGCTGACGGTGCGCCGCGGTTCGCGGAGCGGGTCCGCGAGCGTTTCGCCGCCAACCTGCACCACATCATCGGCACGGTGCGCACGGACGGCTCGCCACGACTCAGCGGCACAGAGGTCGACATCGGAGCCGCCGCGATCACCATCGGGATGATGCCGGGTTCCCGGAAACTCGAGGATGTCCGACGCGACCCACGCGTCGAGGTCCACAGCGCGCCGCTCGAGGACGACCTCGCCGGCGGAGACGCCAAGCTCACGGGGCGGCTGGTCGAGCGCGCACAGCCGCCGGCTGGACACCCGGACGCAAGCTCCTTCGAGCTGCTGCTCGAGCGGGTGTCGCTCGTCCGGGTCGCTGACGACCAGCTGATCCTCACTACCTGGGACCCCGTCCGCGGACAACGGGAGCAGCGACGCCGCTGAACGACTCGGGGCCCAGGCCGACATGTCCGGCCCGACTGACACCGATGCCTCCGACCCGCCTGGCCTTATATCGAAAACCGATGTCGGGACCCGATAGGATCTCGGCCACACGTTCTCGGCCACCGTCGATCCAGGGGAACCGCGTGGCATCGGATGCACACGGTGAGGACCGGACCGCGGCCGACTCCGGCACCGCGACGTCGGGGCTGCAGCCCCATCAGCCCGAGTTCGCCGAGCAGGCGGGATCGTGGCGTGAGCTGATCTGGATGTTCTTCAAGCTGGGCGTGGTCGCGTTCGGTGGCCCGGTCGCCCACATCGCGATGATGGACAAGGAGATCGTGGAGAAGCGCCGCTGGGTCGAGCGGCGACACTTCCTGGACCTGATGGCGGCGACCAACCTGCTGCCCGGGCCGAACTCGACCCAGATGACGATGCACATCGGCTACGTCCAGCGCGGCAACCTCGGGGTGTGGGCGACCGGGTGGGCGTTCATCCTGCCTGCCGCGGCCATCACGCTGGCGTTGACGTGGGCGTACGTCCGGTTCCGCGAGCTGCCCGTCATGGATGCCGTGTTCTACGGCATCCAACCGGTCGTGCTGGCGATCATCGTCATGGCGATGGTCAAGCTGGCTCCGAAGGCCGCGGACGATCTACGCACCCGGATCGTGTTCGTCGTGGCGCTCGGCCTGGGCCTGTTCGGCATCAACGAACTGATCGTGCTCGCACTGGGTGCGGTGGCCGGGATCGCGCTGTACTCGACCTGGCGCTGGCCCCGCGGCGGGGCGACCGGGATCCTGTTCGGGGGGACGCCGTGGCTGCTGGGCGTAGCACCGTCCCCGTCCCCCGACGCGGAGACCGTTGGGCAGCTCGCCTGGCTGTTCTTCAGGTTCGGGATCACCCTGTTCGGCTCCGGCTACCTGCTGGTCGCCTACCTGCAGACCGACCTGGTGGAGCGCACGGGGCTGTTGACCACCCCGCAGCTGATCGAGGCGATCGTGATCGGCGAGATGACGCCGGGGCCGTTGTTCACCGTCTCCACCGCCGTGGGCTACATCCTCGGCGGCTTCCCGGGTGCCGTGGTCGCCACGCTCGCGATCTTCATCCCGTCGTTCTTCCTCGCGATGCTGCTCGGACGGGTCATGCCCGCCATCAAGCGCTCAGCGACCGCGACGAAGGTGCTCAAGGGCCTGACCGCCGCGGTGCTCGGCGTGATGCTGGCGGTCGCGATCGAGATCGGCCTGCGGGTCATCGTCGACATCCCCACCGGCGTGCTGGCCGCGGCAGCGCTCGCGACATTGATCTGGACCCGTGTCAGCGCGATCGCCCTGATCCCGCTGGCCGGACTCCTCGGCTACCTCTGGATCACGTTCGTAGGATGACCGCCCGTCCCCGGAGGTGACATGGCCGATGAACCGCCGCTCCTGCGGGACATCCAGCTCGCCTTCATGCGCATCCACATCCTGCACCACGCGGTCGAGCACCCGATCTTCGGGCTGTGGATGCGCGACGAGCTCGCCGAGCACGGCTACGACATCAGCGTCGGGACCCTCTATCCGATGCTGCACCAGCTCGAGGAGGACGGCTACCTCGCCAGCGACGAACGGCTGGCCGACGGCCGACGGCGCCGCTACTACGAGGCGACCGACCGTGGGCGCGCCCTGCTCACCGAGGTGCAGCGCAAGCTCCGAGAGCTGACCCGCGAAGCCCTCCCCGATCCACCGATGGACGCCGGGTAACGCCGGAACCGGACCCGGTCGGGGATGGCAGCGCAACGCGTCACGGGGTGACGCCTACGGCTGCCAGTGCACGGCGAGCGCCGGTCCCAGCCCACGATGGCAGCGCAACGCGTCAGACGGTGACGCCAGCAGCTGCCATCACCGGGGCGCCGGGGCCGTCAGAAGTCGCCGGCGTCGTGGCGGACGGTGCACAGCACCCGGTGGAGGCTCTGCAGTTGCTCGTCGGACAGGGGGATCCGGCGGAACACCTGCTCGTTCAGCCGATCGGTCCCGTCCAGGGCGACCTTGCGGCCGGGGTCGGTGATGGCGGCCAGCCGGGTCCGACGATCGGTCGGGTGGGCCTGGCGTTCGACGAACCCCTGCGCCTCCAACCGGTCGACCGCGTTGGTGACGCTGGCCGGGTGGACCTGGAGCCTGGCGCCGATGACGCTCAGCGGCAGCCGACCTTCGCGGCTGAAGCTCAGGAGCATCAACAGCTCGTACCGGGCGAAGGTCAGCTCGAGTGGTCGCAGCACCTCATCGATCCGGGCCTGCAGGATCTGCTGGACCCGGGTGATCGAGGTGACCATCGCCATCCCGTCCGCAGCGTCCTGCCAGCCGTGGTCGATCCAGTGCCGACGTGCCTCCTCGACGGGATCGAACGGCAGCGGCTCACGGGGCGCGGCGATGATGGCTCCTCGGACGTTCGGTGGGCGGTGAGCGTAGGCGGCACGACCTGGCACCCACCGCTGGCGATGCCCTACACGTTGCGGCGGTAGCGTCCACCGACCTCGAAGAACGCCTCGGTGATCTGTCCGAGCGAGCACGTGCGCACCGCATCCATCAGTACCTCGAAGGTGTTGCCGCCCGTGACCGCGGCCTCGCGCAGGCGTGCCAGGTCGGCCTCCGCGTCGGCCGCATGGCGCTCCCGGAACCCCTCGACCCGCTCCAGCTGGGAGCGCTTCTCTTCTCGCGTCCCGCGAGCGAGTTCCAGCGGGTCACCCTCGACCTCGCCGGCTTCCTTGTCCGCGGCGAGGAACGTGTTCACCCCGATGATCGGTAGCGACCCGTCGTGCTTGCGGTGCTCGTAGAGCATCGACTCGTCCTGGATGCGGCCACGCTGGTAGCCGGTCTCCATCGCGCCGAGCACCCCACCGCGGTCGGCCAGCCGATCGAACTCGGCGAGCACGGCCTCCTCAACGAGGTCGGTCAGGTCGTCGACGATGTTGGCGCCCTGCAGCGGGTTCTCGTTCTTGGCGAGTCCCCACTCCTGATCGATGATCATCTGGATCGCCAGCGCCCGCCGCACCGACGACTCGGACGGGGTGGTCACGGCTTCGTCGTAGGCGTTGGTGTGCAGCGAGTTGGCCTGGTCGTAGATCGCGCAGAGCGCCTGCAGGGTGGTACGGATGTCGTTGAAGTCCATCTCCTGGGCGTGCAGCGACCGGCCCGAGGTCTGCACGTGGTACTTCAGCTTCTGCGCCCGCTCCCCCGCGCCGTAGCGATCACGCATCGCGATCGCCCAGATGCGTCGCGCCACCCGCCCGAGCACCGTGTACTCGGCGTCCATGCCGTTGGAGAAGAAGAACGAGAAGTTGGGCGCGAAGTCGTCGATGTCCATGCCGCGGGCGAGGTAGGCCTCGACGTACGTGAAGCCGTTCGCCAGCGTGAACGCGAGCTGGCTCAGGGGGTTCGCCCCGGCTTCGGCGATGTGGTAGCCGGAGATGGACACCGAGTAGAAGTTGCGCACGTCGTGCTCGATGAACCATTCCTGCACGTCGGCCATGCACCGTAGGGAGAACTCCGTCGAGAAGATGCAGGTGTTCTGTCCCTGATCCTCCTTCAGGATGTCGGCCTGCACGGTGCCGCGGACCGTCGAACACGTCCGCGCCCGGATCTGCGCGGCCTCCTCGTCGGTCGGCTCGCGACCCTCGTCGTCGCGGAACCGGTCGAGCTGCTGATCGATCGCGGTGTTCAGGAACATCGCCAGGATCGTCGGCGCCGGTCCGTTGATCGTCATCGACACCGATGTCGTCGGATCGCACAGGTCGAACCCGTCGTACAGCGCCTTCATGTCGTCGAGCGTCGCGATCGACACCCCCGACGTACCGACCTTGCCGTAGATGTCGGGCTGCTCGGCCGGATCGCGCCCGTACAGCGTCACCGAATCGAACGCCGTCGACAGCCGCGCGGCCGGCTGGCCCGTGGCGAGGTAGTGGAACCGGCGGTTGGTCCGGAACGGATCACCCTCCCCCGCGAACATCCGGGCGGGCGCCTCGCCCTCACGCTTGAACGGGAACACCCCACCGGTGAACGGGAACCGGCCGGGCAGGCTCTCGCGCCGCAGGTAGGTCACCAGGTCGCCGTGGTCATGGAGTCGAGGCAGCGCAACCCGAGGCACCCGCGTGCCCGACAGCGTCTCACGGGTCAGGGGTGCGCGGACCTCGTTGCCGCGGACCTCGTAGACGAACTCGTCACCCGCGTAGGCCTCGAGCGTCGCCGGCCAGTCGTCGAGCAGCTGGCGGACGTCGGTGTCGAGTCGATCGTCGATCCGCTCGAGCAGCGCGTCCAGGCTGGCGACCGCGGCGTCAGCATCACCGCCGTCGGCCAGCAGCTGCTGCGTTGCCCGCACCTGCTGGACCTGTCGGGCCACCTCAGCCTGCTCGGCGGTCCGCTGGTGGTGGGCACGCACGGTCTCGGCGACATCGGCGAGGTAGCGCTCCCGGGCGGTCGGCACGACGGCAGAGAGCTTGGTGGAGGTCCGGGTCTCGACGCGTCGGAGCACCCCACCGCCGGGTTCCAGCCCGTGCGGCTCGAGGAGCTCGGTCACCGCCTGATAGAGCGCGGTGACCCCGTCATCGTCGAACCTCGCTGCTGACGTACCGAACACCGGCATGTCCTGCCAGGCGCTGCCGAAGGCCTCCCGGTTGCGGACCAGCTGGCGAGCGACGTCACGCCGTGCGTCCTCGGCGCCGCGGCGTTCGAACTTGTTGATCGCCACGATGTCGGCCAGGTCGAGCATGTCGATCTTCTCGAGCTGGGAGGCCGCCCCGAACTCCGGGGTCATCACGTACAGCGAGGCGTCGACGTAGGAGGTGATCACTCCGCTGCCCTGCCCCACACCGGGGGTCTCGACGATCACGAGGTCGTTGCCGGCCACCTTGCAGGCGGCGATGACCTCGTCGAGGCGCTCGGGAACCTCGCGATCTGCCTGCCGCGTGGCCATCGACCGGAACAGCACGCGACCGGCCGCGACCGCGTTCATCCGGATGCGATCGCCCAAGAGCGCACCCCCACCCCGCCGGCGAGTCGGGTCGATGGCGATCACCGCGATGCGCAGCTTGTCCTCGCGGTCGATCCGGAAGCGTCGGATCAGCTCATCGGTCAGCGAGGACTTCCCGGACCCACCGGTGCCCGTGATACCCAGCACCGGAACCTGCCGGGCGGCAGCCGCGTCGACGATCGCACGGCGCCGCTCCTGCGATGCGGTGCCGGCCTCCAGTTGCGTGATGGTCCGGGCGAGCGCGAGTTCCTCACCACCGCGCAACCGATCGAGATCGACCTCGCCCGGCGGCGGTGGGGTGTCGCAGGCGGCGATCATCGTGTTGATCATCCCCGGCAACCCCAGCTGCTGGCCGTCCGCGGGGGAGAAGATCCGGGCGACCCCGCGCTCGTGCAGCAGGTCGATCTCGTCCTGGACGATCACACCACCACCACCGCCGTACACCTGCACGTGGCCGGCCCCCACCTCCCGGAGGCGCTCCACGAGGTAGGTGAAGTACTCGACGTGGCCGCCCTGGTAGGAGCTGACCGCCACGCCCTGCGCGTCCTCCTGGACGGCCGCGGTGACCACGTCCTCGACGCTGCGGTCGTGGCCGAGGTGCACCACCTCGGCACCCTGGGACTGCAGCAACCGGCGCATGATGTTGATGGCCACGTCGTGACCATCGAACAGGCTGCCCGCCGTCACGAACCGGACGGGGTTCTCCGGCACGTGGAGAGCGGGTGCAGACATGGGTCACCTCGAGGGGTCGGTCCCTGGGCCGCCGCGACCGTGGAGCGGGATGGTGGCGCCGATACTTGGACACCCGAAAGTATGACATCAAATCGTTCGAACGTCGAGGCATCCTCGCCGCTGGCGACCGCTACTGTCGCCGGCGGCCGGGTCGCGGTACGCTGGCCCTGTCACGCGGTCGGCACCACCGCTGTTCACCATCGCTGGTGCGGATCGCGTCGTCGGACCCACCGGGCGTGGGTCTCGGCACCGGCCAGGTGGGCGTGGGAAGCTCGGTCATCCCCGTGGTCCCCGACCGTCCCTGGCACGACGGCGTCCGGCCCGCCGGACCAGCAACGGACCGCGACGTCCCGACGGGCGCGCGAAGGGACGACTGGACACGCGCGCGGACCGACCGGTGCGCGCACCGGACCGAGGGTCCGAACGACCCGCCGATCAGCCCGACCACCGGCCCGGTGGTGGCAGGCCAACCGATCGCCACGACCAGCGGACCCACGGGTCCCGTCGGGCACCATCCGCACGAAGGACACGGCCATCACGACCAGCACCCGGATCCCACCGGTGAGCCCCGACGAGTTCCAGCAACTCGCGCAACGGCATCTGGACGGCGCCGCGTCGACCGACGAGGTCGCGCAGCTCCGCGACAACGAGGACGAATGGATCCTCGCGCTCAAGGCGCTCCGCCGCGACGTCCAGACCAAGATCGACCACCTGGGCCGGCAGGTCACCGGACCGGAGCGCGACCTCGTCATCGACGACTTCGTCGACGAACGCGACCGGATCGACCGCGGACTCGTCGAACTGACCGGTGCCGCCCCGCCCGCGCCCCCACCGCCGCAGCCGTTCCAGCGTGGACCCCGGATCGAACCGCGCAGGAACGGGCAGCAGCACCGCGGCGATGCGCCGGCCAAGCGCACCCCGGACCGCGCCTCGGGGCACAAACCCGATCCTGCCGCCGACCCCGGCGCATCGCAGCCACCGGCCCGAGAGCCCGACGCGCCGGTCATCGCCCACCCGCAACTGCAGCTGTCCTGGAACCGTGGTCAGATCGTGGCCTGGGCGGCCGGTGGCGACCACGCGCCCGAAGACGCGGACGCCGTGCGCGAACGGTTGACCGCCGCGGGTGCCTCGAGCGGGATGTGGGAGCCGGATGAGTCGATCAAGCTCCCGACCGGCGCCACGGCCGAGACGCTCAGCGCCCCCGTGCACAAGAGTCTCGGCTGGCTCGTCGCCCTGAGCAACAGCGGCGATGATGATCAGCTGGGAGCGAGCGTCACCTGGATGGGTCTGACCGCGGCATTGGCCGTCCGACTCGTCGCCCAGGGACGGATGGTGCCGCAACTGAAGAAGGTGGGCGATGCCGCCGGGAACCGCTCCTTCTTCGCGGTCCGTTGGGAGCCGACCCTGATCGACCACGACGAACTGTCGGACCTGGCGCGGGCGATGCCCGGCGCCGTGGCCGCGATCGAGAAGCAACGCGACCAACGCAAGGTCACCCGCGGAATCGTGACCGGCTTCGTCGACGCGATCTGCCGTGATGCCGCCGAGCGGGTGGAGGTCCCCGCACCGCCGCCACACCCGCAGCGTGCATCGGACATCGCCGAAGCTGCGCTCGGGCGTCTCGACGGCTCGACCTTCGAGGCCCCCCACCAGCAGGGCAGCGAGGTGCGCAAGGGCCTGAAGTCCTGGGCCGAAGGCGTCACCGGGACGACCAAGCTGGCCCTGACCGTGCAGCTCGACCCGCCCGACGACGGCGATGCATGGCTGCTGCGGACGCTGACCTCGGACGGCCGTCGCAAGGACGAGAACGTCGAAGCGGCGATGTCGCGCGCGAACCACGACCGCAAGGAACGACTCAAGCGTGAGCTCGAGCGCCTCGAAGGGCTGTACGAACCACTGCTCCGTGGCAAGGACACGCGTCGTGGCCAGGTGATCCTCAGCCAGGAGGAAGCCTGGGAACTGATGACCACCAAGGGATCGGTCCTGACCGCCGCCGGGTTCGAGGTCCGGGTCCCGCCGCTGTCGACCAAGAAGGCGACGCCGAC
>JAWLFE010000016.1:0-57968 GCA_041685735.1 Nitriliruptoraceae bacterium
GTCGTGCTGCAGATCCTCGAGGTAGTCGAGGTGTTCGACCTCGACGAGGTGGCGGGTCGAGTCGATCAGGTCGAGGCCGCCCTGCGACCGGTCGTCGATGCGCGCTGCGACCTCACGGCGCCAGGCGGCTGCCGCGGCCGGATCGGTGCGCTCCAGTTCCCAGAGCCGGGCGAGCAGCACGGTCTGCCAGTGCACGAGGCAGAACTGGCCGGAATCCGGCTGGATCAGCCCGATCACCGCCAGGTCGGTGCGGTCCGGCGGGAAGATGTTGCGGTACAGCGCCGGACGTCCGTCCTGCCAGGACAGCACGTCGTCGTGGAAGAACGGGAAGCGGATCAGGTAGCCCGTCGCGAAGACCACCAGGTCGGCCTCGACACGCTGGCCGTCGACGAACTCGACGACGTCCCCGTCGAACCGGCGGATGTCGCCGACGGGCGTGATCTCACCGTGGCCGATGTGGTAGAGGAGCGTCTGGTTCACGATCGGGTGGGTCTCGAGGAGCCGGTGGTCCGGCGTCGGCAGGCCGAAGCGTTCGTTGCGGCCGACGACCAGCTTGGCGGTCTGCTCGAACAGCCACTGGGTCGCCCGGAGCGGCAGGCCGAGGGTGAAGATCAGGTCGGAGACCTGGTCGGCGGGCCGGCCGAGCGCGTACTTCGGTGCGTACCAGTAGCCGCGCCGGGTCGAGTGGTGGACGTGGCTCGCGCGGATCGCGCCCTCGACGGCGATGTCACAGCCGGTGTTGCCCGCACCGACGACCACGACGCGCTTGCCCGCCAACTGGTCGCCGTGCTTGAAGTCCGCCGAGTGGATGATCTCACCGGTGAAGTCGCCCTGGCCCGGATAGGACGGCACCTTCGGGAACCAGTTGTGTCCGTTGGCCACCACGACGCGCCGGTAACGCCGCACCTCGACGGCGCCGCCGGGATCCGACCCGGCGCGCGAGCGGGTCGGTGCCAGCTCCACCTCGAAGCCGCTGTCGGGCCCATCACCGAGCGGGGTGCAGCGCTGCACCGACGTGGCGAACGCGATCACGTCGGTCAGGCCGAAGTGCGCGGCGTAACGCTGCAGGTACGCCAGGACGTGCGTGTGGTGCAGGTAGTCGGGGTCGGTGTCCGGCATCGGGAAGTCCGGGTACTGCGTGAACGGCTTCGATGAGATCATGTGCGCCGAGTCGTAGACGCGGCTGTGCTCGCCGGCGATGTTCCAGTTGCCGCCGAGGTCCGCCGCCCGTTCGACGATGTCCACCTCGACGCCGCTTGCGCGCAGGTTCTTCGCGGCCACGAGCCCCGCGCTGCCGGCGCCGATCACCAGGGTGTCGCGCAGATCGTCGGTCGTGTCCATGCAGCCTCCCCATCCCAGACGTTTCCCGGACCGGAGGCTACTGGCGTCCGGTCGGTAGCATCGCCGGTCCTGTCCGCCTCGCCTGACCCAAGCCACCCAGGAGCCGTCCCCATGGCCACCAGCCACGCCGATGACCTGGCCGCGATGCGCCAGCGCCTCGAGCAGCTCGCCGGTGACCTGGACGTGGCCGGCAAGCGCGACCGACTCGATGAACTCCAGCAGCTCGCGGGCGAACCCGGTCTGTGGGACGACGTCGAACGGGCTCGTGAGGTCACCACGGAACTGTCGCGGGTCGAGGGGGAGCTCGCACGCGTCGACCGCCTCAACGACCGCATGGACGACCTCGAGGTGCTCGATGAGCTGGCCCAGGAGGAGGATGACGCCTCATCCGCCTCCGAGGTGGCGGCGGGGCTGGAGGCCATCCGCACGGAACTCGATCGGTTGGACGTCATCACCCTGCTCAGCGGTGAGTACGACGCGGCTGATGCGATCGTGTCGGTCCACGCGGGGGAGGGTGGGGTCGACGCGATGGACTGGGCCCACAAGCTGCAGCGGATGTACCTGCGGTGGGCCGAGAACCGTGGCTACGACACCGAGGTCTTCGACCAGTCCTACGGCGAGGAGGCGGGCCTCAAGTCCACCACCTTCGAGGTACGGGGTCCGGACGCCTACGGGTTCCTGAACGTGGAACACGGCGTGCACCGCCTGGTGCGTATCAGCCCGTTCGACTCCCAGGCACGGCGCCAGACCTCCTTCGCGCTGGTGGACGTGGTCCCGGTCCTGCCGGAGCTCGAGGGCGAGATCGAGATCCCCGAGGAGGAGCTGCGCTTCGATGTCTACCGGTCCTCGGGTCCGGGCGGGCAGAGCGTGAACACCACCGACTCGGCGGTGCGCGTGACCCACATCCCGACCGGGTTGGTCGCCAGCTGCCAGAACGAGAAGTCCCAGCACCAGAACAAGGCGGTGGCCCTGCGCGTGATCAAGGCCAAGTTGGCTGAGCTGGAGCGCCAGAAGCGCGCCGAGCACCTCGACGAACTCCGCGGTGGGGTGCAGAACGTCGGGTTCGGTTCGCAGATCCGCAGCTACGTCCTGCATCCGTACCAGATGGTCAAGGACCTCCGCTCCGACTACGAGACGGGCAACGTCGACAACGTCCTCGACGGGGACCTCGACGAACTGATCGAGGCGGAGCTGCGCCACCGGGTGCGGGTCGCGGCGGAGGCCGAGACGCCGCCCGGGTGATCGCGCTGTGATGGTTCGGACGGGGTGGTTCGGGCCGCCGCTGTCACCCCGATCAGGTGAGGACCCTGGCCGGACGGCCATGCCCGCGCCTTCCTTGGCCACCGGACCGGACGGGGTACGCTGCCGTGCTGGTTGCGGGCGGTGGAGCCCCTGCGTCGGCGTCACCGTCGCAGGTGCTCCGGCACGTCCCGGACCCGCCCTCTGCCGGACGCGAGCCTGTCCTGAAGCTGTGCCTACCCGCCGAATCGAGCGAGCGTCGTGATCAGGTTGCAGAACGTCACCAAGACTTACAAGCGCGGTGGCGACGACGAGGTCGTCGCGCTCGATGACGTGTCCGTGGAGATCAACAAGGGCGAGTTCGTGTTCATCGTCGGACCGTCCGGGTCGGGCAAGTCGACGTTCATGAAGCTGCTGACCCGCGAGCAGCTGGTCGACAGCGGTGACCTGTGGGTGGCGGGTAAGGACCTGAATGCGATCCGGCCCTGGAAGATCCCGGCGCTGCGGCGCGACATCGGCTACGTCTTCCAGGACTTCAAGCTGCTGCCGAACAAGTCCGTGCGGGAGAACGTCGCCTTCGCCCTGGAGGTCATCGGCAAGAGCCGGCGTGAGATCGAGCGACGCGTGCCCGAGGTGCTGGAGCTCGTCGGGATCGAGGAGAAGGCGGGCGCGATGCCCCACGAGCTGTCCGGTGGCCAACAGCAGCGGGTGTCGGTTGCGCGCGCGTTCGTCAACAACCCACGCATCCTGCTCTGCGACGAGCCGACGGGCAACCTCGATCCGTCCACCTCGGTGGGCATCATGAAGCTGCTCGATCGCATCAACCGGACCGGAGCGACCGTGGTGATGGCGACCCACGACCAGCACATCGTCGACTCCATGCGTCGCCGGGTGATCGAGCTCGAGAACGGCGTCGTCGTCCGCGACCAGTCCCGCGGGGTCTACGGCTACGCCGGCTGACCGCTTCGCACCTGACCACGACCACCGACCGAGGCCCGTAAGAGGCCGACCAGGAGTTCCGATGCCCGCGCGTTGGCGCTACATCCTGTCGGAGGCCGGGAAGGGCCTGCGACGCAACGTGCTGATGACGATCGCGGTGATCCTGTCGATCACCGTGTCCCTGACGCTGCTCGGCGCGACCCTGTTGTTGCGTGACCAGATCGACCTGGCCACCGATGACTGGGTCGACCAGGTCGAGGTCTCGATCTTCCTGTGCGACGGCGAGACCTGCCCGGCCATCACCCCGGAGCAGGAGGATCAGTTGCGCGAGGACCTCGAATCGCAGCCGGTCGTCGACGAGGTGCTCTACGAGTCCAAGGAGGAGGCCTACGAGCGCTTCACGGAGCTGTTCCAGGACCAGCCGAACCTCGTCGAGGCGGTCGAACCCGACATCCTGCCGGCGTCGTTCCGGGTGAGCCTGGTCGATCCCGACGAGTTCCTGGTGATCGCCCAGCAGTTCGAGGCCTACCCCGGCGTCGAGGACATCATCGACCAACGCGAGGTGCTGACGCAGTTCCTCAACTTCACCCGCATCGTGCGCAACGGTGCGCTGGCGGTGGCGCTGATCCAGTTGGCGGCCGCCGCGCTGCTGATCGGCAACACCATCCTGATGTCGGCCTTCGCCCGCCGCGAACAGACCTCGATCATGAAGCTCGTCGGGGCCAGCAACTGGTACATCCGCCTGCCGTTCTTCCTCGAGGCGGTGATCACCGGGGTCCTCGGTGCGGCGGTCTCCTGGGGACTGTTGTACGTGGTGGTTCCGAGGGTGACCGAGGGGCTGTCGGCGCAGGTGCTGCTGATGCCGTTCATCGGTGTCCGCGAGGTCTGGGATGCCGCGCCGGTCCTGCTCGCCTCCGGCTTCGGGATCGCCGCGTTCTCGTCGATCGTCGCGCTGTGGTTCTTCCAGGAATCGTGAGGGGCCACGGTGCGGCCCCTGCGCGCCTGCCGCGTGCCGTCGTCGCGTCCGTCAAGGACCGGGTGGCTGTGGCCGATGCTCGAAGGAGGCATCTCTCGACCGTCGGTGTGGTGGTTGTGGGTCCTGATGCCTGTTGTTATCTTCGGGCGGCGGGATCGCGGGATCGGCGCGGTCACCCTCGCCGAGCGGTCATGAGGTGAACCTGGTGCGGCGCACGCTACGGATCCTGAGCGCCATCGTCCTGCTGGCGTTGGTCCCGTCGGCCGCAGGGGCGCAGGATGCCGGGCTCGAGCAGGAACTCGAGAACACCCGCGATGAGCGCGAGGAGGTCATCGAGCAGCTCGAGGACACCCGGGCGCGGGAGACCGATGCCCGTGAGCGGCTCGCGCAGCTCGATGCGGCGCTGGACGAGGCCGAAGCACGGCTCGTGCAGCAGCAGGAGGCGTGGGAGGCCGCCGTCGAGGTCCGGGACGCCGCCCTCGCGGAAGCCGATACGGCGCGCGATCGGCTCCGGCAGGTCCGCGCCGAACTCGCGATGACCGAGGACGAGCATGCACAGAAGCAGGGACAACTCAACGCCCGTGTCCGCTCGGCCTACATGTACGGGCAGGTCTCCTTCGCCGACGCGCTCACCGGCACCCGCGAACTGACCGACTTCCTGAACACCACGACCTACGTGTCCCACGTCATCGACGGCGACCGCCTGCTCGTCGAACAGGTCGACACGCTGTTGACGGAGGTCGAAGCCAAGCGTGGGCAGGCCCAGCAATTCCGGGTCGAGGCAGAGCGACAGGCGCGTGAGGCGGCCGCCGCCAGCGATGCGGCGCAGCAGGCGGCCGACGAACAGGCTGCGGCCACCGAGCAGGTCCGCCAGCAACGCAGCGAACGGGCCGAGGCACTCGAGCAGCTGCGTGACGACCGGGCCGCGATGGAGGGCCACCTGGCCGGTCTGGAGGAGGAGTCCGCCCGCATCCAGTCCGAGCTCGCGGAGATCGCGCGGCAGCAGGAACTGGAGCGCCAACGCGCGGAGGAGGCCGCGCGACGGGCCGAGGCGGAGCGGCGGGCCGCAGGTCAGGCCCGTGAGGACGGCTCCGGAGGTGCCGATGCTCCGTCCGCCTCATCGGGTGGGTGGATCCGGCCCACCTCGGGGCGCCTGACCTCGCCCTTCGGGCCGCGCTGGGGCCGCAACCACAACGGGGTCGACCTCGGGGGCGGGATGGGCTCCGCGGTGGTCGCGGCGCGTGACGGCACCGTCGTGTCGGTCGTGACCTCCTGCCACCCCAGCAGCTCCTGGGGTTGCGGTGGCGGGTTCGGGAACTACATCACGGTCGCGCATGCGGGTGGCATGGCGACGATCTACGCCCATCTGTCGTCGGTCTCGGTGGCGGTCGGCCAGCAGGTGTCGGCGGGCCAGGGCGTCGGCGGTGTCGGCAACTCCGGCAACAGCTACGGGCCCCACCTGCACTTCGAGACCCGCGAGGCCGGTCAGCCGATCAACCCCTGCGGCTTCATCGGCTGCTAACGGTCCGGTCGCTGTTCGCCGTCCGGGGACGACGGACCCGACCGCTACGCTCGCCCGCTATGGCTGCCAAGGGATCCGGCGGCGACGGCACCAAGCTCATCGTCAGCAACCGTCGCGCCCGACACGACTACTTCCTCGACGATCGGTACGAGGCTGGCCTCGTGCTGCAGGGCACCGAGGTGAAGTCGCTGCGCGGCGGCAAGGGATCGCTCGCGGAGGCGTGGGTGAAGATCGACGACAACGGCGAAGCGTGGTTGATGCAGGCCCACATCCCCGAGTACGAGTACGGCAACATCAACAACCACAACCCCGTCCGTCCGCGCAAGCTGCTCCTGCACCGCCGCGAGATCGACGAGGCGTCGCGTGCCGTCTCGGCCAAGGGCGCCACCCTGGTCCCCACCCGCATCTATCTGCGCGGGGGGAGGATCAAACTGGAGTTCGCGCTCGGCAAGGGCAAGAACGTCGCCGACAAGCGCCAGACCGCCAAGGAGCGTGATGCCAAGCGGGAGATCGACCGGGCCCTCAAGCAGCGGCGCTGATCGCCCGATACCGAGGATGCGGATCGCCGCATGCTCGGTACACTGACAGGCCGAGCTCAGGGGATCGCACGCCGGTCCTGCCAGGCTCGCCGATCCCTCGGGATCACCTGAGAACCCTCGGGACCATTTGAGAACTGCAGAGCGTCGTTGCGCACCCACCAGGGGCTGACTCGGTTTCGACCGTGGTCGAGCCGTGGCCAGGGGAGCGTGCCGAGGGTGCTCGCGCGACCTCGATAATCCCACGCGGGAACCATTAATTGCCAAGAGCAACGTGTCCCTCGAGGACATGACCATCGCAGCTTAATAACCTGCGACGATCCGCCTCCGATGCCTCGTAGGAGGGTCGCGATCGTCATCACGAGGCTCAACCCCGAAGGCACTGACCGCCGGGCCCAGGGGGAAACCTAACGGTGGTATGGATGCGGACGCTGCCTGGTTCTGGAGCACCGCATCCGAGCTCATCCGGAACCTACGCACGTAGAGCCCCGAGCGACGGGATCGCGGGACCCGGGTTCGACTCCCGGCAGCTCCACTTCGGGGTGTTCGTGAAGAGAACGCCCCACCCTTCGTGAAAAGCTCGTGTGATGGATGTACCGCCGATACTGGCCGCCGAAGGGCCGCTCGGCGGGGATGGGCGACCGGCCAGGTGACCACCAAGGGTCACGTGGAACGGGTCCCGTCCGCCATCCGTCTCACGTCACCGTGACGCAACGACGCGTGAACCGCGAGACCCCGCTGACTTCGTGTCAGCGGGGTTTCGTTCGTTCTGGGCGGGGTCAGGCGACATCGTCGTCGGCGAGGGCGAACTCGGTGGGGTCGTCGTCGGGCTCGAGCAGGATGGGCTCCACGTCGAGGTCACCGCCGTGCTTCTCGTGCCAGCCGCGCAGGAGTCGGAGGTTGGAGCTGGCCATGGCCAGCCCGATGTAGAGCAGCCGCAGGCCGAGCCGGTCTCCGCGCGATCCGGCGCGGGAGATGTTCTCGGTGGCTGCGTCCTTCATCGTGCCGAAGGACCTTCGACGACGGTGCAGCGTCGGTAGCTGGTTCCCCATCGGGGCAGTCCCCAGTCGTCGTCTTGGAGGTGTTTGGGATCGAGCTGGTCGGGTCCCACCTCGACGGTCACCGTCTGCTGTGTGCAGCATCGAGGTGCGGTCGCGAGGTCGGGCGGGTTCTCGACGATGGGGAGGCCGTGGGTTCGGGCGACGTCCATCGTTCCGTCACGAAGGGAGCAACGCGACCGGTTTGGACGCCATCGAGGACCCTCGGTCGGCGTGGATCGATAGCTGGCCCCGGCCGATGTTCTGCTTGAAGCAAGTGTCGGCCAGCAGCTGCTCCGCCGGCACGGAGGACTCGCGGTCGGCGAGCAGCCAGCCGGGCACGTACCGGCTGTAGATGTCGATGATCACGCAACTGATAGGTAGTAGTAGGTCCAGCTGGTCGGGCCGAGCAGCTTGGTGATATCCCACGACCACACCTCGTTGGGCCGCGTAGCCACCAGCTCAGGTTTGACCTTCGGCGGGTGGGTTGCCTGACGGCGCCGTTCACCGGTCTCGCCCCGCTCAGCCAGCAGCCGATACATCGACGAACCGTTCGGAGTGCAACACCGCCAGCGCCTCGCGACCTTCCGTATCGCTGAGCGAGCGGGGGTGGCGCTGGCACTTGCGCGAGGACGGCGGAGCCGGCGGGCCAAGCCGGGGGCTGGTGCGCCGATGGCGGGTCACACGTGGCCGACCAACCGCCGCGCAGGCCGCACCGATGCCCAGACCGAGGTCGTCGGTCAGCTCGACGATCGTGGCATCGATCATCGTCTGCGCTCGTCGTTGTTGGTCGCGCTCTCGGAGGACAGGTCCTCCAAGAGCGCCGAGAGCTTTCCCTGCACCTCCACCACCCGCCGGGTCCGGTCAAGCTCCCCGGCCAGCCTGGCGCTGTCGGCCTTGAGCTGCTCGATCTCTCGGTCGCGAGCATCGACCGGAGGCCGGCCCTTCGCAACCGAGTGGCCCTCGAGCGCACCACGGTCACGTTGCTTGCGCCACTCGGAGAGCAGCGAGGTGTAGAGCTTCTCACGGCGTAGCAACGCGCCCTTGCCCGCGCGGTCTGCGTTGTCGTACTCGGCCAGGATCGCGAGCTTGCACTTGCCGGTGTAGCTGCGACGCTTCGCCCTGGCGGGCACCTGTGGATCTTGCTCCTCAGAAGTCATGCCGCCAGGGTGGCCATTGACTTCACGGACTGTCGATACGGTCATCTACGCGGGTTCCAATCTCGCCCTCGAACTCGGTCATTGCCGGGCTACTGCCCGTCTCACGAGTGCTTGACAGAGAGGGCGAGAGTTGCTTTTGTCAGCCGCAGCGACCTGAGGGGGGGTCGCTGACGCATGGCGAATCAATCAGGGTCTTCTCCACTTTCGAGGGGAAAACCCCTCAATCAACCATGGAGAACTGGATACCCATGTGTGCTCATGAGACTTGCGGACAGCGAGACGACGGCGGGACGGGCCGACCCCAAAGCGGGCGGACGTGGATGAGGGGGGTGCTCGTCGGCCTCACTGCGCTGTTCCTCGTGCCAGTCGCCGCATGGGCATCGAACACCTTCGTCGATGTCCCGGACACCAGCACCTTCCACGACGACATCGATTGGATGGTGGACGAGGGTGTCACTCGTGGGTGCAACCCGCCAGCCGGCGACCGATTCTGCCCTGATGACTTCGTTACACGTGCGCAGATGTCTGCATTCTTGCACCGTCTGGAGACCGAGGATGTCTTCACGACCTTCGAGGAGATGGACGGGCTGCTGCCGATCGCGACGGTCGCGGTAACGCGACAAGGGAACATTCAGCAGCAGGACTTCCGCGCTCCCGTCCAGGGCGTATCCGTGGAACGCATCCTTTCAGCAACCCCCCCTGCCGATCTTCGATATGAGCTGACTGTGAGCGGGATCAGCGACGTCCAAGAATCCAGGATCGTGTGTACGCCCGACTCTACGGAAACTCGGATGCTGAGCGTTGTGAAGGAGGCTCCCGACAAGTATCTCGTGCGACTCTCCAACGAGAACGGCACCCTCCTGGAAACCGCGTTCGACTGCGCCATCTACGGCTGACCGACCCCAGCGGTCATCGACGACTCCGCCTCGGTGGTGACGACTGGACGATCTCCGGACGTCGTACAGATGCGTAGCGCCGCCGATCGGCGCGCTCGACCGCGGCGGCGCAAGAGCGAGCTGATCAGGCCACCCCCGTTCTCCGTCGAACGTCGTGCCGGGGCCCGTGGACGAGCAAGCGATCGAGAGTCGGTTGTGGGCGGTTGCCGCGTCCGTCTCGACCGCCCGCAACCACGGCTTCAGGCTCATCCGACGAGTTGGGGCCCATCGAGGACGTTGTTGTCGATGACGGTCGTCGCCAACTCGGAAGGACGGCATGCGTCGAGGTACAGCCGCTGCCCCTCGGCATAGCGGCTGTCGACCAACGATGCGTCGGCCGCGTCCGGGGTCCGGCTCGTCCCCGTCACCAGCACCGACAAGGTGACGGCCTCCGCACCGACCCTGCCGTTCCCGCAGGCACCAGCCCAGATCACCGACACCTGGGGCAGCGACACGTTCGCCCCCGACCCGGCTCAACACCCGGCCGGTCGAGCCGAACCGCTACGGGCCCTTCTCGAGGAAGTCCGCCTACACCAGCTGGACCAAGAGCCTCCACTCGGTCAAGTGGTTCGACAGCGAACCCGAACGGCGCTTCGCCAACCTCGTGGACGACGAGGGGGCCGTCCAGCTCTGGGTCCGCATCCAGCGTGACGAGCTGACCATCCCGTGAAACGGGGGGCCGCTACCACCCGGACTTCGACGTGCGGATCGGCGACATCCACTACCTGGTCGAGGTCGAGGCCGACAACGCGCTCGACACGCCCGAGGTCCAGGCGAAGCGCGAGGCCGCGAGAAGCTGGGCACGCAAGGTGACCGACGTCGGCGACCACGGCACCTCGCCCATGACGATCGACTGTGCGACGTCGGTGATGCGACGGTCGTGGCTGAGGGAGTGGGTGCGGAGCAGGTTGAAGATCGCGAAAAGCTCGTGTGATGGACGCACCACCGTTCCCGGCCGCCAAGGCCGAGCGGTGGGGATGGGCGACTACGCCTCGTCCGGCCGGAAGCGCTTACCGACCTCGTAGAGCAGCTTGCTGGCCAGGGATGGCACCTTCGCGCGCAGCTCCTCGAAGCCCCGGGCTTCGAACACCAGCACGTCGACCGGGCCGCCGTCCGACGCGGTCACCGATGCCGTTCGGCGCCCGCTGGCGTAGGTCGACTCCTTGTGCCGAGGCGGGGTCCACCAATCGAGCAGCGACGCCTCGCCCAGGACGGTTCCGGGCTCGAGCCGCGCCAGTTCGTCGCCGTCACGATCGACCACGACCGACCCGTCGACGATGACGAACACCTCGTTGCCCAACGAGTCCTGCTCGATCAGGACGCTGCCGGGTTCGTAGGTCACCACCGAGGAGAGCTCCGAGACCGTCTTCAGTTCCGATCGGTTGCAGTCCTGCAGGATGGGGACCTCTGCCAATCGATCGATCTGTGCCCGGTTGCGTCTGAACACGCTTTCCCTCATCGTTGCGGACCCTCACTGTAGCCCCGATAGGGTGCGACTTCGAGGGTGGCGGTCGTGAGCCGGCGATCCCATCGCGGCGGACGTGGATCCTTGGTGACGTGGTCCCGCTCGGCCGGAGCGGGACCGGGCCCCGGGCGTCTCCCCGGAGGCGTCCACGGACCCCGACTACCGGGCCCATCCACCGCCGAGCCCGCACCGACCGGTGCGGCTGCCCGCCACCCACCCTTGTCGCTCGCGATCGCCGAGCCGCACGCCAGAGTGGCTCTTCGCCACAGCTCATTCGTGGAAAGGCTGTGTGACAACTCGGTTGGATACCTGTGGTGGGCGTCCGGACTGCTTGGTGGGAGGTGGCCTGTCGTGATGCACAGCCGCATCTACGGCGCTTTCCGCGAACACCCCACTTCTCCAAGTACTCCAAGCTCGTGTGATGGAACGCACCGTCGGCGCGGCCACCAAAGGGCCGTCCGGCGGGGATGGGCGACCGGCTTCGACACCACCAAGGGTGTCGAGGAACGGGTCCCGTCCAGCACCATCCCACGTCGATCATGACGTCAACATCGCGCAAGGACGCCTGGGGCCTCGAGCCGAAGCGAGCCCCCGCCGAGACATCGGCGGGGGCTTCGTCGTTCTCTTGAACGGGCCTTGGCGGCGATCGGGACCTACCCCCATACTCGGGTATGCGGTTCTACATCTTCGGGCACCTGGCCGTGCGCCGTGGGTCGGCTTCGGTGGCCCTCGGCGGGCGCCGACAGCAGCTGGCGTTGTCGGGGCTGCTGTTGCACGCGAACCAGCCCGTGACCACCGACCGTCTCATCGACATGGTCTGGGGCGGGTCACCACCGCCGAGCGCCAGGAAGACGCTGCAGGTGTACGTATCGCGCCTGCGGCAGGCGCTCGGCGATGGGGTGATCAGCTCGAACGGCGACGGCTACGTCCTGCACGTCGCCACCGAGGACGTCGATGCCGCCAGGTTCGAGGAGCTCGTCGAGGACGCTCAGGACCGGCTGGCGGTCGACCCCACACGTGCGGTGGCCACCCTGCGCGAGGCACTTGCGCTCTGGCAGGGGACCCCGTGGGGTCAGCTGAGCGACGAGCCCGCGTTACGTGCCGATCGCCAGCGACTCGAGGACCGTCGGCTGGAAGCGATCGAGGCGCGGGTCGAGGCTGATCTGGCGACCGGGAACACGGCTGGTCTCAGCGGGGAGCTCGAGGCCCTCATCGCGGATCATCCGCTGCGTGAACCGCTCTACGGCCTGCAGATGCGCGTGCTCTACCACGAGGGCAGGCAGGCCGCCGCGCTCGCCACCTTCCGAGCGTTGCGCGACGTGCTCGACCGGGAGCTCGGCGTCGATCCGTCCCCTGCACTCGAGCGCCTCCACGAACGAATCCTGCGACAGGATCCCGCCCTGCCGGTGTCGAGCACGCTGTCAGACCAGCCCGACGCGCCGGTCGAGTCCCCGGCACGAGCCGACAGCCGCAACCCGTACAAGGGGTTGCGGCCGTTCGCCGAGGACGACGCCGGCGACTTCTTCGGGCGGGAACCCGTCGTGGCGACCATCCTGGAGCGTCTCGACACCACGCACTTCCTTGCCCTGGTCGGCCCGAGCGGGAGCGGCAAGTCGAGTGTGGTGCACGCGGGGGTGCTGCCGGTGCTGCGGGGCGGCGAGCGACGCGACGCGGACAGTGCGCGTGGTGGGACCGAGGACCATCGGGAGTGGCTGGTCGCCACGATGGTGCCCGGGTCGCATCCGTTCGAGGCCGCCGAAGCCGCGCTGTTGCGCGCCTGCCCCGACCCGCCGCCATCGCTGCAGGAGCAGTTCCGGGGCGACGACCTCGGCCTGTTGCGCGCGGTGCTGCGGATCCGTCCCGACGATCATGCCCGCGTGCTGCTCGTGATCGACCAGTTCGAGGAGCTCTACTTCCTCGTCGACGATCCTGAGGCCCGGCAGCGCTTCACCCGCAACCTGGTTGAGGCGGTGCAGGACCCGGCCACGAAGCTGTCGGTCCTCATCACGCTTCGGGCCGACCTGTTCGCCCACCCCCTGAGCGACCCGGCGCTCGGGGAGTTCGTCGTCGAGGGGCTCCTCAGTCTTCCACCGTTGCGTCCCGGCCAGCTCGAGGCGGCGTGCACGCGCCCGGCAGCCAGCGTCGGGGTCACGGTCGAACCCGAGCTCGCCGCCGAACTCGTGAGCGACGTGGCCGATCAGCCAGGGGCACTGCCGTTGTTCGAGTACGCCCTGACCGAGACCTTCGCGGCACGCGAAGGCGCAACGCTCTCGCTCGACACCTACCAGCAGATCGGTGGACTGCATGGCGCGCTCAGCCGACGTTCCGACGAGGTCTATGGAGGCTTGGGTACGCCCCAGCGTGACGCTGCGCAGCAGCTCTTCCTCCGCCTGATCACCCTGGACGAGACCTTCGAGGCGACACGACGCCGGGTCCGCCGGTCGGAGCTCGACGCCCTCGGTCTCGGCCGTGCCGTGGTCGATGAGGTGCTCGACGGCTTCGGGCGGGCCCGCCTGCTGTCGTTCGACCGCGATCCCGTGACGGGTGAAGCAACCGTCGAGGTGGCCCACGAGGCGCTGCTCAGCGCCTGGCCGCGGTTCAGAGCCTGGATCGATGACGCCCGCCAGGAGCTGCGGCTACATCGCACGCTCACGGCGGCGGCTGCCGAGTGGGAGGCCGCCGGGCGCGACCCCGACTACCTCCTGCCCGCGTCGCGGTTGGCGCTGCATGACCACGACGAGGACGATGCCCACCGCGCGGTCGTCCGCACCTCCTGCGAGTCTGCGTTCCTCGACGCGAGCCGTGAGCGCCGCGACCGCGAAGCGGCGCAGGAGGCCGAGCGGCAGCGTCACGAGCTTGAACTCGAACGACGTGCACGCCAACGACTACGCACGCTGGTGGGCGTGCTGGCCTGCGCCGCCCTCCTTGCCGTTGGTCTGACCGGGTACGCCGCGTGGCAGGCCCAGGAGGCCCACGAGGCGCGCGACGACGCGGTGGCCGCGGGTGAGCTCCTCCGCGGTCGGGAACTGACCTCGCTCGCAGTGGCACGTCGGCAGACCGATCCCGAGCTCAGCCTGCTGCTGGCGCTGCACGCCGTCGAGCGGTTGCACGCCGCCGGCCAGCAGGTCCCAGCCGCCACGGTGGCTGCGGTCCACTGGGCGCTCCAGGCTGCTCGCATCCCCTATCCCTCGGACAGCGGCGAGGTCGCGGTGCTCAGCGGTCCTGCCGGGCCGCAGGGGGTCGCGCTGTTTCCGTTACCGACACTCCTGGAGCTGGCGCGCACCGGCACCGACCGACAGCTCACGGACCAGGAGTGTCGAGCCTTCCTCGGGGAAGCTGGTCCCTGCGGACCGCCGCTGACGAGCGTTCCGGACGACCTGACCTGGGAGCAACCGACCTCGCTCAACCCTCCAGACGCACCGGTGCCGACCCTGTCCGGAACGACGGTCCAACTCTTCAGCGTCGGCCTCAGCGAGCGCGGCCTGGGCGCGGAGCTCGACCGGCTCGAGGAGCGGACCGGGATCGAGGTCCACATCGAGGTCGGCTACACCGAGGACCAGCTCCCGTCGCGCCTCGTCCCCGGCGGGGCGGACATCGCCCTGCTGCCCCAGCCGGCGCTCGCCACGGCGATGGCCCGGCGCGGCCAGCTGGTGCCATTGACGCACTACCTCGATGCCGAGGACCTGCGGAGCAGCTTGTCACCCGAACTCGTCGCACTCGGCAGCCTGGCGGACGACGACAGCTGGCCGGCGCCGGACGGGACCGTCTACGCGCTCCCCGTCCGCCTCGACCTGAAGAGCATGATCTGGTACCCGAAACAGGCGTTCGACGCGGCGGAGTACGACGTCCCGACCACCTACGAGGAGCTCGTCGCACTGACCGAGCAACTCGTCGCGGACGGGCGCACGCCGTGGTGCCACGGTGAAGGCAGTGGTGACGCATCCGGCTGGCCCGGCACCGACTGGATCGAGCGGCTCATGCTGCACGGTGAGGGCCCGGCGGCCTACGACGCGTGGGTCGCCGAGGATCGGCCCTTCCGCGACCCCACCGTGCGGCGGGCCTTCGAGCGGTTCGATGCGCTCGTGCTCGATCCGCCGCGCGTGCACGGCGGTCGGGGCATCGCCGCAGCGCGCCCCTGGGAGGTCGCCGCCCAACCGCTGTTCGAGGATCCGCCCGGCTGCTGGCTCTACGGCGGTGCCTCGTTCGATCGCGCGTTCTTCCCCTTCGATGTCGATGTCGGTGAACAGGTCGACTGGTTCCCCTTCCCCGACGCCGGCGCTGGCCGTTCGGACCTGGTGGTGGGGTCGGGCGAGTTCGCCATCGTGTTCTCCGATCGGCCGGAGGTCCGCGAGGTGCTCCGCGCCATGATCGCCGACGACTGGGGCGAGGAGCTGGCGCGAGAGGGCCAGTGGTACTTCCCGGGGAACCGCAACCTCCCGCTGGAGGCCTATCCGGATGAGCGTGGCCGTGCGGTCGCGGCGCTCCTGCAGGAGGC
Organism: Nitriliruptoraceae bacterium; assembly: GCA_041685735.1. Classification (GTDB taxonomy): domain Bacteria; phylum Actinomycetota; class Nitriliruptoria; order Nitriliruptorales; family Nitriliruptoraceae; genus CSSed11-175R1. Next base: position 15,646 of record JAWLFE010000016.1, read on the forward strand.
GCTCGCGGGCGACGGGTACCGCTTCGACGGCTCCGATCTGATGCCCGAGGAGGTCAACCGCGCCTTCTGGGACGGCATGGTCGACTTCGTCGCCGAGGGCCCGGACAACCTGGACGAGGTCCTGGGAACGATCGATGCCGCCCGACCAGCGGACGGTTCCTGAGGCGCCAGCGGACGTCGATGTCACGGGCAGATCGTCCCGGTGAACCACCGAAAGCCCCGACCGCCGGGGCGGGGCTGGGGCGTCGCTGGTGTCGGGAAGCTGGCGGCGGAGGTCCGCTCAGGGCGTGGTCAACCCGAACGCCGCGTCCCGTGGGATCTCACCCTCGTTGGCCAGGCGCTTGATCAGGAAGGTCTGGTTGTCGAGCGTGCCCTCGGGGAGCCGTCCACCTTCCACCAGCCTGATCATCTCGAGTTCTGTCGTGGTGTAGAGCGGCTGCGTCGGCTGCTGTGTGGTCGCGGCCGAGCAGGCTTCCAATGGGACGCGCCCTTGGTTCGCCAGCTGGCAGATGCGCTCATCGTTGGTGAGCGCCTGGGCCATCGTCTCCGGCGTGCCGGTATCACCGGTCGGCACCACCGCAACGGCGATCACGGCGCCCAGCACCGCCAACAGCACGGAAGCGACACCCCAGACCATCGGTCCGCCGAGGTGCCGATCCTCGTCGTGCGCTTGGCGTGCCTGTGCGTCCCGGTTCGTCCGTTCCCGTAGCCCGGTTGTCATCGTCTCCTCCTCTGCGTCGGGTCGGTCACCTGAGATCGTGTCCCGGGGTCCCTCGCTCCAGGCCCGTTGCCTCGAGCGATCGACCCGAGCGTCGGTGGCCCGGGCAGCGAACCGGCTGCAACCCGGCAGCAGGAGGCTGCAAACGGCGCGAACCGATCACGCGGAGTCGTGGCACACAGCTTTGAGAGTGTCCTCCGCCCGGAGGAGCGGACGCGCCGAGGAACCACGGGGCAACAACCGCACCGACGTCCACGCGCCGCTCAGGACCTCGCTGAAGGGGTCGCCCTCCCTTCGGCCTCGTCGACCTCCCGGCCCGCAGGTCTTCGTCGGAAGACGCGACGGAACACGCTCGGCTGCAGCAGCCGGGCCGGATCATCGAGCATGTTGACGACCCGGACGAACCGCTCTGCGACGACCGGGTCATGGGCCGCAGCGGCGTGGAGTCGCGCCACGTAGGCATTGAGCGCCCTCGTCGCCAGCGTCCGTCGCCCGTCGATCTGGGGGAGCGAGAGATCCGCGCCGACCGCCATGTCCCAGGGCGCCCTGACGATGTCGGCGACCTGCCCGAACCAGGTGCGCGGGCTCGGTACCTCGCCGGCACTGAGGAGGTCGCGGAGCGCCACGGCCTCCAGCGCGGCGACGGTCATCCCCTGCCCGTAGACCGGGTTGAACGAGCACACCGCATCGCCGGCCACGAGCAGCCCGTCGGGCAACCGGCGGAGCCGCTCGTAACGCACCCGTGCATCACCCGGGAAGCGGTAGATGACTGGCTCGTCGAGAGGTTCACCCACCTCGATCGCCTCGCGGAGGTCCGGGTCGACGAGGCTGGCCGCGTAGCGCTGGAAGGCGGCATCGTCGTCACGGTGTGACGGCGGTGCCTCGCCGGCCACGCCGATCAGGGTCACGAGCCAGCGATCACCCTCGATCCGGAACATCACTCCGCCTCGCGGCACCGCCGGGGTGGGGCCGATGATGGCCGCCGTGTCATCCCCGAGCGCCCGTGGCGGCAGCCGGTAGTGGCGGCTCGAGTACCGCAGGTCGACCCGGACCGTGTCGACGGGCGGTGACGCGTACCCGAGCTCCTCCAGCCACCTCGGTGCCTGCGAGCCCCGCCCGGTGCAGTCGATGACGAGGTCGGCGGACAGCGTCCGCTCGCGACCTCCCTCGTCACGCCCTCGGACCTGCGCCCCGGTCACGCGCCGCCGGTCGGCCGTGGTGACGGGCCGGAGCACGTCACAGCCGTGGGCAAGGTCGACCCGCGGGTTCGAACGCACACGTCGACGGACGTGCTGCTCGAGCAAGGGTCGGCTCGCACTCACGATGTTCCGCCCCAAGGCCTGCCGGGCGAAACGGTGGCCGCTCATCGTGATCCGACCGCGCTCACCCCAGTCGCTCGCCACGGCTCCGTCGCGGATCAGATCCTCGCTGAGGCCGGGGAACAGCGCCTCCAGCGCGTCCTTGCCGCGGAGCTGGAGCACGTGCACGTGCCGGCTCTGCGGCACCCCTCGACGCGGTTCGGCACGGTCGGCGAGGTCGTCGCGCTCCACCACCGTGACGCGGTCGAAGCGCTCCCCGAGCGCCTGGGCGATCGTCAGCCCGGCCATGCTTGCGCCGAGCACGGCGGCGTGCGTTCCGGTCGTACCCATCTCGGTCTCCTCCGTCGTTCCCGTGGGACGGCGGGAGCGCGGCAGTGCAGACCCCGTGGTCCCGCCGTCGCCAGCTACCGTCCGGTCAGGGCTTCACCTCGAGCACGAGGTTGAAGGGGGTGGTGGCAGCCCGACGGACGTGCCTGAAGCCCGCCGCGTGCAGCACCTCGGTCAGGCGGGCCTGGCCCGCCTGCCCTCCGAGTCCCGCCGCCCCCTCCTGGGCCAGCGAACTCGGCGTGCAGATCGTCGTCGAGACGGCGTAGGCCATGCGCCCGATGGGATGCAGGTTCTCGGTCAGCTCGTCCCCTGCCATCGGTTCCACGAGCAGCATCGTCCCGTCATCCGCGAGCTGCTCCAGGAGGTGCCTGGCCACGGCGACGGGATCGCCCATGTCGTGCAGGCAGTCGAACAGACACACCAGATCGAAACCGCCTCTCGGCAGAGCGTCGGCTTCCGCCACCTCGAAGCCCACGCGATCGCCCACACCTGCCTCCGCTGCCGCCTTCGAGGCGGCCGCAACCGAGGGGGCGTGGTAGTCGTACCCGGTGAACCGGGAGGCCGGGTAGGCACGGGCCATCGCGATGGTGGAGGCACCGTGCCCACAGCCGACATCAGCGACCTCCGCACCTTCCTGCAGCCGCTGCTCGACCCCGTCGAGCGCGGGGATCCACGCGTCCACCAGTTGCGAGCGGTACATGGGACCGAAGAGCCGCTCGACCCCGCGGTACAGGCGCGGGTCGTGCTCCTCCCAGCCGACCCCGTCCCCGGTGCGGAAGACCTCCGCCAGCCGGTCGGCCGACGCCCACACTGCCGCGGTGATCTCGAACACCCCGGGGAGGTAGGTCGGACTGTCGGGGTCGGCCAGCACGGCCGCGTGTTCGGCCGGAAGTTCGAACGTGCCGGCCTCGGCGTCGTAGACGACGTAGCCGCCGGCCGCCTGGTTGCAGAGCCACTCACGGACGTAACGCTCGTGCGTACCCGTACGGGCCGCCAATGCGGCGGGGCTCAGTGGCCCCGCACCCGCCATCGCCGCGTAGAGACCCAGCACATGGCCGAGGTAGCCGAGGACCGCGGATTGCGCCGCGGCGGTATCGGCCGCGAAGGCCCCGAGGAACTCCTCCAGCGCGCCCGGGTCGACGTCGGTGCTCTGCTCGGTGTCGATGACCACATCGGTGTCCATGACTTTGCTCCTTCCGGTCGTTCGTTTCGATCCGGAGCAGCGACGGGTGTGACCCGTCCGCTGTCCACGTGTGACGGTGGGAGGGCGGGGTTGCGGCCCGGCTGCGCCTCGGTTCAGGCTCGGATCAGGCGCGGTTGTGCACCCCCGGGACGCCCGGCGGCGAGCTCGAGGGTCCGGTCGAGGTTCCGAGCAGGTGGTCGAGGGTCGCCAGGGCCTCGTCCGCCAACTGGGCGGCGTTCAAGCGGCGTCCACGTTGTGCCGCCGCCACCGCTGCATCCGACCCCATCCGACGGGTCAGCTGCTCCCAGGCAGCAGCGAGCCGGTCGGCCTCCGCGCCGAAGCTCGGCGGTGAGGCGTCGGTCACGGCGCCGTGCAGGACCGCCGTGCGCTCGTCGACCCCGATCCGCGCCAGCAGCTCGACGAGGTTGCGCACCGTCGTCAACTGGTGGGTGTGGTCACCGAGCCGACGCCAGTGCTGGACCGCGTCGCGGAACAGACCCAACGCCCGTTCGGTCTCGCCGTGACGTCCGGTCAGCGACGCGAGCGAAACCAGCGCGACCCCCTCGGGCAGACGGCTGTCCACCTCCCTCGCGAGCTCGATAGCGGTGCTGAGGTGCTCCATGGCCTCCACGGGGTCGCGCTCGAGCAGCGTCTCACCGTGCACGTACCGGGCCCAGGCACGCACGGTCGGGTTGCCCGTCGCCTCTGCAGCCTGCGCGAAGCCAGCAGCTCGTCTCCGTGCCGCGTCCAACTCCCCGTGGTACAGCAGCGCGAGCGACACGTCGAGACCCGCGAGAGCACGCCAGAAGTCGTCCCCGACCTCGACGGCGAGCTCCATCAGGCGGTCATCGCGCTCCACGACCTCATCGAGACGCCCCTCGTACAGCGCGACGTTCGAGAGCACGGCCAGTGCCTGCATCCGCGAGGTCGCCTGTGCGTCGGCATGGGCCAGCGCTGCTTCGGCCAGACGACGGGCCCGAGCGGGATCGCCACGGTTGGTCGCACCGAGTGCGGCCGTCACCAACACCGCCGGGTAGGCAGGATGCGCATCGGCACGGGGAAGTTCGAGCGCGCGATCGGCCCAGTCGAACACCTCGCCACGCAGGCGGAACACGAGGTACTCGTACAAGGCGGCCGGGAGCCGCAGCGCCCGGTCGACATCCCCGTGCGCCATCCTGCGATCGTGGGCGACCCGGAGCTCGTCGATCAGCTCGTGGATGCTGGCGACCGCCACACCCTCGTCCTCGCCGCGCACCCGGGGTTGCAACTCCTCGACCACGGCGAGGTGATGGTTCGCGTGGGCGCGGCGGTAGAGCTCCGCGTCCCCGGTCGCGACCAGACGCTCAGCGCCGAACTCACGTAACGTGTCGAGCAGCCGGTACCGATGCGACCCGTCGTCCCTGCGCTGGAGCGAGACCATCGATCGGTCGACCAGTTCGGCGAGGCGCGACGCGACCTCCTCCCGCACGACCGGCGGCCCCGCGCAGACCTGCTCTGCTGCGGACAGCGGGAACGTGCCGGCGAACACCGACAATCGGTCGAACAGGCGGGCCTCGGGTTCGGCGAGCAGCCCGTACGACCAGTCGACCACCGCGCGAAGGGTCCGGTGACGACCTCCCTCGCCGGACGGGCCGCCCGCCAGGAGCGAGAACCGTCGGTCGAGCCGTTCGACGAGCTCCTCCGGCGCGATCGCACGGACACGTCCCGCAGCCAGCTCGATCGCGAGCGGCAGGCCATCGAGCCGCCGGCAGAGCTCCGCGATCGCGCCGGCGTTGGCTTCGCTGAGAGCGAAGCCCGGATCAGCCGCCTCCGCCCGCGCCACGAACAGCTGCCCCGCGGCGCTGCGAGCCACCGCCGCGGCGCCCGCCCCAGGACGCGGGACCGTCAACGGTGCCACCTGCCAGACCCGCTCGCCCGGCAGATGCAGGTGCTCCCGTGAGGTCGCCAGCACGGCCACGCTGGTGCACCGCCGCAGGACCTGCTCCACGAGTTCGCTGACGGTTGCCAGGAGGTGCTCGCAGTTGTCGACGACCAGCAGCAGACGCCGCGTTCCCAGCGCGTCGACCAGTACCTGTTCGGGCGGGCGGTGACCGCGGTCCTCGAGTCCGAGGGCATCCAGCAGCGCCGGTCCCACGCTGTTGGCGTCCCGCACCGCGGAGAGGACACAGGTCGCGGTGCCGTCCTCGAAGTTCGAGGTCGCGACGTTGGCGACCTGCTCGGCGAGCCGGGTCTTGCCCACCCCACCCGGGCCGGTCAACGTCACCATCGGGTGGGTGGTCACCAGCGAGGCCACCGCAGCGACGTCGTCGTCCCGTCCGATCAGCTCGCCCACCCTGCGCGCCGGCAGTTGCCGCCGCAGCCGGGCTGCCGGCGGCTCGCGCCCCGGTGGTGGCGTTGGGCTGGGGGTGACCGTGAGATCGTCGTCCTGTCGGAGCATCCTGGCGTGCAGCTCACGCAGCTCCACGGCGGGGTCGACCCCGAGCTCGTCGCGGAGCTGTGCGCGGAGACGCTCGTAGGTCGCCAACGCCTCGGCCTGATGGCCGCTGCGGTACAGCGCCAGCATGAACTGGCCATGGAGACGCTCGTCGAGGGGCGACGCAGCCCCTGCCGCAGCGAGGTCGCCGACCACCTCGGCATGCCGCCCGAGGGCGAGCTGCGCGTCGGTGCGATCAGCAGCGGCCATCGTCCGTCGTTGCTCGAGGCGCAGAGCCTCGGTGCGTACGACATCGTGGTCGGCGAACTCACCGAACGCGGCACCCCGCCACCACCCCAAGGCCTCATCGAGGAGTGCCACCGCATCCTCCGGTGCCGTCGGGAGCACGGAGCGTGCGCGGGTAGTGGCTGCCTCGAAGCGGTTGGCGTCGAGTTCGTGGGCACGGAGGTCGATGCGGTAGCCACCGCCCTCGGTCAGCAGCCCGCCGTCGCTGGGAGCAGCGTCCAGCGAGCGGAGCTCCTGTCGCAGCTGCGACACGTGGCTGCGCAGCGTCTTCAGCGCGCTGGCTGGCGGGCCGTCCGGCCACGCCGCGTCGACCAGACGATCGGTCGACACCACCTCACCCCCGGCAGCGAGCAGTACCGCGAGGATCGCGCGCCGGCGACCGCTGGTCGGAGCGACACGCTGCGCCCCGGAGGCGACCTCCACCGGCCCGAGCACTCGGAACTCCATCCCCGACAGCCTATGCCGCACGCCGCCCTGTCGGGTCCTGGATGTGTCGCGTCGGAACGGGCTGCGTGGCCGGGCGGGTTCGATGAGATGTTGCTGATGGCAGAGGTTCCAGGGCGGACGACCCGCAGCGCCGGATGGCCCTGGCGTGGTGATGCCCTTGGATCGCTAACCGCGCGCGATCTCGGTCCCGGTCGGGATCGTCAGGGTGAACCGGGCGCCGCCGGCCGGGGAACGGTCGCGCCGCAGCGAGCCATCCAGGGATTCGGCCAGTTGATGGCACAGGTGCAGCCCGAGACCCAGGCCCCCATGTGTCCGGCTCGACGAAGCGTCGAGTTGGATGAAGCGCTCGAAGACCTGTGTGTGGTGTTCGGGCGCGATGCCCGGACCGTGGTCGCTGACATCGATCTGCAGCTGTCCGTCCCGTCGCGTCGCGGTGAGTTGCACCGGCCCATCGGGGGCGTACTTCCTGGCGTTGTCGAGTAGGTGCCCGAGGATCCGGCGGACCATCCCACCGTCGGTGACGACCGTGGTCCCGATGCTGCCGGGTGGATCCAGGTGGATCTCCAACCGACCGTTCATCCACGGCTGGTACTGGCGTTCGAGCCCGTCGAGCAGGTGCATGAGATCCACGTCCGCCGGCCGCGGGCTCACCGTCCGCTCATCGCTCTCCGCGGCCAGCAGGAGGTCCTCGATCAGGGCCCGGAGCCGGCCCGTGTTCTCCACCGCCACCGTCGGGCAGCAGCTCGCGGAAGACCGCGACGATGAGGACCTGCTCGTCGTCTTGCGGTGGACGACCCACAGGATGCTTGAGCAGGCCGGGAGGCGACGGCGGACCTGCGTGGGCGACGATGCGGGCGAGGTTTCGCCGCGCCTGGATCGATGGTGCCCGTCGATCGACTCGAGGACGGCGGCGACCACCGGCTCGTCCGGTGAGTGCTCGCCGGCGTCGACCATGCGCGCTGCAGGTGGACCGTCGTCGGCGAGGCTGATCGCGGTCGCGGTGGCGCCGGTCACCAGTTCGCGCGCCTGGCCGGCGATCCTCGCCAGCAGGTCGCGGGTGCCGATCAGTTCGACCAGCAGGGCCGATCCGTCGGCCAACTGCTGCACGCGTTGCCGTTCCGAGCGGTGGCGGGACGCGGCACGGGTGCTCAGGTGCAGGAGCGAGGATGGGCACGAGGATCAGCAACGAGGGCCAGGCCCAGCCGTCGAACACCAGCGCGGCGAGCCCGAACGGGACCGAGACGGCCAGGCTGCCCACCTGCGCGGGTCCGACATCCAGCAGCATGGCCGGCAGCGGTTCCTCCTCGGCGATCGCAAGGACCGCACCGGTCATGAGCGCGTCCCACGCGGCGATCACGGTCAGGGCGACGACCACGGCCGTGAAGACCACGAAGGCGACCGGGGCTCGTTCGACGGGCGCGTCGCTCAGTGCGATGGTCGCCAGCACCGCCAGCGCGCCGAGGACGGCCTGCGCCCCGATCAACGCACCGACCTTGCGGGTCATCAGCCCTCCGAGGCATGGCCGTCCTCGACAGGGATGGTAGAGCCGCCACCATCGCGTGTCGCCGGATGCTCCCCCGTTGCATGGTCGGCCGACCGCGTCACGCTGTTAGCGTAGAGAGGGCGTGGACGTTCGACGCAGCCGGCGTCGGGCACGCCGACCGACCGTCCGGCCGCACCGGACCACCGAGGAGGGCCAACCGTGACGACCCGATCCGCACTTCCGCAGGGCACCCCGACCGGCATGTTGATCGGTGGCGAGTGGTCGTCGGGGTCGGCGCGGCTCGACGTCGTCGACCCGGCGACGCTGTCGGTTCTCGCCTCCGTCGCGGACGCCGGCGTCGACGACGGCCACGATGCGGTCCGCGCGGCGTCCGATGCGTTCCCGGCTTGGGCGGCCACGTCGGGACGTGAGCGCGGAGAGATCCTGCGCAGCGCCTACGAGATCATGTCAGCCGAACTGGAGGACTGTGTCCGGCTGATCGTGCTCGAGAACGGCAAGGCCTGGAGCGACGCCATGGGCGAGGCCCGCTACGCCGCCGAGTTCTTCCGCTGGTTCTCCGAGGAGGCCGTCCGGATCGAGGGCGGTTTCCGCGCCGCGCCCGGCGGTGACAAGACGATCATCACCGACCACCGCCCCATCGGGGTCGCCTACCTGATCACCCCGTGGAACTTCCCGGCCGCCATGGCCACGAGGAAGCTCGCCCCAGCCCTGGCCGCGGGCTGCACCACGGTGCTCAAGCCCGCCGAGCAGACCCCCCTGACCGCCCTGTGGGTCGCCAACGTCCTGGAACGCGCGGGCGCTCCGGCTGGAACGGTCAACGTCATCAGCACCTCGCAGCCGGGTCCGGTGTCCGAGGCGATCCTGGCCGACCCCCGCGTCGCGACGCTGTCCTTCACCGGGTCGACGCCGGTCGGCAAGATCCTCCTGGCGCAGACGGCGCAGCGGGTGGTGACCTCGTCGATGGAGCTCGGTGGGAACGCGCCGTTCCTGGTCCTCGAAGGCGCCGATGTCGACAGCGCCGTCGACGGCGCGATGGTGGCCAAGATGCGCAACGGGGGAGCGGCCTGCACCGCAGCCAACCGCTTCTACGTCCACGCCTCGCTCGTCGAGGACTTCACCGACCGGTTCCGTCAGGCGCTGGCCACCATGCGCATCGGACCGGGGATCGACACCGGCAACCAACTCGGGGCCATGGTCAGCCTCGATGAGCGGGACAAGATCGCCGGGCTCCTGGGCACGGCCGAGGACGAGGGCGGACGCATCGACGCCGTCAGCGATGCCCCGGGCGAGGGTGCGTTCATCGCGCCGCACGTCGTGCACGGCGTGCAGCACGGTTCGATCCTGACCCGGACCGAGGTCTTCGGGCCGGTCGCCCCGATCGTGACCTTCGAGGACACCGATGAGGCCATCCGCATGGCCAATGACACGGAGTTCGGGCTGATCTCCTACGTCTACGGTGCCGACAAGGGGGTCGGCATCACCGTCGGTCGCCAGCTGCAGACCGGGATGGTCGCGATCGACCGTGGCGTGGTGTCGGACGCGGCCGCACCGTTCGGTGGGATGAAGGAGTCCGGACTCGGGCGCGAGGGTGGCTTCCACGGCATCCACGAGTTCCTCGAGACCCAGTACCTCGGCATCACCTGGTGACCGCGTCGGGCCCTGCGACCACGCCGGATGTGGGGTCGGAAGCCCCTGGGCAGACCTCGCCCGGTCGGGCACGATCGGACCCCAGCCGGAGCAGTGGTCGTGGCCATGGACAACATGCTCGTCGGTATCGACGGGTCGCCAGATTCCCGCGCGGCACTGCGGTGGGCCGCGACCGTGGCTCGGGCCCGTGGGCTTCCCCTGCACGCGCTGTGGGCCTGGCAGTACCCATCGGAGGGAGTGATCTCCGTCGGTCCACTCCACCTCGGCGACCCCGATGAGGTCGAGCCCGCCGTCGAGGCCGAGCTCCGTGCGGTCGTCGCGTCCGAACTCGGGGAGGCCGCAGCCGATGTGACCCTGCAGGTCGGCCGCGGTCCGGCAGCGGCGGCGCTGCTGCGCGCGGCGCGCCACGGGACCGTCATGATCGTGGTCGGCTCACGTGGTCTGGGCGGGTTCCAGGGGCTGCTGCTGGGCTCAGTCAGTCGCCAGTTGTGCGAACACGCTCCGTGCCCCGTGACGGTCCTGCGCCGGGGCGCGGTCACGCAACTCGAACGGCTCAACCGGATCGTGGTCGGGATCGACGGTTCGGAGGACTCGCTGCGGGCGTTGCGAGCTGGGCAGGACCTGGCGACACGCGTGGGCGCCGAGTTGATCGTCGTCAACGTGGTCGTCCCTGGGCCGACCGCCGAGGGCCATGCCCTGGTGCCGGCGCTGGATGAGACGGCGGCCCATGCACAGGTGGAGCGGTGGTGCCGGACGCTCGGGGCCGATCGCCCCCTCCCGGCGATCGAGATGCGGGCCGGCGATGCACGAACGGAGTTGCTAGGGGTGGTGCGCGATCGGTCAGCGGACCTGCTGGTGGTCGGTTCGCGCGGCCTCGGCCCGGTCGGGCGTCTGCTGCTCGGCAGTGTGGCGACCTGGCTGGTCGGACACAGCGACGTGCCGGTGACCGTCGTGCCCCACCGTCGCTGACGTCGGCGTCACGACACCTCGGCGTCCGACGCAGCACTGGGAAGGTCCACGATCAGGTGAGCGCCCTGCTCGCTCGGTTCCACCCAGGCCTTCCCACCGTGCAGGCGCGCGAACTCGGCGACGAGCGCCAGCCCGATGCCGGTCCCGGGTTTCGGGTGGTCGTCCTGTCCTCGATAGAACGGCTCGAAGACCCGTTCACGGTCCTCGGCAGTGATCCCGGGCCCCACATCGATCACCTCCAGGCGCACGCCGCCAAGGGCTCGCTCGGTCAGGCGGACCTCGATGGGGCCGTCGACTGCATACTTCGCGGCGTTGCCGAGCAGGTTGCTCGCGATACGACCGACCTGGACGGCATCCGCGTCGATCCACAGCTCAGCGGGTGCCGCGAGCGTGATCCGGTCCTGCGCGTCAGAGGCGCTGATCGTCTCCCGGATGACCCTGACCACGTCCATGGGCTCCTCGTCGATGGTCAGGGTGCTCCGGGTGAGTCGATCGACGTCCAACAGTTCATCGAGCAACCCACTGAGGGTCGTCGCATGTCGTTCGATCGCCAGCTCCAACTCCGACCGCGTCTGTCCATCGAGGGCCCCACCGACGCGCACGAGCGTGGCAGCCATGCCCCGCACCACCGTCAGCGGGGTGCGCAGTTCGTGCGAGACCGCGTTGAGGAAGGAGTTCTTCACCTCATCGAGCCGGCGCAGCTGGTCGGCGGCCTGCCGCTCCGTCGCCGCCGCGTCTTCCAGCCGCCGCTGGTGGGCCACCTGCTCGCTGATGTCCACGACCTGCCCGATGACGTGGGTCGGACGCCCCGACGCATCGGTGACCGTCGAGACCTTGAGCAGCCCGTTGACGACACCACCGTCCGGTCGGACGTAGCGCTTGCGCAGACCCGGGTGCTGCGACCCTTGGATGGACGCCTGGCCGTACGCCAGGTCGTCACCGACGTCGTCGGGGTGCGTGACGTCCAGGGTCGTCATGCGTAGCAGCTCGTCCTCGGAACGCTGCAGGAAGTCACAGAGTGCGGCGTTGACCTCGATGAACCGTCCCTCCAGGTCGATCAGTGCCATCCCGATCGGTGCATCGGCCATGGCCAGCCGGAACCGCTGTTCCGATTCATGGAGTCGCTGCTCGTCGCGGTACCGGTCGGTGATGTCACGGCCGACCGACAGGACCTCGGGTTCGTCAGCACCCGGCACCCACTGCTCGTTCCACTCGATCCAGCGGGTCTCAGCCCCGGGGATCTCGAGGGCAGCCACCATGGTGACCTGACGATGATCGGGGCCGAGCTGGCCGAGGTGCTCATGCAGGTAGGTGATCGCGGGTGCGGGGAGCACGTCGGCCAGAGGGCGACCGAGCAGCTCTCCCGGCGCGAGCCCGTACTGCGCGGCCTTCGACGCGTTGCAGTAGAGCACCGTGAGATCGGAGAGGCGATACCGCGCGATCAGCTCGGGGAGTGCGTCCAGCATCGCATCGAGATCGCTGCTGTCTGCCGGGCTCCGTGCCATCCGAGCATCCCCTCGCCCGCTGGCGCAGACCCAGCGGTGCAGCACCGTAACACCGGTGCCGCCGGCACACCCATGGCACGTCCAGGTTCGAACGCTCGGCGACGTCGAGGTGGCGCAACAGCATCGAGGTGGCAGCGTGGACACGGTCTGGGTGTGGGGCGATCAGCTCAACCGTGACCTCGCACACCTGCGGGACGCCGATCCTGCGACGACCCGTGTCCTCATGGTCGTCAGTACCGACAAGCTCGCCGAGCGGCGCTGGCATGTGCAGAAGGCGCACCTGGTCGTCTCCGCGATCCGTCACTTCGCGGCTGAACTCGAGGAGGTCGGGTTCGAGGTCGACCTGCGTCGTGCCGCGTCCATGCGCGCCGGGTTCGAGGCGCACGTCGACGGGTTCTCTCCCGACACGGTCCGCGCGATGGAGCCGGCCAGCCTGGCCGGCAGTCGGCTGTTGGACGACCTGGACGTCGAGGTGGTCGACAACGACCACTTCCTGTGCCACTGGCGCGACTTCGATGCCTGGGCGGATGGTCGGCGGCACCTGAAGATGGAGGACTTCTACCGGCTCCGCCGGCAGCAGACCGGCTACCTCATGGAGGGTGATGAGCCCGTGGGCGGCCGGTGGAACCACGATCACGCCAACCGGGAGTCGCCCACCCGGGAGCTGATCGATACCGCCCCCGCTCCGGTGACCTCGAGGTTGGACGAGATCGACCGGGACACCCTCGAGACCTGGTTGCCCGACGGGCTGTACGGCGCGCCTCCGGACGGGACCTGGGCGACCACGCGACGGCGTGCCCTCGCGCGGCTGCGGCACTTCGTCGACGACGCACTCCCGGCGTTCGGCGATCACCAGGACGCGATGGTCGCGGGGGCCTGGTCGCTCAACCACGCCCTGTTGTCCCACGCCCTGAACCTCGGCCTGCTCCACCCGGCCGAGGTCTGCGACGCGGTCGATGAGGCCTACCGGGATGGCCGCGTCCCGATCAACGCCGCCGAGGGCTTCATCCGGCAGATCATCGGGTGGCGGGAGTACATCTGGGGGGTCTACCGCCGCTGGATGCCCGACTACGCGCAGCGCAACGCGCTGGGCGCGGATCTTCCGGTCCCGCCGGCGTTCACCGGTGAGGCCGACACCGACCTGCGCTGCGTCGCGGACACCGTGACGTCGATCCACGACCACGCCTACGCCCACCACATCCAGCGCCTGATGGTGCTGGCGAACCTCGCCACCAGTGCCGGGGTCGATCCTCAGGCGTTCACCGGATGGATGCACGGCGCGTTCATCGACGCCTACGACTGGGTGATGGTCCCGAACGTGATCGGGATGGGGACCTTCGCCGACGGCGGGCGGATGTCCACCAAGCCCTACATCTCGGGCGGTGCGTACATCAACCGGATGTCGGAGGGCTACTGCGACGACTGCCGCTTCGACCCGAAGCAGCGGGTCGGAGAGACTGCCTGCCCGTTCACCACGCTGTACTGGGACCTGCTCGACCGCAACCGTGACGTCCTGAAGGGCAACCACCGGCTCAACCAGCCCTACGCGACCCTCGATCGCCTCAGGGACCTCGAGGAACTGCGGGAACGGGCGACGGAGGTCCGGCGGCGCCTGGCGGCAGGGGAGCTGTGAGTGCTGTCGCCGGGCACGGGACCTCTCAGCGGTCCGGTTGGTCGAACACGAACACCCGGATCGCGTACCCGGTGTGGGGGTCGACCTGGGCGAAGTAGGCCGCTGGTTCCTCGCCGACGATCGCGGCCACCTCGTCGCGGAAGTCGGTGGACGTCACCTCGTGCACGGCCTGGTGGTGTGCCCGGACCGCGCCGATGCCGCCGCGTTCGACCAGGGTGCGGTCCGACGTGGTGAGCGTGTCGAGGCTCAGCACGGTGACGACCTCCGGGGAACCGTCGCTGGCGGTGACCCGCACGGAACTCGGGCCACGACCGTAGAAGTCGCGCTCGAGGCGCGTGACGGCTTCGCCGATCGCCGCCCGCTGATCCCTGTCGATCGGCATCACACCGTCCTTGTGCGTGGAGGGCGGTAGAGTACGAGTGCTGGGCCGTCCCTGTCGCACGTCGGCGGCGACGGACCAGCACGGACGACACCGCCTGCGGGTGGCGAGCCGGAGCGCGAGCGCCGGTGCGCGAACCGTGGGCATGGCCCGAGCGGCCCGCGTCCGGCGGTCGTACCGACCGTTGCCCGCAGCACCTCGCGTGTGTGGGAACGGATGCTGGTCGACGGTCGTGCTGGCCTGCTCACGACCGAAGGTCTGCGCATGATCAGCAACGCTCCTGTGGCATCTCCTGCCGAGCTGCTCCGCCATCCGGTGATGGCCTCCCTGCCCCGGCGACACCTCCGTCCCGCGGAGACCGCCGCACTGGTGGCCGCCCTGGCGGCGGACACCTCGCTGTGGGCATCCCTGGTCAGACACGATCCCGTGACCCGCTGGCACACCCGGCTGGTGTGGACCCCGTTCGCCGAGGTCTACCTGCTCGGCTGGACCGCGGACCAGGACACCCGCATGCACGACCATGGTGGCTCGGTGGGTGCGTTCACCGTGACCGAGGGCCGCCTGGTCGAGGACCGTGGTCGACCCCGATCCGCGACGATCGACCGCTGCGAGCACCTGACGGGAGCGGTCGTGCCCTTCGACGCACGGCACGTGCACAACCTCGGCAACGCCGGTCCGCATCCCGCGACCAGCATCCACGCCTACTCGCCGCCCCTGCCGTTCATGCGCTTCTACGAGCCGGATGACCAGGGCCGCCTGCGGCCCGCGTACCGCCGTCCCGTCGACGGTCCCGAACCGGACGACACGGTCGCGCCGTTGCCGCTGGATCCCGTCGACGAGGCGGCGCTGACGGCGGCCGCCCGCGCGGGCCAGCAGCCGCCAGCACGTCGATGACGGGGGACGTCACGATGCGGTCGATCGACGCGCGCCTCGCGCAGGTGCGGGCGGACCTGGACCGGCTGACACCGGCACAGGCGTCCCGGGCCCGGGACGACGGGGCCGTGCTCGTCGACATCCGGCCACAGGCACAACGTGCGCGTGAGGGCGAGATCCCCGGGTCGCTCGTCATCGAGCGCAACGTGCTCGAGTGGCGCTTCGACCCCACCAGTGCGGCGCGCCTGCCGATCGCCACCGACCACGATCTGCAGGTGATCGTGGTCTGTTCCGAGGGCTACACCTCGAGCCTCGCCGCCGCCAGCCTCCAGGAGCTCGGGCTGCGCCGGGCCACCGACCTGGATGGTGGGTTCCTGGCCTGGCGGGCTGCGGGCCTGCCGACGGTCGAGGGTGGCCGGGACGTCGACGGCTGAGCACGGTGTTCGGGATCGGTCGCGGTCACGCCTTGCGGCGTTCGTCGACACCGCGCATGGCGTGGACGAGCAGGGCGAGTTGGACGTCTAGTCGGATGCGGGCGTCGGTCGTGAACGGCCCCACGATGGAGGACAGCTTGTCGATGCGGTAGCGCAGCGTGTTGTAGTGGAAGTGCAGGCGCCGGGCCGCCTCGGCCACGTTGCCGCCCGCATCCAGGAGGACCTGCAGGGTGTGGCGCAGATCAGCGGCGGTGTCGGTGTCCTGGACGAGCTCGCCGAGGACCTCCGCCGCGAAAGCGTCGAGTTCCGCGCGATCCTCGACCAGCGACAGCACGCGGTAGGCCCCGAGCTCGTCGAAGTGGGTGACGGCCCCCCGACCATGGATGTCTCGACCGATGGTCAGTGCCCGTGACGCCTGGTCGTATGCGCCGGCGATGGCGGTCACCTCGGTGACCGGCCGGGACAGGCCAGCGGACGCCGATCGCCCGATCAACCCTTCGGTCTCGTCCAGGAGCCGTTGCACGAACCGTCGGGCATCACGGCGTCCGGTCGGCCCGTCGAAGGCCTCGGTCAGCACGACCACCTCGTGGCTGAAGCGCACCACCGCGGCATCCGGGTCCCGGGTGGTGGCCAGCTGCTGGATCGTCTCGGTGAGGGGTGGTCGGCGGACGTCGTCCCCGGGGACGACGGGGTCCGTGGCGTCGTCCAGGCGGAGCACCAGGGCGATCAGTCGCCGGTCGAGGTTCCAGCCGAACCTCCTGGCACGGCGGCGGATGTCCGCGGGATCCTCGATCGGGCGGAGCAGGTCGTGCATCAGGTCCGATCGGTACTTGTCCTCGACCGCCTGGACCTCGGCCTGCTTGGTGAGCGTCAACGCGGCGACCGTGGCCGCACTCTCCAGGGTCACCTGGTCGTCGGGCGGATCACCGTCGACCCCGAGGGCCAGGAGGTGACCGTGACGCTGGGCTCCGGCGGTGATCCGAACCGCCGCACAGGCGACCTCGACGCCGTCGATCACGACCCTGGCGCGGCCCGGCTGCAGGAGGGCCGAGGTCGGATCGTCGGTGCAGCCGGCGTCGGGAAGCCGGGCTGCCGCCAGCACCTGGCCGTCGTCGGCGACGATCACCGTGGGGACGTCCAGCAGGTCCGACAGGTCGCGGGTCAGCTCGACCAGACCGTGGCCGTGCAGGACGAGTTGCAGGAACGCCCGATGGATCCGCTGGGAGCGGGCGAGCTCCGCCGCCTGCCGGTTGAGGATGCCGGTGAGGACCTCGTTCAGGATCTCGTCGAAGCCGACGCCGTCGGGCAGCAACACGATCGGGAAGCCCCGCGCGTCGGCGACCTCAAGGACGGCATCCGGGAGCGCGTCGAGGTAGCGCCCGAGCTTGATCCCGAGCCCGGCCAACCGCGCGTCGTCCAGGTCGGCGACCAGGTCCGGCAGCGCCTCGGGGTCGTCGCGTAGGGGATAGGCGGTGGTCAGCAGGAACTCGTGGGGTTTGACCCACGGCCGGATGTCGGGCACCTCCATGACGTTGAGGCGTTCGACGATCCGAACGAGGCCGTCATGTCCGGCCAGCACGGAGGCACCCGTGAGGATCGGGGTCGCGAGCACCTCGGCGAGCGGTCTCCCGGCGGACAGGGATGGTGCGTCCACCGCAGGGGTGGGACCGGGGTTCTCCAGCCGGGTGGGGTGGGACATGGAACGGCGGCCTCAGCAGCGATGGCGACGGATCGTTGGCAGAGAACGCTAGCGCCGGCGCCGCCCCGTCGTCGGATGTCCACATTGGGCGGGGCCCCGCGGTGCGAGTAGCGTCACCGGTTGCCGATGCTGCGAGGTTCCATGCCCTTCGAGGTACGTAAGGTCGAGATCAAGAGCGTCAGCGATGCCTCGGGCCTCGCGCGACTCATCGACGACGGGGTGTTCACCGCCGACGAGGTGATCGCGGTGATCGGCAAGACCGAGGGCAACGGCGGGGTCAACGACTACACCCGCATCCTGTCCGACCAGGCCTTCCGCGGTGTGCTGCTGGAGCGCGGCTCCCGGACCGAGGACGAGGTCAAGCAGATCCCGATGGCGTGGTCCGGTGGCTGTGATGGTGTCATCACACCGCACGCCACCGTCTTCGCGAAGGTCGGTGCGGACAAGGGTGTCGACACCGACGACAAGCGGCTGTCGGTCGGCTTCGCGATGTCCGACGTCCTGCTCCCGGAGGACATCGGCCGCCCTGCGATGGTGGAGAAGGTCGCCGAAGGCGTGAAGCGGGCCATGGCCGAAGCGGGGATCACCGACGTTGCCGACGTGCACTACGTGCAGACCAAGACGCCACTGCTGGTCCAAGAGACGATCGCGGACGCCCACGCGCGCGGTCAGACCGTCTTCACCGAGGACACGCTGTACTCGATGGATGTCTCCAACGGCACGACCGGGCTCGGCATCGCCTACGCGCTGGGTGAGATCGACGCGGTGCCGCAGGCCGACGAGATCTGCCACAACACGGCCCTGTACTCCAGCGTCGCCTCGTGTTCCTCGGGCGTCGAGCTCGACCGGGCACAGATCGTGGTCGTCGGCAACGCCCCCGGCGCAGGCAGCCGGTACCGGGTCGGGCACAGCGAGATGCGTGACGCGCTCGACCAGGACGGCATCTGGTCGGCGATCCGCAGCGCGGGGCTCGACCTGCCCGAGCGTCCCCACCACACCGACCTCGACGACCGGTTGGTCGGCGTCTACCTCAAGTGCGAGGCGGACACCCGGGGCACCCTGCGCGGCCGTCGCCAGCTGATGCTCGACGACTCGGATGTCCACCACCACCGTCAGATCAAGGGCGCGGTCGGGGGTGTGACGGCGGCGACGGTCGGTGACACGATGGTGTTCGTGTCCGTCGGTGCGCTGCATCAGGGACCGCAGGGAGGCGGTCCGGTCGCGGCGATCGTGCGTGCGGACTGAGCGCAGCGACACGCCACCACGAAACACGCCCGACATCCTCCTGCGGTACGACACGCGTCCCCACGATTCGGACAGGAGCGGACACCGGTGATCACGGGCCGACGACGCACCGCGCTCAACGTGCTGGGTGTCCTGGTCGTGCTCGTCGCGCTCTGGGAGGGCTACCGGGCGGCCGCGCTCGCGCTCGGCAACACCTGGCCGGGCAGCCAGCTCGGCCTGCCGATCGTGGTCCGTGGCAGCGGGAACGCCGATCAGTTCCCGCACCTGTGGGACATCGTCGCCGCGTTCGGTCGTCCCTACCGGGGTGGCGGCGAACTGCTGGGGACCTTCCTGCTGAGCGAACTCGCCTACACCATGCGTGAGGTCGCGGTCGGGTTCGTGCTGGGGGTCCTGCTCGGGTTCCTGCTCGGGGTGCTGTTCCGCCACTCACCGCTCGCCGAGAAGGGCCTGATGCCGTACGTGATCGCCTCCCAGACGGTGCCGTTCATCGCCTTCGCCCCGATCCTTGTCGTCTCGGTGAACCAGGTGGACTTCCTGCCCGTGTGGATGGGTGTCGCGGTCCTGTCGATGTACCTCGTGTTCTTCCCCATGACCATCAACACGCTGCGGGGACTGCGGGCGGCTCCGGCGACCGCCGAGGAACTGATGCGGTCGTACGCGGTCTCCTGGTGGACCCGCCTGTGGAAGCTGCGGGTCCCGGCCGCGGTGCCGTTCCTGTTCGTCGGCATGAAGATCGGGGCCACCGCCGCGGTCGTCGGCGCGATCGTCGGCGAGATCTCCGCACCGAGCTCGGCCGGGATCGGTGGCGCGATCTTCGCGTTCGGGCGGGTCAGCAACAACGCCCTGCAACTGTTCGCCACCACCGTCGTCGCCGGGCTACTGGGGGTCGTGACCTACCTCGTGGTGGTCCTGCTCGAACGCAGCGTGCTGCGCGTCTACGAAGGATCGGGTTCGTGACCACCTCTGAAGGCTCCGCCACCTCGACCACCCCGGACCGCGCTGCCGGCGAACCGAGCACGCCGGACGCGGACCGGGCGTTGGTGTCCGTGCGGGAGGTGACCAAGCGCTTCGGTGATGGCTCCGACGCGGTCACCGCCCTGCGCGACGTGTCGATCGACGTGCCGAGCCGATCCTTCTGGTCACTGATCGGACCGTCCGGCTGCGGCAAGTCGACGCTGTTGCGGGTGATGGGCGATCTGATCGAGCCGACCGCGGGTGCGGTGACGGTCGGCGGCAAGACCGCCGCTGAAGCCCGCCGGTCCCGGGACTACGGGATGGTCTTCCAGAAGCCGACGCTGTTCAACTGGCGCACGGTCCGGCGCAACGTCGAACTCCCGCTGGAGATCCTCGGGATGAACCGGGATGAACGTCGCCGGCGCGCCGACGAGATGCTGCAGCTCGTCGAACTGGGCGAGTTCGCGACCAAACGCCCGGGCCAGCTCTCCGGAGGGATGCAGCAGCGGGTGGCCATCGCCCGGGCGCTGTCGTTCGAGCCGTCGCTGCTGCTGATGGACGAGCCGTTCGGCGCCCTCGACGAGATCACCCGCGAGCGGATGAACGACGAACTCCTGAGGATCTGGCAGCGGTTGCAGACCACCGTGGTGTTCGTGACGCACTCGATCCCCGAAGCGGTCTTCCTCTCCAGTCACATCGTGGTCATGAGCCCGCGACCGGGTCGGGTCCTCGCGGAGATCGACGTCGACCTGCCCTACCCGCGTGACGAGGAGACCCGGGAGTCGCCCCGGTACTTCGAGCTGGTCACCGAGGTCCGCGAGACCCTGCGACAGGCGCAACAGGGATGAGCGCCACCGCCCAGGTCACCGCTCCCGTCGCATCGACGGGTCGTCGTGCGACGCTGCAGGGGGCCGCGTCCCGCATGGTTCCCGCGGCCCTGACCGCCCTGTTGGTGCTCGTGCTGTGGGAAGCGATCGTGCGTGGGTTCGCGATCCGGCCGATCTTCCTGCCGACGCCGTCGGCGATCGCCATGACCTTCGTCCGGGAGCTCGGGCGACTCGGCGAAGCCGTGTGGATCACCGGCCGTGCCGCGCTGCTCGGGTTCGTCCTCGGCGCCGGGGCCGGGTTCGTCACCGGTGCCCTCGCGGCCCGATGGCAGTGGATGCGTGAGGGGCTCTTGCCGATGGGCGTCGCCTTCGGCGCGATCCCGATCGTGGCGACCGCGCCGATCTTCAACCTGTGGTTCAGCTCGTTGTCGGTCTGGTCCAACGCGTCGGTGGTCGCGCTCGTCGTGTTCTTCCCGATGCTGGTCAACACGATCACCGGGCTCTCGGCGACCGATGATGGCCACGAGGAGCTCATGCACTCCCTGGCCGCACCGCGCCACCAGACCTTCACCAAGCTGATGATCCCGACCTCGCTGCCATTCGTGTTCGGCGCATTGCGGGTCGGTGCGGCGCTGGCGGTCATCGCGGCGGTCGTGGCGGATTTCTTCGGAGGGTTCCGCTCCAGTGCGGGCTTCTTCATCAAGACCTTGATGGCGACGGCGGACTACACCGGCGCCTGGGCGACCGTGGCTGCGCTGTGCCTGTTCGGGCTCGCGCTCTACGGATCGGTGGCATTGGCGGAACGGACCCTGACACCCTGGGGTGATGATGGGTAGCAACGGCGATGAGGGATGAGCAACGACATGGCCAGGGCGTGCGGTCACGCACGCTCTCGAGCGACAGCGGTGGCTGTCGCCGACGACAAGGAGAACGATGATGGTGCAACGACGATGGATGCGACTGGTCGCACCGCTGGCAGCGCTCGCGCTGGTCGCGGTCGCCTGCGGTGACGGTGACGAACCGGAGGCAACGACGGATGACACCGCCGAGGAGACCGACGACGCGGAGGAGGAGGCCGACGACGACGCGCCGGAGGAGGATGACGAACCGGACGACGCCGACGCCGAGGCGGCGGGTGACGGCTGCGAGACCGTCGATGAGACCAGCCTGCAGCTGAAGTGGGTCGCCCAGGCACAGTTCGCCGGCTACTTCGCCGCGGACGAGCTCGGCTTCTACGCCGACGAGTGCCTGGACGTCGATGTCCTCGAAGGCGGTCCGGATGTCGGTCCTGCCCAGGTCGTCGCCGGTGGCGGCGCGGACTTCGGGATCGACTGGGTCGCCGCGACGCTCGGACAGCGCGCCGCGGGTGAGGACTTCATCACCATCGCGCAGATCTACCAGCGCTCCGGGCTGATGCAGGTCGCCTGGGCGGACTCCGGTATCGAGACCTTCGAGGACCTCGAAGGGACCACCGTCGGCGCGTGGGGCTTCGGCAACGAGTACGAGCTGCTCGCCGGTCTGCAGCAGGCCGGGCTCGACCCCGATGAGGACGTCGATCTGGTCGACCAGCCGTTCGACATGGACCTGCTGCTCAACCGTGAGATCGATTCGGCGCAGGCGATCACCTACAACGAGTACGCCCAGCTGCTGGAGACCGTGAACCCGGAGACGGGCGAGCTCTACCAGCCCGAGGACTTCGTCGTGCTCGACATGAACGAGTTCGGTGTCGCGATGTTGCACGATGGCATCTTCGCCTCCGAGGCGTTCGTGTCCGAGAACGAGGACCTCGTCGAGCGCTTCCTGCGCGCGTCGTTCCGCGGCTGGATGCACTGCCGGGACAACCCCGAGGAGTGCGTCCAGATCACGTTCGACCGTGGCTCGATCATGGGGCAGGGACACCAGCGCTGGATGATGAACGAGGTCAACGCGCTGATCTGGCCGTCGCCCAACGGCATCGGGTTCATGGACCCCGCCGCGTTCGAACAGACCGCGGAGATCGCCACGACCTACGTGGACGTCATCGAGGAGCAGCCGGGCGAGGAGGCCTTCACCAACACCTACGTCGAGCGGGCCTGGGAGGGCCTGGAAGGCGATCCGTTCGGTGAGGACTTCGAGCCCGAGGACGTCGAGGTGACCGAGGGCGGCGAGTAGCCAGACCCAGCCACCCGCGAGGCAACGGGTGCTGGGAGGTGCACGAGTGCACCTCCCAGCACCCGGCTCGCACGACAGCATCCCTGCAGAGCGTCCCAGGCGGAGGTAGCGGTGAGTCAACGGACCGTGATCGCCCTGGGCGGCAACGCGATCTCTCCGGCCGGCACGGCCGGTACCGCGCAGGAGCAGACCGAGAACCTGCACCGCGCCATGGTCCAGATCGCCGACCTCGTGGCCGAGGGACACACCGACCTCGTCCTGACACACGGCAACGGACCGCAGGTCGGCAACGTGCTGATCAAGAACGAACTCGCCCGCGACGTCGTGCCGCCGGTGCCGCTCGACTGGTGCGTGGCGCAGACCCAGGCCACGATCGGGTTCACGATCGCCAACACCCTCAGCCACGAACTACGCCGCCGTGGCATCGCTCGACCCGTGGTGCCCGTGGTCAGTCGGGTGCTCGTGTCGGACCGCGACCCGGCCTTCGACGCGCCCTCGAAGCCGATCGGCCCCTACCTCGCCGACGACGCCGAGGTGGCACGTCGACGGGCGGCCGGGCAGTCCCTCGTCGAGGTCGATGCCCGTGGGTGGCGCCGCGTGGTTCCCTCGCCGCAACCCCTGGCCTGCGTCGACCGTCCGGCGATCGACCTGCTGTTGTCCGATGGTGCGATCGTCATCGCCAACGGCGGTGGTGGCATCCCCGTGATCCAGGACGGGGACCGTCCGCTGCGTGGCATCGAAGCGGTGATCGACAAGGATCTGGCGGGCGCGCTGCTCGCCCAGGAGATCGACGCCCGCGCGTTCGCGATCCTCACCGATGTCCCGGGGGTCGCCGTCGGGTTCGGGACCCCGGAGCAACGGTGGCTCGGCGAGGTGTCGGTCGCCGAGCTCCGGGCACACGAGGCGGCGGGCGAGTTCACGGTCGGATCGATGGCGCCGAAGGTCGCCGCGGTGCGTGGGTTCGTCGAACAGACCGGTCACCGCGCCGTGGTCGCCTCGCTGGATGAGGCGCTCGACGCGCTCCACGGCCGGGTCGGTACCCGCATCGTCGGGTCGTCGTGACCGCGGCCGCCGCCGCACCCCTGCGGCCACTGATCACCACGCCGTCGCGGGCGCTACCGGTCGCCGCGGTGTTCCCGGCTGCGGTCTACGTCGCCGATCCGACGACCGGCCGCGTGGTCCTGACGCTCGTGACCCGGGACGGCGTCCCCCACCCCAATGCCGTCCGCCTGCAGACCGCGACGGGTGACCGGCCGTTCGCCGGCATCCGCGACCGCGACCGCATCCGGTGCGGCGACAACCGGGTCGACCTGCCCACCGGGTCGGTGATCGTCACGCGCTGGTGGTCACCCCGGCCCGCCCTCGGAAGGCTCGTACCGGCCCGGTTGATCGCGGCGGTCGACCGCGTCCAGGCCGAGGTCGCCACCCGCACCGCACCGCTGGCCAGCGACCTCCGGGAGCGCTTCGCCGACCTGACACTCGCCGTCGCGACGGGCTGTGAGCAGCAGGCGGTCGCTGCGGTCGACCGTCTGCTCGGCCTGGGTGCCGGGCTGACCCCCACCGGTGACGATCTGGTGGCCGGGCTCCTGGCCGCCACAACGACGCTCGGGTCGGCGATGCCCCCTGGAGCCGGTCTCGCGGTCCCGTCCAGGGAGGCTCTCGCGGCCGTCGCCGATCGCGTCGGGGCGCGCGCCGACGTCGCGACCACCCCGATCTCGGCCGCGCTGCTGCGACACGCGGTGCAGGGCGAGGTCTGCGGGCCGGCCGCGCAGGTCCTGCGGGTGCTCGCCGGGTCGCCGGGGTCGGCACGCCGTCACCCCGACGATGCGCTCACCGGCCTGTTGCGGGTCGGGGGCACGTCCGGCCGTGACCTCGCGCTCGGTCTGTGCGCCGGTGCCGGACTGGTCGCGGCTGGTTCGCCCCGCACCGCCCCCCGTCTCCACGTCTCCTCAAGGAGTTCCTGATGGTCGACCACCTCGATGTCCGACGCGGCGCGTACGCCGATTCCGTCAGCCTGATGCAGGTCAGCCGACGGGTCGGCGACGTCGACGGCGTCACGAACGCCCTGATCGCGATGGCCACCGAACTGAACCTCGACCTGCTGGCCGGGATGGGGTTCGACCAGGTCGACGCCGGCCCTGGCGACATGGTCGTCGCCGTGCGTGCGGGCGATGACGATGCCGTAACGGCCGCGCTGGCGGAACTGGAGGCCGCGCTGGCGGCCAGCTCCGGGGGTGCGGCCAGCGCCGGGTTCGGTGACGCCCCACCGCCCCGGACGGTCCGGGACGCCGCCGCGATCGGTGGCGACCTCGCGCTGATCTCCACCCCCGGCGAGCACGCCTACCTCGAAGCGGTCGACGCCCTACGCGCCGGTCTCCACGTGATGCTGTTCAGCGACAACGTTCCCCTCGACCAGGAGATCGCGCTGAAGGCCGAGGCGGCCGACCGCGGGCTGTTGGCGATGGGGCCGGATGCCGGGACCGCGATCATCAGTGGGGTCGGTCTGGGCTTCGCCAACGTCGTGGCACCGGGTCCCGTCGGCATCGTCGCCGCGTCGGGTACGGGGGCACAGCATCTGACCTGCCTGCTGGACGATGCGGGCGTGGGCATCTCCCACGTCCTCGGGGTCGGTGGTCGGGACCTCAAGGCGGAGGTCGGCGGCGCCGGGACCCGCCAGGCGTTGGTGGCGCTGGATGCCGATCCCACCACGGAGCTGATCGTGCTGCTGTCCAAGCCGCCCGCCGAGGCCGTCGCGGCGGCGATCCGGGAGTTCACGGGCGAGCTGTCCACACCGGTCGTCTTCGGCCTGCTCGGACCCACCGAGGACGATCTGTCCGGCGTCGCGACGACCGTGATCGAGCGCATCGGGGGACCGGTTCCGACCTGGCCCACCTGGGGGGAGCCGCCGGTACCCGACGGCGCCGGTCCTGGGCGGCTCGTCGGCCTGTTCA
Organism: Nitriliruptoraceae bacterium; assembly: GCA_041685735.1. Taxonomy (GTDB): domain Bacteria; phylum Actinomycetota; class Nitriliruptoria; order Nitriliruptorales; family Nitriliruptoraceae; genus CSSed11-175R1. The sequence goes on from JAWLFE010000016.1 coordinate 41,130, forward strand.
GTGGTGGCACGTTGTGCTCCGAGGCCCTGCTGGTCGCCGAGGCGGCCCTCGGTCCCGTCGCGTCGAACATCTCTGCCGATCCGGAGCGACGGTTGACCGACGAACTGACCGCCGACGGGCACGTGCTGCTCGACCTCGGTGAGGACGAACACACCCGTGGTCGGCCCCATCCCATGATCGATCAGCGCCTGCGGCTGGAGCGGATCGCGGCGGAGGCCGCCGATCCGGACACGCGGGTGCTGCTGCTGGATGTCGTGCTCGGTCACGGCGCCCATGCGGATCCCGCGGCGGAACTGGCCCCCGCGATCCGTGCGGCACGGGAGCGGGCGCGGGCGGAGGAGCGGATGCTGCACGTCATCGTCTCGTTGTGTGGCACGGGCTCCGATCCGCAGGGCCGCGATCGCCAGGCGGCGGCGCTGGTCGACGCCGGCGCGTACGTCACCGTCTCGAACGCCGACGCGGCCCGTGCGGCCGTCACGGCCATGGAGGTACCGGCATGACCGACGCACTCGCCGAACTGCTGGCCGGTCCACCGCGGGTGGTGACCGCCGGGGTGGAGCTGTTCGAGACCACCCTGCGTGACCAGGCGGTCGACATCGTGCCGGTCGACTGGCGACCGCCCGTCGATGGTCTGTCGAGCGAACTCGCCGCGATCGTCGCCGATCCCCGGACCGATGCGGCCAACCGCACCGCGCTCGAGCGCATCACCGCGGCCGAACCCCGCTGGGTCGGGATCACCACCGCCCGGGACGCGGTCGGTCTCGACACCGGCCAGTTCCTGCACGCGGGACCGCCGATCACGTGGGAGCGGGCTTCGGGTCCGATGCGCGGTGCCCTGATCGCCGCCATGCTGTACGAGGGCATGGCCGACACGCCCGAAGCCGCCGAGCGGATCGGCGCGTCCGGGTCGCTGGAACTCGCCCCGTGCCACTCGCGGGGCGCGGTCGGTCCCATGGCCGGCGTGGTGAGCCCGTCCATGCCGATGTTCGCCGTCGAGAACGCCGCGTTCGGCAACACCGCCTACTGCACCCTCAACGAGGGGCTCGGCAAGGTCCTGCGCTACGGCGCCTACGCACCGGAGGTCATCGAGCGCCTCAACTGGATGCAGGCCGTGCTCGGTCCGGCGATGGACGCCGCCGTCGAGCAGGTCGGGTCGTTGGATCTGCGGGCGCTCATCATCCAGGCGATCCAGATGGGTGACGAGCTGCACAACCGCAACCGGGCCGCATCCGCGCTGTTCGTGCGCGAGGTCGTCCCCCCGCTGCTCGAGGCCGGGATCGATCCGTCCGATCTCGCCGACGTCGTGCGGTTCATCAACGGCAACGAGCACTTCTTCCTCAACCTCGGCATGCCCTCCGCCAAGGCCGCACTCGACCCCGCCCGGGACATCCCGGGGAGCTCCGTCGTCGTGGCGATGGCACGCAACGGCACCGACTTCGGCATCCAGGTCTCCGGCACCGGCGACCGGTGGTTCACCGCGCCGGCGACGGTGCCCGACGGGCTGTACCTGGGTGACTACGGGGCCGACGACGCCAACCCGGACATCGGTGACTCCACGATCATGGAGACCGGCGGGATCGGCGGGTTCGTCATGGCCGCCGCCCCCGCGATCGTGCGCTTCGTGGGCGGGCAGGCCGCCGATGCGCTCGACGCGACGCGGTCGATGTACTCGATCACCATCGGCGAGCACCCCCACTTCCAGGTCCCGATCCTCGAGTTCCGTGGCAGTCCGGTGGGCATCGACGTCACCCGGGTCGCGCGGACCGACACGGTGCCGGCGGTCAACACCGGCATCGCCGGCAAGGTCGCCGGGACCGGGCAGGTGGGTGCCGGGCTCGTCACCCCGCCCATGCAGGTCTTCACCGACGCGGTCCGTGCGTTGGCCGAGTCGGCACATCCCGCATGACCGCCCGGGTCCTGGTGACCGGCGCCGGAGGCAAGACCGGCGGCGCGGTCATCGCCGCCCTGCGCCGCCGTGGGGCACCGGTGCGCGCGTTCGTGCGGGATCAGGACCGTCATGGGGACCTGGCGTCGCACGCTGACGTCGAGGTGGTCGCGGGCGATCAGCGCGACGCGGACGACCTCGTCGCCGCGCTCGATGGGTGTGCTGCCGTCTACGCGATCGCTCCGAACGTCACCCCGGACGAGGTGGCGATGGGCGAGGCCATCATCGCCGCCGGCCGTGCCGCCGGCCGGACGCGGGTGATCTACCACTCGGTCCTCGCTCCCTTCGAACCGGCGATGCCACACCACGCGGACAAGGGGCGGGTCGAGGACCTGCTGCGCAGCAGCGGGCTCCCGGCCACGATCCTGCGTCCGAACGCCTACCTGCAGAACCTCGACGCGTACCTGGGGGACATCCGGGCCGGGTCGTACCGCGTGCCGTACGGCGTCACTCGCGGCCTGTCGATGGTCGATCTGCGCGAGGTCGCCGAGGTCGCCGCGCGTGCGCTCACCGGTGACCTCCCGGTGGGGACCGGTCGGTCGATCGCCGCACATGAACTGTCCGGACCACAGCCCGTGCGTCCGATGGATGTCGCCGAGGTCGCCGCGTCCATCCTCGAACGACCGGTGGTGGCCGAGCGTCAGGACCCCGATGACTGGGCGGTCGCCAACCCCCACGTGCCGCCGGACGCGCGCCGGCGTCTGCACGCGATGTTCCGGTACTACGACCGGTTCGGCTTCCCCGGGGATCCCGCCCCCCTGGTCCGCCTGCTCGGCCGATCGCCGACCGGGCTTCGCAGCTACCTCGAGGAGGCGCTGCTCGGTGGCTCAACGGCCTAGTGCCGACGACGCGCGGGATCCCTGACCACGTCGTGGATCTGTTCATCCTGGAGGTGGTTGTCCTCACCGTCCTGGTTCTCGCGCAGGCTCCACGACTGGAACGTGTCGAGCGTGTAGAGCACGAGACCGAGGCCGCCGAGGAAGAAGACGCCACAGCCGATGATGAAGAGGACCAGATCGCTCATCGGTCGCGCTCCGGGCTGGCGATCAGGGCGCCGAGGGAGAACAGCGACGGCACCCACAACCCGACGAAGATCGCGAGGTCGCGGTCGTCGCCCAGGAACCACAGGCCCACCGACAGCAGGAACGATGCGGTCCCGGCCAGAACGAAGACGAACTTCGCCTTGACACGGCGACGCTCACGGGTGGTCAGTGGGCGGAGCGGGGTCTCGGTGCTGGCCACGGGGCCGATCCTTTCCGGAGGTCTCCCCGGATATCCGGAGCCGACCCCGGCGGTGGACCGCCCTGCCCCGGCTAACGACCCGGCCAGGTGCCGGTGACCGGATCCCGGTCAGCGTCGAGACGGCGGAGGTAGGCGTTGAAGCTGTCCTTCCAGACGTTGTGCGCCTGCACCTGGAGCGCGTGCAGTTCCTGCGGGGACAGCCCGCCGATGTCCGGGTAGGTGTGACCGATGGCACGGGCGACGCCGAGCGATGCCAGGGCGTCCGCGGACGCCTCATGGGCGTCGTCCAGCGCGACGCCGTAGTGCTCGGCGGCGGCTTCCAGCGTGCGCTTGCCCTTGCGGTACCGGTCGACGTGCCGATCGAGGACGAGTGGGTCGACCAACGCGCAGGCCGGGAGGTGGCGCGGTGGGTCGAGGCGTGCGAGCTCCGCGGCCAGGAAGGGCCAGTCGAACGGCGCGTTGTAGATGACCACCGCGATCCCGTCGGCCGCCAGGTCGCACAGCGCCGCGTGGACCTCCAGCAGGACCGCGTCGAGCGGGGGTGCGTCCTCGGCGGTCAGGCGTTCGCGGGTGATGCCGTGGACGGCGGCGGCCTCCGGCGGGATCGCGACGTCGGAGCCCGGGTCCACGAGGGTGTCGACGATCGGTGTGGGTGTCCCCGCGTCCTGCTGACGGAACAGCGCGATCGCGAGGATCCGGTCGCTCGCCGGGTCCCGGCCCGTGGTCTCGAGGTCCAGGGACGCCAGCGGCGCGTCGCACCAGGCGACCGTCGCCGGGGCGGTCCGCTCCTCCGGCACGGGCGCCGCCGGTTCGGGGCGCAGCAGCGGGCCCTCCTCCCACGGCAGCTCGAGTGGGCGGGCGGTGACGCGCGTGCTCACGGCGATCCTTCACATCGACGGGCCACGAGGATGCCACCTCGACCGGCCACATCGCTGCAGGTTCCGCAGGGGTGTGGATGACGGCTCGTCAGGCCTGCTGGTGGCTGTCGACCCCGGCGACGATCGCGGTCAGGACCTCGCCGGCGTCCGCGCGGAGCACGGCGTCGGCATGTTCGTCGTAGGGCGTGTCCTCGGCGTTGATGATCACCAGCCGGGCACCCGCCTCCAGGGCGGTGCGAGGCAGCAGTGCGACCGGGTGGACCACCAACGAGGTGCCGATGGCCAACAACAGGTCGCAGCCGATCACGGCGTCGTGCGCCCGCTGGAGCAGCGCCGGGTCGAGCGACTGGCCGAACGACACCGTGGCGCTCTTCTGCAGGCCACCGCAGGCCGGACAGCGCGGATCCGGGTCCCCCTCGGCGACCTGTTGCAGGACCGGTCCGGCCGGCACCCGGCGGTCACAGGACAGGCAGACGACCGCGTGGATCGTGCCGTGGATCTCGGTCACGCGGTCCGGGTCGGAGCCCCCCGCCTGATGCAGGCCGTCGATGTTCTGGGTCACCAGCGCGTGGAGCCGGCCCCGCTGCTCCAGTGCGGCCAGCGCGGTGTGCGCCGCGTTCGGCCCCACGTTGAACGCCGGGTTGTGCAGCCGGCGCTGCCACACCTCGGCCCGCACGGCAGGATCACTGAGGTAGGCGTCGATCGAGAACAGTCGCTGGGTGTCCGGCTCCTTGGTCCACAGCCCATCCGGGCCCCGGAAGTCGGGGATACCGGACGCCGTGGAGACGCCCGCACCGGTCAACGCCACGACCTGGCGGGCCGAGGCGATCCACGCCGCGACCTCGTCGATGATCGGTTGTTCGGCCGAGTCCACGCGTGCCTCCGGGTTGGGTCCCGAACCTAGGCGAGCACCACGGTCGGGTCCACCGGTGGGGCTCGACCGGATCGCCGCAGGTCGCCCGCGATCGGTATCACCGGAGGTTCGAACCGTGACGTCGCAGGGTTCGGCGTCGACCGAGGGTCCCTGGACCCACCGAGGAACGCACCGAGGAGGCAGACCCCGGAGGTCTGCCAGCCGGCCAGCGGTGCTTCTGGCAGACCTTGCCGAGCCGACCCGTCGGTGCATGGGGTAGCTTGCCCTCCCTCCGCGACCGAGTGACCCGACCGAGTGAACCGCGTGCACCACCGAGCCTGCGATCCCCGCCTGCCGCTGTTCACGCCTGCGACTCGACCGGGAGGACGGTGCGTGTGAAGCCCTCCGCGTTCGCCTACCACGCGCCCACCGAACTCGACGAGGCGCTCGCGCTGCTCGCTGAACTCGGCGAGGACGGCAAGGTGCTGGCCGGTGGGCAGAGCCTCGTGCCGATGATGAACATGCGCCTGGCCGCCCCGGCGGCGCTGGTCGACATCACCCGGATCGACGCCCTCGGCAACCTCGAGGTGACCGGTTCGCACGTGACGGTCGGCGCCACGGTGACCCACGAGCGCCTGCGCAAGGATCCGGCGGCCGCCGCAGCCTGCCCGCTGCTGCGCCGCGCACTGGAGTGGGTGGCCCACCCGGTCATCCGCAACCGCGGGACCGCCGTCGGGTCGATCGCCCACGCGGACCCGGCCGCCGAGTTGCCCGCGGTCCTCGCCCTGCTCGGCGGACACGTGGATCTCGCGGGTCGACAGGGAACCCGTCGCCTCGAGGGTGCCGACTTCATCCTCGGTCTCCTGGAATCCGATGTCCGGCCCGGCGAGGTCGCCACCCGCGTCAGCTTGCCCGTGACCCCACCGCGCACCGGGACCGCGTTCCACGAACTCGCGCGGCGCCACGGCGACTACGCGCTGGCCGGTGTCGGGGTCATGCTCAGCCTGGACGACGACGACAACGTCGAGGTGGCACGCGCGGCGTTCATCGGGGTGGGGGACGGCCCGGTGGTCGTGGACCTCGGCGCGATGCTCGCCGGCCAGCCCCACGACGCACTGTCGAGCGAAGCGGCGGTGGCTACGGCCCGCGACCAGCTCGACCCGTCCGACGACATCCACGCGTCCGGCTCCTACCGCCGGCACCTGGCCGGCATCCTGCTCGGTCGGGCGCTCGCCGAGGCAGCCGTCGACGCGGCCCGCAGGGGGGTGCCCGCATGACGAGCCTCCAGCCAGAACAGCTCCACGAGGCCGGGCAGGAGGCCATGCACCAGGTCAACGTGACCGTCAACGGCCGCCCGCGGTCCGCCACGGTGCCGGCCCGTCGGCTGCTGTCGGACTTCCTGCGCCACGACCTGCGCCTCACCGGGACACACGTCGGGTGCGAACACGGCGTGTGCGGCGCCTGCACCGTGCTGCTCGACGGGCTGCCGATCCGCTCCTGCCTGGCCTTCGCGGTCGCGGTCGACGGTCGCGAGCTGACCACCATCGAGGGCCTCGCGGCCGAGGATGGCACCCTGCACCCGGTCCAGCAGGCCTTCCAGGACCACCATGGGTTGCAGTGCGGGTTCTGCACCCCCGGGTTCGTGCTGAGTGCCTGCGGGTACCTCGCCGAGGAGCCGGACGTCGATGACGTCGCATCGATCCGCGAGGGCATGTCCGGCAACCTGTGCCGGTGCACCGGCTACGCCGGCATCCTCGACGCGGTCAAGCAGGCCGCCGGCGCGTTGCGCGACTCCGGCGCCGATCCCCGCGACCGGCACGTCCCCGGGGGCGACCGATGACGACCAAGCTGCTCGGTGAGGGCGTGGCGCGCAAGGAGGACCCGCGGCTGCTGCGTGGCGAGGGCCGCTACCTCGATGACATCGGCCACGACGCCTACCAGGTCGCGATCGTCCGCAGCCCCCACGCGCACGCACGGATCGTCGACATCGACGTGGCCGACGCGTTGGATGTCGATGGGCTCATCGCCATCATCACCCACGAGGACCTGCCGGAGAAGCTGCAGGCCCCGTTGCCCGTGCTTATCCCGCACCCCGCGCTGACCGCACCCCGGACCCAGTACATCCTGGCCAAGGACGAGGTCAACCACGTGGGTGAAGCGGTCGTGATGGTGCTCGCCACCGACCGGTACGCAGCCGAGGACGCCGCCGAGGGCATCAGCGTCGACTACGAACCCCTGCCAGCCGTCGTCGGTCACGAGAACGCGAAGGCCGCCGACCACGCGGTCCACGACGACATCCCGGACAACGTGGCCGCCCACCTCGTGCAGGAGTTCGGTGACGCGCCGGGACGGATCGAGGACGCCCCGCACCGCCTGAGCTTCCGCCTCGACATCGAGCGGTCGGCATCCACCCCGATGGAGACCCGCGGCACCTTCGCCCGCTGGGATGCGGACGACCAGCAGCTGCGCATCTACTCGTCGACCCAGACCCCGACGAGCGTCCGGGCCGCCGTCGCCACCCTGCTGGACCTGCCCTTCGCCCAGGTCGAGTGCATCGCCCCCGACATCGGCGGGGGCTTCGGGGTGAAGATCATGCACCCGTGGCCCGAAGAGGTCCTGGTCCCGTGGGCCGCGCGTCGCTTCGGGCACGAGGTCAAGTTCACCGAGGACCGCCGCGAGCACTTCATCTCGGCCAACCACGAACGGGGACAGGTGCAGTGGATCGACGTCGGGTTCGACGACGACGGACGGATCCTGGGTCTGGACGTGCGCTTCCTCCACGACCACGGGGCCTACATCCCCTACGGCCTGATCGTGCCGATCATCACCTCGACCCAGCTGCTCGGGCCGTACCGGATCACCGACTACCGGGTGACCTTCGACAGCCTCTACACCAACACCACACCGGTCACGCCCTACCGCGGCGCCGGTCGCCCGCAGGGCTGCTTCGCGATGGAGCGCACGATCGACCGCATCGCCGCGCACCTCGACCGGGACCGCACGGAGGTCCGCGCCACCAACTTCATCCAGCCCGACGAGATGCCCTACGCCTTCGACCTGATGTTCCAGGACGGCCGCGACTACGTCTACGACTCGGGCGACTTCCCGGCATCCCTGGCGATGCTCAAGGAACTGGTCGACTGGGACGGCTTCGCGGCCCGCAAGGCCGCCGCGAACGCCGAGGGACGCCTGCTCGGCATCGGCCTGGCCTGCTACGTGGAGGGCACCGGTGTCGGTCCCTACGAAGGTGGCCACGTCCTGATCGAGCCGTCGGGCAAGGTGCAGGTCGCCACGGGCCTGTCCACCCAGGGCCAGGGCCACCAGACCGCCTTCGCGCAGATCGTGGCCGACGAGCTCGGGGTCGACATCCGGGACGTCGAGGTGGTGACCGGCGACACCCGGCGGTTCCAGTACGCCGTTGGCACGTTCGCGTCACGCGCCGCGGTCATGAGCGGCAACGCGATCCACCTCGCGGCCCGCAAGGTCCGCGAGAAGGCCCTGGAGATGGCCGCCGAGGCCCTGGAGGTCGACGAGGAGGACCTCGAACTCGCCGAGGGTCAGGTCCGGGTCGTCGGGAGTCCGGACACCGCGATCGATCTGCGCATGCTCGCCACGCTGTCCAACCCCATGCGCTACGCCTTCGATGAGCAGTCGGCGGCGGCGACCCAGTTCGCCACCGCGCCGGACCCGGACCAGCCGCCCGTCGCCGATGGCCAGCAGCCCGGCCTCGAAGGCACGGACTACTACTCCCCGCTGCGCTCGACCTTCGCCAACGGGATGCACGCCTGCGAGGTGGAGGTCGACCCGGACACCTCGGACATCGCCGTCACGCGCTACGCCGTGGTCCACGACTGCGGGAAGCTGCTCAACCCGATGATCGTCAAGGGCCAGGTGCTCGGCGGTGTCGCCCAGGGGGTGGGCGGGGCGCTGTACGAGAAGATGGCCTACGACGAGAACGGCCAGCTGCAGAACGCCTCGTTCATGGACTTCCTGATGCCCTACGCCACCGAGGTTCCCCCGGTCGACATCGACCACCTCGAGACCCCGTCGCCGTTGAACCCGCTCGGGATCAAGGGCGCCGGCGAGGCCGGGGTCATCCCGGGCTCCGCGGCCATCGCCGCGGCCATCGAGGATGCGACCGGCGTCACCATCAGCGCCATGCCGATCGGGCCGTCCGAACTGCACGACCAGCGGCAGGCCGCTCAGGGAGGATCCGACACGTGAAGCTGACCGGACAGCACACCATCGACGTCGATCGCCAGCGGGTCTGGGATGCACTGCAGGACCCGGCCGTGCTCGCGCGCACGCTGCCCGGCTGCCAGTCGCTGGAGGTCACGGGCCCCGACGCCTACGCCGCGACCATCACCGCCGGCGTCGCCAGCGTGAAGGGCACCTACCAGGGCAAGGTCTCGCTGGACGAGATCCAGGCGCCCGCCTCCTACACCCTGGTCGCGTCCGGGGCCGGCGCTCCCGGCACGGTCCAGGCCGAGGCCAAGGTCCGACTCGAGGAGACGGCCGGATCGACCACGATCCACTACGACGCCGATGCGGTCGTCGGCGGGATGATCGGCGGGGTCGGGCAGCGCATGCTGGCCAGCGTCGCCAAGCGGACCGCCGGTGAGTTCTTCACCGCCGTCGAGCACGAACTGCTGCACGGTCCCACGGAACCGTTGGAACCGGCGGTGCCCGCGCAGGTACCGAGCGAGCCACGCGGCACCGACGCGGATATGTCGGCCGAGGTGCAGGTCGGTCGGGTCTTCCACGCCGCGGCGTCGCGACCGGCACCCACACCGGATGACCGCCGGGTCCAGGAACTGGCGGTCGCGCTGCTCGTGGGTGCCGCGATCGCGCTGGTCGGGGTGCTCGTCGGCCGCCGGCTGGGGCAATGAGCGACCTGCCCCGGCTGGACACCGCCGGACTCGGCACCGTGCTGGAGATCGTCGCCGCCATCCGGTCCGGCGCGACCTCCGCCGAGGACGTGGCACGCCGCTGCCTGGACGCGATCGAGGCCGCGGAGCCCACGCTGCAGGCGTGGAGCCACCTCGACGCGGTTGCCGTCGTCGACGAAGCCCGGGACCGTGACCGTCAGTGGGCCGATGACCGCGCATCGGTCGGGCCGCTGCATGGCGTCCCGATCGGTGTCAAGGACATCGTCGACGTCGCTGGCATGCCCACCACCAACGGCGCCGACATCCCCGTCGATGGCCCGGCGACGCACGATGCCGACGTCGTCGCGCTGCTCCGGGCCGCGGGTGCGGTGATCGTCGGCAAGACCGTCACGACCGAGTTCGCGCTGTTCCGACCCGGCCCCACGACCAACCCCCACGATCCCTCCCGCACCCCCGGCGGCTCCTCCAGCGGCTCGGCCGCGGCCGTCGGCGCCGGCACGATCCCGCTCGCCATCGGGACCCAGACCGCCGGGTCCGTGGTCCGACCCGCCTCGTTCTGCGGTGTGGTCGGTGGCAAGCCGACCGTGGGCTCGGTGCCCCGCGACGGCGTGACCCTGTGCTCGCCCACGCTGGACACGATCGGGATCATCGGTAGCGATGTCGAAGGTGTCGCGCTCGCGCTCGGGGTCATGGCATCGGACCCGGAGAACTTCACCCCGACCAGCGTCGACGAGTCGCTGCGGGTCGGGTTCTGCCGCACGTTCGACTGGGACGCGATCGATCCCGCTGCCCGGGACGTCGTCGAGGTGGCGGTCGGCGACCTGGCCGACGACCTCCAGCTGATCGAGGTCGACCTGCCGGACGCGATGCGCGACCTCGTCGCCGCGCAGCGGACCATCATGGCGGTGGAGATCGCCGACCAGCTCGCCGCGGTCCGTGCCGCCCACGGTGACGCGCTGAGCCCGGGCCTCCTCGCCCTGCTCGATGATGGAGAGGCGCAGCGCGCCGACTACGACCCGGCCATCGCCGTCGCGGCCGCCGGCCGTCTGGCCCTCGACGAGGTCTTCGGTCACGTCGATGTGCTGCTCGCTCCGGCGGTCCTGGGGGAGGCCCCCTCGATCGACACGACCGGCGATCCGCTGCTGTGCCGGATGTGGACCCTGCTCGGGACCCCGACCATCGCCGTCCCGGGTCTCCACGGCGCCGACGGTCTGCCGATCGGTCTGCAGGTCGTCGGTCCCCGCGGGCGCGACGGCGTCGCGCTCGGTGCCGCGCGCGTGATCGCCGAGCTCCTGGCCGACCGCGCCGCGTCGGGGCCCGGGGGCGGGGGATGACCGACATCCGCGAGCTGCAGGTGGGCCAGACCCACCTGGCCCACACGGCCATGGCGGAGCTGCGCCCGTCCTACGCCGGGGACGTCGGCCGGTTCGTCGCGCGTGTCGACAGCGTCCAACGTCCGCAGGGCTTCCGGCTCCTGGCGGCGTTCGATCCCGACGACGCGGCCGCGGCCGCCGTCGCCGGGTTCCGGTCCATCGCGAACCTCGCCTGGGGCGACATCCTCTACATCGACGACCTGTCGACGCGCGCTGCCTTCCGTCGGCGGGGATACGGCGCCGCGCTCTTGGAGGCGGTCGCCGCCGAGGCGGCCCGGCTGGACTCCGACGCGGTGCACCTGGACTCGGGCCATCAACGCCACGATGCCCACCGGGTCTACCTCGCGTCGGGCTACCGGATCACCTCGCACCACTTCGCCCGCGATCTGTCCTGAGCGCCCCTGGACGTTGCGACGTCTCGTCGTACGCTGGAGGTGTCCAACCAGCGTGGAGAGGTCGGCATGGGTGCCCAGAACGTCGCGCGCAAGATCATCGCCGAGCACCTGGTCGAAGGCGAACTGACGTCGGGCGCGCCGATCGGCATCCGGATCGATCAGACGCTGACCCAGGACGCCACCGGCACCCTCGTCATGCTGGAACTGGAGGCCATGGGGCTCGACCGGGTGCGCACGGAGCTGTCCGCCCAGTACGTGGACCACAACCTCGTCCAGGACGACCACAAGAACCCGGACGACCACCTCTTCCTGCAGTCCGCGTGCGAGCGCTTCGGGATCTGGTACTCGCGGCCGGGCAACGGCATCTCGCACCCGGTCCACATGGAACGTTTCGGCCGGCCGGGCGCCACCATGGCCGGTGCGGACTCGCACACCCCGGCAGCCGGTGGCCTCGGGATGCTCGCGATCGGTGCCGGCGGGCTGGACGTCGCGTTGGCCATGGCCGGCGAGCCGCTGCGCCTGCAGATGCCGGAGATCTGGGGCGTCGAGCTGGTCGGGGAGCTGCCCGACTGGGTCTCGGCGAAGGACGTGATCCTGGAGATGCTGCGGCGGCACGGTGTCGACGGTGGGTCCGGGCGCATCATCGAGTACCACGGGGCCGGGCTGGCCGGTCTGTCCGCCATGGACCGGCATGTGATCTGCAACATGGGGGCGGAGCTCGGAGCGACCACGTCGGTGTTCCCGGCCGACGACGAGGTGCGCCGGTTCCTGACCACGCAGGCGCGTGAGGAGGATCACATCGACCTGGTGGCCGATGAGGGGGCGACCTACGACCACACCGAGCGCATCGACCTGTCCGAGTTGGTCCCCCTGATCGCGCTGCCGACCTCGCCCGGCAACGTCGTGCCGGTCAGCGAGGTGGCCGGCGAACCGATCGCGCAGGCCTACGTCGGGTCGTCCGCCAACCCCGGGTACCGGGACTTCGCCGTCGTGGCCGAGGTCTGCGACGCGATCGGCTACGTGTCCCACCCCCGGGTCTCGTTCGACGTGAACCCGAGCAGCCGACAGATCCTGGGCAACCTGATCGACGACGGCCACCTCCTCGCGCTCGTCCGCGCCGGTGCCCGCCTGCACCAGGCCGGCTGCAACGGCTGCATCGGCATGGGCCAGGCCCCCGCGACCGACGAGGTCGCCCTTCGCACCGTGCCGCGAAACTTCCCGGGTCGCTCCGGCACGCGTGAGGACAAGGTCCACCTCTGTTCCCCGGAGACCGCCATCGCCTCCGCGATGACCGGCGTCATCACCGATCCGCGGGACCTCGGCACCGGCGCCTCCCGTGACATCAACGGTGGCAAGCCCCTGCCCTCCATCGACTACCCGCGGGTGCGGGAGCCCGACCAGCCGTTGCTGGACACGGCCAACCTCGTGGCACCCCGCCCGGCTGGCAACGGCGAGCGTCCTGAGCTGCGCATGGGGCCCAACATCGCCGAGTTGCCGGACTTCGAGCCGCTGCCCGACGTGTTGGAGCTGCCGGTGCTCCTCAAGCTCGGTGACGACATCTCCACCGACGAGATCCTGCGGGGCGGCACCGAGGTCCTGCCTCTGCGTTCGAACATCCCCGGTATCGCCCGCCATGCCTTCGAGCGGGTGGATGACTCCTACCACGACCGTGCGAAGCAGATCCAGGACGACGGCGGCGCCGGCCATGCGGTCGTCGCCGGCGTCAACTACGGCCAGGGTTCGTCCCGGGAGCACGCCGTGGTCGCACCGCGCTACCTCGGGCTGCGGGCGACCCTGGTGAAGGAGTACGCCCGCATCCACTGGCAGAACCTCGCCAACTTCGGGGTCGTGCCGCTGGAGTTCACCGACCCGGAGGACGCGGACGCGATCGAGCAGGGCGACGTCCTGCGGATCGTCGGCCTGCGCGACGCGTTGGCCGGTGGGAGCGACATCGAGGTGGTCAACACCACACAGGATGCGACCATCATCGCGCGGCACCGCCTGTCGGAACGACAGGTCGGGCGCATCCTCGCGGGCGGGGTCATCCCCGCCATGAAGGAGCGGCTGGACCCCGACCAAGACCGCTGACCCACCGGCGGGCGGATGACGGCGGACCGCCGATGGGTTGCCCCATCGTCATGCCGTGGGATCACTGCGGTGCGGCCTCGGCCCGACCGACGTGGGGAGGCGCATGGATCCGTCAGTGGAGAGCCCGTCCTCATGGGTCCAGAGCGCCGACGCGGTCGGACGTTGGCGGGCGCTGGGCTGGCTCGCGACCGGCATGCTGCTGGCGATGACGACGTGGTTCTCGGCTACGGCCGTGGTGCCGCAGCTGACGGCGCAGTGGAACCTGTCGGCGTCGCAGGGATCGTGGTTGACGATCGCGGTGCAGCTCGGCTTCGTCACCGGTGCGTTGCTCTCCGCCGGGCTGACCCTGGCTGACGCGATCCCGCCACGTCGGCTGATGCTGCTTGGCGCCGTCGGCGCGTCCATCATGAATCTGGCGCTGCTGGTCGTCGATGGCGCGACGGGCGCGATGATCGCGCGGTTCGCGACCGGCGCCCTGCTCGCCGGGGTCTACCCGCCCGGGATGAAGGTGATGGCGTCGTGGTTCCGCCGCGACCGCGGGCTCGCGCTCGGGGTCATGGTGGGGGCGCTCACGTTGGGTTCGGCGCTGCCGCACCTGGTCAATGCCCTGGGTGGTGCCGACTGGCGTCTGGTGATCGTCATCACCTCGGTGCTGACGGTCGGTGGCGGGGCCATCGCCGAGTTCGGGGTACGGGACGGCCCGTTCTGGTTCCCAACGGTCCCTTTCGACCCCCGGCAGCTGCTCGTGGTCGTCCGCGACCGCGAGGTACGGCTGGCCTCCATCGGGTTCCTCGGCCACATGTGGGAGTTGTACGCCATGTGGGCGTGGATCGGGGTGTTCTACGCGACCTCCTTCGAGGCCGGTGGATCGGGCCTGTCCGTGGTCGCCGCATCGACGGCGGCCTTCGCGACGATCGGCGTCGGCGCGGCGGGCTGTGTCGTCGGAGGTCGCCTGGCCGACCGGCACGGCCGGGCCAGGCTCACGTCGATCTCGATGGTCCTGTCCGGCGCCTCGTCGCTGACCATCGGACTGCTGTGGTCCGGTCCGACCCTGCCCCTGGTGCTGCTCGGACTGTTCTGGGGGTTCTGGATCGTCGCGGACTCGGCCCAGTTCTCCACGGTCGTCACGGAGGTGGCGGACCAGCGCTACGTGGGGACGGCCGTCACGCTCCAGCTCGCGTTCGGGTTCATGGTCACGGCTGCGACGATCTGGCTGATCCCGCTCCTGGCCGACCTGGTGGGCTGGCGGTGGGCTTTCGTCGTGCTCGCGGGGGGCCCGCTGGTGGGAACGGTCGCGATGCTGCGGCTCCGCGCGACGAGCGACGTGTGCTGAACCGCGCCACAGACCCGAGCCTGGCTGGTGGCCCCGGGCACGCCGTGGCAGGATGCCGCCCACCACACGCCGGGAGGCCCGCATGGTCGTAACCTCGTTCCTCGCTACGGCCGAGGCCGCGGAGCAGGTCGTCGCCACCGCCGAGGTCGCGGCCGCGTGGGACGAGGCCAGCGCACTGACCGGCTACACGATCGGCGGGTTGGCCGGCCACCTGGCGCGGGCGGTGCTGACGGTTCCCCGCTACCTCGAGTCAGCCGGATCATCGCAGTCTCCGACGGTCGACGCGGCCGGCTACTTCGCCACGGTGCTGGGCGACCACGACCCTGTCGCCAGCGAGTTGCATGCGGGGGTCCGCTCGCGCTCGGTCGCGGAGGCCGAGGAGGGGCCGGTGGCGCTGGTCGGCAGGATGCACGAGGCGCGACAGCAGCTGGCTGTGACGCTGGACGATGCCCTCCTCGCCCGGCGGGTGCAGGTGCTGCAGGGGCTGGAGATGACGGTCGCGGGATACCTGGAGACCCGGCTGGTCGAGTTGGTCGTCCACCTCGACGATCTGACGGTCAGTGTCGGTCGGGAGCAGCCGACGGTGCCACCGGAGGCACTGGCCTGCGTCGCGGGCGTGCTCGGACGGACGGCCGCGTTGCGGGCCGGTGGCTGGGCGACGATCCGTAGCCTGTCGCGGGCGGAGCGTCATCCGGATGCCGTCCGGGCCTTCTGACCGCTCCGATCGGCACTGACCGAGGCGCGAAGAGAGCACCGTGATCGCCGACATCGGCGTCAGCGACGGTGAGGTGAAGTGAGGACATGAGGCTGCGACTGCTGAGCTACCTCGCCCCGAGCCTCCCGGCCGACCTGTTCGTGGGCCTCGGGCGGTACCTGTCCGATGATCTGGGCGTCGACGTCCAGGTCGGCTTCGACGCGACACGTTCGGGACCCCGACTGGGCGAAGCCGAACCATTCAGCACCGGCGAGGTCGACCTCGCCTTCGTCTGTGCGTCGTCGTACGTGTGGATGACCACCGGCCCCGTCGCGCCGGTCCGCCTGATCGGTGTTGCGTGGCGACCGACGGATCCACGCGCCGCGGGGTCGCCCGTGTACTTCGGTGACGTGCTGGCGCCGGTCGGGGGCGCCGCGTCGTTGGATGAACTCGTCGGGGCCCGGGTCGCCTACAACGACGATGTCAGCTTGAGCGGGTTCCACAGCCTTCGTCTGGCGATGTCGGAACGCGATGTTGACGTGGACCGGGTGGGGTTCGTGCGGTCGGGGTCACATCTGCGGTCGCTCGAGCTCCTGGTGGCCCGTGAGGTCGATGCCGCCGCGATCGATTCGAACGTGTGGCGTCGCCGCCGCCGGGAGGATCCGGATCTGGGCCGCCGGCTCCGTGAGATCGCGGAGCTCGGCCCCCATCCCGTGCAACCCCTGGTCGCTCGGGCTGACCTGCCGACGGCCGTGTCCGATCGGGTCCGGATTGCGTTGCTCGATCTACCGGACGACCTCGCCACGACGCTGGCGAACGCCGAGCTGTCCGCCTTCGGACCCATCACCCAGGTCGACTACGACGACCTCAGGAACCGCTTCGCCGCGCTGGGCCTGGATCGCATCGCCCGCTGACCCTGTGCCGGCCACGCTGCTGTCGCTCTGGATGCCTGTGCCCGGGGCTTCGTGACGTGGGTGTGGGCCCGGCTGCCGTGTGGCGGCCGGGCTAGGCGGGGTGGAGGGTTCGTCGGTGGGGTGGGTCGGTGGTGGCGGTGCGGTTCCCGCGTCGGACGGTCACGGTGCCGTCGGGGGTCATGGTCAGGGTCCAGGCCTGGTTGGTGATCGCGGTGTGGTGGCGTCTGCAGACCGC